>JAEEIU010000050.1 GCA_016281495.1 Treponema sp. | reverse complement strand
TATGTTTGACCTTGTGACCGACGGCGGAAGGTTCTTCATGAGTTCGTCGCTCCTTATGTACTTGAGCCTCACGCTCCTGTTCCTGCCGCCTGCCTCCGGCACGTCAACCTGCCTGATGAACGCCTCTATCGGGTTTATCTCAGCCGGGCTTCCGGTGAGTATGACTGCGTTTCCTGCCTTGTCCTGCTTCATGAATGCAGATGAGTTCAGCTCTGTCGGGATGAGGGTAACCAGTGCGTCCAGGCTTATGTTCACCAGACGGATGATTCTCGTTTCCTTGAGTCCCTTCATCGCGTCCTTCTTTTGGACCTCGTAGATGTAGTATACGTTTCCGCTCAGCGTATAGTCGCAGCTGCACTGCATGAGTATGAGGGAAAGCAGTGCGTCGAATTCCCTGTCCGAGTAAGTAATGTTTTCGAGGGTGATGTTTGGTTTGGATAACAGTGCGTACTCCCTGCCGCCTTTCCTGAAGAGGGTGTCGATTACACTGGAAAATGATGCCTTCTGTATGCTGCACGTAAACCTGTCTCCGGTCCTTGTGACGGAAATGGAGCCGCTTGCATCCTCTGCATGGACAAGGCCGAATGAGAAAAAGAAAATGATGACGGCACCTGCAATGGCAGGCCTGAGGTTTTTCACTGATGTCTCCGCGTAAGGTTTCGGGAATAAAATTCCAGACTCAGGTGCAGGATTGAGAAGAACTTATGATGCAGGTATAAAATCAAACGATGCTGCGAAACACTTTTTTTTAAACTCTCTGACATTATGATTACGCATAAAATTAAAATTGTCAAGTAATTTTTTTTGTTTTCTAAATTTTTTTCTGTAAAAAATTTAGAAAAAATTCTTGCATTTTTTTAAAGTGTGTTTTACACTGTTTTCTGTAATGAAAGTTTATTCTTGTCAAAGTCATCCAAAAATCACTCAACAAAAAAACTGGATTGCAATTGCAAACTATCTAGATCACAAACATTCAAGCATCCAAGTCACAGACAATGCCGGTTTGTACCACTACGCGGGAAACAATCCTGTACGCTATATAGATCCGGATGGAAGGGCTTCAATTTTACAGAGGCCAATTAATAAAGGGACAAAATGGTATTATAATGCTGCCAACTTTTTTGGAAAGTATTTTGGTTGGTTTTTACACGGCCTTGTCGATTATGAAGATTTAACATCTACTAAATCCGTTTCCCAATACTCTGGTGAAAATTCAGGAATAACAACAACAGATATCGATAATAAAGAACGTAATTATAAAATTATTTATACAGAGATGGATGACGAGTTAACTAAAAAAGCCGTTGCAAACGTGAATAAAATGGAAACTTTTGGTGGTGGAAATACTAAAGGTTTAAGTCAAGAAAAAGATAGTAAAACAAATGCTGGCGCTAAATACAAAGTCTTTACGAATGATTGCAATGATTATACTGCAGCTGTTTTTGAAGAATACAAAAAGCTTTGGATGGAAGATTATAAAACAAAAAACCCAAAGGCAAATAAAAAACAAATAAAAGCGGCATGGAAAAAACACTATGAAAAAATTAGCGAAAGAAAAGGAGAATGGATTGAAATTAAAAACTAGGAAAACTTTGATTTTCAGCACAATATTGTTTTCGATATTTGTTTTGTGCTCATTTTCTAAACATCCCATAGATTTTACCAATTATGAAGAATTTGTCGAAAGCTTCTACGTTGGGAACAAAAACGATTCTTTTGAAAAAATAAGAAAATATCTATATAGTAATAGATCCTGTGTACGAATACTTATCACATATTACAATGAAGATGATACTGTTAGGACTGAACAAATGATGGTAAGTGAAGTATTTGATGCAAAAGAAATAGAGAGTGTAGACAAGTTTCTTTCTTTGCTGAGTAATTTTCAAAAACAAATCCTAACATCCGAATCAGTTGAAAACATCTATGATGTACCTGTTCCAGATCTTTTTTGTTTGAATTATAAAGTGAAATATGAAAACCTTAATACATATGAGCAGTTTTGGCTAAAAGAAAGGGATGGAAAGATTTTTATTTATAGATATACTATTTGTCTAGATGTGTACGAATAAATTTGTTCAGTATTCCAGCGAAATAGTAATTATCCCCCACATCTAGCGTCCTCAGCACTCCGCCAAATTCCCCCTCCAACACCAATAAATGGAAGTTTGTGGGAGTTTGAGGGTGTAAAAAACACATGTGAAATCATAGTTTTTTAAACAACAAATTCTAAAACATCACGTGTCTGCCGATAAAAAATTTAGACATATTATTTTAGGGAGGCGGATTATGGACTCAGAGGTTGCTTTTAAAATCAAGGCAAGGATGCAGGATTCTTTACTGCCGGAACAGATGAAAAAACTTGAAGTCGTTCTCTCCGAAATATTAGGGAAAGAAAAACATGCATACGATCCGACAAAAGAAAATGATGACGTCATACAACAATTCCTAAGTGCAAAAAGAATTGAAGGTTGCTCAAAACGTACAGAACAATACTATAGCACAACACTTTATTTCTTTAAAAACAAGATTAAATGCAACATTTGTACAACTGACACAAATTCCATTAGAGAATATCTTTTAAACTATCAGAAGATAAACAACTGCTCCAATCTTACATTGGACAACGTAAGGAGAATCCTATCAAGTTTCTACAACTGGCTTGAGGAAGAAAACTTCATCATCAAAAGTCCTATGAGGAGAATCCACAAGATAAAGACTCCTACAGTAATCAAACCGGCCCTTAGTGATGAACAGATCGAAGTTATCAGGAAGTCTGCCTCACAGGACAAAAGGAACATTGCCATCATAGACATGCTGCTTTCTTCAGGTATAAGGGTAAGCGAACTTATAGGACTCAACCGTTCTTCCATCGACCTTAATTCTCGGAGCTGTATTGTATTCGGAAAAGGAGCAAAACAGCGGGAAACATATTTTGATGTCAAGACAAAGATAGAACTTGAAAACTATCTTAAGACAAGAAAGGACGATAATGACGCCTTGTTCATAACATCCAGAAAAAATGGGAATAGCGGAACATATAAAAGGCTCACAGTCAATTCCGTGGAAAAAGTAATTCGACTTATCGGCAAGAAATCTGAAATAGAAAAAGTTCATCCCCACAGGTTCCGCCGCACGATGGCAACAAGAGCCATAGACAAGGGGATGCCGATAGAACAGGTACAGGTACTTCTAGGACATACAAAGATAGACACAACCCTGCGTTATGCAAACGTCCAGCAGTCGAACGTCCGCTATTCACATCAGAAATTCGTGTGCTGAGTTCCAGCAATAAGATGATACAAACAAAATCTTAGTCCTCACTCATTTAATATATTTTTCCCCACCCCACCTTATTGACCAAGTTTGATAATGGTTTATAATATAATCATACAGGAGCATTTTGTGTTTTACAGGAAAACTCTTTTGTTGATTTTAACAGGCCTCACCCTCTTTCCCCTTTTCGCAAGGGACAAGGACGAAGAATATTATGCCGCAATCATCCAGCAGCAGGCCGCCGAGATCAAAAAGCTAGATGAACGCAACGCAGAAGAAGAAGAAAAAATCAGGCAGAAGAGGAGTCCGACGCAAAACAAGCTCATTGACTCAGAGATAGAAGAGTTTTACCAGAACGCCGCAAAGGTAAACCTGAACAACACCGTTGATGACGAAGCCCCCAAGAATAAGATTCAGTTCATAGAACAGCTCAAGGAAACAATAGCACTTGTCCAGATGGAGGATGAAACTGGAGAAAGCACGGAATTCCTCAAGGCAGAATTGCAGGACGCCTATGAAGACCTTAAAAACTCAACTTTCACAACATCTTCCCTGGACTCTGCACTCATTATCCGCGGGTCTACCTACAAGCTCAAGAAAAACGCATGGACGCTCACCTTCTACAGCACAATACTTGACCACACCGACCTGTTCAACATGGACATAGACATAAGCTTCTATCAGCTTACAGGAAAGGACTACACCCCAAAGACACTGGAAAGCGTTGAGCAGATTGAATTCTACAACCATGCAATTGATTTTTACGACAGCGCCTTCAGGCAGACGATCCCCCTTTTATATGCAAAACTCACATACAAGGTCATCCCGTGGAAAAAGGCCAGCGAATACCGTTTTATTCCTCAGACACTCACAATATACCACAGCGACTCAAACAAGATTCTTGCCACCTACGACAAGCTTGACTTAAGCCCGGAGGTTTTTACCGTTTACCCTCAGATAGAAATCCGCACAAAACAGGAAAAGGATGCGGACAACAGCAGGGCCGACGACATACTTGAAGTTGAACGTGCAGAAGAAAAAAGAAGGACACAGGCAAGCACGGTATCCAACAACACGGACAAAAACAAAAAGCGCAACGCAGTCTTTGCAAGTGCAAACACAATCTTTACAAACCAGGATTTCAGTGACTTCCAGATACAAAACATCGGACTTGAAACCCTCGGCTTGAATGCAGTTCTTGGAATCGGAAAATACGGTCACGCAGGCCTTATCTTGGGCTATGACTACAACAACGGCGCGGACAAATCATACACCATGGGACTTACCGGCGGATTTAACTTTACACTCGCAAAATGCATAAGGCCCGTACTTGAATTCCAGGCATACTATCAGACAGACAATCGCGTGTGCGGATCGGCAGGACTGGGATTTGATTTTATATTCGGAAAAGGAATGCTTACTTTTGGTTATGACTTTACCGCAAAATACTACATCACCGAAACCCAGGACAGAGGCTCATTTTCCCCAGACGACATCAAATACGTCCACTCCTTTAAGGCAGGAATGGGTGTAACCTGGTAAAAAAAAGGCACCCCCAAAAGTGCAAGGGAGTGCCCGTTAAGTTTTCATGTCATTCCGGACTTAACTTATCTGTCATTCCGGGCTGTCAGCGTCATTGCCGGACTTGATCCGGCAATCCCCCGTTGACCTTTGTGTAACCGTAAGATTGCCATGTCGAGCACGGCAATGACATCGAATCAAGTACGGCTGTGACATCGAATCAAGTTCAGCATGACCCAGCCGTCATTCCGGACCTGATCCGGAATCTATAGATTGCATGTCAAAATGCTGGATCAAGTCCAGCATGACAATCATCAATTTCTTACAAATTACCTGAAGATGTTTATCAGAACCTGAGACACGATTACAACCGCAACAAGAGCAATCGGATATGTAGAAGCATAGGCTCCGGCAACCTTTTCCGTTCCTGCTGTTGAAATGAGGGTTCCAAGGGCTGGAGTTGATGTCATGCCTCCGCAGATTGAACCAAGGTTGTTCAGGAGGTTGAGCTTGAGCACGTACTTTGCAAAGATGTAACCGATGATCATCGGAAGCAGTGTCATGATAATTCCGTAGATGAAGTATACCCATTCAAAATACTTGACGAAGCTTGCACCACCGGCAACACCAGCACCAATCAAAAAGAGCATGAGTCCCAGCTCACGGAAGACTTTGAGTGTAGCTTCCTTCGGCATGATGGCAACCTTTCCGATTTTGGAAAAATGTCCCGCAACTAAAGCAAGGATGAGGCAGCCGCCAGTTGTCGTAAGGGAGAAGTTTCCAAACTTGAATGAACCAAAGAAGATTCCGAGTACTGCAACCACAGAGAAGGCGCAGAAGCCAAGAGGATCAAGCTCCAGTTCCTTGCCGGTAAGTTTTGACGCAACAGCTGGATTTGCGGCGGAAAGCTTTGCCCTTTCCTTTTCCATATCCGCCTTTCCGAATTTGGGCACAAGCTGAACGAAAAGAACGACGCCGATTACACCAAAGAGATAGGCGATTCCGTGTCCTACGGCTACAATGTCCTCTAGCTGCTGGGCTGTAAAGTTTGCTGAACTCTCGACAGTCGCCTTTGCAGCGGAGAAGGCCGGTGTTGATGTAAGGGATCCAGACAGAAGACCTACCAGCATGGCACCGACTTCTTCCTGGGGTCTTCCGAATACCTTGATGTCAAATACGATGCAGCCCGCACAGGCAAGACCGCCGATTACTATGATCAAAAGTCCAAGCGCGATGTAAGACGTGAAGTTCTTCCTCAAGTCGCCGAAGAAGCTGGGTCCGGCAATAAAACCGACCGCAGTTACGAACAAAATCAAGCCAAGATTTTCTACAATCTTGAGGGCATTTGTAATGTAAGACGTATTGCCCGCCATAAGCTGTTTGGCAAGACCGCCGATGACATTTCCATCCTTGTCCATTCCATAAAAGAAAGCGCCAAAAAGAAGGGCTACGATAAAAACACCTGCTGTTCCCAGTGAAACACCTTTGATTGTAATTCTTCCAAGCAGATAACCTAATCCCGCGATAAGAAATACGCAGAATGTCAGAAAAGTTACGGCTTTAATTGAAAGGATTCCTCCAAACAATACCATAATAACACCTCGAAAATATATGAAAATTTTACCCTATTATACTGATATCACGAATTTTCTGCAAGATGTGCGTTATTTTAAAACCCATAACAGTTATTTAATACCGCAGGAACTTCCATAAACGCCAAAAAGGGAGTATAATATAATTGTATGGATTTTAACGAATATCTGGCTAGATGCGAAAAGGAAATAAACTCGATTCTCCCCAAGGCTCCTGACTTAAAGTGGGCTTCTTCCGCTTTTGGATCAGTTGAAGAGCCGTTTTCCATTGACCAGACGGATACACTTACCGGACCCACCCGTTCCCTTGTTGAGCTGGGGGGAAAAAGATGGAGGCCCCTGCTTCTTGTATTCTGTGCAATGGCATCCTCAAAAGACAATCCGCTTAAAGAAAAGATAATAGAAAACGCATACCACCTTTGTCCATTGGTTGAATGCATACACACGGCAAGTTTGATTCACGACGACATAGAGGATTCTTCGGAGGAACGGAGGGGTCAGCCGGCAGCCTACATCACCTATGGACTTGACACCGCATTGAACGCAGGCTCATGGCTCTATTTCCTTTCTTCCACATGCATAAACAGCCTTGATTCTGACGATGCCACAAAACTCAGGCTCTATTCACTTTTTACAGAGGAAGTACGCAGGCTTCACCTTGGGCAGGCACTGGACATCAAGTGGCACAGGACAGCTGAACTATGTCCTTCCACAGACGAATATCTTGCAATGGTAAAATACAAGACGGGAACCCTTTCTTCTCTTGCCGCAAAAACCGGAACCCTTATATCCGGGGCAGATGACGGCAAAGTTACAAGTGCAGGAAAAACCGCCGCAAAAATCGGAGCTGGATTTCAGATTATAGACGACTGCATCAACCTTACAAGCGGAAACCCGGGCAAAAAGCGTGGTGACGACATAGTAGAAGGCAAAAAATCCCTTCCAGTCCTTTTGTTCCTTGAAAAAAACAGGGAACATGGCCAGGCATTATTCGACTGCTTTGAACAGGCTTCAATATACGGAATCGACAGTCCCAGCGTGGAAAAAGCCATTTCCCTTTTACAGGATTCAGGCTCAATATCACAGGCAGCTGAACGCGGTGTATCCTTTATTCATGAGGGATGTTTAGAATTTGAATCCCTTTATGGAAAGAGCGACGCATGCGACATGATAAAGAATCTTTTTAACGCAATGATTCCTCCAGATTTTGCAAAGGAGGGTAAAATATGATTGAAAGCTCAGAAAAACTGAACAATCAGGCCATAGAACTTGCCGCCAAAGGTGAATACAAGGAAGCCATAGCATGCTTTATACGTGCTATCTCCCTTGAAAACCAAAACTATCTTTTGTGGTACAATCTTGGACTTACATACCGTGATTCAGGAGACCTGGAGGCAGCAAAGGCCGCAATTGAAAAAGCCCTTGCCATAAATCCCGAGGACGAGGAAATCATAGAAACTACAGCAACTCTTGCCTTTACCCTTGGCAACCTTACAGATGCAATGAGGTATGCACTTTGGGGACTCGATGTAAATCCATTCAACAGCCATTTCTGGAACATGGTGGGTGTGGTGTATTTTAACCAGGATGATTACGGTTCTGCTTCCGAGGCATTTGAACAGGCCCTTACAATCAACCCATACTATTACGATGCGATTTACAATTTAAGGGACACTTACATTGAACTTGGGAACCCTCTTGGTGCCCAGGAATGTGACGCCAAACTCAAGAATTTATCCGGCAGGTAGACATGAAGATTACCGCTGTCGTCATTTCCACACAGAACAATACAATCTCCGTTAGCCCGATTCAAAAGGAGGGATGTGCCGCCTGCACCGCTGAATGCAAGCACAAGTCAAATTCATTTGTAACGGCAAATCCTTTTCACCTTCAGGTAAAAACAGGGGATCTTGTCTTAATAGAAAACTCCAGAAAAAGCCAGGCCTTACAGGGAATATTCTCACTGCTGTTTCCCATTGCAAGCGCCATTCTAGGCTATTTCCTTGCCCCAAAGATTGCACACCTTTTTGGAAAAGAATCTGGAGACGGATTTCGTGCCCTTGGTGTTTTAGTCTTTTTGCTTCTTGCCTCGCTAATCGTCTACATCACTTCCAGAACGATATTACCTCCAGAACGGCCTCAGATTTCCTCTGTATTAAATCCTCATACTCCAGCCGCCAGCGATTTTCCCTGTGAGGAAATTGAATGAAAAAAAATGTTTCCATGTGTCTTGCCATATTTTCATTAAGCCTCCTTACATTCTCCTGCTCACTTAAATATGAAGAAGGCGTGAACATAGAAGACAAGATGCCGGAATTGGTTTTTACAAATGCCGAATTCAACCGTTACAAGAATGCAAACCTGTCCATGCAGCTAAAGTCAGAACAGGTCGAACAATACAAGGACAACGGCAGCACATACGCAAGGAATCCCAATTTTTCCACCTGGGACAACGAGAACAAGCTTGACACCACCGGCAGCTGCAGCCTTCTTTCTGTAAACACAAAGGAAGACGTCTACACGATGTTTTCCGACATACTCATAAACAACTCCTCAAATGATGTAGAGATACATGCCCAAAACTTAAAATACAACGGCAACACAAAACAGCTAACGGCAGGCAAAGATGAGGAAGTAGAGATTCAGCGGGAGGGACTAACCTTGATTGGCACAGGATTCAGTGCAAGCGGTGTAAGCAACAGTTTCTCCTTTAGCTCCGGTGTTTCCGGAACCCTAATCACAAATGATCAGGAGCCTGCTGAATGAAGCGCATATTTTTTATCCTTGCAATATCACTTTTTTTCTCCTTTGTCCTTTTTGCAGAAACCATTACATTCCGTGCAGACCGCATGACCGGAAGCACAAAAAAATCCGGTGACGTAACCACTCTCCAGGGGAATGCAATCATCAAGACAGAAGACATGGAGTTAAGCGCAGATTCAATTGAATTATCCGGAAAAGATTTCAGGAACATAAAGGCATCCGGAAACATAAGCGGAAAAATAATCAGCAGCCAGATGGACTTTACATGCCAGGACATGACCTACGACCGCACGGCAAAAGTTGCAAGGCTTCAAAACGGAGTTCACCTTGTGGACCACCAGAACAATGTTGAGGCAGACGCAGACCTTGTTGACTATAACCAGAATACAGAGGTGGCAGTACTTCAGATTGGCGTGTCACTCATACAAAAGGAAAATCACTGTACCGCCGCATATGCCCTGTACAGGAAAAACGATCAGACACTTACTCTCACGGGAAACCCTCAGGTAAAGCAGAATGAAAACACATTCCGTGCACAGGAAATCATCCTTAATCTTGATACGCAGGAAATAACCCTGGACGGACGTGTACGCGGAAGTGTCACAACCGAAAGCAACAATCCTGAACCAGCGGAGGAAAACAATGGCCAATGACATATTCAGCACGCTTGGACAGAATCAACCTTCAACTCATTCACTAAGAATATCTTCACTGCATAAATCATTCGGAAAAAAAGAAGTCGTAAAGGGAATTGAATTTTCCATGAAGACTGGCGAAGTCCTTGGCCTTCTAGGTCCCAACGGCTCAGGAAAGACAACAACCTTCTACATGATTGTAGGCTTTTACAAACCGACCGACGGAGAAGTGTTTCTTGATGAAAAACGCATAACACAGCTTCCAATGTACAAGAGGGCACAGGCAGGCATTTCCTATCTGCCTCAGGAACCTTCCGTATTCAAGAAGCTGACTGTTGAAGAAAACATCTGGTCAATACTTGAGACAAGACGCGATTTGAACAAGACACAAAAAAAGGAATATCTTGAAGAATTGATAGATGAGTTTTCCATACAGAGAATCAGGAAACAGCCTGCATTCACACTTTCTGGTGGAGAAAGACGCAGGACAGAGATAGCACGTTCACTTGCCATTGAACCGAAATTCCTTTTGCTTGACGAACCCTTTGCGGGAATTGACCCTATTGCAGTTGCTGACATAAAGCAAATCATCGGCCTATTGAGCAAGCGTGGCATCGGAGTATTGATCACCGACCATAATGTACGCGACACACTTGAGATTACCGACCGTGCAATCATAATCTCCACAGGCGAAATCATAATTCAGGGCACAAGGGACGAAATCCTTGAATCCCCAAAAGCCCGAGAAATCTATCTTGGAAAAGACTTCTCCATGTAAACAAAAATCCGCACAAAAAAAACGCCGCCCTTGTCAAATAAGAGCGGCTTAAAAACATCAGGCTTTAGTTTATGCCTGTGCTTCTTCTGTAGCAGGTGCTGCGACCTCGGATCCTGCTGGTTCTGCTGCAGGAGCAGGTGCATTCTTCTTAGCTTCTTTTTCTGCTACACGTGCTTTGTTCTTAAGGTTTGCCTTGCAGAATTTGCAAATCTTTACCTTGTTACCGTCGACTTCCTGTTCATAAAGAACTTTAATCTGCTGTGCACCGCAAATGGCACAGACTCCACGGCCATGATTTGGTTCCTTGCGTACTCCAGTTCCACGATGTGCTTTAGACATAGATTACTCCTTGATTAAGCGTCAGCCTTTTCAGCCTTGGCTTTTTTTGTGGACTTTTTTGCGTCCTTTGCTTCTGTGTCATCACTATCTGGCAACTTGTAATCTACCAATTCCAAGATAACAACATCAGCGGCATCTCCCTGACGGAAGCCCATCTTTAACACGCGTGTATAACCACCGTTGCGGTCCTTCATGCGAGGTCCGATTTCAGTGAACAATTTGTTCAGTATTTTTTCGTCTGCAATAAATTTTCCAGCAATACGCCTGTTGTGCACGGTATCAACTTTTGCACGAGTAATCAGTTTTTCTGCGGCCTTACGTACTTCAAGAGCCTTAGATTTTGTTGTGGTAATGCGTTCATATCTGAACAAAGATGTTACCATATTGCGTGACATTGCACGGCGATGGGCAGTTGTACGTGAAAGCGGATTAAATCCATTTTTGTGGTTCATTCGTTCTCGTCCTTATTATTATGGAAGTTAACATTCTTCAGGTGACTAAAGTCTGTCATTCCCAAAGACAAGCCACGTTCTTCAAGCTTTGCCTTGATTTCCTCAAGACTCTTCTTACCAAAGTTACGTGTCTTAGTAATATCGTCTTCCGATTTCCTTGTTAATTCACCGATAGTGTGAATATTTGCATTTTTCAGACAGTTAGATGAGCGTACGGACAACTCAAGTTCCTCAACACTCTGGTTCAACAGCTTTGTGATCCAAGAGTTTGCTTCATCCATTTCTTCACCGGCTGAATACTCATTCTCGTTAAAATTCACAAAAATTGCAAAATAATCTTTGGCAATCTTTGCTGCTTCTGCAAGAGCGTCTTCCGGTTTAATTGATCCGTCTGTCCAAACTTCAAGTGTAAGTTTGTCGTAATCGTTACGCTGACCAACACGGCAAGGTTCAATAGAATATTTTACCTTTGGTACAGGAGTAAAGATACAGTCCATCGGAATTGTACCGAC
This sequence comes from Treponema sp., assembly GCA_016281495.1. Lineage (GTDB taxonomy): Bacteria > Spirochaetota > Spirochaetia > Treponematales > Treponemataceae > Treponema_D. Next base: position 13,506 of record JAEEIU010000050.1, on the reverse strand, counting down.
AATCTCGATGTAATGTTCATTTTCTTCTGCAGACACATATCCGCGTCCAAGATCAACTTGAATTTCAATTTCCAGGTGAGCGCCATCCATCATTGTGAAGATGTCCATTCCCTTGGTCATTATCTCAAGCTGTCCTGTCTTCTCAAGGTCGTCACTCTTTACAGTTCCCGGCCCCTTGAATTCATAGAGGATAGTATCCTGTTCAACGTCCCGCGGCAAACGCAATCTAATCTGTTTTAAGCTATTCAAGATTTCCAATGTATCTTCCGAGATATTTGGTATCGTCTCGAATTCACTGGAAATAACATGTGGAACACCGTCTGCATCGTATGAAGTAATCCTTACAGAGGAAATTGCATATCCCTGAATAGAAGAAAGCAACACACGACGAAGTGTATTTCCAACCGTTGTACCAAATCCATGTTCAAAAGGATAAGCTGTGAACTTTCCGTAATTTGGATTAGTATCTAGATGCTCAAATGTAATGCCTTTCGGCTTCTTAAAACCCTTCAGCAGATTTTTGCGAGCCATCTGAACTCCTTATTTTTCCGGGAAAACCTTTCGGCATTCCCTTTCGTTCTTAAATTACATTCCATATTTGAAATGTAACCGCTATGGTCAAACACCACATATAAGGAAGGCAAGGTGAACTGTAACCACCTTGTATCTCCCGTGAAATTACATACGGCGTGTCTTGCGTGGACGGCATCCGTTGTGTGGAATTGGGGTAATATCAGAAATTGACTTTACCTTGAGTCCCAATGTTCCCAGAACACGAATGGCGTTTTCACGACCGATTCCAGGTCCCTTAACGAATACGTGAACTTCACGCAAACCATAACTAGCCGCTCTCTGAACTGCTGTTTCTGCAACAGACTGAGCTGCAAACGGAGTTGACTTTTTTGCTCCGCGGAATCCCAGACCACCGGAAGAAGCCCAAGCAATTGCGTTCCCCCTAAGATCTGTAATTGTTACGATTGTGTTGTTGAAAGTAGCCTGAATGTAGACATTGCCTTCAAAAACACTCTTTTTCTCTTTTCTTTTTCTTTCGGCTGCCATTACCTTACCTCCGCTTAAGCCTTCTTCTTGTTGGCAACGGTCTTCTTCTTACCCTTGCGTGTACGAGAATTGGTGCGGGTGCGCTGACCACGTACAGGAAGTCCCTTTCTGTGGCGCAGTCCACGATAACTGCCAATGTCGATAAGACGTTTAATGTTAAGACCAATCTCTGAGCGGAGATGTCCTTCTGTCTTATAGTTGTCGTCAATAGCCTTACGAATTTTTGCAAGCTCATCCTCAGAAAGATCATTGATCATCCTGTTAGGATCTGTGTTTGTAAGTTCACAGATGTGGCTTGCTGCTGAACGGCCAATACCATAAATATATGTCAACGCAATATTGACATGCTTGTTTGGGAGGTCAACTCCCGCAATACGTGCCATCAGTTACTCCTTAACCCTGTCTCTGCTTGTGCTTTGGGTTTTCGCAGATAATGCGGACAATGCCGTTTCTCTTGATAACCTTACACTTATCGCAGATCGGTTTTACACTGGTTCGTACTTTCATAAAAGTCCCCCTGGGAATCATGCGAATATTCTCTATCTGACCAAGGCAATTCGAAGCGATACCGTCACCATGAATTACAGCCAGATGCCCTACCGCCGTTAATATGACGGTAGGATAATATACCACAAAACCCTATACTTAATCTAGACCTAACCGCGAAATTTGCTAAGATTTTTTACAAATTTCTTGGTTTTAATCCCTTCTTAGTAAATCCATCGTGATGATGCATCTTAAGCAGGGCTTCAACCTGAGACATGGTATCCAGAATTACACCAACCAAAATCAACAGGGATGTTCCACCCATGAGCATTGAGATAGACTCTGGGAAATTGAACGCCCTCTGAATGAGTTTAGGCATTACGGCGATAAAAGCCAGAAACAATGATCCAGGAAGAATCAGACGGTTCAACACCTTCTGTAAATATTCTTCAGTTTTGTCTGTTCTGATTCCGGGAATAGAACCACCGTTTTCACGGATATTCTTGGCAATTTCTGTGGGGTTCAGTGTTACCTGAGTGTAGAAGTATGCAAAGAATATGATTAACAGAACTTCGACTACAATATAAAGCCAACCATTAGGATTCAATGCGTTTGATACGGCACCCAACCAGCGTCCGAAACCAGAATCACTGGCCAAACCGTTGGCAAGCTGCAATGGGAAAGTCAGGAATGCAGAAGCGAAGATGATCGGGATAACTCCTGACGGATTGATCTTAAACGGAATGTATGTGCTCTGTCCACCATACATCTTGCGTCCAACAACGCGTTTTGCATAGTGAACAGGAATCTTGCGCTCACCAGACTGTTCGTAAACAACAAATCCGATAATTACAAAGTACATAATCAAGGCAAGGATAGCAAACACAAGGTCAACTTTTCCGGCCTTTACAGATCCGCCTAATTCCCAGATAGCAGACGGTATGCGGGCAACGATACCAGCCATAATGATCATGGAGATACCGTTTCCAATACCACGTGCAGTAATCTGATCTCCAATCCATACGGTAATCATAGAACCTGCGGTTACCGTAAGCATTGCGATCATATTGAATTTCCAGCCGCTAAGCACCAGAACACCTGGAACGGCCCGGCTGATGGAATCAGCATAAACAGTTACAACATAAGACTGAATCAAACATACAACAATTGTACCGACCCTAGTCCAACGCTGAACCCTCTGCTGACCACCCTCTTCCTGAGCCATACGCTTAAGACCAGGGAAAATCACAAGGGCGAGCTGAAGGATAATCTGTGTAGAGATGTACGGCATTACACCGAGCATGAACACAGAGAACCTTTCAAATGCACCACCCGCAAAGAAATCCATGTAACTGGCAAACGCGCTTTCAGCGCCACCGCCAAGATTTTCAAAGTACCTTGCAAGCAAAGTAGCATTGATTCCTGGTATGGTCAAAACAGACCCCAAGCGATACACAGCGAGAATGAACAAAGTAAAGAAAAGCTTAGAACGCAGCTCCTTAACCCTGAACATATTTACAACAGCATTGTTTGCCATTTTTCACTCCAACTTTTATTTTGTGCTTTCTTCTGCAGCTACTTTAACAGTACCGCCAGCCTTTTCAATCTTGGCCTTTGCAGAAGCAGAAACCTTGTCTACAGTCACCGTAAGCTTTTTGGTGATTTCGCCATCACCCAACACTTTGATTTCGGTGCCAGATTTTGTAAGAAGGCCCTTTGCTTTCAAAGAAGCACAATCAACAGTTTCTCCGTCAGCATACTTTTCTTCAAGCTGCTTCAGGTTGAAAATAGAAAATTCTCTCTTGAACGGCTCATTGCTGAAACCGCGGCGGGCAATACGGCGATACAAAGGCATCTGACCGCCTTCAAAACCGACGTATGTCTTTCCGCCAGAGCGTGACTGCTGTCCCTTGTTACCCTTACCGGCTGTTGTTCCAAGACCGGAAGAAGAACCGCGTCCAACTCTCTTTGGAGCTTTATTTGCGCCCTCTGGGGCATTGAGTGTAAAATCTGCCATTAGTCGATCTCCTCACATTTTACAAGGTGGGCAACGGCTGCAACCATGCCACGAACGGCAGGATTGTCCTCATGCTCAACCTTAGAGTTAATCTTTTTAAGACCCAGGCTGCGGACAGTAGCTACCTTTGCAGGCTTCTGTCCAATGGTGCTTTTTACCAATTCAATACGTAATTTCTTTGCCATAATCAGCCCCACATATCCTTAAGAGTCTTGCCACGGTTCTGAGCTACAGAACGGGCATTCATCATTCCGGTAACAGCGTTGAATGTTGCACGTACAACATTTACAGATGTACGTGAACCCTGTGACTTAGAGATAACATCAGTTACACCAGCTGCATCCATTACTGCACGGACTGCACCACCGGCGATGATACCGGTACCAGGACATGCCGGCTTAAGAAGAACTGCTGAGCTCTTGTACTTGCCGATAATCTCATGTGGAATAGTTCCGTTCTTTATTGGCAATGTGATAAGGTTTGACTTAGCCTTATCCAAGCTCTTTCTGATTGCTTCTGTCACATCATTGGCCTTTCCGAATCCGAAACCGATTCTACCCTTCTGATCTCCAACTACTGTAAGAGCAGAGAAAGACATCCTGCGTCCACCCTTTACAGTTTTTGAAGTACGGTTGAGCTTTACCAGCTTCTCTACGAATTCATCCTGAGGCCGTCTATCTGTACGTTTCTGGCGTTCGTTTTCCATAGCCACTCCTAGAATTCAATCCCGGCTTTGCGGGTAGCGTCGGCAAGAGCCTGAACAACGCCATGATACAGATAACCGTTGCGGTCGAATACTACCTTAGTAATATTCTTATCCTTCAGACGAGCACCCAGTGCCTCACCAAGTTTTGTCGCGCTTTCTACATTTGCCTTAAGTCCGGCAAAATCCTTTTCAAGTGTAGAGATGGAAGCGATTGTGTTGCTTTCATCATCATTTATAACCTGTACGTAAATGTTACGGCCGCTCTTGAACACAGTTACGCGTGGACGTTCTGCGGTACCATAAATATGCTTACGGATGTGAACCTTTCTGTGCAGGCGTTTTCTCTGTTTGTCAGTCATTTTTCTTAACATATTAAACCACCTTATTTCACACCGGTCTTTCCGACCTTACGTCTGATTACCTCATCCTCGTAGCGGATTCCCTTTCCCTTGTATGGTTCAGGTCCACGGAGCTTACGAATCTGAGCGCAGAATTCTCCGACCTTCTGCTTGTCAATTCCTGACACGCTGATCTTACCGTTCTGGTCAGCCTCAACTTTGAGTCCTTCCGGAATGATTGCGATAAAGTCGTTTGAATAACCAAGGTTCATAACGAGTTCCTTGCCCTTTACCTCTGCACGATAACCAACACCGTTGATGAGCAGTGCGCGGGTAAATCCTGAAGAAACTCCAGTCACCATATTATTAATCAGGTTGCGGTAAAGACCATGAGCTGCGCTTGCGGCCTTTGATTCGTCAGAAGGAGTTACAACTACCTCTGCACCCTTTACTTCAACCTTTACAAGATTGCTAATTGCCTGCTTGAGTTCACCCTTTGCACCTTTTACAGTAACAAGGTTGTCTCCAACAGTTACAGTTACACCTGCAGGGATAGCTACAGGAAGCTTACCAACTTTTGATGCCATAAGATCCTCCTATCACCATACAGAACAAATCAACTCGCCGCCGACCTGCTTTTCAGAGGCCTTCTTGCCAGTTGTCACACCTGTTGAGGTGGAAACGATTAATGTACCAAATCCGTTGTAAACACGGGGTAAATCCTTGTATCCAGAGTAAACGCGGCGACCAGGTGTTGAAATCTTTTTCATACCGTGGATTACCGACTTGTTTACATCGTCATATTTCAAGAATATGCGGATAATGCTGTGTCCGTTATCGTCCTGAACTTTCTTGAAGTTCTTGATGAATCCTTCTGTCTTGAGGATCTTGACGATCTCCAGTTTCATCTTAGAGGTCGGAACATCAACCTTTTCGTGGTTGACTTTTGCCGCATTCTGGACTTTTGCCAGCATATCTGCTATTGGGTCTGAAGCTGCCATTTCTATACTCCTCCACTACCAAGATGACTTAGTGACGCCTGGTAAAAGGCCTTCACTAGCTAATTTGCGGAAACAAATACGACAAATCTTGTATTTGCGCAAATACCCATGAGGGCGGCCACACAACTGACACCTGTTATACTGACGGGTGGCATACTTTGGTTTGCGTGCAGCCTTGATAATCATTGATTTCTTAGCCATGAACTTTCTTCCTTATTTCCTAAAAGGCATTCCAAACTTGGTAAGCAAAACGCGTGCCTCGTTATCGGTGTTCGCGCTTGTTACGATACTGACGTTCATACCAGAAATCTTTACGATTTTATCAAAGTCGATTTCCGGGAAGATAATCTGTTCTGTAATACCAAGAGAAAAGTTTCCGTGTCCGTCAAAACCGGTAGCTTTGATTCCGCGGAAATCCTTAACACGAGGAAGTGCAACATTGATGAGACGATCCAGGAATTCATACATGATTGTTCCCCGGAGCGTAACCATTGCACCCACTTCATTTCCTTCACGAAGCTTGAAGTTTGCAATACTTTTCTTTGCTCTTGTCTTAACAGCCTTCTGACCGGTAATCTGAGAGAGATCTGTAACTGCAGCATCAAGGAGTTTCTTATTCGTGAGAGCTTCGCCAACACCCATGCTTACAACTATCTTTTTGATGACAGGAATCTGCATCTTGGATGTGTAACCCAGTTCCTTGAAAAGTTCTGGGGCGATTTTTTCATTATAGACTTTCTTAAGCCGTGGTACGTAATTTTCCATTACAGTGTTTCTCCACACTTGCGGCAAACTCTGATTTTTTTGTCACCGTCAAGTTTATATCCAACTTTTACTGGGCGTCCGCATTTCTTGCAGACGAGACCTACATTAGAAATATCCAGAGGAGCTTCGATTTCGGCAATGCCGCCAGCTTCCTGCTGTGATCTTCTCTTAATTGCCTTCTTTACAAGGTTAACTCCGCTCACCAAAACGCGAACTTTGCCATTCTTTTCAAAAACGCGAACTACTGATCCGCGCTTTCCCTTGTCTTTTCCAGCAAGAACTTCTACGTTGTCATCCTTATGGATCTTTACTTTCTGATTCATATGATTCACAACTCCTTACAGTACTTCCGGAGCAAGTGAAATGATCTTCATATAATCCATATCACGAAGCTCACGGGCAACTGGTCCAAATATACGCTTTCCCTTAGGGTTCTTATCTGCATCAACTATAACGCAAGCATTATCATCAAAGCGGATATAAGTTCCATCAGGGCGGCGGTACTCTTTTGCAACGCGAACGATTACTGCCTTCTGTACTGAACCTTCCTTAATTGTAGATGTCGGGATTGCTTCCTTGACAGCTACCACAACAACGTCACCAATACCGGCATAACGGCGGTGGGATCCACCCAGCACCTTAATGCACTGAACCATTTTGGCTCCGGAGTTATCGGCAACAACCAGATTTGACTGCATCTGAATCATGTTCTAACTCCTTATACCTTATTTAGCACGCTCAACAATCTTGTCAAGACGCCAGCACTTATCTTTGCTGATAGGGCTGCATTCCACGATGCGTACTGTGTCACCCTCATGGGCTTCATTATTCTCATCATGTGCCTTACATTTCTTTGTGCGTGTAACATATTTCTTGTAAAGGCGATCCATCTTCTTTGAATCGATTGAAACAACAATGGTCTTGTCCATTTTGTCGCTTGTTACGATTCCAACGAAAGACTTCTTACCGCCCTTTTTCTGAACCTTCTGCTCTTCCACGGGTCAGCTCCTTATTTCGCAATGGCTTCAGCAGCAGCTTTTCTGAAGTTCTCCAGATCCTGCTGATGAATAAGCGTATTCAGGCGGGCAATTTCGCGGCGCATTGTACGCTTCTGCAACGGATTATCTACATGACCCACTACCATCTGGAAGCGAAGGTCCATGTACTGCTTTTTAAGTTCATTCCGCTTTGTAACCAATTCGGAATATGACAAGCTCTTGTCATCTTTTTTATTCTTTGCCATATCTTACTCCTTAATTAGTCTACTGTCGGGCGGAATGCCACTTTAGTTTTGATCGGAAGCTTGCTTGCAGCCAAAGTCATAGCCTTAGCAGCAAGATTCTTATCTACACCACCGACTTCAAACAAGATCATACCAGGCTTTATTACTGCTGCCCAGAATTCTGGAGCACCTTTTCCTTTACCCATGCGAGTATCGGCTGGCTTCTTGGAAACCGGTTTATCAGGGAATACCCTTGTCCACAACTGACCCTGGCGGTTAATGCAGCGGTTGATGGCAACACGGGCTGCCTCAATGTGCTTTGCACTAAGCCAAACTGGTTCCATAGCAACTAATGCTACATCACCAAAGTCAATATAGTTATCACGGGTAGCGTTTCCCTTTGGTCGACCGCGCTGTACTTTGCGGTGTGCAACTCTTTTAGGACTAAGCATTTTCTACTTTTCCTCCCTCTGCATTTGAAGCACGAGAAGAATCACGGCGGCCACGGTCACTGTTGGAGCGTTCACGGCGTGGTCTCTTTACGATATCGCCCGCATCTTCATTCTGCTCATGACCATAGTTCATTCCGTTGTAAACCCAAACCTTTACGCCAATCTTGCCGTAAGTTGTAAGAGCTTCGGAGAAACCGTAGTCAATATCTGCACGAAGAGTATGAAGAGGTACGCGTCCTTCCTTGTGTTCCTCTGAGCGCTTCATTTCTGCACCACCGAGACGACCTGAAAGACGAATCTTAATACCCTGTGCTCCACCCTTCATAGCATTTGCGCTGGCCTGCTTGAGAGCTTTGCGGTATGAACCGCGGCCTGACAGCTGACGTGCTATGTTCTGAGCAATCAAAGAAGCGTTGATTTCGGCCCTCTTGATCTCCTTGATCTTGATCTGAACCTTCTTGGTCAACTGCTTCTGAATATCTGCGCTGATCTTTTCGATTGTAGCGCCCTTCTGACCGATAATCACACCTGGGCGTGCTGTATGGATTACAATAGTAACACGCTGTGGGTGACGAACGATCTCAATCTCTGCTATGTCTGCGTTCTTGCATTCAGGAAGATCATTCACCATCTTGCGGATCTTGATGTCTTCCAGGAAGAGGTCTGCATATTCACGTGGATCTGCATACCAACGAGACTGCCATGTCTTGTTTACTCCAAGACGTAAACCGATAGGACTAACTTTCTGACCCATTTTATTTACCCGCCTTTTCGTCAACTACTACTGTGATATGACACATACGCTTGAGCTGCTGATCAGCACGGCCCCTAGCACGGAACCAGATTCTCTTGAGCCTTGGACCTTCGTCGATGCGAATTTCCTTTATGTAGAGCATATCCTCATCCAGATTCTTGTTCGCAAACAATGCATTTGCTACAGCAGACTTTAATGTTCCGCTGATGAGCCTTGCACCTTTCTGCGGCATTGTCTCAAGAATGGCAATAGCTTCAGAACAGGACTTTGTTTTGATTACATTCGCTACAGGACGAACCTTGGTAGGAGAAGCAATCAGAAATTTTGTTGTTGCAACATAACTCTTATTTTCTGCCATCATTCACCACCTTAGCGTGCGCCTGCAGATTTGTCTGAACCGCCATGTCCCTTGAATGTGCGTGTTGCAGCAAACTCACCCAGCTTGTGACCGACCAAGTTCTCTGTAATATACACAGGAATCCATGACTTACCGTTATACACAGAGATGGTGTTTCCAACCATTTCAGGTATAATTGTTGAGCAGCGAGAGTAAGTCTTAATCATTTTCTTATCTGCAGCTGCTGACTTATTCATTTCACTGACCTTCTTGTAAAGTGATTTGTCTACAAAAGGTCCTTTCTTAACAGATCTAGACACTTTTAACTCCTACCTACTTCTTGCGGCGGCTAACAATGAAACGACTTGAAGTCTTTCTCTTGTTGCGGGTCTTATAACCACGACACGGCTGTCCCCAAGGAGTAACAGGCTGATGTCCCTTACCGGCACCTTCACCACCACCAAGCGGATGATCTACAGGGTTCATGGCCATACCACGAACTGTCGGACGTATACCTCTCCAGCGAGAACGACCGGCTTTTCCCAATGATGTATTCATGCGGTCTTCGTTACCTACGATACCGATTGTTGCATAGCATTTTCCGTTTACACGGCGCAACTCACCGGATGGCAACTTAATGGTAACATACTCACCCTCTTTTGCAGCAACCAGAGCACCGGCACCTGCAGAGCGAACAAGCTGTCCACCACGACCCAATGTCAACTCAATGTTATGTACAGTAAAACCAACAGGAATTGCAGAAAGCGGCAGAGCGTTTCCTACAGTTGGTGTTGCGTTTTCACCAGACATAATCTTCTGTCCAACCGCCAGATTCTTTGGAGCGATGATATAGCGCTTTTCTCCGTCGGCATATGCAATGAGTGCAATGTCGGCTGAGCGATATGGATCATACTCAATTGTCTTAACGGTTCCCGGAATACCGTGCTTGTCGCGCTTGAAGTCGATTACACGATACTTTCTTTTGTGACCGCCACCCTGGTGACGTACAGAAATACGTCCGCCAGCTCCACGACCAGCCTTTCTAAGGCGACCTGAAGTCAGGCTTTTCTCGGGTTTATCGGCTGTAATTGCGTCGCGTACTAAATCTACACGTCCGCGTGTACCTTTTGAATAAGGCTTATATACTTTAAGAGCCATATGGTTCCCCTTATTATCAGTTCAAAGGCTTAGATGCCTTCAAACACCTTGATTTTCTCGTCTTTGGCAAGCTTTACAATAGCTTTCTTGTAGCTGGCTTCTCTACCAGGTCTACCGCGAAGACGCTTGATTTTTCCCTGCACAATGCTTGTCGTACAGTCCAAAACCTTTACGTTGAACAGTCTGCGAACTGCTTCCTTGATCTGAATCTTTGTTGCATCTGAAGCAACAATGAATACATACTTGTCCTGTTCACGGAGCTTTGTAGCTTCCTCTGAAAGAACCGGCTTAATAAGAATATCTTCGTAATTCATTATTTTGCCTCCAGTTTAGCATAATACTCAGACAGATTCTTTGCAGCACCTTCCAACACAATAACTTTTCTGGCGTAGAAAAGGTCATGTGCACGCAGACGGTTGAATGACAAGAAGTGAACATTATGAAGGTTCTTTCCAGCACGTTTGATAAGCTTGTCATCATCCTTCAAAAGGATAACGGTACGTGTATCCTGTGCAACCTGAGCGGCTTTTTCACCCTGTGTCAGATTTGCAAGAATCTTTACCAAATCCTTTGTCTTTCCGCTTTCAATTGTGAAATCCTCAACAACAGTAAGCCTGTCGTTCTGAGCCTGAAGACTCAGGATAGATTTCATAGCAAGGCGCTTTTCTTTCTTTGGCAGTGCATAGCTGTAATCACGTGGCTTCGGTCCAAAAATTGTACCACCACCTACTGTGATTGGAGACTTCTTGTCACCACGGCGTGCATTACCTGTACCCTTCTGCTTGTAGGGCTTTGCATTTGAACCATGAACTTCGGAACGATCCTTTGTACATGCTGTTCCAACACGTTTATTTGCTAATTCGTTTGTGATGGCATAATAGATAACATCTTCGTTGACTGGGAGTCCGAAAATCTTATCGTCAAGATCAATTGTCCTGATTTCCTTACCATCGATTGAATAGACTTTCTTTTCCATACTATTCCTCGACCTTATTTCTTAACAGCAGCCTTAACGATAAGTGTGCTGTTTTTAACCCCAGGCACTGCACCCTTTACCATCAAAACCTTCAACTCAGGGTCAACTTTTACAACCTTGAGGTTCTGTACTGTAACGCGCTCAAATCCCATGTGTCCAGGCATCTTAGTGTTCTTAAGGCTGTGTCCGGGAGTTGTACAACATCCGGTACCACCGGCTTCGCGATGAAATTTGGAACCGTGAGAAGCACGTCCACCATGGAAGCCCCATCTCTTCATTACACCCTGGAAACCTTTACCTTTTGAGGTTGCGGTTACGTCAATAAAACGAACTGAATTAAACAGTTCTACACCAATCTGATCACCAACCTTAACTTCTCCGTCAAAATCACGGAACTCTTTGAGGTGACGTTTTGGTGAAACATTTTCCGGGAACTGTCCTGCATAAGCTTTGCTTGCTTTGCCGGTCTTCAAATCATCAAGACCAAGAACAACAGCGCTATAGCCGAACTTATCCTCTGTTTTTGTAGCAATGACTGTATTAGGCTCGACGCGGATCACGGTTACTGGTGTCAGATTCCCGCTTTCGTCAAAAACTTGGGTCATTCCCACTTTTTTTGCTATCAGACCTTTCATCTGAATACTCCTATTGGCCGCCATCCCCGATCCAGGGGACCGTTACCGTTTATTTTACAGCAGACATCCACCGACGGTGGAAAAATCTTACTGTTTGATATCTACATCAACGCCAGCCGGCAGCTCCAGCTTCATAAGTGAATCCATCACTTCTGAAGTGGGTTCATAAATGTCAATAAGGCGCTTGTGTGTGCGCATTTCAAACTGTTCGCGTGACTTTTTGTTAACGAATGTAGAACGAAGAACAGTTACCTTATTGATTCTTGTTGGGAGCGGGATTGGTCCTGAAACCTTTGCTCCAGCCTTCTGAACCTGCTGTACGATGTCTTTTGCACTCTGATCGATAAGAGCCACGTCAAAAGCACGAAGTCTTACACGAATCTTGCCGTTTGCCATCATTTTCTCCTGTTTGAATCAAAGGGGCACCGGAGCACCCCCTTGAATCAATTTAACTACTCAATAATCTTTGTTACCTGACCAGAGGCAATTGTGCGTCCACCTTCGCGGATAGCCAACTTAAGACCTTCATCCATAGCAATCGGGTGAATCAGTTCACCGGTGATCTTTACGTTGTCACCTGGCTTTACCATTGCGCTTGGATCGTCAAGCTTTACTTCACCAGTAATGTCTGTTGTGCGGAAGTAGAACTGTGGGCGGTAGCCAGAGAAGAACGGCTTCTTGCGTCCACCTTCAGCTTCTGTAAGAACGTAGATCTGAGCTTCGAACTTTGTGTGCGGGTGGATTGATCCAGGAGCAGCGAGAACCTGTCCACGGATAACATCCTTCTTTTCAACACCACGGAGGAGGATACCGGCGTTGTCACCAGCCATACCTTCGTTCAATGTCTTGTTGAACATTTCGATACCTGTAACAGTTGAAGAAGCTGTCGGGCGGATACCAACGATTTCAACAGCGTCACCCATGTGAACAACACCGCGCTCGATACGACCTGTAACAACAGTACCACGACCAGAAATTGTGAAGATGTCTTCGATTGGCATCAAGAATGGCTTCTGATCATCACGAACTGGATCATCGAACCATGAGTCCATTGTAGCAAGCAATTCATCGATACACTTTGTATCATCTGGAGTTGCACCGTCAGCCAAAGCCTTGAATGCAGAACCCTTTACGATAGGTGTTTCATCTGCGAAACCGTAGCTCTTTACTGTATCTCTAACTTCTTCTTCAACGAGTTCAAGAAGATCTGGATCATCTACAAGGTCAATCTTGTTCAAGAAAACGATGATCTTTGGAACACCAACCTGGCGAGCGAGGAGCAAGTGCTCCTTTGTCTGAGGCATAACAGAGTCTGGAGCAGAAACAACGAGGATAGCTCCATCCATCTGTGCAGCACCAGTAATCATGTTCTTAACATAGTCAGCATGACCTGGGCAGTCAATGTGAGCATAGTGACGCTTGTCTGACTGATACTCAAGGTGACGGCTGTTGATTGTAATACCACGAGCCTTTTCCTCTGGAGCATTATCAATTTCATCATACTTCAAAACTTTGTCGCCATACTTTCTTGCACAATATGCAGTAATAGCTGCAGACAATGTAGTCTTACCATGGTCAACGTGGCCAATTGTACCAATGT
>JAEEIU010000049.1 GCA_016281495.1 Treponema sp. | reverse complement strand
GAGGTTTTGAAGATATGGGAATGAGACTTGTTACACGTTCAGATTTTGACGGACTGGCTTGTGGAGCTCTTTTGCTTGAGGCTGGTATAATTGATCACTGGAAGTTTGCGCACCCAAAAGACTTGCAGGATGGGCTTGTCCCTATTGACAGTAATGATTGTCTTGCAAATGTTCCTTTTGTTGAAGGCTGTGGGCTGTGGTTTGACCACCATTCAAGTGAGTTTGAGCGCAACCAGCTTGAAGGAAAATACAAGGGAGAAAGCCGCATTACACCTTCATGTGCCCGCATCATTTACGAATATTACGGTGGAAAGGAGAAATTCCCCAATTTTGATGACCTGATGGTGGCCGTAGACAAGGTAGATTCCGGAAACCTGACGATTGACGAGATTCAAAATCCCCAGGGCTGGATTCTTGTGGGCTTCTTGATGGATCCCCGAACAGGTCTTGGACGATGGCGTGAATTTACCGTATCCAACTATCAGCTGATGGAAAAGCTCATGGTTGCATGCCGTGACAAAACCACAGAAGAAATCCTTGCCATGCCGGACGTAAAGGAAAGGATTGAAGTGTACAATGAGCAGACCGAAAAATTCAAGGAAATGGTTAAGGCCCACACTGTTGTAGAAGGAAACCTCATCATATCTGACTTGCGCGGTGTTGATCCGATTTATACAGGAAACCGTTTCATGATCTACAGCATGTACCCCGAGCAGAACATCTCCGCATGGATTGTAAGCGGTCGTGGTGGTCAGGGATGCTCTGCGGCTGTGGGATACAGCATCTTGAACAGGACCTGCAAGGTCAACGTCGGAAGCCTCATGCTCAAATATGGCGGCGGCGGTCACGAAAAGGTCGGAACATGCCAGTTTACAAACGAAAACATGGCAACGGAACTCCCAAAAATGCTTGAGGAACTGAAGGATTTGGCAAATTCCTAAAAAATTGATATAATATGGCTGTCTGGAGGGCATGATTGTGTTTTTCAGGCAGCTATTTTTTTTGGTAGGAATATGAAAAACAAAGCATTTCTGGAAGGAATTCGGGACGGGATTCCTATTGGGCTTGGATATTTTGCCGTTTCCTTTTCGCTCGGCATTGTGGCACGTAACGCAGGTTTGAATCCGGTACAGGGTTTTATCGCCAGTTTCTTTAATTTGGCTTCGGCCGGGGAATATGCCCTGTTTACTTCAATTGGTGCGGTGGCTACATATCTTGAAATTGCCCTTATAACCCTTGTAATAAACGCACGCTATCTTTTGATGAGTACGGCCCTGACACAACGCTTTGACCCCAAAACCCCACTCATCCACCGTTTCCTGATTGGTTTTGCAGTTACCGACGAGCTGTTCGGAATTACTATTGCACGGCCAGGATACATTAATCCATCCTACAATTACGGGGCATACCTCATCGCAATTCCCCTCTGGAGTATTGGAACGTCACTCGGAATCATCGCAGGGAACTTTCTGCCGCTCAGGGTTGTGAGCGCGCTTTCCGTGGCCCTTTATGGTATGTTCATCGCAATCATCGTACCGCCCGCAAAAAAGAACCGCGTCATCCTTATTTCCATAATCATCAGTTTTGCCGCCAGCTATGCATGTACGGTAATCCCCAAGATAAAGGAACTTTCCGCAGGAACACGTACAATCATCCTGACAGTTGTGATTTCAAGCATAGTCGCACTGATCAAACCCATATCCGACCAGGACACTCCATCTGCAGGGGAAAGCACAAAAGAAAACGAAGCAACGGAGAGTGTCAAATGAACGCCTACATATACATCGCCATATTTACAGGATTTGCCGTCTCGTATCTGATTAGGGTTCTTCCGCTGACACTGATCCGTAAGCCGATAAAAAACCGTTTCATCAAATCGTTTTTGTATTATGTTCCGTACATCACGCTTGCCGTCATGACTTTTCCCGCCATTGTGGAGGCAACTCAGTCCCCAATCGCCGGAATCATCGCGCTTGCCGTGGGAATCATCCTGTCCTTCTTTGGTGCCGGCCTCTTCCCAGTAGCCTGTGCCTGCTGTGCGGTGGTCTTTGTGGCGGAACTTCTATTGGTGTAGGTTTGACCATGTTCGATTGGCTTTTTTTTGATTTGGACGGAACTCTTACCGATCCTGCTCTTGGAATCACTAATTCTTTTAAGCATGCCCTGGAATGTTTTGGGCTTGAAATTCCCACGTATGAAAAACTCTGTTCGTTTATTGGGCCTCCGCTTGTGGATACGTTCAGGACGCAGTTTGGTTTTTCTGAGGAAAAGGCGGCCCTTGGTGTTGTGAAATACCGTGAATATTTTGCGGAAAAGGGGCTTTTGGAAAATGCCGTATACCCTGGAATCCCCGATTTGCTCAGTACCCTGAAGGATGCGGGAAAAAAGCTTGTGGTGGCAACGTCCAAGCCGGAGGAATATTCAGTTAAAATAATCGAACACTTTGGTCTTGCCCAGTATTTTGAAAATGTCTGCGGAAGCCTGATGGATGAAACACGAAGCAAAAAAGATGAAGTGATTGAGTATGCCCTTGAGCGGAATCAGATTGATGACCGTGGAAAAGTCCTGATGATAGGAGACCGGAAACATGACATTCTGGGTGCAAAAAAAACAGGTCTAAAATCATGTGGCGTGCTCTTTGGATATGGCAGCATGCAGGAATTACAGAGCGCCGGTGCCGATTACATAGCAGGAAACATTACGGAATTAAAGGACATCTGCCTGCGTCAGGAATAATCGCTTAATCCCAAACAGCATCTTCTCCGGTTATCCATTCACCCCAGGCACTTGCCCAATGTTCCACAAAGCATTTTGTATAGGGAATCTTCTTTTCCCTCCGCATCTTTACGAAATACGGAAGGCCTGCCCATGTACAGGAAATGATGCCGATAAAAAGATAAAGCGGTCCAAGGAAAATAGACTGAATGCAGTGGCCGTATTCATGCACGCGAATTTTCTGTGAGTCAGAGAAATCTTTTTTTGGCGTAAAGATAAAGAGGCCCAGGCTCAAACCTGAGCAAGTATCCCACATGGTGTCGATGCAGCCACGATAAATGCGGTGGGGTTTGCGTAAGAAAATCAAAAAGACAACAAAGCCGCAGATTGTCTGCCCAAGGCCATAGGTACATTGAATCAAAACAAAGAAAAGCCGTTTAACAAAATTGATTTTCATACAATCAATATCATAACACAGTTAGAAAATGTAGGCAATCATATCTTGGTACTAGAACTTTGATGATTTTCAAATTATACTGATAATGGTTTCCGGTTTTAAAATCTGTGGAGGTGTAAAATGAAAACTCTTTTTGTTTCTGATTTGGACGGAACTTTGATGCGCAGTGACAAAACCCTCTCGGAAAAAACGGTCCAGACTTTGAATCGCCTTATAGAAAATGGCGTCCTGTTTACTTATGCCACAGCCCGTTCAATTCAAAGTGCAATGGAAATCACAGGAAAATTAAAGCTGAAACTGCCGGTCATTACGAGAAATGGAACCGTTCTTGCCGACAACTCGAATGGGCGTATGATTCAAAAAGCGTTGTTTACTCTAAAAGAAATAAATCTGTTAAAGACAGAGCTTCCGGAACTTGAAGAAAGGGGATTTGTTTCTTCTTATTTTGGAGAAGAGATGTTCAAGTTCTATTGTGCAAAAAATCCTGTGCCTGGACTCCAAAAGTATATTGAAGAACACAAGAATGATTCACGTATGAAACGTGTGGAAAATCTTGAGGCAATGTTTGAAGGTGAGGCAGGTTATGTCACCTTGGTAGATGATGAATCGAATATTAGGTCCGCTTACGAGCGAATGAGGAAATACGAGGGTTGGGAATGTGTTTTTCAAAAGGATGCTTATGACAATGAATTCTGGCTTGAGATTTGTCCTGAAAACTGTACCAAGGCAAAGGCGATTTTGGCATTAAAGAAAAAAATAGGTGCGGACAAGCTTGTTGTCTTTGGTGATTCAATCAATGACTTGCCCATGTTTGAAATTGCGGATGAAGCATGTGCCGTGGGAAATGCAATCCCTGAAGCAAAGGCATGGGCAACAAAAATAATCGGGAAAAATGATGATGACAGTGTAGCCTGTTATATCGAACAATGGATGCAGGAACAGGCATCTTGAAGGGGGAATAAATGCTGCGGTTAAGGCCATACAAGGCAGAGGATGCAAAAACGATTATCTCATGGTGCAGGGACGAAGAGAGTTTCCGTAAGTGGACAGCTGACAGGTACGACAAATTTCCAATCACTGCGGATGACATGAACCAAAAATATATTGGCAACAATGGCGATTGCAGCGAACCGGATAATTTTTTTCCGTTTACTGCTTTTGATGAAGAAGGAATTGTCGGTCATCTTATCATGCGTTACATGGATCCAGAGAAAACACACATTCGCTTTGGATTTGTGATTGTTGATGAATCACGACGGGGCAAGGGATATGGCAAGAAAATGCTCCAGCTTTCACTTGAATATGCGTTCAACATCTTTAAGGCACAAAAAGTTGATCTTGGGGTGTTTGAAAACAATCCTCCCGCAATGGGTTGTTATAAGGCTGCAGGATTCAAGCCGGTCAGTGAGAGGGAGATGGAATTCTTTGGTGAAAAATGGAAATGCATCGACATGGCAGTTACCAGGGAAGAATTCCATACAAGCCAGCCGGTATGCGGCATTCATCATGTTTCGATGAAATGTCAGGATCCGGAGGGTTTTGAAAAGGCAGTAAACTTTTACAAGGAGATTCTTGGTTTTGTAGAAGAACGTCGCTGGGATCAGGGAGTAATGCTCAAGTCAGGGAATGCTTTCTTTCCTGCACGTATCGAGATTTTCTGCAATGGAGAAGGGATTCGCTCTCTTGGTGCGGTTCGTCATTTTGCACTTGCAACAAAACATGTTGATGAGCTTGCGGCAAAAGTCGAGGCAGCCGGGTATGAAGTTTTCATCAAACCAAAAGATAATGTGATACCAAGCACCCCAGAATTTCATGCGAGGCTTTCATTTTTCTACGGCCCTCTTGGAGAACAGGTGGAGTTATTCAACCCGAAAGATTGATTTTCTAATATCTTGTACTGGATGCGGTAATTTTCAACTTTCCGTCCACCGCAAGTTTTATGCATTTGATGAACTCAGGGAAATCAGGACACGTGTCGTATGCTATGCTTGCCGTTGAATGTACTCTGGATTTCACGTCAAAGGTTCCGATAAAATAGGTGGCTCCACCAACTATTTGTGCTGTAAAGCCGTCATATTCCAGATTTACTGTCTTTATTAGAGTATCATTCTGGTATACATTGCAAACCAAAAGATCATAGAAGTCGCCCGTCTGGTCTAATTTCTTGTACACGCTCAAGTCATATCCATTATATGAAAATGAATAAAGTTTGAAATATGACTGCTCCTTTATGTAATCTTCCTGAGAATTCTTCCATATTTCGACGAGCTGGTTTTCGTATTTCTGAGCCTTCTTGTAGTCGCCTTGTGAATAGAGACACATTATCATGATGCTGTTCATGGCATAGGAAGTCTTGTCTTGCTTTAAATATTTTTCGGCATAGGTTTTTGCTTTTCCCAAGTCATTCAGCACGTACAGGGTGTAAGCCATATGGTAGAGGGCATCGGGATTCTTTTTGTCAAGAGAGTAGAATTTGGAATAATATTCCAAGGCCTTTTGATAGTCGCCGAGGGTATCATATATGGTTCCAAGCCACTCGTAGGATTGGGAATCCTTGTCATTCAGTTCAATGCATTTTTCATAATAGGGGATGGCTTTATCGTACTCTTTTGAATACAAATAGATTCCGCCAATATAGTAATATGAACTTGAGAAGCTGGGATCGTTTTGAATTACAATGTTAAAATTTTTTAGTGCTTCTTCATCTTTTTCCATACGGAAATATGCCAATCCAAGATAGAAATAATCGGAAGTGGTAAATTCAGATTCATCCTTTTGCGTGATGTCATTGATTATCTCCTGGTACTGTTGCTGCTGATCAAGAAGGCTGTACTTTTCAACATAATAATCTGCCTTAGCGGCAAATCCCAGGCCAACGGTAAAAGCAAGTAATAAAATGGCTATCAGTTTTTTCATATTCATTCTCCCTTTTTTGATTTGACATTATTTTATTGTAGAAGAATATCTGGAATGTGTCTATATTGAATCCTACTCTCTGCCATTTGCCAAGCATTGTGGAAAACTTGTGTATTTCTGTGAATTTGCTGTGGAAAAGTTGCCGATTTCTTGATATTACGTTGAATTATTCGATCTAAGAAATTCAAAGATTTTGGAGTTATACAGGTATTGTAAAATAATTCTTTGTAATATAAGGAATTATGGTTTTTTGAACTTTTTCCTGCTCTAATTGCCCATATTATTGTGAATTAGGAATGTCAAGTAGTATAACATGTGGAAAAGTGCCATTCAAACTGTGGAAAACTTGTGTTTAAACAACAGTGAGACCCCCTTTCCACCGCAAAAAATCAAGCTAAATGACGGATTTTAGGACATAATGCCGGACAGATAGATATATCATGCTGGAAATAAAAAAATTTTTCAAAAAAAGCTTGACACTTATATCGCAGTGTGATATATTTAATTCAGATACAACGCAGTGCGATATATTGCAGCTGGATATATTGAACTGCAATGGAGGTTCAGATGGACAGTCACATCAAGAAAGTATACGTGCCGATGACAGAGACAGGATTCTACATTCTGCTATGCCTTCAGGAAGAAAACCACGGTTATGGGATTGTACAGAAAGTCAAGGAAATGACGGAAGGTGAAATCAGCATAACTCCGGGTACAATGTACGGAACGCTTTCCAAAATGGAAAGGGATGGATTGATCAAGTTCATTCGTGAGGAAGAAAAGCGCCGCGTCTATGTGATAACAGATTTGGGATGCGAGGTTCTAGCGCTTGAATTAAAGCGTATCAAGAGACTCTTTAAGAATGCCACACAGGAAGGCAAGGTCGAATAGGAGGCCAACAATGAGCGAGACAAAAACAAAAATCAGATGGTTCAGCATAACACAGTATGATGAAGAGGCAAGATGGCTGGAGGAAATGCATTCACAGGGATGGAAATTCATCGGAGTAAACATGCCGTGCTTCTATCATTTTGAACGCTGCGAGCCGGAGAATTACATTTATCAGCTGGACTACAACAAGACAGGAAGCCGCCCCGATTACATAAAGCTTTTTGGGGACTGCGGCTGGGAATACCTGACCGACTGCATGGGTTACAGCTATTTCCGCAAAAAGGCCTCCGAGGCAAACGGACAAGAGGACATATTCTGTGATGACGAGTCACGCCTTGATATGATAAGGAGGATTTTCGGTGGAAGAATAATCCCTCTCCTGATAATCTTCTTCGGATGCATTGTGACAAATCTGATTCTAAGCATATTCCAGCGTGGAATAGGACACGGCTTCACAATATTCTGGATAGTCATTGGAGTCCTTTATCTGTGGTTGTTCGGTTCGTTCATCGCAAAATACATCAAGTACAAAAGGAGAATCCGAAAGTAGAAAAACGGCAAGTTAAAAAAGTTCATGCGGAGGCTACCTGCCGTGCGGCAGGTCGGGCTTTCCGGGGCTACGGCTCTCGCCTCCGACCACGCTCCCGCGTGTTTTCGCTCCGCTCACCCCTCCAATCCCTAGCCCGTTCTTTATCTTCCATTATCAAAATATAACAAAAACCAGGGCCTTTGTGTTTAAAAATTCAAAAAATCTATGATAAAATAATAAGGTCACCCGATGGGCTACTGCATAACATGAAAAAATTGTATTATGATGTAAATGACAATTGGGAGGAATACATGTACGGTGCAATTTTAGGTGACATAATAGGACAGCCATTTGAGTTTGACAGGGGATTCAAGACAAAGGATTTCCCCTTGTTTTCTGAAAGGCCTCATTTTACAGATGATACTGTGATGACAATTGCAATATGCGATGGAATACTAAAGGCGGGACTGGATGCAGATGAAAGCACGATGAAAAATGAAATGATTAGAAGCATGCACCTTTGGGGACACAAATATCCGCATGCAGGTTATGGACAGAAATTTTATCTGTGGATAGCGGCAAAGAAGACAGAGCCTTATGGAAGCTATGGAAACGGTTCAGCCATGCGCGTAAGTTCCGTGGGATGGCTCTTTGAAACTTTGGAGCGTACCAGGGAAGTTGCAGGATGGTCAGCGGAAATCACTCACAATCATCCGGAAGGAATCAAGGGAGCGGAAGCGGCGGCATCAGTAATATGGATGGCACGTAATGGCTACTCAAAATCACAAATCAAAGAGTTTGTCACCAAGGAATTCAAATATGACTTGTCCAGAACCTGCGATGAAATACGCCCGGACTATCACCATGTGGAAAGCTGCCAGGAAACAGTGCCGGAAGCAATAACCGCATTCATGGAAGGAGATGGCTTTGAGGATGTAATCAGAACGGCAGTAAGCCTCGGCGGTGACTGTGACACTCTTACTGATATAGCAGGTGGCATGGCAGAAGCCTTCTATGGCGTACCGGGAGAGCTAAAAGAAAAATGCCATCAATACACACCAGAAGATATGCATGAAGTGATGCTAGAGTTTGAAAAATATAAGAAACAGCCAAAGGGTAATGAGCTGTAACCGATAGAGGTCCTAAATGGGCTTAATCACACGCGAAGCATTGTTCAAGAAACGAATAAACGTATGGAAAAAATTTTAATAGGAACCAGCGGATACGACTACCCGGAATGGAAGGGTGTGTTTTATCCGCAGGAATTGAAAAGGGCAGATTTCCTCTCTTACTATGCGACTCAGTTTAATGCGCTTGAGTTGAACAGCACATTCTACAGCATGCCCACCGCAGACCGTCTTTATTCTTTTTATCAAAGGAGTCAGGGAAAAGTCAGCTTCAGCATAAAGGCAAACAGGATGCTTACACACGAGATAACGAAAATGTGGCCCAACGCATCTGAAGAATTCAAGCATGCCCTTAATCCCCTTCTGGAGAATGACAGCCTCAGCGCAGTACTTTTTCAATTTCCGCAAAGCTTTCATTACACAAATGAAAACAGGATCTATCTTGCAAAACTGATTGAAGAATACCAAGGCTATCCCGTGGTGATAGAGTTCCGCCACAAAGAATGGATACGCGAATCGGTTTTTGAAGGCCTTGTTCAACGGAAGGCATCCATAGCATTTTGTGACATGCCCCAACTTAAATCACTTCCCAATGCGGATTTACATGACAACTTGTATTCCAACTTCATGGGACCAATCGCCTATATCCGACTTCATGGCCGTAATGCCAATGCATGGTATGCACAGGACCCAGCCTCTTCTTCAGAAAGTTCAAACGGTTCCGCCCGCTACCTGTACGATTACAGTGATGAAGAGCTCATTCAATTTGTACCGGGAATCTCCAGAATCAAGGACAGGGGCACACTGATTCAGGTATACTTCAACAATCACCCAAACGGAAATGGCGCCAAGAACGCAAAGAAACTCAAGGACTTGTTAGCTGCTGTTCCCTGAACATTAGCCAGAATATAGTTTACAATAAGGGACATAAGGATTATACTTTAATCATGAGGTGTAAGAAATACATTTTGCTTGCAATTCTTATTCTCTCCTGTGGCTTTCTTTATGCGGAAGATGCCGATGCAACCATTGCATTCAATGTGGATTATTATTTGTTCGGGTGGAATGCAGAAAGTTATGAAAACTATAAAAATCTAAGCGGTGGAAACATAAATATAAACGGAACCTATGATTTGACACCTAACTTTTTTGTGGGCGGAAACATCGGAATGCCGTTTTGGATCTATTGGCTTTTGTCTTATGACAGTGAAAACTCAAGCAGCAATAACTCCCATTTTTTTAATCCTTCCGATAAGTTCTTTACGGTTTCTGTAATCAGCGGATTAGATTATTCCCTCTTGGATGAACTGCGTCTTGAAGCTTATGTTGAAGCAGGCTTTATTGCCAACAGTTTTGCAGGTGGTGCCGGAGCTACAGTGACCATCATGCCGATTGGATTTGAAAATGACACAAGGATTGGCCTCAAGCTTGATTACGGATATTATTACGGCCTTTCAATTGAGGCACATCAATGGATTCCATTTCATAAATTTGCACTTGGATTTTCTGCAGTCGGAATTTTTTAGGGTAGGACAGTTTGAGATTGGATAAAAAAAATCCCCGAAAAACCGAAGTTCTCCGGGGTTAATTGGATTTAGTATCTGAATTCTTTGCCCTGAGGAATAGAGATTCCACCTACAGTAAAGCTATAGCGGGCGGTCAAAGATGTTGGCAAAAGTGAGTTTGGAGTAAGTCTTCCAAATTCAGCTCCATTCTGGTACAGGATGACGTCCCTTTCACCTTCAAGGTCTTCATTATCCAAATTCCATGAATAACCATTGCTATATGTTGATCCACCAACGCTGATTGTTAACTTGATGCGGCCATCAACAGATTCGTTTACGAATGTGAAAGCTACTCTTGTTCCGTTGACTGAAGCAGAATAAGTTTTGTCATACATGCTTGCGCCCTGTGTTACAGCTCCACCTACTGCATCAAGCAAGCTTGCACAGGAAGTAAGGCCAAGACCAACGGCGATCAAGAAGACGGCTAATAAACATTTTACAGATTTTTTCATAAAATCCTCCTAAAGTTGAACTTTGTTGTTAAGAATGAGTAACCACAATCTACAATTAAATAAAGCACATGTCAATAGTTGAGGCTGGCATTCTATTTTTTCAGGAACTGCCGGGAAACCTCAATAACTCCACGGTGCTTTAATTTCCTTGGATCAAAATGAATTATCCAATATACAAGCTGCATTACAAGGCCTGCGCCAAATGTGCTTATAACAGTTCCAATTCCAACAGGGCCTCCCAAAAGCCATCCCACAAGAAGGACTACCGCCCACAATATCACTTCAACAATTCCGATGGGGACATGAGGCATGCGTTTTCCCAGGCCCACAAGAAGGGAATCACGGGGACCGCAGCATTGCTCGCTTTTCATGTACACGGCCATACCGAATGCCATAAAGACAAAACCCGTAAGCATTATGACAATACCGAGTGGCAGGCTTTTATTCAACTCAAACGGATTGAACGTATTGTAAAGCTGAACAAAGTTGCCCGTCAAAAGGGCGTCTATGATTGTACCAAAGCCGATTTTTTCCTTTAAGAGCAAATCTATTCCCAAAATAATCACCGCCATAATGGTCATGGATAATCCGTAATTGAGTGGAGTATGGTAGGAGATTCCCATTCCAAGACAATCCCAGGGAGCAAGGCCGATGTTTGCAAAGATTGTAAGATGTACTCCAAACGCAAAGATGAACAAGCCTATGATGATTCTGATCCATTCAAGTATTATTTTCTTACGCATATTACATCAGTTTTACAACAACAAAGCTTTTTGCAGGAATTGTTATTTCTCCATTTAAGTTTTCTTTTGCCACTGTATAGCTTGCTGATTCCGGGGCACGTTTTTCGCAGACCTGAAGGTTTGACATGAGTTCAGGAGAAACAGCTTTTGTTCCACCGCTTGAAGCAACTGCATCGGTCGGTTCAACTTTTTTTGCGGTGCCACTTGAAGCAACAAGGCGTGCTATCTCTGCATTACCGGAAAGCGTCTTTCCCTGTGTGTCGGTAAGAACCAGAACCTGATTTTCTTCCGAACCGTTTGCAATCTTTATGATTTTTTCCTGTGAGCCGGAAGATTTTTTTACGGCCGAAACATACAGCTTGTTTTCCCTGAGGGTCTTTTCCTGTCCGTTCAAATCCAGCGCTTGTGTACCTGAAAAGTCAGAGAACATTTTCTGGACATAATAGCTTGGAGTCAGCACAACACGTTCGGCATCAAACCAAATCATGTCGGGCGTCCACTGTGAATGTCCAATCCTGTTGAAAAGAGGGGCATAGGAAGCAAGGCGTACAACATCACTGTTGCGTTCCATACCGGTCATCATCGCAGCCTCGGCTACAGCTCCGTCCACAGAGTTTGAAAGGTTAGCATCATGAGCGGCATATTCACCTGCAAAGACAGAAACATCGCGGGGATAGTCGTCATAAAAGTCAACATGATCATAGAGCCATTCTGGTGCAACGTAATAGTGTTCGTCAACCGCATAGGAAAAATCCTTGTTAGTCGCAGCATTCTTCCTGTAAAAATCCCAGGCGTTTTTGTGAAAATCATTGTCTACAAAGGGACCTGCCGTACCAAGGCATTTTATCTCGGGGAATTTTTCATGAATCGCTTTTTCAAAGGCAATGTAGCGGGGAGCAAGGTCTACGCAGCCGCTTTCCCACTGCTCGTTACCAATGGCAATCATGTCCAGATTAAAGCTTTGGGGATGGCCCATCTTTGCACGAAGGGATCCCCACCTGCTTGTAACGGGGCCGTTTGCAAATTCAATCAAATCAAGTGCATCCTGAACATACTGCTTGAAATCCTCCGAGTCAATCGGAACAACTTCGTATGAGCGGAACTGACATGCAACACCCACGCTCAAAACGGGAAGTGGCTTACATGTGCGTTTTTCTGATGACAAAAGTTCACAAAGCAAAAAGTATTCGTAAAAGCCGATTCCGTAGCTCTGCATGTAATGGCTGTCCGGGGTTTCCCATGCCGTCATCACGTTGCCGCCCTGCAAAGCCCAGAGGTTGGTGTTTATTTTCCTTTCCTTTAATTCACCGACCGTGTTCTTCCACTGATAACGCCGCATGATGCTTGTTCCTTCCACAATGCAGCCGCCCGGGAACCTGATGAACGCAGGATGTAAATCTTTAAGCGCATCAAAAAGATCCTTGCGGAAAACACCTGCAACTGCATCCTCTGGAATCATGGAAATAAGGTCAAATTCCACAGAGCCTGCTTTAGTAAGTGCGATTTCAAATTCAGCTCCCTTAACGTCTTCAAGTGCGGTAAGAACTCCGGTGTAATGTTCCCATTCCAGGGTGTCGCATGTAACTTTGATTGTATCCATCCATTCTGCGGGACGGTTTTTTGAATTGTTAAAATCGATTTCTGTTTCCGCATAAACTTTGCCGTCTTTTTTTACAGAGACCGCAATCTTCCCCTCGGGATATTTTACCTCACGGGCATAAAACGAGATTTTGTATTTCATTCCCTTCTTGAGGAAAATGCCATCGTAGGCCTTGTTCCTGAATCCTTCGCCGTCGTTTCTGGCAGTAAAGCGCAGGTAGTGCGGATTGTTCTGGCTTAACGGTTCATTGCACGAAATCTCCAGGGCATCCTCCGCTCCAGACCATGCATAAAGGTTGTCCTCACGCAGAACATAATTGTGGCTTTCGCCTTTGCTTTTGACCGCCTCAAAAGAACGGTTCTCTATCATCTCGGCATAAAGGCCACCGTCAGCCGCAAAATTGATGTCCTCAAAGAAAAGTCCGATCATGTCAGGTGAAATGTCATGTGCAGATTTATCAGAAAGTGCAAGAGTGTTTTTTTTCATATTCGAAATCTCCCTTTCTGAATGATAAACCATAAAAGGAACTTAGTAAAGGAAGCTGGAAACAAACAGGATGAGTTTTTCGTCTAGTACCAGTAGAAATCCCTAACTTTTACAAGCTTGGACTTTGTGTTTATCTCGTAAAAGCGGTTGGGCTCAAAATCCAATCCGTCATCTCCACCTTGAGCATTATACAGGGGCCCGTTCCTGTCTCCTCCTCCGCCAATGTCTATGACAAGATTACAGTCGTCATCCGTGAGGAAAAAATCTACGTTCATGTCTTTAGTTTCAAGATAGAAGGCATAATTTACTATATGAGAGCCCGCTCCTTTAAAGGATCCGCCGCCACCTTCAAGAATCTCAAGTTTTGAAGTTCCATCGGTATAAGTATCATAATGCCAGTTAATATCAGGGACAGATTTTTCAAGTTTGGAAAGCTGAAACACAAGATTTATTGCATCAGAAAGTTTTTCCCTGTCCGCCTCGTTTTCAATCAAAGGTTCTGCTTTTTCAAATATCCACTGAAGGTCTTCGAATTTTCTGGAGGATAAATATTTAAAATGTGAAGAAAGGAATCCGTTTTTATCTTCAACATAATGTTCAAGCAGTTTCTGGGCAACCTCTAGTCGATTTGATTCTGAGGCATGAAGATAGTCAAAAAGATAG
Source organism: Treponema sp. (assembly GCA_016281495.1). Classification (GTDB taxonomy): domain Bacteria; phylum Spirochaetota; class Spirochaetia; order Treponematales; family Treponemataceae; genus Treponema_D. The sequence goes on along the minus strand of JAEEIU010000049.1, from coordinate 71,599 downwards.
CGTGAAGTATATCCCTCTTTTTCCGTAACAAACGATGGAAACAGCTTCTTTTCCCATTCGTTGTTATCGCAGTTGATGTCCGTCAGCATCATAAAGGCTATGTCGCCATCGGTAAGTGGAGTGGCAATGTCCGGAATGTAGAATTTTGTCGGTTCATTATTCAGCATCCTTCTGATCAAATAATAATTGACCTCTTTTCCGCGTTTTACATAGGCATCATATTTTTTATTTCCGCTTGAAGGATATGTATCCAATGAATGAAGTTCAACATAGGGTTCATCCTGTCCGTCTGGTTTTGCACTTTCCAGCAGTGCATCAAATTCTTTTTCTTCGCGGTCATCAAAAGTGTCAAGGGAGAAAAGGCTGTCGGGGAAGAAATGTATTTCGGTGTATTGTTTTCCATCGAGGCTGTCCCATGAAATAATCTTGCATACAAAAAAATCATAGGTAACGGTTCCTCCGTCTTTCCAATGCCTTATGCATGAGGACAGGACAAATGGTAAAACCAAAAAACAGATTATCGCCTGTAGTTTTTTCATGATAAACCTCTTTAGAAATGCAGAAACACTTAATTAATCATCTATAATACATTATAACGGACATTGTGTAACAAGTAAACGGGGGAAAAGGGGGTGTAGCGGGGGATGGGCCCCCGCTGGATGGATTTATTTAATTATTGCTGAAAAGTGGTGTTGAAAGGTAGCGGTCTCCTGAATCAGGAAGAAGGACCACGATTGTCTTTCCCTTGTTCTCTGGTCTGTTGGCAAGAATGCTGGCGGCCTTGAGTGCGGCACCACTTGAAATGCCCACGAGGATTCCTTCGCTTGTGGCAAAGAGGCGGCCCTCTGTGAATGCATCTTCATTTTCAATCGGGATGATTTCGTCGTAAACCTTTGTGTTCAGGACATCGGGAACAAAGCCTGCTCCAATTCCCTGGATTTTGTGGGCTCCCGGTGTTCCCTTTGAAAGTACGGGGCTTGTTGCCGGTTCAACTGCAACTACTTTTACGTTTGGATTCTTTTCCTTGAGGTATTCGCCTACACCAGTAAGAGTTCCACCTGTTCCTACACCTGCTACAAAGATGTCAACCTTTCCGTCTGTCTGTTCCCAGATTTCAGGTCCTGTAGACTTTTTGTGGGCGGCTGGGTTGGCCGGATTGATGAACTGTCCCGGAATGAAGCTTCCTGGAGTTGAGGCATGGAGTTCCTCGGCTTTTGCTATGGCACCCTTCATACCCTTGGCACCTTCTGTAAGGACGATTTCAGCACCGTATGCCTTGAGCAGATTGCGGCGTTCAACACTCATTGTATCGGGGAGGGTAAGGATTGCATGGTATCCCTTTGCGGCGGCGACTGCGGCAAGTCCGATTCCCGTGTTTCCTGATGTCGGTTCGATGATTGTGGCACCCGGTTTAAGAAGGCCTTTTGCCTCTGCATCTTCAATCATGGCAAGGGCGATTCTATCCTTAACGCTTCCTGCCGGATTCAGGTATTCAAGTTTTGCAAGAATGGTGGCCCCAGAAATGCCAGCCTTTTTTGAATAGCCGTTCAACTGTAAAAGCGGTGTCTTACCGATTAATTCCAATGAGCTTTGTTTGATGTCTGCCATAGTATTCTCCTTAGTAAATTAGTAAACCTACTAGTTAAGTAGGTAAAGTCTTATAAAGAGAATATAACCTGAATTACCTATTATGTCAATAGGTAATATTGGATTTTTTTTATTTAATTGGATGGGCTTGCGGAAAAATGAATGGAAGTATAATCTATATTATACACGTTTTGGATGACAGGATTAAAATATGACGCTTGATGACGCAAAACAGAATCAAAAGGTTCGCGTAATAAAACTTGGTGGCAACGGTGAATTAAGGCAGCATTTTCTGGACATGGGACTCATTCCGGGGACAGACATTACATTCATAAAAAGTGCGCCTCTTGGGGACCCTAAAGAATTCCAGCTTCATGGCTACGAGCTTACGCTGCGGGTAGATGACGCAAAAAAAATTGAAGTTGACCCTGTCGTTCATGATGAAAAAAATGCAGAAGAACATGCAGGCCTGAAGAATGACCTGTTTCCAGATGAAAAGGAAAACTCTTCCGTGCACCCAGGTCTTGGTGAAGGCGGAAAATTTCACGACAAAAAAACAGAAACTCCCCTTCCTGATGGAACGGTATTGACCTTTGCCCTTGTAGGAAATCAAAACTGCGGAAAGACAACCCTCTTTAACGCACTTACCGGCTCAAACCAGCATGTAGGAAATTTTCCCGGGGTTACGGTGGACAGAAAATCAGGTGCAATACGTGGACATGAGGACACAAGCATTACGGATCTTCCGGGCATTTATTCCATGTCGCCGTATTCCAGCGAGGAGCTCATTTCCCGTGATTTTGTCCTGAACGAAAAGCCGTGTGCCATAATCAACATTGTGGATGCAACCAACATCGAGCGTAACCTTTACCTTACGATGCAGCTTCTGGAACTGGGCATTCCCATGGTAGTGGCGCTGAACATGATGGATGAGCTTTCTTCCAACGGCGGCACGATAGACGTAAACAAGATGGAATCTTTGCTGGGTGTGCCTGTCGTTCCCATTTCCGCAAAAAACAATCATGGAATTGAGGAGCTTATCAGCCATGCCATTCACGTTGCAAAATACCAGGAAAAACCCTTGCGCCAGGATTTTTGTTCCAAGGATGAACATGGTGGTGCGGTTCACAGGGCAACTCATGCCATAATCCATTTAATAGAGGATCATGCGGAGAAGGAGAAGATACCGGTTCGATTTGCGGCAAGCAAGCTTTTGGAGGATGACAAGAGGATACTGTATCGTCTGAATCTTGATGTCAACGAAATGGAGACGCTTGAACACATCATCATGCAGATGGAAAAGGAGCGTGGCCTTGACCGTAGTGCCGCAATAGCAGACATGAGGTTTTCCTTTATATTCAAGCTTTGTGCTGCCAGTGTAAAAAAGCCTGTTGAAAGCAATGAACGCAAACGGAGCCAGAAACTGGACAAAATCCTTACGGGAAAATTCACGGCCATTCCTGCGTTCATCTTGATTATGGCGTCGGTGTTCTTTTTGACGTTTAATGTCATCGGTTCTTTCCTGCAGGGACTTCTTGAAACTGGAATAGACAAGCTTACGGAGATTGTAGATCTGGCTTTCTCCAAAGTGGGTGTGAACGACATCCTGCATTCACTTGTCATCGACGGAATCTTTAGCGGTGTGGGTAGCGTGCTTTCGTTTCTTCCTATTATCGTGACACTGTTTTTCTTTCTTTCCATGCTGGAGGATTCGGGATACATTGCGCGTGTGGCGTTTTTCATGGACAAGCTGCTGCGTAAAATCGGACTTTCGGGGCGAAGCATTGTTCCCCTTTTGATAGGTTTCGGCTGTTCGGTTCCGGCGGTAATGTCTACACGTACTCTTCCCAGTGAACGTGACCGCAGGATGACGATTCTTTTGACACCATTTATGAGCTGTACTGCAAAGCTTCCGATCTATGCTTTTTTCGTGAGCGCGTTTTTCCCAAAGTATGGTGCGCTTGTGATGACGGGCCTGTATTTTCTTGGAATCATCGTGGGAATTCTGGCGGCACTTTTGTTCAAGTCAACTCTGTTCAAGGGAGAGGCGGTTCCGTTTGTAATGGAGCTCCCCAACTACAGGATGCCAGGTTTGCGAAATACCGTTCAGCTATTGTGGGAAAAGGCAAAGGATTTTCTGGAAAGGGCATTTACGGTAATCTTTATCGCAACGATTGTGGTGTGGTTCCTGCAGAGCTTTAACTGGTATTTTCAGTTTGTTGCCGATGCGGAAGAAAGCATTCTGGCTTCTGTTGCAAAACTGATAACTCCTGTGATGAAACCTGCGGGCCTGGGTTACTGGCAGATTGTCATCGCTCTGGTCAGCGGCTTTATGGCAAAGGAAAGCGTCGTTTCCACTCTGGAGATTCTGTTTGCGGGTGGAGTTCAGGCCGTGCTGAGTCCTCTGAGTGCGGCATGCCTTTTGGTGTTCAGTTTGCTTTATACTCCATGTGTTGCGGCCATTGCATCCGTAAAGCGTGAACTTGGTGCAAGATGGGCCGTGGGTGTCGTCGTGTGGCAGTGTGTGCTGGCATGGCTTTGTGCGGCGACGGTAAATCTGATTGGTTCGTTCCTGTAAAAAAACAAGACAAAGCGGGTTTTACATGTTATAATTATTTCCTGGAGGCTATAAGATGGAAACGTTTACTTTTGAATCTTTACCAAAAAATGTTCAGGAACTGAAGGCTTTGCCACAGGCCACTCTGGATACACCGTTCAAGACAGCGGCTTTGACCATTGCGGCTCTATGCCACTATGAGCAGAATCCCGATGAAACCTTTGAGATGCTTGATTTCCTAAAGGGTCCCGAAACTGTGAGCAACTATGAAAAACAGTTCCTGAAGGACAGGCTGGCAGGAAAAACCTACAAGGTCAAGTCATTCTTTGCGGGGGCAACTCCACAGAACAACTATGAGCCTTCGACTCCCTACACGATAAGCGTAAGTGACAACTCATATTCATATCCGGAAGAAAACTGGGCAACACTCTATCTGCAGAGTGGTGGAGCAGACAGTCCAAGACCAATCAAGTTCCGCAAGAAGCCGTCAACCGGCCAGTGGTTCCTGAACGAAATCCAGTGCCTCTCCGACATCCGCGTTCCCGTGTCCTCAGACCCCTGGGCCTAGGGGTTGGGTTTAATCCCACACTAAAAGGCTTTTACCAGGTCACGGCAGAGCATTACAAGGTTGTATCTTATTCCCTGGCGTTTGTCCCATGATCTTGTGTCCCATTCATCTTGGGAAACGTCATCGCCACCGTAGATTATTGCTCCGTAATCAAAGTTGCGGTACTGTGCGATTGCGATGCATCCGGCCTGTTCCATCTCTACGATTTTGGCTCCCTCTAGCTTACGCTGTTCAACCAGGGCCTTTGTCTCCCGGAACATTGCGTCCGTCGTCCAGGTAATTCCCTTGATGTAGGGAATCTTGCGCTCATCAAGGCAGGAAGTGATTTTGTCCGAGATTTTCCTGTCGCTGTAGATGTAACGAGACGGCTTTATGTATTTGTAGGAAAAACCTTCGTCGCGGATTGCTCCCTCCACAACCAAAAGCTCACCCACCTTTATGTTCTTGTCCAAAACACCACCGCCACCGCAGAACATGACTTTAGTCGCACCACAGGCGGCAAAGCATTCAAGGTTACCGGCGCAGGCAGGGCATCCGACATATCCGAGCGTAATCATCACGTCCGGCATGTCCTTAAAGCGATAGATGTCCACCGGGTTTTCACCTGTAAAATGGCGTTCAAGCTCAAGCTGATTTTTCTCCAGCAAGTCCTTCATCACATCGGGAAAAAAAGTGATTATAAGCTTGTCCGTGGTAAAAGGCTCCAGATTCCAACTGAAGGGATTTACAATTGAATCATTGTCATCGTCGTATTCCATTACCGGAAATTCATTTTTCGTCACCATGCGGAAAGGGTATCATGTTTTTCGGAAATATGCCAGTCATCCTTATAACCCCCATTCTTGCTATAATCTCTTGAATTCGGTATAATAGAAAAAATTTATCAGTGGCAAGTGACTTTATTTTATAAGGAAAACAATATGAACAAAATCATCGAAAAGAGACAACTTTCAGAGAATGTCTACTACATGAAGTTCGAGGCTCCCGACATTGCCAAAAACCGCAAGGCAGGACAGTTTTTAATCGTTCAGGTTGACCAGGATCTGACGGAGCGCATTCCGTTGACCATAGCGGATGCAAATGCAGAGGAGGGTTGGGTTGCCATTGCATTCCAGCCGGTAGGTGCGTCGACTTACAAGCTTTCCAAGTTGAATGTGGGCGACTATCTGGGCGGTGTGCTTGGACCTCTTGGAACACCCAGCAACATCAGGAAATACGATGCTCCGGTTGTCTGTGTAGGCGGTGGATTCGGTACGGCTCCACTTTATCCTATTGTTCAGGCTCTTAAGGAAGCGGGAAACAAGGTGATTTTGATTGAGGGTGCCCGCAACAAGGACCTTTTGATTTTCGTTGATGAAATGAAGGCCGTGTGCGACGAGGTTATCCTGATGACCGACGACGGTTCTGCCGGTGAAAAGGGTGTGGTTACAATTGCCCTTGAACGCCTTTGCCAGAGCGATGTGCCTCCTGCCGAGGTTATTGCCATTGGCCCGCCAATAATGATGAAGTTTGCATGTCAGTGTGCCGCAAAATACAATGTGCCGTGTACCGTAAGCCTTAACACGATTATGATTGACGGAACGGGAATGTGCGGTGGCTGCCGTGTTTCTGTAGGTGGAGAGACCAAGTTTGTGTGCGTGGATGGTCCTGATTTTGACGGTCACCAGGTAGACTGGGACAACATGATGATGAGGATGAAGAGCTTTAAGCCGCAGGAAACCGAAGCATTCCACAAGTGCAAGCTCCAGGATGCACAGTAAGGGAGAATACAATGGAACATATCAGTTCAGAAAAACTGGCAGAAATCGCCAAAGAAGAATATAGGAAGATTGAATCAAAAATTGCAGACGGATCGCTGACACCAAAGGACCGCCGTGACATTCCGCTTCAGGTAATGCCTACGGGAGAACCTCTTGTCCGTGCCCGCCAGATGTCGGAAGTTGCCCTGGGTTACACAAAGGAGCAGGCCATTGTAGAAGCAAACCGCTGCCTTCAGTGCAAGAATGAGCCTTGTGTAAAGGGATGTCCGGTTAACGTTCGCATTCCACAGTTTATCGCAAAGGTTGCCAAGGGTGACTTCAAGGGTGCCGTGGACGAAATCAAGCAGACCAATCTCCTTCCCGCAATCTGTGGCCGTGTCTGTCCTCAGGAAAAACAGTGCCAGGGTGAATGTACCGTGGGAAAAGTATACAAGAGCGTGGAAAAGGCCGTAAGCATCGGTCGTCTGGAACGTTTTGTAGCTGATTTTGAGCGTGAGAACAATCTTACCACAACCCCGGCAGTTGCCCCTTCCACCGGAAAGAAAGTCGCAATCGTCGGTTCAGGTCCCGCAGGACTTACTGTTGCCGCTGATTGCCGCAGGGCAGGACATGACGTTACTGTATTTGAGGCATTCCACAAGGCCGGTGGCGTTATGGTTTACGGTATCCCGGAATTCAGGCTTCCAAAGGACATTGTTGCCAAGGAAGTAGAAAACCTCAAGAACATGGGCGTAAAGTTTGAGATGAACTTTTTGGTCGGTCGCACTTCTACGGTCCAGCAGATTCTTACTGAAAAGGGATTTGATGCCGCATTTGTTGGAACCGGAGCAGGCCTTCCAAAATTCTTTGGCATCCCCGGAGAAAACTACATCGGTGTCTTTAGTGCCAACGAATACCTTACGCGTGCCAACCTGATGAAGGCTTATGACAAGGAAAAAGCAGATACCCCGTTCTACGAGGCAAAAACTGTTGTAGTCTGTGGTGGTGGAAACGTAGCAATGGATGCAGCCCGTATGGCATTGCGTCTTGGTGCGGAAAAAGTCTATGTCGTATACCGCCGTACACGTGCAGAAATGCCAGCCCGTGCGGAAGAAGTTGATCATGCGGAGGAAGAGGGTGTCGAATTCAGGTTCCTTGAAAATCCGATAGAGATTCTTGGAAACGCCGAGGACGGAAGGGTAACTGGAATCCGTGCATTGAGCTATGAGCTTGGTGAACCGGATGCTTCTGGCAGACGCAGACCTGTGGAAATCAAGGGAAGCGAGCATGACATTCCTTGTGATGCCGTAATTGTCGCATTGGGAAACAACTCCAATCCGCTTATCCCCAAGACAACCCCGGAAATCGCCGTGGACAACAAGGGCCATATTACCGTTGACGAAAAGCAGGCAACAAGCATGACCAAGGTATGGGCAGGTGGAGACATCGTTCTGGGTGCCGCCACAGTAATCCTTGCCATGGGTGAAGGCCGAAAAGCCGCGCAGTCAATCAACGAGTATCTGGCGAAATAGAGAAGAAATATAACATCTGTCATTGCCGAACATATTCACTGTCATTGCCGGACTCGATCCGGCAATCTATAAATGCTTATAATGCAATAATATAGATTATCGGGTCGTGCCCGATAATGACGCTTTGTGAAGTTATTTGGCAGTCCGCTTAAGTTTGCATGTTAAGATGCTGTGCAAAGCCGCCGAAGGCCATCAAGTTCAGCATGACAGCGAGCGTCATTCCGGGCTCGACCCGGAATCTTAGGCCGACATGTTGAGATTCTGAATCACCTGTCTGCCGATAGGCGTTTAGCATGGCAGGATTTTCTTTATATATCCTTAAATCGTCAAGAATAAAAAAGATAAAACCATTTGATTAAAGTTTAAAAATAGTTTATAATTCGATTCATGCTGGAACTAAGCGTTAATTCTAAATCGCCTGCGGCAATCAATTCTGCTTTCAAGAAGATTAAGGACATGATCATGACTGGTGCGGTGGCAAGAACTACTGCAATTCATGTCGTACTTGAACCGGGATATTACCGTGAGCTTATCAAATACAATCTCTCCAATCCTCTTGTTATAGAAAGTGCACCGGGTACAAAGCCGGAGGATTGTGTCATTCAGGCCGACAACTGCGAGGCGTTCAACAAGGGACTGGAAAACCGTGCCGTGTTTGTGCTGGGACCGAATGTCAGCAATGTTTCCCTCAAGAATTTTACCATTGCCAATACACACAGCAAAACCGTTATGGAAGGTTCAACTCTGGCCGACAGTGCGGAAGCCCTCGTCTGGAACAATACTACAGGAACACTCTTTGCCCAGGGAATGCACATCGAGGGAAGGCAGAATACGCTTTGCCTTAAGGGTTTCAGCTGGTTCAAGGACTGCTTGATTACTGGAGACACCGATTTCATCTACGGAGATTTGGATACCGCATTGTTTGAGGAATGTGAGGTCAACGTCCGCGAAGACAACCGTGGAGATTATCCGGGATATGCCGTAAAGAGTCTGGCTTTTGCAAACAAACCGGGCTTTGTGTTCATGAACTGCCGTTTCACCGCCGAAAAGCGCAAGAAGAGTTCAGTATACGTCTACCGCACGGAAGGTCATGGTGGAGCCGACAAACTCAAGTGGTGGGACAGCGCCGCATTCATCAACTGCTTTATGAGCGAAGTGTTTGATCCCGAGATGGCATGGGATGACGACATGGAACTGGAGCTTTATCCACGCGGAAACGTCAAGACAGGCATCCGGGAATACAATACTCGTGTCGTTGGCAAGGGCGGTAAAGTTGAAGAGGCCGATACCACAAAACGCAACATCAGGTCATACCTTTTGACAGACGACGATTATTTTTCAAACTATGCAAGCCGCTACCTGATTCTGCATGACACCCCATTTGCAGAGATTTCCGGGGAACAGTAAAGCCTAGGAGTTTACACCCAAACCAAAAAGCGCAAAGTCTCCCCTAACCGGATCATCGGGGAATGCCTCCCTTAGCATTTCGGTCAGATTAATGGCATTTTTCATTGTCGGGGCAGGCATTTTACCAGAGGCTGTTTTTTCCAGAAGATTGAATTGAACGGCGGTTTGAATTACATGTGTGTCCATGGGAATGAGGAGGTCGGTTTTTTTATACCATTGCCACAATCCCAAATCCACAGGCGAATTATCACGCACCATCCATCGCAGGAACATGTTAAGGCGTTTGTTTGCGCTGTCCTTTCCATGTGGAATTATCGAGCAGTCCTTACAGAATTCATTTGCAATAAGAGTAGACAAGTGGATTCCGGAATCAGCATTCAATTTGTAAACCGAACGAAAATAATCCCCGAGTGTGTTTTCCTTTTTCAATATCTCACTCATGCGGTCACATAAAAGCCTCATCGTGTTGAACGAAAACATGCGGTAAAATGATTTCTCGGATTGGGCAAAAAACGATTTGTATTTTCCGTCCCTTATCCATTGTGCGGGGCTTCCGTCGGTCTGTTCAAGAATCAGTTCAACATGCTTTAATATCTGATCCCTTCTTCCAAACGAAAGGTTTGCCGCGATGAATGCAGCAGTTTCCACGTCATCGGTTTTTTCATAACGGTAAAGGAAGCACGAGGGATCCTTTGAAATGAAATCCCTTGTTTCATATTTGTCGGCGAGTGTCCGTAATGTTTCACACAGCTTTGAATCCATGTTCAAATACTAAAAGAATTTTTATTTTTTGTCATCAACCACTTGAACAAATATTTTTATTGTGATAATTTGACGATATACTACAGGTCGCCAACATGGCAAGGAGGTTCAGACCCATGGTTAACAGTGTGAATAATATGAAATCGGGAATGAGTCTCCTGGACTTTTCTTTCTGAAACATTCCCAATTTCATTTTAATCCTCACAATTTTATCTTTTAAGGACGTAGTATCTTTACGCCCTGAGTCTTGATGTACAACAGGTGTTTTATTATGGAAACGAAATTAAATTTAGGTAAGTATGTGTGGCGCTATGCCGTGCTTTATTCAATAGCAGTCATTGCTATGGGCTTTAGCACTTGGCTTGATATGATAGCCCCAATCATCGTTCAGCATATCGTTGATGATGTCTTGATTGACCGTCAAATGGATTTGCTCAAGATGCTGCTGCTTGGAATTCTGGGCATTGGTGTCGGACGCTGTGTATTTCAGTATGTAAAGGAATACATCTGCGACTGGTGCGGTTCAAAGATTGCATCAGAGGTACGCATTGATTTGTTCAGGAAGATCCAGAGTCTTTCTGCCAATTTCTTTGACGGAATAAACTCCGGTGAACTGATGTCCCGCGTAAAGGATGACGTTGACCGAATCTGGGACATTGCGGCATTCATGGGAATCCTGATAGCGGAGGTACTGCTTCGTGTTGTCATCACCACATTCTACATGATGAGGATGAACTGGAAGCTCTCTTCATTTCCGCTTGCATTGATGGTGTCGGCGGCGATTATCGCAATCAGAATGGAAAAGAAACTGGACGTGGTCTTCGGTGACATTGCACAGGAAAATTCAGAGTTGAACAATACTGCGGCTGAAAACCTTGCCGGTGTGAGGACGGTTAAGGCTTTTGCCCGCGAGGATTTTGAACGGAAGAAATTCCACAGGCACAACCAGAAGTACTACGAGCTGAACATAACCCAGTCAAAAATCTTCGTGCACTACAACCCCATGGTGCAGATGATAACAAGGCTTCTTCCTGCCATAGTGCTTTTCTTTGGAGGTCTTGCGGTTATTGCAGGTCGTGTGGAGAATGTAACTGAAACCAATGGCATTGTGGGTGCGGCTCATTCAATCGGAAAGGCATTTACTGCCGGACATGACATGACTGTGGGTGAGCTTCTTGCATTCCTGCAGTACGTTGGCAACATCGTGTGGCCGATGGAGATGCTGGGCTGGCTTACAAACGGTTTTTCAAGCGCAAAGGCAAGCGTAAAGCGTCTGAACAAAATCTACGAGCAGACTCCAAACATTCTTGATGAATCGGGAATTGACGAGGAGCTGTTCAATCAGTTCGACGTGAACGGTCAGATTGCATTTGACAGGGTGACTTACGAGGCCAACGGAAGAAAGATTCTGGATGACGTGAGCTTTAATCTGGAAGCGGGGCAAACACTCGGAATAATGGGTGCGACCGGTTCAGGAAAGACCACGATAATCAACCTGTTGAAGCGCATGTATGATGTGAGCTCGGGAAAGATTCTTTTGGACGGAGTTGACATACGCGACATTCCTTTGGCGGCGCTCAGGCGGAGCATTGCATGTGTAATGCAGGACATCTTTTTGTTCAGCGACACGATAGAAGGAAACATTCGTCTGGGTGAAAAGGAAACCATGCCTCATTCCCTTGTAATCAAGTCATTGCAGAGGGCTAAAGCCTGGCCATTCGTTTCCAAGATGAAGGAAGCGGAACAGACGGTTATCGGTGAGCGTGGCATAGGTTTGAGCGGCGGACAGAAGCAGAGGATTACAATTGCACGTGCGCTTGCAAGAAAGACCCCGGTGCTTGTTCTGGATGATTCAACTTCGGCACTGGACACGGAGACGGAGCAGGAGATTCAGGAAGTGCTGATTGAGCTTACCGGCATGACTAAGATCATCATAGGCCACAGGATAAGCAGTGTCCGCAAGGCTGACAAGATTATCGTGATGGACAAGGGTAAGATTGTAGAGGAAGGAACTCACGACGAGCTTTTGAAACTTGGGGGTCTATATAAAGAGACCTATGACTCCCAACATTAATATAAAGTCACGCGGATTCGAACCGCCTACGGCGTTTCAAAAATAAAAAAAGATTTTGCGTAAGCAAAATCGAATCCGTGTGACAAAAAAATAATGGAGATTTTTTTATGAACAGTTACAAAATAGATGAACAACAAGTGCAGAAGTCAAAATTTTCTACGATGCCCAGGCTGTTTTCATATCTAATGAAATACAAGGGGCGTGTGGCGGTCGTGCTTCTTCTGATGGGTGTGGGAACGACGATAGATTTGATAAATCCGCTGATGATTGAACATGCGGTGGATTCATTTATCGTTCCTTCCGACATTGCGGGACTTTTAAAAATGGTGGCGCTCTTTGTTGCCCTGAACATCGTGATGGTGCTTGCGATTAAACTGCGCATGCTGGTGATGGCCAAGACAAGCAACCGTGTGATTTTGGATTTGAGGCAGCAGCTATACGACCACATTCAAAAGCTGGATTTGAAATTCTTTGACTCAAGGCCGTCGGGAAAAATTCTTGCAAGGATAATCGGCGACACAAATTCGCTCAAGGACATAATTGAAAATGCAGTTACGACTTTGATTCCAAACTTGATTACGGTCATCGCGGTCATGGCAATCATGTTCGTAAAAAACTGGAGGCTTGCGCTTGCGGCTTTGTGTTCAATGCCGGTGATGGTGGTTGGAATATTTTTGATTTCGATTAAGGCTGAAAAATACTGGCGTGCAAAAAGGCAGAAGTCTTCCAACATGAACGCTTTCATCAACGAGGATTTGTCAGGAATAAAAATCATCCAGAGCTTTAGGGCAGAGGATGAAACAGACAAAACTTTTCAGGAATTGGTCTGGGCAGATCGCAAGGAATTCTTGAATGCTGTGCGCTGGTGCGACGGTTTCGGCTCATGGATTGATTTGTGCTGGAGCGTGGGAACTATGGCCCTCTATCTTGTGGGTATCATGGTGCTGGGTGTGGATTCGGTTTCAATCGGAACATACATTGCATTCGGATACTACGTGGGAATGTTCTGGCAGCCAATCATGAACCTGAGCAACTTCTACAATCAGGCGGTGAATGCGGCAAGCGGTGCAGAACGCATTTTTGAAATCATGGACACTGAGGCAACTGTGACCGATGTTCCGGACGCAAACGTGATGCCTGGAATAAAGGGTGACGTGAGTTTTGAAAACGTGACATTCTCCTACGACGGGGAAATTGATGTGCTGCATGACGTGAGCTTTGATGTGGAAGCCGGAAAGACAATCGCTCTTGTTGGACCGACGGGTGCGGGTAAATCCACCATCGTGAACCTCTTGAGCCGTTTCTATGACATTAAGGGTGGACGCATTTTGATTGACGGAAAAGACATACGCTCCGTGACAATCGAAAGCCTGCGTACACAGATGGGAATAATGACACAGGACAATTACATCTTTAGCGGGACAATCCGGGAAAACATTGCGTATGGAAAACTGGATGCAACTGAGGATGAGATTGTCGAAGCGGCAAAGGCGGTTCATGCCCACGACTTCATATCGCAGCTCAAGGATGGATATGACACAAAGCTTACGGCACGCGGTGGTGAACTGAGCAATGGACAGAGGCAGCTGGTTGCGTTTGCAAGGACAATGTTGAGCAAGCCCCGCATTCTGGTTTTGGATGAAGCCACCAGCAGCATCGACACCAAGACCGAGCTTTTGGTTCAGGCTGGAATCGCACGGCTGTTGAAGGGAAGGACATCGTTTGTAATCGCCCACAGGCTTTCCACGATTCAAAACGCCGACTGCATTTACGTAATCGATGGCGGTAAAATCGTAGAACGTGGCAGCCCCGCGGAACTGATGGCCCAAAAAGGCGCCTACTACGACCTGTACCAGCGCCAGTTTGCGTAAAGAAAAGAGATTTATGAACTGCTCCCTATGGATAATGGGGGGCAGTTTTTGTAGATCAATGTGATTCCGAAACCAAATATTCTCTATGAATTTTAAGGTTTCTTTGCTATAATACAAAACTGGGGTAATGTTTGGAATAGTTGAGGAAAATTGACATTACGCTGAAATGAGATATATATAGAAAAAAATCAAAAAAAGCCTCAACTCTCTCATGAAATGATAGAGTGATATAGTATCATTGAAGTACGAAACGGGAGGTTGTCATGAAATTAACACCAGAGTATAAAAAACTCATGTTCCAGCCAGTTCATTGCACTGCCTACCTTGCTGCCGCTCATGGAAATTTTCATTTACATCATAATAAATACGACAATAAATGGTATTATCGAATGAATAATGACCATGATTTATTTGCCGGTATTGCTACAAAAAATCATTTAAGTTGGAAACATAACCTAAAGTATGAGCTTAAGGAAAAAGAGTTTTCCGGTGTTATTGTAAAGATAGATAGAGTTCTTGTTTCGACCATCCTTGGCATTTATAAAAGAGAGCCTAGGCAAAGCGTTTATGCCTGCGACTACCGACCTTCAAAATGCGACGGTTTTGCTGTAATTGCTGCAACTGTTTATTTCCGAAACGGCTGTAAGCGTATTGTTCCACTGGATTGTATTCAGGAAGCAAAAGAATTATCAAATGGGAAAGATACGAAACTTTTAATGCAGCAGCTTGAACTTCTGGTTGAAAATCAATCCGAAAACATTATTACTTTCCATGAGGATGGTCTGATAGAAATTGAAAATGTATATTATGAGACAGATCTTATAACGGATAAAGTTCTTAAAATAAGCCGCTATCTAGTGCTTAATGTTCAAAAACGTAATGTAAGGTTTTTTGGCGGTGAAGGGAACGAATGGTTCAATATCTCTGATGATGAATATAACAAAATCATATCTGTAATGCATGAGCAGATGAAAGAAGAATGCGGGTTTATTCCTGAGCTTTCTTATGGTGAAAACAACTTTGATCGCCTTGTGAACTATGCAAGATTTCCTTTCGCACCTGAGTTAAATGAACTTTGTAAGGAAGAAGTAATTGGACCTTTGATATATAAAACTGAGGATGGACTTAAAAGAAGTTCTGATGGCGTTAAAAAGTTTATCAAGCTGACAGGCCTCCCTTATACCACAAAAATCAATAAGCTGTTTTTGCAGGGGCATAGAACATTCTTAGAATACCTGAATATATGGAGTATGGGATTTAGGGATGAAACAGTTATAGAACAATTGATGGATGTTGATTCTCATAAAATCTTCGCAACAGCGTATTCTTATGGAATGAGTTCTGTATTAGCGGAGGATATAGCCTTCCTTTTTCAGTTTTATGATGAAAAAACAGTCTCCAAACTCTTATGTAAAGACTTTTCTCCTGACAGGGATTATTACAGCACAAACGATGCCCTTGGTTATATGAAGCTTCTAAAAGAAGAAGAACACTTGCCGCAAAATGTTATTGCAAAAATCAGAAAGGAAGGTTTTACCGATTATAATCATAATCTTTTGATGCGGATATACAATCAGCTGCAACCTAGAGAAGAATGTTTTGAAAACAAAGACATCACCTACACCGAAGAAGAACGAAGTCTTGAATGGGAAAATGACGGCTATAAATTCTGCCTGCCAGAAGACACAAGGCGCTTGGTTGATATTGGTTCCAACATGAATATTTGTGTCGGACACCTCTACCGGGATAAAGCCGTGAAAAAAGAATGTACGATTGTCTACGCAACAAAAGGTGAAGAATACGAACTTTGTATTGAGCTATCAAAACACAATAACCGCTTTCGTCTGGTTCAAAGGAGTGCCTTTAATAATATGGATCCTCGTGGAAATGACATGGCGATCTTTAAGCAGTGGTGCCGCGTAAAGGGTGTCTGTTGATTTAAAAATATGTACGGAAACATGAGCATCTCTTCCCTTTTGTACTCTTTATTTTTTGTCATAAGTTTTAGAAAGAAATAATCTTCTGGAGAAAGTTCCTCCCAAATCTTTTAATGTTACTATTGACAAAAACATTAAAAAGAAGTATAAATATATTAGTTTCTGTTAATAGAAACACTTTGTTTTTGACGGAGGAGCTTATATGGCACCAAGAAACGATTCAATTTATTTTTCAATTTCATGTGAACGCTACACACCGTTCAGTCTTGCTAGAAAACTTGGAGCAATTGCTATTCTGGAAAGTGCCTCATTTGCAAGGGGAAAGGACAGGTATTCAATCCTTTTGCTTGAACCTGCTTTTCATATCGTTCAGGATGATGAAGGTGTTGCATTTTTAATTGACGGCAGGCGCCTCCCATATAAAGGTAAAAATGAAACGGGCGAGACGATTGCACCTGGAAGCCGTGTTCTTCATACTCCGGATATTCTTGATGCCCTTTTGTATGTCGCAGAACAGAACGACATGAGTTTTGTAAATAAGGAAGACGGAACTCAGAGTGCAAATACCATTCCTGTTCCAACAAGTGGTCTTGGTTATTTGAGCTATGAATTTTCAGCAAGATGCGACACAATCAAATTGCAGAATCAAACTGATGAGCTTCATATCCCGGAAAGCGAATTTGTTGCAGGCCACATTTACATCGTTTTTGATCACTTTACAGAAACACTCCACATATTCGGCTTGAATTATAACGAACATCAGATAGATCTTGAAGCATCAGTCAAAGAACTCAGGCAGAGGCTTTCTGACATGGATTTTTCATATCTTGCATCTCCTGAAGCACCTTGCCCTGTCAGTGTAATTACAAATCTTGAAGAAAGTGAAAGAGAATACAAGGAAAAAGTTGAGGCAATCAAAAAGGAAATAATCGCAGGAAACCTTTTACAGGCAGTTCCCAGCAGAAGACTTCAGTTTGAATGTGAGAATTCAGCATTGGAAATCTACCGTCGTCTTAGGGCAGTGAATCCAAGCCCATACCTTTTTTACATTGATTTTGGAAAACGCCAGTTAATCGGTGCCAGCCCAGAAAGTCTTGTGCGTGTCCGTGAGGGAGTCGCTTCAATTCGTCCGATTGCAGGAACACGGCGAAGAGGAAAAAATGCAGAAGAAGATGAGGCGCTTAAAGAAGAACTGTTGAACGACTCAAAGGAAAGGGCTGAACACCTCATGCTTGTTGACCTTGCAAGAAATGATCTTGGACGTGTATGCCAGAACGGAAGTGTGGAAGTAAGTCGCTTTATGGACGTGGAAAAATTCAGCCATGTGATGCACATTGTAAGCGATGTCCAGGGAAAGGTAAAAAAGGAGTTGAAGGCCATTCAGGTTTTGCGGGCTGCTTTTCCGGCAGGAACCGTAAGTGGTGCTCCTAAAATCAATGCGATTCAAATCTTGAGTCGTCTGGAAAAGACAAAGAGAAGGTTTTATGCAGGTGCCGTGGGTTACATTCAGTCAAACGGTGACTTGGATTTTTGCATAGCAATCAGATGTGCCCTCAAGCAGGACAAAGTGTGGACGCTTCAGGCTGGAGGCGGAATTGTGTACGACAGTAATGCGGATCGTGAATGGGAAGAGACAAACGAAAAACTTGGTGCATTAAGATCTGTTTTTGAGAATGTTTAAGGGGGAATAAAATGATTGTTTTTATAGATAACAAAGATAGCTTTACATTCAATATTGTTCAGACTCTTGAAAGGGTCTCTGGTGACAGTGTAAGGGTTTTGCGTTCGGAGGAAACTTCCATTGCAGAAATTGAAAATGAAAAACCGACCCATCTTGTAATAGGACCGGGACCTGGAACTCCTCTGGAAGCCGGTATTTCTATTGAGGCAATTAGGCATTTTGCGGGTAAAGTTCCTGTTCTTGGGATTTGTCTTGGTCATCAGGCAATTGGTGCCGCTTTTGGTGCAAGTATAGTCGGTGCAAAATACATTCGCCATGGAATTGTTGAGGAAATCAAAACGGACGGACGTGGCATTTTCCGCAACATAGGGTTAAAGGGAAACTTTACAAGATATCATTCGCTTGTAATTGATGAAAAAACTTTGCCTTCAGATTTCGAGGTTACAGCACGTGCAAAAGACGGTGACATAATGGGAATCCGCCATAAAACAATGGTGATAGAAGGCGTTCAGTTCCACCCAGAAAGCATTGCAAGCGAAAAAGGAGATTCAATTTTCAAGGGTTTCCTGAAATATTCACGCGAAAACCTTTCTCATGTCCTGATTTTGAACCAGCTCATTGATCAGAAAAAGCCATTGGACCGCACGCAGATTGCCCAGTTCATCGGAGAGCTTACGGACGGAATGATGGATGAAAAAATTGCTTCGTCAGTTTTAACTGCCATGGCTGCACGCGGTAATCCTACTGCAGAGGAAATGGCGGGTGCTGCAGAAGTCATGCTCAAAAAGAAAACGAGTTTCCCGCTCGAAAGGGCAGGTCTTGCAGAAATTGTTGGAACTGGTGGAGACGGAAAGGGAAGCTTCAACATTTCATCTCTTTCTGCCTTGATTGCGGCAAGTTGTGGTCAGGTAATGGCAAAACATGGAAACCGTGCTGTCTCTTCAAAGTCAGGTTCAGCTGATTTCTTTGAGACCCTTGGAATCAACATCATGGCTGCTCCGGAAAAAACTGCTGAGCTGATTAAGAAAACTGATTTCGGATTTTTGATGGCACCAGTGTATCACTCTGCAATGAGATTTGCCGCTCCCATCCGAAGGGCTTTGGGAATTAAGACAATCTTTAATGTGCTAGGTCCGCTCTTGAATCCTGCAAATGCCGACTACGAGGTTCTGGGTGTTTATTCAAAAGATCTGCTCAAGGATTATGCACATGCTGCGATTTCACTTGGTGCCAAGCGTGTAATGGTCGTTAATTCAGAAGACGGTTACGATGAGATTTCTCCATGTGCCCTGACAAATGTCTATCAGATTGACGAGAAGGGAAACGAGAATCAGTATGTAATCAATCCGCAGAAGTTTGGAATCACAGATGCCGATGAAGATGAACTTTATGGTGGAAACGGCGTTGAAAATGCCGCTCTTGCAATGGAAGTCCTCAAGGGTGGCGGACGAAGGACAATACGTTATGCGGTTGGCTTGAATGCAGGTGCGGTTTTGTATTTGTGCGGAAAGGTCAAGACGCTCAAAGAAGGTTATGACACGGCACTTGCTGCAATCGACAGCGGCAAGACACTCAAAAAGCTTGAAGAAATCCAGAATGTGAGTAAAAGCCTATGAGTGACATTTTGGGAAAAATAATTCAAAAGAGAAAGGAAGACATTCTTGCTTCAGGACTTTCGTTTGGGGAAAACATTCCTTCTGAGCGTACAAGAAAGGTTCATCCATTTTTGGACGGCAAGGGACTTATCCTTGAAGTAAAGAGGGCTTCTCCAAGCAAGGGTGACATTGCTCCCGATCTTGATCCCTATAAAACTGCAAGTCATTATGTTCAGGCGGGGGCACGTGCAATAAGTTGTCTTACGGAAAAGAATTATTTTAAGGGAAGCCTCAATGACCTGATGCATGTTTGTCGTGCAGTGGATGATTTTGAAAAACAAAGCGGTAAACAGGGGCCAGCGGTTTTAAGAAAAGATTTCCTTTTGTCAAAGGAAGAAATTGAAGTTTCTTTTAGGGCTGGTGCCGATGCAGTCCTGTTAATTGCGAGGATTCTGTCAAAACAAACGCTATTGGAAATGGCGCTGGAAGTTCGGAGGCTTGGGATTTCGGCTCTGGTTGAAATCAGAAGTGATGAAGATTTGGATAAACTTTCATTTCTGGTTCAAAACCTTAAGGATACAAAAAACTTTGTTGCCGGAGTCAATTCACGTAACCTTGCGAATTTCAAAATTGATCTGCTTCGTCCCTGCATGATGATGAATAAGATTCAGAGCATAATGGGAAAAGATGCCAGGATCATTTTTGAAAGTGGGGTTACAAGCGGTGAATGTGCACGAGTAATCGGCAGCCTTGATTTTACAGGACTTTTGCTCGGTGAGGCAGCCGCAAGAAATCCAGAGACCGCCGCCGTGTTTGTTGATTCATTTACGAATGCCGTTCAAACTAAAAATGCAGAATTCTGGAAAGACTATGCCGCAAAAAAAAGTGGAAACAATACAAGCAAAAAACCGTTTATAAAAATCTGTGGACTTACCAGAATTGAAGATGTTATTCTTGCGCAGAAAATGGGAGCCGACTTTACGGGATTCATTTTTAGCCACGAATATCCAAGAAGCGTTACCAGGGAAAACCGGCTTGAAAAACTGATGCAAAGGATTGGTGAAATAAAGGCAAAAAAAGTTTGCGTTATTACCGAATTAAAATCCCCAGAAAGCCTAAAAGCCATGAGCCTTGTCCGCGACGGAATCTTTGACGTGCTTCAGTTTCATAACATTCCGTATGAGGATGTAAGTTCTGAATGTCTTGAGCTGCCGCATTATTTTGCGGTTAAAACTATTGGGGAATGTGAAAGGCTTTTCCTAAAGGGCGAGTTAAGGGTATTGCTTGATTCAAAAGATTACGTTCATTCTGTTGTTAATGGAACTGCCTGTGAGACAAAGACAAGTGATTTCTTTTGCAATGAAAATCTATGGCTTGCAGGAGGCTTAAATCCTGATAACGTAAATAAACTTACTGAATGTGAGCTTCTTGATGTTTCAAGCGGAATTGAAATGGAAGATGTAATCGGAATTAAAAGTGAGGAGAAAATGAATAGTCTATTTGAAAACATAAACAGGAAATCCTGTGATTCTGAAAAATCAACATATTCAAAAGAAGGTTTTTTTGAAAACTTTGGTGGAAAATACGTGGCAGAAGTTTTACGTCGTCCTCTTGATGAACTTGAGGTTGCATTCAGGGAGGCGATGAACGACAGGGATTTTCTGGATGAACTTGAGCTTATACGGCGTGATTACATAGGACGTGAGACTCCGCTTTATTTTGCTCCCACGGCAACAAAACTTTTGGGTGGAGCTCAAATCTACATCAAGCTCGAAGGACTTGCAAACACTGGGGCACACAAAATCAATAACGCAATCGGTCAGTGTCTTCTTGCAAAACGCATGGGCAAAAAAAGAATCATTGCAGAAACAGGTGCAGGTCAGCATGGACTCGCAACAGCCGCCGCATGTGCAAAGCTTGGACTTGACTGTACGATTTATATGGGAGAAGTTGATGTAAGGCGTCAGCAACCAAATGTAGCCGCAATGGAATTGTATGGGGCAAAGGTTCATCCTGTAACTTCGGGAAGCCGTACGTTAAAAGATGCAGTAAACGAAGCGATGAGGGATTGGGCCGCAAATCCAGATACAACACATTATGTTCTTGGAAGTGCATTGGGGCCTGCTCCATTCCCTGATATTGTACGCGAATTTCAAAGTGTAATTGGCCGAGAAGTTAAACGTCAGGCGGAAGAACGTGGAATAAAAATCGCAGCTATGGTGGCTTGTGTTGGAGGCGGTTCAAATTCAATCGGATTTTTTGAGCCGTTCATAAATCAAAGTTCACCAAGGTTGATAGGAGCAGAGGCAGGAGGAATAGGATCTGGAATCGGAGAAAATGCAAGCCGCATGACAGGAAATGCCGGAAGAGATGGAATACTCCAAGGATACAAAAGCCGTTTCCTTTTGGATGAAGACGGTCAAGCCCTGCCAACCCGTTCAATTTCAGCTGGACTTGATTACTGCGGAATTGGTCCACAACTTGCAAGTCTTGGCAAATCAGGCCGTGTGGAATTTACTTCAATTCTGGACAAGGAAGCTCTTGAAGCCGTAAGTTTTTTTGCAAAGAACGAGGGAATTCTTTTTGCATTGGAAAGTGCTCATGCCGGAGCCGCAGCAATGAAACTAGCCAAAGAGATACCTTCCGACCAGGCAATCATCATTAATATGAGTGGCCGTGGAGATAAGGATGTGTTCATTACAAGTCCTGTTTTCCGACCTGATGAATGGATTAATTTTTTACATGCGGAAATTGAACGTCTTGAATCCCAAAAAGACATTCATGATGCAAAACTGATGTAAGGAGCTGGAGATGAAAAAAATAAAATTGATGAGCCATCTGATTGCAGGATATCCGGATAAAGAAACAGCTTTGATTGTGGCGCGCTCGCTTGTTGCCGGTGGTGCCGATATTTTGGAAATACAGTTACCGTTCAGTGATCCAAGTGCCGACGGACCTGCCATTCAAACTGCCTGTACAAAAGTTCTGGAAAATGGATATAAGACATCGCAGGGCCTTGAGTTTATTTCGGAAGTTCACAAGGAGTTTCCTTCTGTTACGATATACCTGATGAGTTATGGAAGCCTGATTTATACGCCGGGTGTAGAAAACTTCTGCAAAAAAGCGCATGAGGCTGGTGTCAGTGGAATGATAATTCCTGATTTCCCATTTGACTTTGATGAGGGACTTACTGAATGCTGCAGGAAATATGAAATGATAAACATTCCTGTTGCGGCACCTTCCATGAGCAGGGAACGGCTTTCAAAAATGGCACATTCGGGATTTCCGTTTATCTATGCGGCACTCAGGACAGGCATCACCGGAACACAAACCAAAATAGATGAAAGCACAAAGGATTTCCTTAAACGGGTCAGCGAGGGAGGAAGCAAAGTTTACGGTGGGTTTGGCATTTCCAGCGGAGAACAGTCAAAAGCTCTTGCAGACAGTGTGGAGGCAATTGTTGCCGGAAGTGTCTTTGTCCGCATCATCACAGAATATCAGAACGATAAAACTCTTCTTGCCAAAAAAATAGAAGAAAAGGCCAGGGAGTTATGTGGAATGTGAGATAATAACCATTTATTGTGGAGCACTATTCATCGTACAATTTGATTATCGGCCAACATTTTGTACTTTGTCGTTACCACATTAGTTTTACCATTTTTAGTAATAGGGTGTTTGACTATAGCAGTAAATTGAGCTGGAACAAGGATACCGTCTTTTTCCAAATAATCAATTTCCATTCCAAAATCAAACGATTGAAAATTATTAGTTGTTTCAAAACCCAGCAAATAGTTTTTTCCGTTTATTGTTTTATATTTATATTTTGTATCAACTTTAATTTGCGGATCATCTTTTTTATATGTTTGGATTTCAGTTACCAAACCTTTTTCAATGATATAATAGTTAAAGCAATCATAATTATTCCATTCATATTCTTCGTAATATATTAAATTTTTATTTTTCCCACTTTTGAGTTTCAATTCCTCGGTAAGCAGATCATCAAAATAGAAACCCAGTAAATACTTTAAGAACATTGATATTTCTGAAGTGGCTTTTTTTAAAATCTCTGTTTCCTCTTCTGTCGTATCCAGGTTTTTGTATTTTTCGGTTGGTTCCAAATTCAAAGTTCCATGATCCAAAACTACTTTAAAAATATTTTTATCCTCATATTTGCTTTTTTGAATCTCATTTGTGATTACTGTAAACTCCAAATATTTGTCACGGTATGGAGAGCAATTTTTGTTTATAGCCTCTTTTATTTCTGGGTTCTCATTTGGGGTCAAAGATTCCCCAACTTGTTTACTTGATGCGCAGGATAAAACCAAAATCGATGATAATAAAAGAATTAATAATACATATGGTTTTTTCATTCTTTCTCCTGTACGCTACAAAGCAAATAGACAAAATATGGATTCATGTTTGTCCGTATTATTGCTTAAATTGAAGGAGAGTTTTACCTTCTTCTTCAACACACAAGATAACATCATTTATATTTCCAGGTTTTGATGTTTTTGGGCTTAGTTTTATTGCTTTCTTCTTGTTGTCTTTAAGATATTTCAATCCTTTTTCTATCTCGTTCATTTCATAATAGTTTTCTGCAATCTTCACATAGGTTATAGACTGAGGATCATCCTTTAAGTCTTTGAGATTCTGCTCTAATTTTTCCTGGGCTGATACTTGCTCCTCATCGACATATTTGTAGTAAATCAATTTTCCGTTTCTTAAATAATACAACAAAGCAAATGAATCTTTCATGTCGTCAGGATCAACAATTATAGATTTTTTGACATTGTCATAATTTGTCATTATCAATAATGAGCTTTTGTCCGATGGCATCTGGCTGAAAGTGATTATCAGGCTGTCATTGCCTATAAAATTATTTACAACAACCTGACTTCTGTATCCTTCCTTCAGGCTGTTGTAAAGATCAATACAGATATCCCTTAAAGCATCTCTGTCAACATAGTTCAATAAATCAAAAGTAAAGAAAATGTTCTGGTAAAACAATGTGACAAATTCAAACTCAGAATCCATCTCAGAAAAGTCGACGGCTTTTACATTCTCTGTATAAAGCTCAACATCCATCTTTTTCTTTGATCCTGAAAAACCATAGGAAAGCAGTACTGTAAGACAAACAAACATTAAAAATAATTTCTTTTTCATTTTTTATATTCTCCTTTACGTCACAAAGTACATTTATGTAATTATATTATTAAACTTGAATTAAATTCAACTGCAAAACATGGTTTATCCACCTAACAACTTTTATATCTGCTATTTTATCGTGAATTTATTTTTAAATGGATTTTATTGATGCCCTTTTCGTCATCGTAATCTAGAGTGCCCATCCATTCTTTTGTAAAAAAACAATTGGCCGTATGGAATCTTTGAATACTTTGGTAAGAATTTAAATTATAAACCTCTGCATAATAGTGATCAACAATATTACCAGAAATATCCCGCTGGATTGTATACATAATTCTTTGGCCGTCGAAATACATTTGATCATTTTTTATAACGGTATAATCCCTAAAACCAACAAGTTTAGTATTCCTGCCAGTTTCGGAATCAATTTTATATATCAAATCTCCATACCTGCTGCTTTGCGCATACAGAACAATTGTTTTTGCTTCTTCATCATAACAACCTGCATAATGAACTGAAGAAGTACTCAAAGCTTTTATTGATTTTATGATTTTTTTCGAATTTAAATCATAAAGTTTTATTTCAGCTTCATTCTTATTATTGAATGTATTGTAAATCAAGGAATCATTGCAAATGTTTAGAAATGTAATTCCTGTGGTATTTTTGGAAAACTTTTCAGATACTATAGTTTTGGAAGTCTTGGACTTTAAATCATAGGCTATAATCTGCGATTTCTTCTTGTCAAAATCATGATGTAGATAAACTATATAATTATCATTTATACATGGGCAGCAAGGGTATAAATCACCATCGTCATTTTTGCTGATGGGTAGTTCATTTATTGTTGTCAGCGTCTTTGAATTGCAATCAAAATAATATAGATCGCTGAAACGAGGTTTAACATCATTTGCATATCTCAGCTCAATTACAGAAAAAACAAATCCATAGTCTGCACTTGAAAAGTCTCTTATTGCAAAACCTTTTTCACATGAATAGATTATATTCTTTATTTCACTGTTTGTCGTATCATATTCAACTATTTTGGAATAATCAGATGTATAATTCTGAAGTTTTAAGAAAATATTGTTTGTCTCTTCATAATATTCATTGCAAAAAATGATTCCATCAGGAAGGTTGTCTTTATCCTCAAATACAGCAGAAATTTCTTTGGCAAAAGCTGAGCAACAAATAAGGATAGATATCAAAACAAACAATACTCTTTTTTTCATAATTCCTCCAATTTAAATTCATTTTATATGGGTGATGCTTTTCTTCTCCTAGCCACCACAAAGGAAATCTATATAATTATATTATTTATCGAGCATTAAATTCAACCTGAAAATATGATTCGGAAACAATAATCTAAAATACAGTGCGGGAAGGGCTGTAAAACGGATTCTGTGTTGACAATAGTTCAAGGCGGTAATAAAATAAAGAAACGTGTATTGTTTGGGGTACCAAAACGAAGTGCCCGGACATGACGTATTATTATCGCCCTGGAGCAAATATGAAATTAGAACCAATCATCACAAGCCTTTTGGAGACGGACCTTTACAAATTTTCAATGGGTCAGGCAATTTATCACCAGTATCCTTCCTATAAAACCAACTGGACATTCAAGTGCAGGAACGAAGACGTATTCTTTACACCGGAAATGGTGGAGGAAATAAGCGAGCAGATTCATAACTACTGCCGCCTTAGGTTCACTCAGGAGGAACTTGATTACCTTAAGGAAATTGAATGGCTGCATGAAGATTACATCGCCCACCTGCAGATCTGGAAGCCGCGTTTTGAAGACATCGTGATTTCGGAAAACTCCGAGTGCGGTCTTTCTCTTGAGGCAACCGGAACATGGCTCAACACAAGCATGTACGAGATTCCGATTCTTGCCATTGTAAATGAAGTCTACTTCAGGATGGCATACAATTATGATGATTTGATTGAACAGTACAAACGCAAGCTGGAAGAAAAAAAGAACTGGCTCATCAGCGGAAAATACAATCTGGGGTCATTCTCTGAATTCGGTCTGCGCCGTCGTCTTAGTGCGGAAGCTCAGGAACTTGCAATAAAGGAATTGTGCGGAAACAACGGAAAATACAAGGAATCAAAATGTGTTGGAACAAGCAACGTTTATCTTGCAATGAAGTACAAGGTAAAGCCTGTTGGCACCATGGCACATGAATTCGTGATGTGCGTTGGCCAGGGTGATCCAATGTACAATCCTGCATATTCAAACAAGCTTGCAATGGAAGCGTGGACAAAGGAATACGGTGTCTTTAACGGAACATATTTGACCGACACGATTGGAGATGAAACCGCTCACCTGGACATGGGATATACATATTCAATTTGTTTCTCCGGCGTGCGTCATGATTCAGGAGATCCGTTTGAATGGGGTGATGCATGGGTGGATCACTTCAATAAATTTTATACCAAATATCAGGATGAACGCGTTAATCCAAAAACCAAGACACTTCTCTTTAGCGACAGCCTGAATTTTGAACGTGCCGCAAAACTCTACGAATATTTCAAGGACAAGGCCAAGGTTGCCTTTGGAATCGGAACATACATTGCAAACGACACCGACGTACCTTCGCTCAACATCGTCATGAAGGTAACTGAATGCAACAACATGCCTGTGGCAAAACTGTCCAATGCCAGCGGAAAGACAATGTGCAAGGACAGCGAATATGTTGAATACCTTAAAAAGACAATTGAATGGAGATTGAATCACCAATGAGCCTGAAGGAAGATGCGGTAAAATTTGTAAAGGATTATTTTGAAAAGAACGGAAACTCCGAAACAAAAGCCATAATCGGAATTTCGGGAGGCAAGGATTCAAGTACGGTTGCGGCCCTGTGCTGTGAGGCTTTGGGACGTGACAGGGTTTTTGGCGTGCTCATGCCCAACGGTGTTCAAAGTGACATCGACTATTCAAGGAAACTCTGCGATTTTCTGGGAATAAAAAACATCACGGTGAACATTCAGGACGGTTACAATGGCCTTTCCGAGACGATAAGGAGTGCTGTTGGCGTGGATGAATTGAGCGACCAGTTCAAGACGAATACACCGAGCCGTCTGCGCATGACCACATTGTACGGTGTGGTGGCCCTGATTGGAAACGCACGAATCTCATGCAACGGAAATTTGAGCGAGCGTCTGGCAGGATTCTTTACACTGTGGGGTGACGGTGCCGGTGATTTTGCCCCGCTTGCATATCTTTACGTAAGCGAAGTAATTCAGCTTGGAACAGAGCTTGGGCTTCCCGATGAACTTGTGCATAAGGCTCCCAGTGACGGAATGTGCGGCATGACAGATGAGGACAAACTCGGCTTTACCTACGATGAACTTCAGAAGGTTGCAGAGGGTAAAGAGTCGGAAGTAGCTCCCGCTCAAGTTGAAAAAATTCGTGCAAAAATCAATTCTGTAAGCTGGAAAAAAGAACTGCTCAATATTCCAAGCTTTAAGTACAGGTAGAAGCTGGACGGGGATGTTTGCGGATTAAAACCGTCATTATCGGACTTGATCCGATAATCCCCCGCTGGCATGACAGGGCAAAGAGAGATTGCCGTGTCGTGCACGGCAATGACACAACCATATCCTGTCCAATAAGTTGTGAAAGGGTCATTATCGGACTTGATCCGATAATCCCCTGCTGGCATGACAGGGCAAAGAGAGATTGCCGTGTCGTGCACGGCAATGACACAACCATATCCTGTCCAATAAGTTGTGAAAGGGTCATTATCGGACTTGATCCGATAATCCTCCGCTGGCATGACAGGGCAAAGAGAGATTGCCGGATCTAGTCCGGCAATGACATTATTAATGTTTTCCTAAATCGTTGCGGCAATTACGGCCTTGATTGTGTGCATGCGGTTTTCGGCTTCATCAAAAACAACAGATTGTTCGCTTTCAAAAACCTCGTTGGTAACTTCCATTTCGTTGATTCCGAATTTACGGCTTATCTCTTTTCCAATCGTTGTGTTCAAGTCGTGGAAGGAGGGAAGGTCGTGCATGAAGATTGCGGTCGGCTTTGCTTTTGCCATGACTTCCTTTGTTACCTGATACGGCATCAAATCCTTTATTCGTTCTGCCCAGACTTCATCAGGTTCTCCCATGCTTACCCACACGTCGGTGTAGAGGATGTCAGCATCCTTTGTTGCCTTGTCGATGTCTTCTTCCAGAGTCACGGATCCACCGCTTGCGTTCATCCATGGCTTGCATTCTTCTATCAATTGTGCGGACGGGAAATATTTTTTGTTGGTGCAGAGGACAAGATTCAGGCCCAGCTTTGAACAAACGATGCACAGGGAGTTTCCGATGTTGTATCGTGCATCACCATAGTACACCAGCTTGAGGCCCTTGAGTTTTCCAAAGTGCTCGCGGATAGTCAGCATGTCGGCAAGCATTTGTGTCGGATGATATTCGTTTGTAAGACCATTCCACACAGGCACGTTTGATAATCTGGCAAGTTCATCTACAATAGACTGCTCGTAACCTCTGTATTCAATTCCGTCAAACATTCGGGCAAGAACTCTTGCTGTATCTGCAATGCTTTCCTTTTTGCCAATCTGTGAACCTTCGGCAAGATATGTCGTCATGATTCCAAGGTCATGGGCGGCAACTTCAAATGAGCAGCGTGTACGAGTTGAAGTTTTTTCAAAAATCAGTGCAATGTTTTTTCCACGGAAAGTATCAACAGGGATGCCTTCTTTCTTTTTTTTCTTGTAATCGGCCGCCAAGTCCAAAAGACCTATGATCTCTTCCGGAGTAAAATCCTTGAGTGTTAAAAAATCTCTTCCATGTAAATCCAAACTCATAAGAACCATCCTATATAATGAAAACACTATTATAGCAAATATCGGCTGTTTGTGCTATAGTTAGAATAGTTTAACAAAAATGCCTTAAATTTGGCATTGCGATGGCATGAAATATTCAGGAGTACCGGATGTTGCAGAATACTATAGTTAGGCCTTTTGAAATGAAGAATCTTCCTCTGGCAGTTGATGTGGTTGTGCCGCTTTGGAGCCCGCCGGTAGGGGATGATGAATTCAAGCGTTTTGATGTTGAATACATAATACGGAATAATATTGCAGAGAATGATTATCAGTTTGAACTGATTGATGAGTCGCAGAACGCTGATGAATTTCTTGCAGCCGCTTTTTTATCACGTAAAGGAGATGTCAACAAGGCCAAGGAATGGTTTGATAATGAATCAAAAAGATTTCCTGCTGAACTCCTTGCTGCCTGTGCTCTGAGCCGGGATTACATTTGTATAATGGATGAGCGCACGTTAAGCCTTATGAATGATGACGACATCAAGCTTTCGTTTTTTGCAAGCAGAAAACCTGGTGCCGGTGGGGAACTTTTCAACCGGATATGTGACAAGCTTCATGCAGAAGGATGGAAAAAGCTTTATCTTTGGACAGACTGTGATTGCAACTGGAACTGGTATAATAAACACGGTTTAACACTGGTAGAAGAAAATGTCTATGAACCGTTCAGCTCCGAAAACGAGGATTACAAGACCTTTATTTTTTCAAAGCCCCTGTAGTAAGGGTTAAATGTACAAAATCATTCATGTCCATACAGTTTGCCCACGATATCCTGAACTTCCTTGAGGCTAAGGCCCATTTCGCGGCATGTGGAAACTCCCGGTGCAAGAAGTTCTTCGGCGGTGGAATTCCTTTTGTCGGAAATCTCGTGATGGGCTAGTTCAGACACAAAGCTTCCACGTCCCACTGCCGTAGAGATGAAACCCTCGCGTTCCAGCTGCTCCCACGCCTGCTTTACGGGAATTACACTGATGCGGAGGTTTACGGCGACAGTCCTGATTGGCGGAAGTTTTTCTCCTGCGGCAAGTTCTCCGCTCATTATCTGGGCGGAAATCTGCTCGTAGATTTGAGTATAAATCGGTTTGTCTGTTTTCTGCGATAACACTATGTCCATTATAAATCCATGTCACCCCGAACTTGATTCGGGGTCTTACCATGCAATCTTAAGATTCCGGATCAAGTCCGGAATGACAGGCCTTAAATATCATACTTTTCAAACTGCTTTGCGGCACGATGGAAAGTAATCAGCCATGAACCGGCAAAAATCAGGAATCCGCCAAGGAGAATGATTAACTGACGAGTGAGGTTTCCGCCTTCCATGTTTGTAAAATAATAACCGACTTTTGCAAGGCCCGAAATTTCCACATCCATTCCTTTTGTGATTTTGTTTTGCACGCCTTTGTATATCCACACCGGAAGTTCACAGAGGGCATAGGTAATAAAATATACGATGCCTGCAACAAGATATCTTAGCCCAGGTTTTACAGGATTTTTGTAAACATTGCCAAGGAAAATAAAATTAAAGATTGCAAAAATTATGAGCTGAAGCCCAAAGTATGCAACCGTAAGGCCAATGCCCGAACTGTTTTCCGGAAAGTGTCCCAGGTATCTTACAACAGCGGCAATTGCACCGCACAGCAGGGAAGCAATTTCCA
The DNA here is from genome assembly GCA_016281495.1 of Treponema sp. Classification (GTDB taxonomy): domain Bacteria; phylum Spirochaetota; class Spirochaetia; order Treponematales; family Treponemataceae; genus Treponema_D. The sequence continues at coordinate 40,654 of JAEEIU010000049.1, read as the reverse complement.
AGAGGCCACAGTATAAAAAGCGGGCCTTTACGGTGTCAATTTTGCGGACAGGCAGCAGAACCGTGTAAAGAATATCATGTGAAGCCTGATTAAGCGCAAAGGTCATCATTATGCTTAAGGTAATATAAAAGGGGCCAATATATACCGGGTAGTTTGGAATGAAGAACATGCCAATGCAGCATACAAGCCAGCAGATTGTCTGAAGTGTATTTCCGAGTAATAATTCTTTTTTCAAAAGATTGATTGTCTGTGATTTCAATTTCTAGGTCTCCTTATAAATTGTCATCCTGAACTTGTTTCAGGATCTCTATTCATTAGATTCCGAATCAAGTTCGGAATGACAGTTTTTATCTTCGCTCAATGTGAACCATGATGTCTTCCAGGGAAGGTTCTGAAATTTCAAATCCACCGCTTTGTGCCAGATCCTTGTCTTCCGTTTTCATAAGGCCTTCAAAACCAAGCTGATGCACGTGAAGTCCGATTACCTTTGATTCAATTTCCGGTTTAAGCTGATCCTTTTTTCCTGCCACGGTGATGTAACTCTTGCGGAATGAATCTTTGTCCGTACTTGCAAGAATCTTTCCCTCCTTGATGTATGTAATGTAGTCGGCACATTTTTCAAGGTCGCTCGTGATGTGGGTGGAAAACAAAATTGAATGCTCTCCGTCTTCTATGAATTCCTGGAACAAAAGTACAAGGTCATCGCGTGCAGCAGGGTCAAGTCCGCTGGTCGGTTCATCAAGAATCAATAGCTTTGGATTATGACTCATGGCAACTGCAATGGAATATTTCACCTTCATGCCGGCGCTAAGCTGTGAGAACTTTTTGTTCTGATCAATTTCAAAACGCTCGCAAAGTCTTTTGTAAAGTCCATCGTCCCATTCGCGGTAAAAGTCCTTTGTTATTTTTGTGATACGGCCGATTTTCGAAGTAGGGTAAAAATCAACTCCACCAAAAACATAACCGACCTTGTTTTTGATTTCAATTTCATCCTTTGGCATGGAAAGTCCGCAAAGGTTGATTTTACCACCATCGTTATTCATAAGGTTGAGCATGGTCTTTAGCGTGGTGGATTTACCCGCACCGTTACGGCCGATAAAACCCATGATGAAACCTTCCTCCAGCGTAAAATCTACTTCCTTGAGCTGGAATGACTCAAAGTTTTTACACAGTCCTTCAACTTCAATCAAATTCATCTGGCATCTCCTGAAACTGTATTGTGTATATTGTATATACACAATATAACATTTATTCCGTCTTGTCAAGTTTTTTCTGAAAATGATATAATGAATTTATGAGCGAAGATAAAGAGAACAAAAATGACGATATCCGCGTTGGATACCCTGACTGCTGTTTTTCCTTTAACGACAACTGGTTCCGCTACAGGACAGGTGCAATCATAATCGAAGACAATTCATTTCTTGTTGTAAAGAGCGAAACCTCACATTACTATTACAGCATTGGCGGTGGCGTGCACATGAACGAAAAGGCCGAAGACTGTGTGGTCCGCGAAGTAAAGGAAGAAACCGGTGTTGATTACGAGATTGACCGTCTTGCCGTAATCTGCGAGAACTTCTTTAACGAAAAGGCACTGGGTTATGACAAGCTGAGCTGCCACGTCATAGAATTCTATTTCCTGATGAAAAGCCGAGGCAAAAAGGATGTTACTTGCAACACCCGCGGATGGGACAACGCAAAGGAATCAATCTGCTGGATTCCACTGGATGAACTTGCAGGCACAAACATAAAGCCCGACTTCCTCCGTTACCGCATGAAGGAAATCCTTGAGGGAAAAGGAATCATCCACATTATCACCGATGACAGGTAAGGGTAGATGCAGAATTTTTGGATCAGCACAAATATGATGTGTGGAGGCCGGATAATTATGAGAAAAAGAATTGTTTTATTTTTTTTGATTTTCTTTTACGTAAGTCTTTTTGCGCAATCAAAAGAAAGCCTGTTGGAAAAATTACGAGAGTCAAATTGCTTTGAGTATAAAATGATTGGTTTTGCAGCTGAGGAATCCGAATTATATAAATCGGCTCAGGAACTGGTAAACCTTTGCAATGACGATGAGTTGATTGATTTGCTGAGCGACAAAAGTCCAGTCGTGAAATGTTATGTTGCCTATTTTATTGCGGATAAAGATATAAAGGCCAATTGGTATGAAATCTTGTTAAACGAAATAAATGACTATGAAAGACTTTGCTTTATGTATTACGACATTGGAGAAATATCCTATGCCGGAGATTTTATTTTTTATAGATTGTTTAGTAAAAAATTGAACCAGATAGAACAAAAGAAAATCGAGCTTGAGTTGGTAAAGAAACAGTCAAACCTTTATTTTGTTGAAAGCATATTGCAGAGCGATGAAAAATCAGATGAATTATATGAAGCCACTAGAATTTGGGCGGCAAAAGGAAACGCAACGGCAATTTTCTCTCTTGCAAAATATGGGAAAAAAGAAGATATACCTTTAATTGAAACATTAAAGGACAAAGACAAAGCCTTGTATTTTCAAGCCTGTGAATATTCAATCGATGATTCATATAAACCTTTTTTGCGGGAATACATGATTTCCATATTGCCGAAAACCCATTACTCTAATGAATGGAGTTATTTTTACAAGTTGGTTGCAGATTACCATGATGATTTCAGCAAAGAAATTTTCGACATGGCTTTTTCAGATAAAGTAAATAAGAATATTCAGAAGTATCATCTAGAATTTATCTTTGATGCCATAAAAAATTTTTCAGACGGTTATTATGATGATTATCTTAGAACCCTTTGGCTGCAATATAATTTTGTTGATATAAATATAATTGATTATTTTATTAAAGCAGATAAAGACTTTGCATTGGAAAACATAAAGAAAGCATTAGAAAATTCAAATAAATATTTTATGAATACAGATTCTTTGGATTATATGATTAAAACCCTGTATGAAAATAATGTTGAACTTACAGATTCTTTTATAAGGGGAATAAAAAAGGATTTAGTTACAACATTTGAAATCTACATGAATAATATTGGATGCATTCAAAAAGATGATGAAAGGATTATAGATGCTATGAAAACCAGATTGGAAACAGAAACTAATCCTTATGTATCTCTTCCATTATATAAGTATTTGGTTTCACTAAATGACAAGGAGATTAATGGCTACTTAATCAAGCTCTACAAAAAGAAAAAAAGATCTTATACAAAATGGAGTTTGCCGAACTACGAAGAGATTCTAAAGACGATTAGGTGAGTTTTTTGCTTCCCCAAAGAATTACGATGTTCTTCCACAAGGGAGGGAAATAAGGTTTAATAATGATATCTTTAGAATTGGAGGCAGGCAATGTCAGTGATGGAATTACAGAATTTCGAAAATCAACTTGAACTTCTCTCTTTTGCAGAACAGCTTTCTGTTATGGAATACCTTGCAAGGCTGATAAAGCGGAACCAAAAAGAACAGGATTATTCATCCAAAGCAGTAACCAAGAAACGCCAGTTTGGAATAGCCAAGGGGAAATTCACTTATCCACAGGATTTTGACGAAGAGAACGAAGAAATTGTTAAGCTTTTAATTTTATAGGCAAAAGCTGATGGCCTGGCATTCTTAACACATGACTCTTTGATTCCATATTACAATGAGCCATGTGTTTTGTCTGTGTGAAATAAAACTGTTAGTGGATTCTACCACTTTCTTAAGTATCTTTTATTATACATCGGCTTGATACCATTTTTTTTGCTCTACATTATTTAAATCATGGTTTCCGCTAATATGTTTCGTAATACACCTAAAAATAGAATATGTTATAATAACTACTATAAGGCAAGAAATAATTGTAATCACAATCAATAGAATTTTATTAGTGGAAAAAATTACAATCAGGGAAAACAATCTTATCATTGTTAAAAAGATATAGAAAATAAACATTCCAAAACTTATAACCATTAGCAATATAGAGGTTGACAAAACGAGTTTTGAAACAGAATAATCATAAGCCGAAAATTTTAAAGGGCACTTTTTATAGTCTTTGTCGTTTGGATTGAGATAAGTTGAAAAGAGTCTTGAATTCTCAAGTTTTTCCATTTTATTTACATGTTGCTCCCAGTTTTTCTGCCAAAATTTTGAGCCTTTATTCATGAGAGTCCACGTAAAGCAAAAGAAAAAACATACAAATGCTGTTATGGCAAGACTAAACAGTGCCAAAACTGGAAGGTCCATAAATGTTTTCAATGATAGTCCATTTTCACCGTTTTTAAGAACAATATTCAATAAATAAAAATGTGCAGTAAATGCTGCAAGTATAAAAGCCCAATAGTATTTGCCGCGTTCCCAAAATAAATTTGTCTCAAATTTTCTTATATCTGTTGCTCTGTCAGAGGCTCTTTTTATTATATCGGCAGCATTATTGCTATTCTGTTTTAAGTTGGCTTTCAGTTCATCCTCTGTTTTACCAAAAATCTTATCATAGTATTCATCGTCATTGAATATTTCCATAGTCAATTCCTCTTTGTATTATAAATTCTGATTAAACTCTCTCCAAATATATTTTGTGTACTGGATACTTATTGCGAGTACTTTTCGCTGAATACACTGTAGCCATCAGTATATTCCTTTATTAAAGTTCCATTTTTGCTTGGGTTGTTCATTTTCCCGATATAGGTATTACCATTTATTTTAGAATACCATTTGCTCTCTGTGTCAGCAAAAACCATTTGTGTGATAGGGGAGTCCTCAAAACAATCATTCCCGAAAAATACTACGCTTTCTGGTATGGTAATACTTCGGAGTTTTTTGCAATTTTCAAAAGCATATTTTCCTATAGTTGTTACGCTGTTCGGTATAGTTACAGTTTCAAGGTTTTCACACTGAAAAAAAGCCTGGTCTGGTATAGTTGTTATGCTGTCTGGTATGATAATACTTTTGAGATTTTTGCAGTTCTGAAATGCAATTGGACCTATACTTGTTACACTGTCAGGTATAGTTATACTTGTAAGGTATGAACAATCACAAAAGGCATAGCTACCTATTGATGTCACACTCTCAGGTATTCTAATTTTCTTGAGTCGGCCTCCAAGAAAGGCAGATGAAGGTATAGCTGTTATAGTTTCTGGTAAAATAATTTCATCTATCCAGCAATATTCAAAGGCGTATTTCTCTAAACTTGTCAATCCTGTGACATGAGAAAAATCTAATGTAACATTATAATTCTCTTCGTGAAGTACTTGTTTTAATTCAGCCATCAACGTGTTGCTGAATTCTCCCTTTGCTGCTATCGTTCTAGTTTCTGTAGAGGCTCTAATCATATCTATAATCGTAGTGTTATCTGCAATTGGATCCCACTGTGCATAAAGTGTGATATCAGTTGCCTGTACGACAAAATCAGCTTCATCTGAATAGCTTGTTCCGCTTCCGTCTGCCTCTTCATTCCATTGTAAAAGTGCATAACCAGGATATGAGAATGCGTTGGCATTAAGTTTTGTTGTCGTTCCATAAGTTACAGTCTGAGTATAATCGGCCCCAGCACCACCGTTTGCCTTGAATGTTATGGTGTAGGTATTAGCAGTCCATCTGGCAGTAAACGTTACATTGCTCATTACCGTGTAATTTGTGGTTAGCTGTGTGGTGCCATTGAACCATCCACCGAATGTATAACCAGTATTGGAAAGGGACGGGATTTCTGAGTATTCAATTATTTCACCTGTATATCTTGTTATGGAAGGAACGGAGCCGTATTGTGTTGTGAATGTAACGGTTGCCGTCTGCCATCTTGCATAGAGTTGTGTATCTGCTGTTATAGGGTCATCAGCCTGCGCCTGAGTTCCTGTTCCGTTATTGTTCTCGTCCTTTGAATAGAACCAGCCCTGGAAAGTGTAGGGGCTGCAGGTAATGTCGGCAAGGTTTTCTGCTGTCAGAGTCTGGTTCAGCTCAACATCAAAGCTTTCCGGCACCGTGCCAAAGACACTTTGATACGAAACTGTCGCTGTAGCGGCCCAATGAGCTGTAAGCGTTACATTTCGGGTTACCTGATACGTACCTGCAACCGCCTTTACATCTCCGTCATACCAGCCCTTGAACACCAAGGTTCCATCAGAAAGTGCCGCTAACTGTCCTTCCGTGAGCACTGTGTTTTTCAGGACAGAGATGGCTTCAGGTGCAGTTCCATGCTCAGAGACATAAGTTACAGTGTAATATGTCGGCTCCGGTATTGGCTCAGGTTCCTCAACCTCTGCCTTACATGCGAAAAAAGTGAATGTCATGGAAAAAATGACAAACAATACAAATAAATAGGTTTTTAACTGATTTTTCATACGAACCTCCTCGTGGTTTTGATGAATCTGTTCTTTCTACAAAATGAAGTATTATTGAGAATACTCCCAATATGGAAGTATAAAGCTAATTAGTCCAATTTGCAAGTGTTATTTTTATGGAAATACTACCAGAATGGAAGTGAAGACATGACAGAAAAGGAACTTTTGGAAACATTATCACAGAATATTAAACTCTATAGAAAGGGAAGATACACACAGGAAACGCTTGCCGAGAAAATTGGTGTTTCAGCACAGAATATAAATAATGTTGAGGGAAAACGCAGGTTTCCAAGGACAGAGAATCTTATAAAAATAGCCGAGGCATTAGGAGTGGAAGTCTATCAGCTTTTTATTCCACAAGATACAACACCTGTTGCAATAGAGAAAACTCCAGAAACCGAAAAAATCAAAAATCAAATCACAGAAGAAGTAGTAGACGACATCCGAAGAATCCTCAACAGGGCCTTGGACAAAATAAGACCGTAACTTGTCCTGTTTTAATAATCTTCCCCAATGTCGGGAAATAGGGTATAATGATGATAGCCTTAAAACTGGAGGTAGATGATGTCAGCGATGGCTCTCAAACAGAAAGTAATTAGTTATCTTGATAATTTAGATGATGAACAGACTTTAAGTGTTATCAAGTTTATAGAGTCAATGCCAAAGGAAAAAAACTCTCTTCAAAACTCAAAAACTCCAGAAGAACGTGTTTTGGCAGCAAAGTCACTTGCGGAGCTTGATAAAATGATTTTTAATCCTAAATTAGAGAACAGTCTTGATGGCAGAAAGGAAAGAGTTGAAGCACTCTGGAGAAAGTATGAAAGTCTTTCTTGATACCAATATTTTACTTGATTATCTTTTAAAACGACAACCATTCTATGACAAAGCAAAGAAAATATTCGATATGTGCCTGTTTAAGATTGATGGTTGTGTTACTCCTCACTCGCTTGTTGATGTTTTCTATATGTTAAGCGAAAGGACAGATGCATCACCTGAGTACTGCAAAGAAACAATTCTTAAGCTTCATAATGTACTATTTGTTGTTTCAGAAACCGATGGTAGTGTTAAGAAAGCTGCAAGTAATAATTCTTTTGATGATTTTGAAGATTCAATGCAAAATGAATCTGCAATAATAGCTGGGGTGGATTACATAATCACGCGAAATAAAAAAGATTTTGAAAGATCATCTATTCCTGTTGTTAGTCCCGAGGAATTCTTGGATTTAATAAATGATTGAATGCTGATGATCCGATATTCTTAACACAAAAACACATAATTGTGCTATACTTTCACCCATGGGACAGCCAAAGTTATTCAGTCTTATCGATAAGGCGGTGTATGATTACAAACTGATTGAAAAGGGAGACAGAATTTTAATCGGGGCATCCGGCGGAAAAGATTCCACAGCCCTTGTTGAATATTTTGCAAACCGTGTTAAACGAAAGGACGAAGACTTTTCATTTACCGCAATTCACATCGAGACGGATTTTGAAGGATGTACGATGAGCCCAAGGTTAAGGGAACAGTTCAAGAGCTGGAATGTGGAAGCCGTGAATTATTTTGTTGATGTCCAGAACCGCATCAAGGAAGGGCACAAGATGAACTGCTACTGGTGTTCAACCCAAAGGCGCAACGAACTGATTTCCTACGCGCTCAAAAACGGCTACAATAAAATTGCACTGGGACATCATCTGGACGACATCCTGGAAACGCTCTTGATGAACATGCTCTTTAAGGCAAAACTCTTTACCATGCCGCCAAGACTCAATTACAAAAAATATCCGCTTACGATAATCCGTCCGTTGTGTTATGCCGACGTGGAAACGATAAAGGAACACGCATCCGATGCAGGCTACATCAGCACGACCTGCACATGCATGTATCAGGACAATTCAGGAAGAAAGGACGCACGGGCAAGACTTCAGGCCCTGACCAACGGAGACCGACGCGCAAAGGAAAAGGTGTTTGAGTCACTCCGGAACATCAACACGGAATACCTGCCGTAAAAAATCATCAGGAGGAAGAAAATGAGCGGACACACAAAGGGAATCATCTGCATAATTCTTGCGGCAATTGGCTTTTCACTGATGAGTTTTTTTGTTCGGCTTGCTGGAGACCTTCCCACAATGGAAAAGGCGTTCTTCCGTAATTTTGTGGCGTTAATTGTGGCGGTATTTGTTTTGATTGGAAATAAAACTTCCATTGCAGTTCCAAAGGGTGCGGGGTGGCCCATGTTCTTCCGCTGTTTTTTGGGTTCAACCGCCCTTATCGCAAACTTTTATGCCATCGACAGGATCGGGCTTGCGGATTCCAACATGCTGAACAAGCTTTCACCCTTTTTTGCAATACTTGTTTCCATTCCGCTGCTAAAGGAAAAGCCCAAGGCATTTGACATAATTTCGACAGTGATTGCATTCATCGGTGCCCTGCTGATCATCCGGCCCACACAAAGCTTTACACTGGTTCCTTCCCTCATCGGCCTGTACGGTGGTTTTGGAGCTGGAACCGCCTATGCCTGCGTCCGCCTTTTGGGCAGGAAAAACGTAAAGTCAACGGTCATCGTCTTTTATTTTTCCAGTTTCTCGTGCCTGCTCACTTTGCCTTTCTTTATCATTCAGTTTGAGCCAATGACATGGACCCAATTGTTGATTCTGATGGCCGCTGGAGTTTCTGCTACCTTGGGACAGTTTGGAATTACCAACGCCTACAAATTCGCACCCGCAAAGGACATTTCCGTATTCGATTACACCCAGGTTATTTTCGCCGCCTTGTGGGCAATGATTTTCTTTGACGAAATCCCCGTCCCCCTGAGCATAGCCGGCTACATCATCATCATAGGCATCGCCGTTGTCCGATGGTGGAAGATGAAGGGTAAAGCATAGTAGCAAACCACCGCAAATCGCTTGAATTCCGGAAAAAATCTTGAAAAGGTGCAAATTTGACCTGTAAAAAACCTTGAAAAGGTGTAAAAGACATCCAATTTCTTTTATTTTTGATACTTGACTTTTTACGATAATATATTATATTTTAGTTAGATAGTCCAACAAAATGCGCTTAAATGGACTTCGCACTTGTGCGAAAAACGGACGGCGCCCGTTTCTATCTGTTAAGGCCGCTCACTTTGGCATTGCCAGAGGAGCGGTTTTTTATTTTTTCCACTTTTCCTTGAAGGATAACCTGTCAGAACATCATAAAAATCACCATTTTCATAAGGTATGAGTTTTACAATGGCAATGTGGTTTTTTTCAACGTTTGTTTTAACCAGTATTAAAGAACTATTTTTCCCTTGATAGATGGCATTATAATTTCCACATACATCTTCTATAAAATCTCTCGCATTGATGAATCCACATTTTTTCAGAGCTTCCATTCGTTCTGGACGTTCGATATGCTTTTCTCCATAGTTTCCAGTTGCATTGTCAATTTCTACTCCAATCCTCAACCTTATTTTACCTTCTTGTCTCCTTATGATTTTTGCAATTTCAGAAGGAATTTCCCCAAAATCAAGATTTCCATTTTTTGTGAGAACAAATTCACCGATGTGCTGAACTGGAGGTGTATCCATATCTTTCATAACTTTCTTCTTATAAAGATACAAAAAAATACATTCTGAGGCAACAGGTTTTTATGTCCGTCGCAAGGACGGAGTCTTTGTGATTCCGCTGGCAGGCCTTAGGGAGTAGTGCGGGGGAAAGGACCGCTCCCAACATCAATATGATTACTGTTGCTAGGGCGGATTATAATCACCATAAATGCAGAGAATTTTTCAGTAATGTAGTTTAACATACCTTAATTTATCTTAATTGCATACAGTGGATCTGACCAGAACATTCCGATACCGCTTGTGGAAGAATTACTTTTAAAGTGAATGCAGGTATTAACGGTATCTCCGACGGAGTTATGACAGAAAACATCATGGTTATACCATGTATGAGCTGTGCTATATTGACTGCAGTTATATTCCATGTCGGTACCAGAAATACCGCCATTCTGGAATCCGCTTGGATCGTCAGTTCTTATTGTGGCACTACAGTCTATCTTTCCTGCATACGTAGAAGTTTTTCTATTATTTACTCGAATTATTGCATAACTGTCTGGAGAACTTGTTTCTTTAAAAATATAATAACTTATACCTTCAGAAAGTTGGCTAAAGGAAGTCTGCTGTGTCCAAGTCTTTCCCTGAACATAAGTTGAAATATCACTATATGAAAGGCCAGTCGCTGACGTATCAAGTGCAAGGACTCCCTGAATTTCTGAGCCGGAACTGTATTTGGTTACACCAGAATAAAGTCCTCTTTTAATGATTTTTGCCCTATACAGAATAAAGTTTCCAAAAGAATCACCGTCTGCTTCAGTCCAGTTAGAGTCTTTCTTTATGACCAGAGTTCCTATTTTATAGTTACTGTCCGGAAAAGAGAATGTCGGATTACCGCTAGTATTGCTATATGAAGAAACTGTCACAAATTTGCTGTTTGGAAGATATATGTCGTTGTTTCTTAAAGCTGTTCCCTGAGTAAAGGTTCCTCCTTTTATCGTGAACGTTCCCTTCTGGTAAACGGCCCCACCATTTCCATTTGTAACGTTAGAGCAAGTGTTTGAGCTAACAGTTCCTGCACTCCATGTAACAGTTCCTTCGTTATAAATACCGCCACCCTGGGCATAAGATGACGATCCGCTTGTTACAGCAGAATTACTTGATAATGTCATACTGCCAGAAACAGTAAGTTCTGCATTAGGACTGTTATAGATACCACCGCCGTAAGCACTTCCAGAACCACCGTCTGCCTTACAGTTCTGTATCTTAAGTGCGCCATTTACAGTTACCTTTTTAGAATTATTTATTAAAATACCCCCGCCAGTCATCGCTTGATTTTTGTTCATTTGCGCTTGAGTCAAAGTTCCGTTTGAATTAAAGTAAATACCTCCCCCTGCGATTGCCCCGTTATACGAAATATGTAAAGAATTTGAATTGACTGTAAGGCTATCCCCTTGCCAGTAAAGCCCCCCGCCATAAGTTGCATAATTGTAGTTTACACTACCGCCCGTTATGCTTACGCTTGTCTTTGCATCGGCATAAATACCGCCACCAGAAGCTGCATAGTTTGAATACTTTCCGCTTGTGTTTTCTGCAGGGTTTGATGCAGAACTGTTGCCTATAGTACCTCCGGTCATGACAAGATAACCTGTGCTTGAGGTTCCGAAAATATATACTCCGCCGCCGTCTGTTGTCGCCTTGTTGCCTGCTATGGTTCCGCCTGCCATGGTCATGGTCGCTCCCGAATTATCAAGGAAAACACCGCCACCTTTTTTTCCTGAATAATTGTAGCTTATGTTTCCGCTTTTCATATACAGTTTTTTACCCTGACCAACATAAATTCCGCCAGCGCCACCACTTGATGTTGCTGCTGCATAGTTTTGAGTTACTCCACCAGAAAGAGATGTTTCTGTTGTAGGTACTCCAGTAGAAGAATTGCAAGCACTGTATCCAAGATATACGCTGCCCTGACTGTGAATTCCAGCCCCATATCCTTCTGTATAGTTACCGGTTGAATCTGTTGCAAGACTTGTTCCACTTCCTCCGATTCTTGCAGTACCGTACAAAAAGAGCTTGGCACCTTCGGCAACTGCAACGCCGCCACCATTAGATGTTGTCTTATTGCCCGTTATGACAACTCCGTCACCAAGATAAACCTGTCCGTTACCACCAATGTAAATTCCGCCTCCGCTAGAGGCATAGCCTCCTGTTATGGTCATGTTAGTTATTTTTACAGGAACAGCCGTTCCTATAGAAAGCGCGCTACCGCTATTGGTGTTGACAGATGAAAGGTTCCTGTTGATGCTGTGGTAAGTTCCATAACCTTGAAGCAAAATTTCCTTTGCATTTGTTATGCTTGCTGAAATCGTCTGTTTAGCGTCCTTTATGACACCCGAAACATAAATGGTGAATGTCTTTGTTTTTGTACTGGCAGTATCCCAACACTGGGCTACAGCCTCATCAATAGAAGCGTAAGGCTTAGCTTTTGTTCCAAGGCCTCCGTTTGCTTTTGTCTTTGGCTCACCGATGCCCGTTGCACGATTTTCAGAGCCTGCAACATAGATGTTATAGCTTGTGTACAGCTTTACCTTGTTTGAATCGTTTGTATCTTTTATGGTAAGCCAGTCACTTTCACTTCCCTTAAACTTGCCATAATTGTCACTTGCATAAGTGCCTGTTAAGACTTGGGTTCCTCGGGTCCATTCAGACGGAGTAATTGCCGCTGTATAAGAAACTGCCGTTCCGCTTGACGTACCGTCTGATTTTGGAGTAAGGGTATCTGTAACTTCAATATACTTACTTGTTGAAGCAAGATAAACGTCGTTATCAAGTTGTGCACTGCCCGGTGTAATATAAGCGTTTCCACTTACCTTAAATGTTCCGTCCTGGTAGACGGCACCACCGTTTGTTGTAGCGCTGTTAGAAGTTAAAAGACCGCCTTTGAGTTCAACTGTTGAACCGCTCTGGACATATATTGCACCGCCTTTTGCCGCCTTATTGTATTTGATTGTTCCGGCATGAATATAAACCTTTTCTGTACCACCATTACCGTTTCTTATGGCCCCGCCTTTTGAAGCACAGTCGTTAAAGGAAATTCGTCCGCCGTTAACACTTACCGTTCCTTTATAATTGTAAATTCCAGCCCCGCCTGAGTTTGTATTGCCGCTTTCTGTTGTAGTGGAAAGATTCCTGCACACTCCACCTGTAAAGGCGTCATCTCCCGTTGCCTTTGTATTTGAGCTTTCGCTAGTATAGGCCGTGTATCCCAGTGCGACAATTCCCTGATTATTGTAGATGCCAGCTCCTCCAAAAGCAGCCTTGTTTCCCTGCGGGTTTGAAGTGCTTGGGTAAGATTCTGTTCCCTCGCCGACCATGGCACTTCCGTACATTAAAAGAATACCGTTAGAGTCAACATATACTCCGCCGCCGCTACTTGTTGCCTCATTCTGTTCAACCTTTACGCCGTTTCCAAGCTTTAGAGTACCTTTTGTTAAATAAATTCCACCACCGTTTGTATTGATGCCCTTTTTAATAATAAGATTCGTTATAGTAATCGGGAATGTCTTTGCTCCTGTGTTAATTGTAAGTGCTGTCTTTTTGGCAGTACTTGTCGCACCAGCATTCAACGTTGCACGGCTGTCTCCTGAGGTTTTGTAGCCTGTTATTGTAAGCGATTTTGCGTTAATTGTGCTGCCGTTCCCAATTGTCTGCGCTCCCGTTACTGTTCCGTCAACATTGATTATAAATTCTACGTTCTGTGTCGTATCCCAGCACTCGTTGACTGCGGTGGCAATATCTGCATAAGGCTGTTTTTTTGTTCCACGGTTTGAGTTAGACGGAGACTTGCCGCCTGTTACACTGCTTCCTACATCAGAAGAAAGACTTGTCCCTGCAACCCAGAGATCCGCACCAATTCTTGCAGCCATGTCTGCCGTAGCCGTTCCGCTTACATATTTTCCTACGGTCCATTCCGCGTCGCTCACCTTAAACTTAGTATAGCTGCCCGTTATGTTGGCATCCGCAGCACCAGAGATTACTTTGTCTCCGCGCTTCCACCTGCCCGGTGTAAGTGTTGCTACCGTACTATTGCTTAAGGATGAAGCAACGTTTACTTTCCTAAGTATCGTTGTTCCGCTTTCCGTATATGTCTCAAGATAAACGTCATTCGTCTTCTCGGTGTTGCCCGAAAAATAAAGGTTTGCATCACCCGATATGTTGAACGTTCCGTTCTGGTAGACGGCACCGCCCTTTCCAGATGTTCCTGTAACGGTATTAAGGTCTGACTCCCCGCTTCCGCCGATTGTTCCGCTGGTCATGGTCAAGGTTTCCGCATTGTATATTCCGCCACCAGATGTTACTGCGCTGTTGCTGCTTATTGTGCCGCCTTTTATCGTGAGGCTGGCCAAATTGTAGATTGCACCACCGTCTGTTGCATTGTTGCCCTTTATCTCTCCGCCATTTATCGTGACGTTACAACCATTGTTGGAATTGATATAGATTCCACCACCGTATGTTGCAGAGTTTCCGCTTATGGTAACTCCATTTTCTATAGTCAATGAGCCGGTCTTGAGATAGATTCCGCCACCGGAGTATGTTGCATTGTTTTCGCTAATCTCAACACCATTCTGCAATGTTACATCAGCCTTACAATACAGACCGCCACCATAATCTCCGTTTCCACCTGTGATCTTGAGGTCTGTTATGAATACGGGAACGGTTGTCGTAATGGAAAGAGGAACTGCACTTGAATTTCCATACAGAATTCCTGTACTCTCGCCCTTTATTGTAAGTTTGGCTGCTTTGTCATTCAAATATCCACCATCGATGGTTTGTGCTCCAGTTAGAGTTTCGATTATGTGAATTGTATAGTTCGCAGTGGATTTATTGATAACTTGGATTTCCTGTATACAGCGTTCTATCGTTGCATAAGGTTTTGTCAGTGATCCGTCACCCTCTGTGTCGCTACCTTGATTTCCAGATGCACTGGAACTCTTTACATAAAGGTCGCTGGCGTATGGCCTTATGTGGTATGTGGCTGTAGATGAATGATAGCCGGTTTTTGTTGCCGTTACAACAAGAGTCCATTGGCCTAGGGTCATGTTTGTCAGATTGATTGGCCCTGTGCTTGAATAAGCTGGAGTATCTGTTTCAGTCATGCCTTGGTAAAGCTTGTATTCAATACTTACACCGGAAACGGAAAGGCCAAACGAAGCCGTACTTGGGGCACTAATCGTTACCGTAGAATAATTTTTATCAGGGTCAAGTTCGATGTAGTTGTTTATCGAAGTCGAAAGCGGATCGGTATTTTTCGTTACCACCGGTATATCCAAATCTGCGTATGCAAGCTTTAGTTTGTATGTCTTGGTAGCGGAATTGCTGTGACCAGAGGCTTTTGTAAATGTTTGTAGCGTATAGTCGCCCTCTTTATGTATTTTTAATGTAACTGTGCCATCTGAACCTGTACTTGAACTGGCAGTTGGATCATCACTTTCACCAGTTGCTATTGTTATTTCATTTCCATTGGTGCCATACAGTTTGCAATTGATTGCACCACCCTCATAAGTCTCACCAATGTCATCCACATCAGGGAGGGTCAGCGTTATTGTGGTATATGCAACATTGTCAGGATCGTAATTTATGTGAAGCGTGTTGACCGTTCCGTCATCTGTCAGACAGTTGCCGTCATTATCCTCTACAGTGGGAGCAGCGATGGCAGGAAGTTTTGCCTCAACCGTCTTTGTAGTTTTAAGCCCCGCCTTGTCGGTATAGCCAATGGTAAAAGTTTTGGCCCTCTTTTCATCGTCGGAAGTGGGAGCGAGAATACCTGAATAAAAGTACATGGCATTTGGAGAATGTGTAAATCTCTTGTTTAAAAGCTCAAGGGAAGGATTTGGGGTGCTGCCATTAAACTTATCATCTTCAAAAGTCATGTTTCCAGAAGCATCTATTGTTATCGGATAAGTCGTTCCATCTATAGTAATGGATTCAATGTCCTTGTGGATTCCACCGGTACTGTCAGTAGTAGGCAGTTCAAACGCAAGTACATAATACTTATTATTTGAAGCAGCTGGATATTCCTGTAACATTATCGCTGGATTTACTACTTCCGGCGGCCTGGAGTTGCACTTTAAGCTGAATGTAAACTCTTTTAAAGTAGGATTGACAGGGTGGTGCATAGTTAATGTTCCACCTATTTCCTCTCCTCCTTCTTTACTTTCAAGATCAGATTGTAAATAAGTAAAATGAAGTACGGTCGTGTCGTTTGGATCAGGAGTTATGTTGGGAGTAAATGATTGAGACTTGGTTATGTGTAATGTATATTCTCCATTAAAATTATAATGATAAGGATTTATCAGATAAAGCTTTACTGGGGCATCATGGTCGCTGGCTATGCATAGGTTTCCGTCTTTGTCGGTATAGGATTCAATTCCGACCAGCTCATACTTTGCAATGGAACACTCTTCGGTCCATTCTTCAAAATACCCGCGTATAGGCTGCTGCCAGAATTCACAGGATGTCAAAACTAGCGCCACAAAAAGAGAAAAAACAGAAATGAAAAGTGAATGGGTTCTTCTAAAGTTCATAAGCAATCCCTATACGTAAGTAATCAATAATCTACAAGCTACTGCTCTGATTTAACCTTAGGCCGAAGGAAATGCCGGCTCCTAAGCTATAGTATAGTACATTATCGGCAAAAAACAAGCAAGAACCTCTATTTTCTCCATTTATTAGGGCAAAAGAAATGCTCAATTCCCCCTCTTTACCGAAAATGCAAAAACCGTTAAAATACCAGTCCTATGGAATTTACAAAAGAACAAATCGACGGATTGACAGTTAATGAAGTCGAAATCATGAAGAAAATCGCTGGCGAGCTTAGCATTACGGTATCTCAGGTCAGCGCAGTCATCAGTTTGGTGCAGGAAGGCTGTACCATTCCGTTTATAGCCCGTTACCGCAAGGAAAAGCACGGTTCTTTGGATGAAGTACAGGTCCGCGATTGTGACCACCTCTTCACCTCATATAAAAACCTTGAAGACCGTCGTCTGGAAATCGTCCGCGGTATTTTTGGTCAGGATAAGCTTACCGAAAGCCTGTACAATGCCGTGATGAACGCCAAGACCATGACCGAACTTGAAGATCTGTGGGCTCCGTTCAAGAAAAAGAAGAAGACCCGCGGTATGGTGGCAATTGAAAAGGGACTTGAACCTCTTGCCGATGCCATGCTGGAATTTGACGACAAGGCAATTGAAGCCAAGGCCGCCGAATTCATAAAGACGGACAACGAAGACCCCGCCCTTAACGTGGAAACTGCCGAAGATGCCCTCAAGGGTGCCCAGGACATAATTGCAGAACGTGTGTCACAGAATACGGAAAACCGCACGGACATACATGACCTTTACATGGCGACGGGAAACATCATCACCAAGGGAATCGTGCCCGACGGTCAGGATGCAGAGACGGCGGAAAAGACTTCCACATACAAAATGTACTGGGATTATTCAGAGCCGCTCAATCAGATAAAGCCGCACCGCATTCTTGCAATCAACCGTGCAGAACGTGAAGGTGCCCTGGAAGTTACCCTGGACGTAAATGTCGATGCCGCAGTTGAAGAACTGTGCAAAAAACAGAAGATAAACAACAAATATCACAAGGATGCAATCGAAGACGGTGTGGTCCGCCTTTTGAGCCCTGCCGTTTTGCGTGAAATCCGCAGTGATGAATTTGACGAGGCGGATGAGCATGGAATCGGAGTATTCAGCGAAAACCTGCGCAACCTCCTTATGACCCAGCCGATCAAGGGAAGCCGTGTTCTTGGAGTTGACCCTGGTATCCGCACAGGAACAAAATGCGCCGCCCTGGACGAAACTGGAAAGTACCTGGGATATTTCCTCATCAAGCAGGTAACGGCCCCGGATGCCTCATACAATGCAGTAAAAGAAGCAATCAAGAAATACAACATTCAGATTGTGGCTGTGGGTAACGGTACTGGAAGTCAGGAAGTTCAGGCCATCGTAAGCAAGGTCATAAGCGAAAACTATCCCGACGTTAGCTATACAGTTGTAGATGAATCTGGTGCCTCGGTTTATTCCGCAAGCGACATCGCACGTGAAGAATTCCCAGATCTTGACCTGACGATTCGAGGGGCTATCAGCATGGGCCGTCGTCTTCAGGACCCTCTGGCAGAACTTGTAAAGATCGACCCCAAGGCTATCGGTGTAGGACTCTACCAGCACGACGTAAACCAGAAAAAGCTTTCCGATACCCTGGATGAAGTTGTTGGCTCCGTAGTAAACCAGGTTGGCGTTAACCTGAATACGGCAAGCGCCTCCCTGCTCAAGTATGTCTCTGGAATCAACAGCTCTCTGGCAAAGAAAATCGTGGCATACCGCGATGCAAACGGAAAAATCACCAGCCGCGAAGACCTCAAGAAAGTTTCAGGACTTGGACCAAAGGCATTTGAACAGTGTGCGGGCTTCCTCAAGATTCCCGAAAGCTCCAATCCGCTGGACAATACATGGGTTCACCCGGAAAACTATCAGGTAGCAGGCGAAGTTTTGCCTCTGGTACAAAAAAGCGAAAAGATTACCGCTGCACTCAAGAAGACTCTTGAAGAAAAATACGGTATCGGTGAGACAACAATCAACGATATAATAGAAGAACTTGCAAAGCCCAACCGTGACCCGCGCGACGGATATCCGGCTCCAATCATGCAGAAGGGAGTCATGAATTTTGAGGACCTTAAAATCGGCATGAAAGTTACCGGAAAAATCCGCAATGTTGTTGACTTTGGTGCCTTTGTGGACATCGGCTTGCACGAAACCGGCCTTATCCACGTAAGCGAACTGAGCGATGACTTTGTTTCCGACCCCATGGAAGTTGTAAAAGTAGGCGACATCAAGGAATTTACCATCATCGGATTGGACACAGACCGCCGCAGAATCAGCCTTTCGTTAAAGAGTGACGCCGCAAACAGGCTTGCATCCCCAACAGGAAGCGGTTCTGCTCCTTCAAGTGGAAAAAAGCGTGTCGTTGTGGTCAAAAAAGGCTCAGGCCCATCCGGCGACCGCAACCGTCCCGACAGGAACAACGGACAGAGGCGTGAAAGGCAGAATTTTGGAAGTGACGACGGAATGAGGTACAATCCTTTTGCCGAGCTTCTGAAGAACCGCCGATAATTTGGAATATGTCATTGGGCAGTCCCAAAAGTATGAGGTGTCATTGCCGGACATGCCCAGTGTCATTGCTGGACTCGATCAGTGTCATTGCCGGACTCGATCCGGCAATCTATAAATGCTTATATGGCAATACGTAACCTTTATAATCTCCATTGTTTTATTAAAATGGGCAAAAATGCCGAATTTAATAGAAATAATGGAGATTTTTTTTGTATTTATTAAAAAATGTGTTATAATATAGGTGGGAGAATGTCTTTATTATAGGAGGCCGTTATGAAAAGAAATTTTTCGTTTATCAGCATCGGTGCTGCCTTATTGTTGGTCCTTTCCACATCATCCTGCGGACACCTGGAAATTCCAGAGAGTGTTTCTGTAAAAACAAATGCACGATTTCAAGCTCCACTGGGAACTGCAAGATATAAGCTAGATCCAGAAACGATCAGACAAACAGTTCAGGATGCACTGGGCGAAAATGCTTCAATTTATACTTACGCAAAAGATGGGAATGATGATGTACTGCGTTATCTGATTCATTTTTCAAAACAGTTGAATGACCTGCCGTTTAATCCAAATGAATTTCTTGAAGGCTTGAATCTCAAGGAAAAACTCGGCAATCTTAACGGAATAGGAAGTGCCCCCCAACCCTTTACTGCTGGACAACCAATGTCTGATTCCGAATCCTTTGAGATAGATGTTGATGATGTAACAAGTCAGCTTTTTAATCATGCCCCATTTGAATATCCATCAAGCGCACCTCTTGCTGAAGGACCATGGACTTTTGAACCTAAAGATCTGCCACAGGTAAATGTAACAAATGGTACTGCTGATCTAACCTTTGGCCGCATTTACTACAGTTCCGGTTCTGTTCAAATTACAATGAATAGGACAGACAGCAATTCTGTAACAAGTGGATATGAGCTTAAAATGAAGGCCTATCTTGTACCGAGTACCTTCAATATGGAAACAGGAAATCCAGATACAGAATGCATTACCAAAGCCAATAATGGAGAATGGCAGGATATTATAACAAATCCGACTTTAACCATTCTGTTAGATGTAGCTCAAGGACTTCCAAAGGACTTTAAGTTTGTATTTAAGGCACAGGGTACTGAAGGAAACAGTTCCAAGTATCATGAATATCAGCCGTCAGCATCTTACCAAAACCTCAAGATTAAAAAGGTGACGGGGCTTAATTCTACCAATGGTTTGGAGCTTTCGGAGCAGACCCTTGAACTTCCCCTAACCAGCAACATTCCGTATATAAAAGAGGTTGAATTTGAAAATGCAACCATAACGGCTCAATCAAACAATCTGTCTGGTTGGTCTGGAGCTCGTATTTTCTTCAAAGACGGAGACTTGAAATTAACAGGTACAAGCGGGGCTCTTGAGAGTTCTTCCATTATCTGTACATCTTCAAACACAAGCGGTAGTTATCTGATTAACGATACTTACAAAGCTTCTGCAAAGATTAAGACTGACACAGGTGGGACGGTTTCTGTTTCTGTAAAACCATCTCTTTCATTAAACAATGCGGTAATTTATTTTGGTGAGGATGGAAATTCTAATCAAAAGATAATCTTTTCTTTTGGATATAACCTGAAAAAGATTAAAGAAGCAAAAGTTGATCTTTCAGGACTTGGAATTACAGGATTCTCCCTGCCAACAAGCGGAAGTGATGCTGTTCCTCTTGATGACATCAAACAGTACGTCAATTCCATAAGCTTTACCGAATACAAGACAAATCCAGATGGAACAACAACAACAACTCCAAGAAAGGGATTTGGCCTTAAATGCGCGGTAACCAACACCCTGCCGGCAGGAAATGACATCAGCATTGACTTGAAAATCCTCAAAAACGGCAGTACTGGATTTGACAAGACGGTAACAATACCATCAAACTCAAACGAAGCAACCGTAGAATGGACTCAGAAACCATGTACCATTGAATTCCCGGATGACAAGGATTACCTCGACTTGAGTGCGGATATTCAAAATCTGACAAATTTCACCCTAAAAAATATCGAGTTGGGCGAGGAATATTCTATTGGATTTGAATTATCAGAAATTATCTGTGACTGGGATTCTGTTAATCTGAATTTAACTAGTCTTGGCAGATTTGGAGATCCTATAGACCTTCCATTAAATATTTCCGAGCTGATAAAGAATTTCCCCAACATGGAAAATGAAATTCAGAAAATCGAGATACAGGATTTTCCATTCTACATGTATGCCAAGGGAGGCGCGCTAAAGGATCTTCTAGATGGTCTTGAAGGGAAGATGTACATATCTTACAAAGACGGTACAACCAAATATCTGGATTTGATGATGGAAAACAGTACGTCACAGGCTTCAGCACCTAGTACGGATAAAGACATCAACTTTTTTGATGATAATCTTCCTTTCCCAAGTGACAAGAGCGAACTGCTTGTTGCAAATGCATCAGACTCAAACAACATTGCACATTACTATAACGACGCCACCATTAAGGCCAACCTGAAAGACATTTTGACTTTGGCTAATGCAAGTGAATTTAAGCTGAATTATGACATCGGCATTAAAAACCCAGAGAATAAAACCATCTATCAGTCTTCACTTTCAAGCTCCGAGAGTGAAATGGATATGAGCGTTGATTTGGTTACAATCCTTTCGTTTGACTTTGGACTCAAAGCACCAATATCTCTGAATATCATGGAGATTGCAGACGAACACTATAACGAGCCGGATGGGGAGGGAAAATACAGCGATCTTCTGAAACGCAGCGAAATTTCATCTGAGACTGATTATGATGAATACATGGATTATATTAAGAGTGTGGGCATCAACTATCAACTGGTGAATAAACTGTTCATGAATGATGAAGATCACAGAATGGATATAAACATTAATATAGCTGATCTTCCTAAATTAGAAGGTTATACGGGAATCAATAAGAACCTGGTGCTTAATCCAGGTCGTACAGATATTGAGTTCTCTAAAGATGAGGTCAAGGATGTAATGACAAAAACATTCCATCCGAATATAACGGTCAATCTGGGACGTGCACTGGATACGGATGCAGGTGAAACAGAATCTACCGGTTACCTTACCAATCCTGCAAAACTTACTGTATCCCGCTCGGGATTTGAAGATGAGAATGCGTTGTCTGCAAATATCCTGGTATATGTGCAGATGGACGGCGATCACCCGATTTCAGTATGGGGAGGTCACGAATGAAAAGATTACTTTGTACCTTAGCAATTTGCTGTATTTCTCTAGCGTCGCTTTTTGCCGAAATATATCCTTCAAAGCGCTTTGTTGAGATGGGCCTTGATTTCGGAGTTGCAGCAGGTCAGAATGCCTTTGGACTTAAAGATGTCTTGGTCAAGGATCTGGTCATTGACTTAAACAAACTGTACGAGGGAATGGGTGGCAGTGACTTCAAGCTGAATCTCGGTTTCAATCAGGGTTATCATTTTGACATAAACGTTGGTGGATTTGGAGCCGGCATAAAGGAAAACCTTGAGTTTCACACAAACCTTTCAATCGACAATGCTTTGTTCAGGCTTTTGGCGGAAGGCAACGAATTGAACGAATCCGAAACAATCGGAACATCGCTGAGTTTTGAATCCTTCATTTCCACTTCAACTCCGGTCCGGTTTAAGATAGGAAAGATTGGAATCATGGTTGAACCAACATACTTTGTTCCAATAGCCTATATGCCAAGTCCGCGCATTGAAGCAACCTACACAACCAATGCAGATGGAACCATAACTCTGGATGCAAACGCGAATTTTGATTTGTACACGGCATTTGACATCAGCCCCCTCCTTGCTGAGGAAAAGGGTGAGATTGATCTTACAAAGCTGCCCGAAGAATTAAAAAACGGCGGTTTCGATCTTTCGGCCAGAGTTGAATACCCGCTGTTCGATTTCCTTGATATTGGAGGATATGCAAACATACCGATTTATCCTGGAAAACTTCACTATCACACTTATGGAACCGCTACATTCGGTTTTGTGATGGATGATTTCTTGGGCTGGACTACTTCCGATCCTGATACAAGACCAGAAGAACCCTATACCATTAACGAGCCTGATTGGTCTGGCGTAATGTTCGATGAAGAAGGCTTCAATGTAAACCGGCCTTTGCGTCTGGGTGTAGAAGCGGCATGGCGTCCTGTAGGAAACTGGTTTGTGGTACATCCAAAGCTTGGTGTCGCCGCACGCAACCCATTCGGAAAAGATTTTGGAATACACAACCTCTTCCCCGAATACAGCATTTCCGCAGATATGACGTTCCTGTATGTGTTTGGCTTTAACCTTAGAACGGCATACGAAAACCAGACTTTTACCCACAACGCAGGCTTGTCCCTGAACGCCCGCATCCTTGAACTTGACTTCTCCGTGGGAACAAGCAACAGCGATTTCCGCAAGTCATTCTCTCTAGGTGGAGCACAGGCAACCCTCGGAGTAAAGATGGGCTTCTAAAACATAAGCACTGATTTGAAAAACAAGAAAGGCACCGGTTTAACAGCCGATGCCTTTTTTTTATTTGTGTAACAGGGTTGAAGTCATGCTGAACACTGAACTTTGTCATGCAGAACTTACCCCTGTCATGCTGAACTTGATTCAGCATCTTAATATTTCACATCAAGATTCCGGGTCAAGCCCGGAATGACAGTCGTATTATTTCTCAACAATCCAGCGCTTACCGTTGCTGCGGCCGAAGATTTCCGGCTCGTACATGCACTCTGCCAGGGCTGCCGGGGTTTCGTAGGCTCCATCCCTCTGTGCCCTGAATGTGAACTCAAAGTTCTGGCTTCCAATCGGAATGTAATCCCAGAAGCACCTGACTTCCGCATCGTAGATGTCCTGATGGCTCATCCTCCACTGTGGAATCCACCAGATTCGTTTTCCGGAAGACTGGTTTTTGTTTGGATTTTCCACAGTGCCTGTTGTCTGGAATGCGGGATTCAGGATTTCACAACCGGCTGGAATGGGTGCCCTTACCGCAACGTATGTCCTTTCCTTTGTTGAAGTTATGAACACCTTTTCACGGTAGATTGTTCCGCTCTTGAGTTTGTTTCCGTCGACTTTTTCTCCTGTGCGTGCGTCGGTTATCTCAACATACACACAGAGTCCTTCGTCGCGTGCCTTTTGTTCGTCGGCTGGAAGAGCATAGGTCATGCTTGCCGTATAGTAAAGCTTTCCTGTACCATCCTTCTTTACTTCAAGCGGGATTTCCTGTTCAAGAGGTACTTCGAGTTTCGGCCACTCTGCGTTGAACTTGTCGTCCTTTGCCTTTGTGTTGGCGGCCATTTCTCCAAAGCGGTATGTCTCTTCAACTGGTTTTGCTCCAGCCCCCTTGAATGTACCGGACAGAATCTTCTTTCCGTTCAGGAGGACCTCGGCGCTAAGGTTCGTATCCTGCAGTTTGTTTTCGCGAATGTATGCATCCAGGGCAATGAGTACGCGGCTTGTTGTTGCGGTTGAATGCCATCTGCCATTTCCTTTTTCAAGCTCCAAAAGCTGCCATACCAGATGACCGTTGTACATGTCGTCAGCATCCATTTTGGTAAAGAGGTGGAGTGCAAGGGCATAGCGTTCAGGATTTGAATTGTAGAAATACCATCCCGCAAATGGAACTGAATTCTGGAATGATGCGCCCCGTGTGGTAAGTGACATCAGGTTTTTGATTTTCTTTACGGCAAGCGCTGCATTTTCCCTGTCCCCCAATTCAACTGCGGCAAGACCTGCAAGGGCATATTCTGAAACACCTGTATCCTGATCAAGAATCTCCTTAATCTTTGCAGATGAAACCTTTTCTCCCATGCGGGCAAGAACATAATAGCAGTATGCCTTTGGATACCACCATCCCTTTGCATCCAGTTCCTTCAATTCCTTTTGAATATAGGACACAAGTTTCTTTTGGTTCAGGTTCTTTGGCAGGCTTATATCATGTTCCTTTGCCAGTGCCAGTATTTCTGCAATACGGAGGCTAACCGCAAAGCTGCTTTCTTTTCCGTCAGGCCAGTATGGGAAACCACCGTCGCTCTTTTGGACATCCGCCCATGAAGCGATTTCCTTTTCCACAACAGCACGTGGATCTGAAACTTCACTGTTCAATCCGAAGACTGAAATGTAGTCACCAAATGCAATCAGCGGCAATGTTGCAGAAGACCTCTGTTCAAGACAGCCATAAGGATATCGGAACACATAGTCAACCGCAGACCGCAGTGCACCCAGTCTTGTTGCATCAAGCTGAATGTAGAATGAACCACGACCGTCGTCATTACCTGCCGGGAATATTATCTTTTCCTGAGCACCGTTTTCATCCGCATCGATTTGTCCCACAGTCGTTACGGTTTCGTAAATGTAGGGCTTTTCAATCTCAAGCGGCTTATAGATCAGTTCGTTTACCGACGATGACTTTACCTTGAACGCAAGCGTAATCCATCCCTGGCTTTGTGCATCCAGACGGAACATTATTGTCGTGGTGTCTCCGGATTTTACCGTTACTGATTTTTTGCTTTCTCCAGACACGGTGGCTTTTCCAGGTATGCGGGCAATGTCACCAGGCTCCGGTTTGTAGCTTGTCTTTTCAAGTCCGCTCAAGACACTGAATTCAACAGTTACGTTTTCATCTGTGTCACCGATGTTTGTGATTACCACACCAGCTTCTCCATTGTCACCAGGGCGCAGGATTCTAGTTTCAACATCACGGACGGAAATTGGATTTGCAACGGTCAGGGTATCTTCCACATAGCCATAGTCGTTTTCCTTTACACCGACAACGGTTACAATATATTCTGTAAGAGAATCAGGCAGCTTGAATGTGGCAGACACCTTTCCGTTTGCATCAGTCTTTAGCTCAGGAAGGAATACTGCGGTTGCACGGAAATCGTTTCGTATCTGAATGTTTTCTTCCGCTCCACCATCCGCTGAATCTTCCATTTTCATTTCCTCAGCTTCTTCCATCATGACCATATCGTCAGCATAACCCATACCTGCCAATGCCATTGGTGCAGAAGCTCTTGAAGATTCCACAGCAGCATTTTTCATCACCATCTCTCTTTCATATTGTTTAAGCTTAATCTCCATTTCCTGGGCGCTTATTGTATAAGTTCCGTAAGTTACCGGGTCTACAAGATTAACAAAGCTGTTCAAGGTAGATGAACGGGAATCAAACAGATATGTACTCCAGAAATTGTACATCGGGTTGCCTGCCCTGTAGCCAATCAAATCAAGAACACCACGGTCAACAACCATAAGTGTGAGTTCAGCATTTGCAACTGGCTTTCCGTTTTTGCTTGCCTTAAGGTCAATGGTGGCGTTGCTTCCCGGAAGATATGATTTTTTGTCCATTGTAACATCAATGTCAAACTGACGGCTCTTTTTGCTTATCGTCAGCGAAGTCTGGGAATAGATGTTCTTTGGCTTGTGCTCATCCCTTGTGTCATAGTCTGCTGGAGGTGGTGCATCGCGTGTTGTATAAGAAGAAACAGATACCCATACGACAGGAACATACCAGTCTTCTATCGGAACGTCGATTGTGGTACCGGCCTTTTCCACGTTGACAACTTTCTCGTTAATGATTCCTTCACGTTCAACAGTAACAAGATAGCGGCCTTTTTCAAGCGGGCTTTCCAACTGAATGTGAGCGGTTTCTCCAACCTCGTATTCGTCCTTGTCGCTCATCATGGTAATTTGAACTGCATCCTGATTCCTTCTGTATGAAGTAGAACCTGTTACATAGAAGCTTCTTTCGGTAATGACATCCCTGCCCTTTGAGTCGGTTGTTTTCATATTCAAGTAATATGTACCGCCCTCTTTTGGGGTAACAGTCAGGCTTGTTGATTTTGCAGAAACAGTTCCGCTTGCCTCTGTGATTGTCTTTTGAACCCAGTCGCTGTACTCGTATCCGTATTCATCAATTTTTGTTTCCTCTACCCAGGTGTCTCTGGTCAGTTCCCAGGAAATCTTCTGGTCTTTTGAAAGCAGCTTGTCTTCTGGTGTTTCTCCCTCAGGTGTGGCAAGAAGATAATTGAACGTAAGCTTTTCGCCTTTTTTCGCAAATCCCTTGATGTTCTGAATGCCGCTGAGTCCGATGTAGAAGCTTGCGGGGTGTACTATTGTTGATGCCCGTGCAGCTATCATCTGGTTTCCTGCATCGGTTACCTGAGCCTGCAAACGGTATGAATAAGGCGTTCCCTTTTTGGGTTCACCTCCTGTTGCAACCGAAAGAACCGCAGTTCCCTCTGGAGACAGGTTTTGTGTGTCGCTTTCGTGGAAGTTGTCGTATCCATCATCAATGGTGTCTTCATCGTAAACGTAATAATAC
Source organism: Treponema sp. (assembly GCA_016281495.1). GTDB lineage: Bacteria > Spirochaetota > Spirochaetia > Treponematales > Treponemataceae > Treponema_D. Next base: position 13,318 of record JAEEIU010000049.1, on the reverse strand, counting down.
TTACGGCCCCAGTTATTCGGTCCAAAGGTGTAACCCTGATATTTTTCTCCGGCTGGAGTAAATGAAGTATAGTCACGATACCAGTCAGACCTTACGCTACCTCCGGCAAGAGAACCTCCACCCAAATATGATGCGCTGACTTTTGCACTGATTGAATCACCGCTGTAATAGACAACAGGAGTAATCTCTGCAGAAGCCTGGAACCTGAGTCTTTCAAAGAACTGAACGTTGATGGAGCTTTGTGTATTAAGACCTGATCCGTCCGTACGTTTGTAAATCAAATAGTATGTACCGGGCTTTAGGTCTTCCGGTAGTTTCCATTGTACAGAAGAAGTTCCCTGGTCACTCATTTTGCCAGTGATGCTTACGTAAGCTTTGGAATCGTTGCGCCAGTAGTTTTGATCCTTTATCTGAATCTCATAAGGTCCGGTATAAGTTGAATATTTTCCAAGTGAAAGAGAGCGGTCTATGATTTTAAAGCTTGCTTCTTCTCCCGGCCTGTACAATCCCCTGTCACTGAAAATGTGGGATACCATCCTCGGTTTTTTTACATCAGTTTCATTAATTTTCTTGTTTGTACCTGAAGCATGTATCTCACCGTCTTCTATTGAAGCGGCTGTATATGGAACACCATCCCGATAGGTATTTAACCCGATTAAAACCCTGTCGTCTTCGGTAGTTGCATCGATGTATCGGGAATTATAGTTATATGTTGTAACACTATCATCAAAGCGAAGTACTGCCATTCCGTTTTGGTCGGTAGTAGCCGTGACAAGTGTTTTTCCCTTCTTTGCCAGCATGTTGATTTGATAATCTTTATTATTTGAATCAAGCAACCTTATATCAACTTTGGCATTCGGTACTGGTTCACCTGTAGAAAGCTTTGTGACCAAAACAACGGTTTCATTCCATGCACTGTGAACTGTAAGGGCAAGATCAGTTACGAGTATGTAAGAGGTATTTTTATATGTGTATGGATCTTTCCTGTATGATGTTGTATAAGATGCTTCGCTTTCAAATTTAACCGCACCCCTATATCCGCCATCCGTCTTTTCCAAGAAGTCCTTTAGCTCAACTGTCTGGATTACACGGCGGTTTTTGGTGTCCTTGTCTGTCTGGAATGTGAATGTTTTTGCCTTTGGTAATTTGTATGAGTCTGTTACTCCGCTGAGTGGAGTTATCGTGTAGGTTGATTTTTTGTTTATGTTCTGGAATTCAAAAACGGTCTTAGGCTCAAACTGACCCTCCAAAATCTGGAAGTTGCCTGATGACCTGTAACGCACAAAAGCGTCTGCATCCGGAACCGTGATTTTTTTCGAAATCTTTTTGTCGTAAACCTGGTCATATACATCGGAGACGGCACCCTCTTTGACTGTAACCGTGTAGCTGTCGTTATAAGTAACAGGGAGCTCACTGATGTAAATCGTATTACCCCTCAATGTCATCTGAGAAGGATCTACATCCATCTTTGGGCTAAAGCTGATTGCATCAAAAATCTGCTTTTCTGTCCCCGGTTTTATCTGATGGTTAAATGAAATTGAAATGTTGGAAGTACCGTAAATATCGTTGAACTTGAATGGAACCAGGGTATGGAAACTTCTGCTTTGTTCGGAAGATGTAGGCCAGCAGTCCTTGTCCGGAACAGCGCCTTCCTTTAATGTAAGCGTGATTTTCTTGTCTCTCGGGAAATCTTTTTCAAACTTCAGGAGGATGCTTTTTTCATTAATCGAAGAAGCCTTGAATCCGTATTCATTTCCGTCGGTATCTGCTACGGTAATGAATCCGGCAACAACCTGTGGATTCACTTTGTTCTTAAAGTTGACTGCCATATCCCGTGCATATTCAGGTGGAATGTCGTTGGAATTAACACTAATCTTTTTCTCTTTCCTAACAGTATATCCCGGTTCTATGGAAGAAAGAGTCATTTCTTCCGTGTGGAAAGTATAGCATACAGGACCTGAAATCTGTGTTCCATCTGCTGCGGTCAACTCTGGATTAACAGTGATGTAATATTCTTTTTGCGGAATGAGTGCATCACTTGTGTCAAAGCTCAAGAGGCTTGTGCCGTACCAGCGGAAGACACCGTTCAGCTTGGGCGTAATCGTAACCACATCACTTGAAGTAATCGGTTCGCCCAGTTTTGCCAGAGCAACCACCGGTTTGGAAAACTGTATTTGTATTGAAGGAAAACTTACTGATGAAGGAACTTCCTCGTTTGGACTAACAGACGCGACATAAAAATCCGTCATACCTTCTTCACCTCCATTTCCAATCATGGATTTGTCTATTTTTGCTCCACTTGATTCAACTGCAGTTGATGAACAGGAATAGAACACGGCAGATGCCAGCAAGGCTACCGCCACACGAGAAAATTTGCCTAATTTCATAATAACCTCATTTTAATAATATTTTTTGTCAGCGTTTAAGCCACCAATACCAATCGCCGGTGTCCACACCTTTGATTTTGGCTTCTTTTTTGTTGACGTCTTTAACATTGTTGGTTTCCGTCCAGAAGTGGAATACGGGTCCTTCTTTGGTTGTGATGATGTATTCCTCACCTTCTTCGTCGGCTTTCTTTTTGCCGTCCAATCCAAAGCCATAATATTCAATGGATTTGACTGTGAATTTCTGCTTTTTGCTTACGACATCGACCTTTACATATCCGTTTCTGGCAGCAGTTTCGTCAAAGCTTGCTTCCTTCCACTGGGCATTTACTTCAACCGTCTTTTTCTTGAGGTTGATTGTACCTTCCATACCGACTGGAGCATCATTCTCATTGTCATATTCGTTATCAAGTACATCACCAATCCTGAACATTATGTTAAGGGATGAATCTGGTGAGGCCTTCTTATACTTGCCTGCATTGCCGCTTGACTTGTAGATGTTGCCGTCATTTCCCTTGGCCTTGCACAGCTGTTCGTAGGCATTCTTGATTTTTGCACCACTGCTGTTGTATTCATCAATTGACGGTTGGGCAATCATCTGAAGCATGTTTCCAGACTGCTTTGACAATTCCGCATAATATTCATCCAGAGAGGCATCTGCTTCTTCCTCTACTTCCGCAGTGAATGAGCTTATGTCCAGATTCTCCCAGGCTTTTACCACCGCCTTTGAGTTTGACTTTACGACTGCATAATCCTTGGAGTTGATGTCCTTCTTGAGCTCAGCAAATGGATCCATTCCCATTTTCTTGAGGAGGGCCGCAGATTGCTCATCTATTTCACTTTCCGCAATGACAACAGATGCGGATTTTGATATCATGCTGAATTTTTCGATGCAGTTTGAACCGCTGATTCCGTATTTCTGCAAAACCTTTACGACATCGTTCTTTTGTTTTGCACTTGCATTTATTGTTTCTCCATCCCAGACATCCATTTTGCTCAATTCGGCCGCAATGGAATTCAAGTTTTTGGCCCAATTTTTGACATCGCCGTCGGTAACACCAGTGCTTTTCGGTTCAGCAAACAAAACCATGCCCATAGAAAGGCACAACAACACCGCAATCATCCTTTTAGCAAACATTTTCATAACAGTTCCTCCTTTATTTGCCCATCATGGCATAGTATAAACAACTCAGCTTATACTCTGGTAACATTATAAGATTTACCTGTATACATTTTAGCACACAATCGGGCTTTGGACTAGAACTTTCTGTCTCCACCGCTATAACTTCGGCCTCCGGATGACTTGTAGCTTGAACGGAACAAAATCTTCGTTGTTTTTGATAAATGTGGGATTAATGTTGAAAAAGAGGGGAATAATCCCTCCGATCCGGTTTTTTCTTACAGGACCGAAGGGAATAAGTTGTTAGTCAAAGGTGAACGTATCAAACTCTGCAATTATATTTTTTGAATCAGAAAGGAATTCAAAATAGATTGCATGTTTTCCTATCACGCTGCTGGTAAGTTCTGCCTTGCCAAATTTGTCGCCTTTTTCAAGCGGGAACGAGGCTATAACTTTGCCCTTGTAATCATCTACACGGACATTAACCGTCAAATTTTCCATAGCGGTAATGTTTGCAGTAACAGTTGTTGGAGTGTTGTTTCCAAACTGAAGATATCTGAAACCGACTGTGAGCTTGCTCGTGATGTCAACGATTGGAGAAGAAGCTGTGTCTGTCTTTTCGTATACTGGCTTGATGTAAGCTCCACCGGCTCCACCATTGTAACCGCCCTTTGCACCGCCATAGATGTGGACCGCATATCCTGCAGATATAATCTTGCGTGCGTCCAGACCATTGACCTGTGCACCCTGGCTTGTCATTTCCACCGGTTCGCTTGCAACTGGTTCACCGTCCTTGTAAGTAATCTTTCCGACAAAGATGCGTCCGTTTTTGTCCATTGCAACATCAACCGGTTCAATCATTGCCTGACGAGAGAATTCATCAGTTCCAATCTGCCTGTGATAGAAAATATACCATTGGCCGTTCACCTGCATGAGGCTTCCGTGGTTGTTTCCCCAGCGGTAAGACATTTGATTTTTGCCGTCAGGACCCGGAAGAATTTCGCCGCCGTTAAAGCTGATGTCACCACCCATCTTGTAGTCGCCCAGAGGAGTGTCGCAGTATTTGAACGAAAGGAATCCGTTGCAGTCCTCGTATACGCCATACTGTGGCCTGTGAGTGTAATAACGTTTTGAATAGATGAACACATATTTGCCGAACAGCTTGCGTGGAGAAGATGCCTCAAAGAATGCGTCGTTTTCATCATCCATTCCGTCATCAGGAGACCACTGTGTGATGCTGTGCTTGATTACATTTTCGCGGAGGGTTTCCTTTTTGATTGTTGCCATGTCATCATTCAACTCGGCACAATACTGCTTGCAGAATCCCCAGAATGCATAGACGCGTCCGTCATAATCAACAAGAATACCTGGGTCAAAGGCAAGCTCAGTTTTTACTGGATTTGTAAAAGGTCCCGCAGGGTTTTTGCTTGTTGCCAGCATGATTCTTGAACCCTTTGCTTCTGCGGCATACATATAGAAAGTGTCTCCCTTTTGAACTACATCCGGTGCATAAAGAATTGAACCGTCGGTAGAAGTGTAGCATACACCGTGGCATGTCCAGTTTGTCAAATCATCAACCGGAGCACTCCATACAACCTGATCCGGTCCGCAGTACTCTGTCTTGAGCGTATCGTGTGAGCCATAGAGGTAAACCCTCTTTTCTCCATTGTATTCAAAAACACGCGGTTCTCCGTCCGGCACATGTTCCCAAAGCGGCATATAGGGGTTTGCACCCTTGATGTATTCTTTCATTTTCCCTTCCTTAAAACTGAATGTATTGCTCGTGGCATTAAAACAGTTTTCTTTCCTCAAGGATAATTGAGAATTGCAAATGATTCAAGAGGGTGGGGGAGGAAGGTAAAGGGGGATTTTTCAAGTTAGAGTTCAAATTGATTTTCCATCCACCTTGCAACACCATCATCTTCGTTGGAAGGACAGATTCCATCCGCTATGGATTTTACTTCATCAATTGCATTTTCCATGGCGATTCCCCTGCCGCAGATTTTAAGCATGCCTATGTCGCTAAAGTCATCTCCGAAAGCCGCGATATTTTCAACTGGAAGATTCAGATGTTGTGAAAGTTTTTCGATGGCCTTTTCTTTGGTTGCATTCTTTTTGCTCATCTTGTACCAGGGAATGTCGGAGAAGGGGAGGAAATCGATTTTGTCTATTCCAATGCTGGATGCTATTTTTTCTACAAGCTTCTTGTCCAAAGTTTCAACACACATTTTCATGGCAGGCTCGTTAAAATCAGAAAAATCCGTGGGTGTCCAGTAACGGTCTCCCAAATCTTCTTTTGAGTTGCAGTAAAGGCCGTTCTCATTGTCCACGCTGATTATAAAATCCTTGCCACCAAACTTAAAGGCCGCGTCTATGAGCGTGCGTGCCTCTTCTTTTGTAAACTCACAGGAATAGATTTTTTCTTCCTTGCAATAAACCAAACCTCCTCCATTTGTAATCATGACATCTGGCGTTAGTCCGTTCAAATAGCGAGAGGCGTTGATTAATGCTCTGGAAGTTGAAATGCCAAAAAGAATCCCTTTTTTCTGGGCCGCCGCAATCACCTGCTTAGTGTAATCTGAAATTGATTTGTCATCATGAAAGAGAGTGCCGTCTAAGTCAGAAAGAATTAAAGATATGTTTTCCATAATCAACTATAATCAATCAGACGATTTTTGACAAGGGGGAGTTATAGCCTGTGAATTTTTGTTGAATCCTTGTTTTTTGTTTGGAACAATGGTAGACTATAATTGAATGGGAGAGCCCTGTTCAAGGAGATTTTATGCAACGAAAAGCCTATAATTTTGTACAGTGGGGGGGGTGTTACTGGCAACACTTCTTTTTGTAGCCTGCCCAAGTAACGTACCAACAGAATCAGGTTCCACAAGTGAATCTGGCGGACAACAATCCAGTGCAGAGACCCAAACTCTGGAAAATGCAAAATCAGACCTGACAATTCAAACAGTAGTGACACAAGGACAGGATACAATCAGCCTGCCAATTTCTATAAGTGGATTTGAAGACGTAACAATTACATGGTCATCCGACAATTCTTCCATTATCACGATAAGTCAAAACACCAATTCTTGCAATGCAATAGTTATACATCAAGATGGCGATGGATCAGACACAGTAAATTTAACGGCGACCCTTTCGTATAACGGTGAGACAACAACAAAATCTTTTGCGATGACAGTTTATCAGGAGAATGCAGAACTTTCAAAACAGGAAATACTTGAAGCCGCTGCTGCCAAACTTTCCATTACTTATGATGGAGCAACTTACGGATGGCAGAATGTAAACTTGCAGACGTCCGTAACAGTGGAAGATAAAAACGTTGATGTCAGTTGGGATACAGTTTCAACAGACAGTCACCTTACTCTTTCTGGTAATACCATGAGCGTAATCAGAGACATAGCGGACATTCCCCTTTCTCTAAAAGCAACCCTTAGCTACGATGGGGAAAGTTATGAAACAACAGTACCGTTTACTCTGACACATATTCCGGAGTTTATCTTTACAGAAACAGATACTTATTATACCGATAATACTCAATATAATCGAACAAAGAGATATTCCTATATCTTTGATGGAAATATTATGAAAATAATAATCGATTGGGAAGATGAGCATTATGGAACCGAACAGGATGGAGAAATGTATTCCTATACGGCTGACACCGTAGCTAAAACTATTACTGTGACCATGACAAAGTATTTCGTATATGATACATGGTATACAAAAGAGGAATTACAAGACTACTATTTACAGGACCTCACAGAATACTGTAATAATCTTAGAACTTTAGTTTCAAATCCAACAATAGAGAATTACTGCCTAGCTGAAGATGCCACAGAAGAACAAGCTTATAGCCACTTTTATTATGAAGGTTGTTTCCCAGAAGGAGTAACATACGATACTGTGGCATCACAATCAGAAGAAGTTAAAAAGGCGGCAGTACGGAACTATGTAAAAAAGATGATTGAACAGTGGCGAAAAAACTATGGGCTTTCGCAGTCAGCAACAGATTCTGAGGTTATCGATAAATACTTCCAAAAGAATAAAAAAGAGATAATGGTATATACCAATTATGATTTCAAAACAAAGACATATGAATATACTGTGGATTTTAATCCAAGATTTAATCCTGATGGTGAAACACTAGCTTCAAATGAACAATGGCAAAACAATATGTCTTTTTCTGCCGAAACCCCATGGTTACCAGAAAAGCATTGGTATGAACAAAATTTTGATACTGAAGATGGTTGGAGAAATACTTCTAATGGATCTTATTCATTAGATTATGAGGTACGAGACAGTGAAGTTTTGGGATACAAAAAGGGATATTTTAGTTGGTATGACAACCACAATAGGGTTAATGGTAGAGTGTTATTTAATGATGATTTTACATCCTTTACTATGAATCCAAGGGATGATGAAGAGATTATTGCAGAGGAAAATATGAACTGGACTATTGTAGAAGATCTGGCTAATAAGAAAATAACGATTTCCAATGGTCATGGAAAAACGGCAGATCTATATTTTAGACCACGAAGATTACCTTAACATTTGTTTTTCAATTTTGAAAATCAAAGCGCAGTGGAATTTCCATTTGGATGTTTCGCTGCGTTTTTTTATCTATACTAGTGTAAAAGAATATGATATAATTGCTATGATAAATAAGAAGGAGGTAATTAGATGAGAGTCAGAAGTTTTGAGCAGAATATGGCTTTGATGCCCGATGGACTCGCAAAAAAAATTATGCTGAAAATAATAAATACTCCTCGACCTGATTTCACCGAACTTGATAAAGAATGTGAAGAATATGTTAAAAAACGTTTTGAAGAAATGTCTCTTGAAGAACGCAAGGAATATGAGGATTTCAGTAAATGATTTTGGAAATCGAGCATAAGCTGTTCTTTTATGAGCATTTATTTGATGATAAAAAAAATAGTGAACAAATAAATAACTTTGCGATAAGAGAGCGAAGTGGTTATGGGTTGGAATTATATTTAAAACAAACAGCAGTATTTGATGAAGAAAATCAATTGAATTCAACATACCTTGTAAAAGATAAAAAAACGAAAGAGATTGTTGGTTATTTCTCGGTAAGGACAGGACTATTTACTGTAGAAACTCCTGATTTTGAAGGTTATTTTGATACGATTCCAGCAGTTGAACTGTCAAATTTTGCTGTAAATGCTCTTTATAGGGCAAGCCATCCAGAGTTAAAACAAATTGGAGAAATAATATTTAGGAGTTTTATTTTACCTACTGTGAAGCATATCCAAAATTTTGTTGCAGTCAAAGCTCTATATATTTATGCATTACCGGAAGACAAATTAATTTCATATTATGAAAAACTAGGTTTTACACGTCTAGAAAAAGAAGAAGAGAGATTCGTTCATGCCCATGTGAAACCAAAATATGATGAAGATTGCATTTTTATGTACCAAATACTATAACATCCGCGTCTTTTTTTTATATTCTTCAAATCCGGGTTTTTGGGACTGGCGTTTTTCCGCCATGGGGATGCTTATGAAAAGGAACATCAGGGTGTTCAGTAGGGCACCGGCAAGAAGCCACCACCTTTCCGGCATTCCAAAGATTGAGGCAAGACCGATTCCCCACCACATTAGGATTTCACAGGCATAATTAGGATGCCGTGATCTTTTCCATAGGCCTGTGCGTATGAATCCACCGGTACCAAGTTTCCTGAATTTGTGCATCTGAATGTCCGCGATTCCCTGAAAGATTGCTGAGGCAAAACTCAATGCGATAAAAATCAGGGCGAGGGGATTAAACGGAATCTGATCATGTATGGCAGAGACAGCCGGCAGGATGCAGAGGAAAACCACAATAGTCGGAAAAAGATGAATGCCCACGAAATTAATCAGGGGGTATAGCTTTTTTGACTTTTCCTTGAGCATGACATAACGCCAGTCCTGATACTCAAAACTCTTGAAATTATACGCCCAGTTTGCCGTGAGCCTGAGCGCCCAAAAGAGAACCGCAGCAAAAAGGCAATAGCCTAATCGTGTTCCACCGCATTTGAACAATGCAACGGCAAGAATCACCGGGGGCTGCACGCTCCAATACGGATCATATACAGATGCGTTATGAAAAATCAAGCTGAAGATAAAGACAATCACCGTGGCCGCAACATCTGCAAGAAGAAGTGAAATCAAGTATGAAAATTTGCAGAGTGACGAAAGATAATTATAGCAGAAAAGACCCCCAAAAAATGCAAGCACATAAACCGCGATTATCACGACAAAGGAAACGAATCTGTTTTTAATCATAAAAATCCCCTAAAGTTAATGGAAAAAGTATAGCTTATTTTGCCAGAAGTTTATAGAGGGAGATTGTTTGGAAAAAGTTGGGATTCCTGGTCAAGCCCGAAATGACGTTTTTCGTTGAATATAAATTCAACAAATGCTTGACAAATCCAAAAAGATGATTTATATTGAATATAGATTCAATGAATAACAATTCAAATTGAATGCATGCGGAGGATTTGTATGGGAAACACAGGAAAGCAGAAGGTAGTGATTGTTGGCGGAGGGATTGCGGGGTTGTCTGCCGGCATTTATGCTCTGCGCTCAGGATTTGATGCGGCCATTTATGAGAAAAATGCCATTCCCGGCGGTGAGTGCATTGGGTGGAACAGAAAGGGCTTTCACATTGACAACTGCATCCACTGGCTTACTGGAACAAAGAAAGGAACCGAACTTTATGATGTGTGGAAAACCGTTGGTGCCCTGAGCGATGAAACTGAATATGCAAAAATCGATTCATTTTATACTTCAACATACAGGGGCAAAAGCGTAACTCTGTGGAATGACCTTAAAAGGACAGAGGAGGAACTTATCCAGGCATCACCGGAAGATGAGGCGGAAATAAGAAAATTCATTCAGCATGTTGAATACTCAAAGCAATGTTTTTTCCCTATCAGTAAACCGATGGAAATGTGGGGTATAAAGGATTATATTTCAATGGGAAAGAACATGATGGACATGCCAAAGGTCATGAAGGAGTTTGGAAAGATATCACTTGAGGAATACAGCAAAAGATATAAATCTCCGTTGCTCCAAAAAATGATTTGCGATTATCTTCCAAAGGAATACACGGCCTATTCGTTCCTGGTTTCCTATGCAACTGTTGTGATTGGGAACGGAAATGTCCCGATGGGAGCCTCGCTTCAAATGTCATTGCGCATGGAGAAAAGATTCAAGGAACTGGGAGGCCAGATTTTCTATAATACCGGAGTTGAAAAAATCGTTCTTGAAAAAAAGCACGCAAGCGGAATTACTCTTGAAGGTGGTGAGTTTGTTCCTGCCGATTATGTTATTCCTGCAATTGATTCATATCCACTGTTCAACAAGCTTCTTCCACAAAAATACATGCCGAAAGAACTTCGTGCGGCTTACAGTTCACCAAGAAAATATCCTGTGACAAGTGGCTTCCAGATTGCATTTGCAGTTGACAAATCATTTGTGGCAAATGAAACTGTTTTTGTTGACATCGATGAGCTTAAAATTGGAAATCATACTTTTGACCGCATGTACATAAAATATTATGGATACGATCCTTTGTTTGTCCATGATGGGAAACAGGTGATTCAAACTTGCATCACTCAGACGGACAGCGATTTTGATTATTGGAAAAGTTTGTCCAAGGATGAATACAAAAAAGTAAAGGAAGAATTGGTCCTGGAAATTCAAAAACGCATAATCTCACGTTTCCCGGAATTGGAGGAATCAATTGAATTCTTGGATTGCTGGACTCCACTTACTTACGAAAGATATTGCAATGCTTATCACGGAAGTTACATGAGCTTTATCACGACACCAGAGGCAAAGCAGCTCAGGCTCAAGGGAAGGGTAAAGGGCATAGACAATCTCTATCTTGCAGGTCAGTGGACAATGTCGCCTGGAGGACTTCCTGTTGCAGTTGCCAGCGGTAAATTTGCAATGCAGAGACTTTTAAAAAGCCAGAAGAGGGACATCAATATATGACAAGAAAAGAACAGAAAGAAGAAAAGCGAAAGGCAATCCTGATGACGGCCCTCAATTTATTTGTGGACTGCGGATACTATGAGACAAAGATCACGGACATAGCTCAAGCCGTACCGATGAGCACAGGCCTTTTGTTCCATTATTTTGAATCAAAGGAAGAGCTTTTGAACGAGCTTGTCAAACTTGGGCTGGAAGGACCTAAATCAGCTGAAAACACAATGAACCTGCCTCCCGATGTTTTTCTTACGGAATTTCTACGGCAGATGTTTTTGTATGCCGACAAGGAGCCCTGGGTATTCAAGATGTTCGTGCTTATGGGACAGGTGCGAAGGGTTGGAATGCCAGAGGAAGCAAGGAAAATAGCCGATTCAGTAAAGACGATGGAGTCAACGGCAAAACTCATAAAGGCGGGACAAAAGACAGGCGTGTTCCACAAGGGAGATGCACTCCTCATGTCAAAATGTTTTTGGTCATCGGTTCAGGGAATCATGGAACAGATGGCAATGGACAAGGCCATGAAAGCCCCGAATCCGGAATGGATTGTTGCCATGTTAAAATAAAAGTTTAGATCACATGCCATGAAGGAGAAATATGTCATGAAGGAGTCACATGGCATACAGGAGAGACATGTCATTGTCGTGCTTGACACGACAATCTATAGATGCTTAAGTTTTAAAATTACAGATTTTCGGATCAAGTCCGAAAATGACAGTTTAGATTACATGGCATACAGGAGGGGCGTGTCATGAAGGAGTCACATGGCATGCCGTAGGGACATGTCATTGTCGTGCTCGACACGACAATCTCTTAAATAATACTCCCCAATCTCTTTTTCACATACTCCACGCTTTCAATATATTCCTCGTCGCTTGTTAGATGCTCGATTATCATGGGCATCTGGGGATCTTCCGCCGTGGCAAGTTTTGCAAAAAGTTCTATATCAAGTGTTCCCTTTCCGCATGCACATTCCTCAAGCTGGAAGGTGTATTCCTGCTTTAGGTTGATGTCCTTGAGGTGGCAGCTGCAAATCATTCCCTTGAGTTTGGAAAAACATTCTTCCAGAAAACGGTCGTTGTAAAAATACCGGTCGGGGCTTGTAATCATGTTCACAACATCAAGGTGTGCCCCGAATGCAGGCCTGTTTACTTTTTCAATCATGCAAAGATATTCGTCTGGACTTGAAGGAATCATCCACGGCATGGACTCAATACTGAATTTTGTTTTTGATGGAGATGCCCTGTCTATGATTTCCTGAATCATCCTTATGGCCATGTCCCAAAGCTCATCGCTAAAGTTCTGCCTGTAGCCTCCATCCCATCTTGGTCCGTATGGGGTTCCCACGACATTCACACAGCAGCGAGCTCCTATCCTGTCCGCCATCTTGAGCTGACCCACGGCATAGTCAATCATGCGCTTCCTTTCGTCCAAATCTTTTGCAAGGGTGTTCCGCCAGATACCAACTTCCGCAATCGTGAGCCCTGCTTCATCCGCTGCTTTTTTATATGCGTCAATTTTTTCTTCACCGGCATTACAGTCCATAGGAAAAACAACCGTCTTTAATCCAAGTGCCCTGTGCTTCGCGGCCCAATCCTCTGGTGATGTGTGTGATAGTGATGATGAAACTCCAAGATACATTTTCGCTTTCCTCAAAATACTATTGCGGTCTACAGCAGTTTTTGCAGTATCCTAAAACTTATGCACCGGGCGGACATATTTTAAGGCCTCTTTGGAATTGGAGTTGGCATACCCGGTAGTATCAATTGCCCATGCAAAGATTTGGCCGTATGATCCAGGGT
>JAEEIU010000048.1 GCA_016281495.1 Treponema sp. | reverse complement strand
GGAAGCTACGCTGCAAGTAGACCCGATAATCCCTCGTTGCCCTGTCATGCCAACGGAAGATTGCCGGATCGAGTCCGGCAATGACACAGGGAATGTCATTGTCTGGCTTTACCCCTGCCTGTCATTATCAGGCTTACCTCCACATGTCATTATCGGGCTGGCTGGAAGCTACGCTGCAAGTAGACCCGATAATCCCTCGTTGCCCTGTCATGCCAACGGAAGATTGCCGGATCAAGTCCGGCAATGACACTGGGAATGTCATTGTCTGGCTTTACCCCTGCCTGTCATTATCGGTTTTACCACCACCTGTCATTATCGGGCTTGACCCGATAATCTCTATTACCCGCATTTTTTTTTCTTGCCTTTTTACAATATTTTCCTTACCTTTTCAGTATTATGGAAAAGTACTATGTTTATATTCTTGCGAATCAAAATAATTCTACACTGTATATCGGCGTGACAAATGATTTAAAACGTAGATTATACGAACACAAAAACAAACTTGTGGAAGGTTTTACAGAAAAATACAATGTTAATAAGCTTGTATATTTTGAGGAAACTACAGACATAAAAAGTGCCATCCAAAGAGAAAAAACTCTAAAAAAGTGGAAACGGGTATGGAAAAACGCTCTTATTGAAAAAAAGAATCCAGTGTATAAGGATTTAAGCCTTGATTGGGAATGAATGAGAGATTGCTGGATCGAGTCCGGCAATGACACTGGGAATGTCTGGCAATGACACCGCCTGTTGTTATCGGTTTTAGCTCCACCAGTCATTATCGGGCTTGCTGGAAGCTACGCTGCAAGTAGACCCGATAATCCCTCGTTGCCCTGTTATGCCAGCGGAAGATTGCCGGATCAAGTCCGGCAATGACACTGGGAATGTCTGGCAATGACCCCTCCTTGTCATTATCGGGCTAGACCCGATAATCCCTCGTTGGCCCTATCATGCCAGCGGAAGATTGCCGGATCGAGTCCGGCAATGACACTGGGAATGTCATTATCGGTTTTAGCCCCACCAGTCATTATCGGGCTTGACCCGATAATCCCTCGTTGGCCCTGTCATGCCAACGGAAGATTGCCGGATCAAGTCCGGCAATGACACTGGGAATATACGGCAATGACACTGGGAATATACGGCAATGACACTGGGAATGTAAAATCCCCTCAAAAAACTTGACTTATTGGAGATTATGTGCTAAATTTTAAGATAGGTTATCATGGGTGTATCAGCTGAAGGACAGTGATGTCTTTCTATAGCAAATTGTATATAAAATATCGAGTTATATTTTATTAAGTAAATCAGTTAAAGTCGAATTATTACTCAATGGGTGGCAGGGGAATGAAACCAGTGTGCGTTCAGCTTGTTTATTATAGTTGAACTGTGCCCTGATATTTGTATATTGGTGGACTTTTGTCTGTGATTTTTTGTTTTGAGAGGTGTGTTATGAAAGGAACAGGAAATTTTGTCAAGGAATTTTTTGGTGGACTTTTTGTGCTGCTGTGTTTTGCTTTTGGTCTTACAGCATGTGAGGTAGGTCTTGGAGGTGCCATTGATACCAGCGATCCAAGGGCAGGGGTAACCTCACCGAGCATTGACGGCGTTGTCGGAGGATCTGTAATCCATCTGGAAGGATCCTGCGAGGATGACACCGGTGTCGCGGAAGTTCGTATAGTCAGGCTGTATGAGAAAGACGGTCTTGTTGACTATAGCAATCTCGGCAATGCCACATTGTCTGCAGATGGACGTTCTTGGACACTTGACTTCACACAGTCACCAACCTCAGAAAGCCTCTACATTTTTAACGGACAGGAGCTGTATCTTCCGGACGGTACATATCATATCAATGTTCTGCCTGTGGATGTTGGCGGCCGCATTCCAAAGAATGATGCAGGAAGATCCTTTAAAATAGACAACACACCTCCAATCTTCCTCATAACAAGCCCGAGCTCAAAAAACATAGAAGATCCGTCTCCATACGGAAAAACAATAAAGGTCAAGGGAAACATCTATGATACCAGTGACGGAATGTCTGATGTAACCGTTTCCATCTACAACACATCGGGTACCCAGATAGACATCCAAAAGACTTCGGACATGACAACTGGACTGGGAACCAAGGATAAGGAACCATTTGAGGTTCTTATAGCCAGACAAAATGCCCAGGACGATGCAATCGCATCAAGCAACTACACTGCTCTTTATCCACCATCAAACGGCAACAATAAGTATTACATGGAAATAAAGCTTAAGGATATGGCCAACAGCGATAATGACCTTCCGGGCAACGAAGCCTCCATCGTGTATTTCAGGGCACCACTGTTTGAAAAACTTAAGAGGGAGTTGGGGGTCTCAAGCCTCAGCGGAAGCGATTTGATGAGGGGATATAACGGAACCCATTCAAGCTTCACCTCAGAACAGTGTAATAAAATAAAAAGGATTCTTGACGGAACCTATGATGATGACACAAGCTATTATGCCAAGGTATCAAACTCCAACAGTACCCGTCTTGCATTCTCCGTGGACCCGAACAATACTCCGAAGTACAGCTTTGGCGGTATGACCTATGAATCAGGTACTAATCCGACAGAGTGGAGCGGAAGGGGTGCCGCGGGTGGTTCAATATCCATTTCTGTAATGGCAGGCTCAGATGAGTATCTGGTTGACCCCAGCACCCTCAAGGTTTACATTCAGGCGGTGGATGAAAACGGCTCAAACCCCGGAAGTCGCCGTGAAGTTACGGTGCGCAAAGAAGACGGCTCGGAGCTTGGAAGTACAGGCACTGATTCTGCGACATATATCGTCACTTTACCGGATGATCTGAGTGATACATATTACAAGCTCAGTGCAACGGGAAAGGGATATAGCATCAATGAGACTACTGGTGTCAGAACCGATATTGACATGGTACCGGCAAAAAATCAAGGCGGCTACGGCTTCGTGCTTTATTCAAACAAGATTCCGGTAACAATCACGTCAGAGGCAGATCAGAGCTATGTAAGGAAAGTGGACAGCAACAAATACTCCTTTGCAATCAAAATCTCTGACCCGAATAATCCTACGTCAATCAACAGGTCGACAGGCAAGATCAAATACCAGATTAAGGCAGAACAGGGATACAAGACCAAGCAGGAATTCACCAGTGCAAGCTGGAACGGCGTCCAAATAAATACGATTGAAGGTTCCACCCTCGAAGGACCTGTGTCAGGACTGTTCAGCAAGACTATCAGCAACCTTGACTTTACTGTGAATGATGATTCCGTCGGAACAATTGCACTCAGGATTTGGGGCGACAATGGCGTTGAATCCGACAAGAATGTATACCTCCTCTACGTGGACAACAAGAAACCGACTATCACCGTAAACAATAACAGCGAGTTGACTCAAATACTGCACCTTATAACCGAAAGAAGCTCTAATTATGTTGCGGCCGACGGAGAATACAGGCTTTCCGGTACATGGCAGGATGAGGACGGATCCGGCGTAAAGATCCTCAAGTACTCAACTGACGGTAATACATGGGAAGACATAGGAACTGAATATACTTCACGCATAACCGATGTCCAGAGTTGGTCCGTTCAGATACCTGTAGAGGAAGGAGCCGGCAAGCAGCTTCACATCAAGGCGATTGACCTTGTTGGAAATGAATACGTGAAGTCCTATGAAAACATCAAGTTCGACTTCAGCGATCCGGAATTCACAACTGTACCGACTGTTACCAAAGATGACTATGTGACGTCCAACAGGACATTCACCGCTGTGGCAGTAGACAGCTTTGGATTTCAAACCGATCCTGAATCAATAAGTAATTTAAATAACCTCTCTATAAAAGTTGAAGCTAAGAGAGACGGAACGGATGTCAACAGAGGTTCTGGAGGTTATAGTTTCACAATAACACCACTCGCTGAAAGTACTTCCAAGACAGCCACAATAACTATGAATCCGATGAATGGCTCCGGCTCAGACGGAGTTTGGGAAATCAACCTTACTGCCAAGGACGAGAACGACCGTACCGCTACGGCAACATTCGGATTTACTGTTGACAACACGGCCCCTGCAATCAAGAACAACAGCGTAAAGATTCAGGATTTGGAATACAGCCTGAACGCATGGCAGAAGCTTCCGACCGCAAAGGTAACCGGAACGATAACAGAGGCAATTTCTCTGGACAGCGTCTACTATCTGGTCAAAAAAGCCGATGAGACTCCACTGGTAGACCCCACCGACATAACCGGAATGGCGGGAGTTCAGAGCGTATCCTATACCAACAGGAGCGGCGACGTTAACTTCAGCATATCCGTGGACGGGCTAAAGGACAACAGCACCCACGGAAACATCGTCTACATACAGCCTGTGGATAAGGCAGGAAACAAGGGATCGGTAGGCTCATATACAATCAACGTGGACCAGCTTGCACCGTCTCTTGCGGCACTCAAGTACAAGATTGGCTCAGGCACGGCAAGCGAGGCGACAGGAACAGTTGCAGTAAACACCCAGACCCTCACCCTTTGGGGAACATATATCGATGCATGCAGCGGAGTGAATGCCCTTGGATTTGAGATAGGTTCAGCATCTGTAACTCCCACAAGCATCGAGTACACGACTGAAAACGTAACCGCATCAAACATAGACTCCCTCGCTGACAGCGCATGGACTGCATACAACGCGGCCAACGCAAAGACGATAAAGGGATGGAAGGCTACCTTTGAAAGCAATAAGTTCGCCAACGGAACCATAAAGATGAGCGGAACTGATGTCGCAGGAAACTCAACAACCGTATCTTCTATCACATTGAGGAAGGACAACGTAAAACCAACGGTAAGCAACGTCTCAATCGAGGGGGCATACAGGAAGACGGACACCGTCTATTACGTGAACAACTCAACGACCCAGATCAAGGTAAAGGGAGTCTCTGCGGACGACTATGCCCTGAACAGCACGGTCGTAACCATACCGGGACTGGCATCCTCTCCGATAACGCTCTCGGGAACATCATGGACCACAGACAGCCTGAACATAGCGGGACTTACAGGCTCATCAGTTACGATTACGGTAGTATCACATGACACGGCGGGCAACGAGTCAACGCCGGTTGAAATCACCCTTAACTTTGACACCACTGCACCAAGCCGCCTAAAGAACGTAATTGAACGCTCTACAAACGAGCATCCAACAGAACTTGACTGGGGTGGCCCCGATAACTGGAAAGACACAAGGTTCAGAGTTGGAAGTAAAAGTGATGATGACATAAAACCAAACTGGTATGAAAAAGGAGGAAACTATAACGCAGAATCATACAGCGGAAGCACATCCCTCCTTATACGCGGACAGTTCACCGAGGAAGGAAGCGGCATAAAGGCAGTTTATTATGAGGTTGTAAACGGAAATGCGTCTCCAACTCTTGTGGTGGGTTCCAATTATGACTCGTTCAGCTCTATAGTTCCTGCATCTGACGGTACT
>JAEEIU010000047.1 GCA_016281495.1 Treponema sp. | reverse complement strand
TTTTCTCACATTCAGAATCAAAGATTTCTTTTGCTTTTATATATTCTGATTCTTTTATTTCAGGAGTACAACAAAATTCTGATTTTGATGGGAAATGTATTCCTTTTGCAAGTTCTAGCATTTTTCTTTCTCTTCTTTGCAGCCCAGTGGCCTGTCGCCATAACAATTCTTCTCCATATCCAGCATAATATTCTTATCTTGTATTTTTATCCGTAATAAAAAATCCGCTGAATAACCTATATCTCTATATTACCATAATTTGTAAATAATTCAAGGGTCTTGGGCGTATCCGTATAAGATCCCGATGCTCTGGCTGATGCACAAAATTAACGATTTTGGGGGTTTATGACAAAAATAAACGTTTAAGTGGGCCTTTAGCCGGTGGCGTATTTGAAGCTCTTGTTATGTATAGCTTATTCAATCGGTAAATCTATTCCGAAATACGGAGATTCTTCATGAACTTCCATTATTCCTTTTAAAGGTTTATCTGAATATTTTACTATTTTTTCTCGATATTCAAATCTTGTTTTTATATCGTCAATTTCTTCTCTTCGTCTTTTTGATATTTCCAAAAACTGTTCTTCTTTATCCAAACCTAAAAAACGACGGTTTAATAAACTTGCTGCAATACCTGTAGTCGAACTTCCTGTAAAGGGATCCAATATCCAATCATTCTCTCTAGTTGATGCAAGAATTATACGAGCAAGTAAAGGTAATGGTTTTTGGGTTGGATGCTTTCCACAAGATTTTTCCCATTTAGCAATTGCCGGGAGCGACCATAAATCCCTCAACGTCCCGCTTTATTCTACAAGTACTTTCAACTCCTTTAGTGTATTAAAGATATGATTTTCTGGACAACCAGATTCTTCAAAATGTTTCTCTTCATCTTTCCAAAGATAATCAACCAAATTTTTTATACATTTTTTATTTTCTTCTGTTAGTAATTGTTTAGCTTTAATTTCATCAATATCAAAATCAAGTTCTTCTATCCATTCTCTTGTTTCTACAAGTTTTCGTTTTGCATCAAATTTATCTTTTCCATATTCAAAACCAAGAAGTTGTATATTTTCGCATTCCTTGTTTGATGGAGATTCTGTATATCCTTCAAAGGTATAAAAAACATATTCATTCATAAATGAATTATTGATCAAATTTTTACAGAAATCAAGTAGTTAGAGAATAAGCGTATGAATGTTTTGTAATTCAATAGTCTGTCGATATTGTCGCTCTAGTTCATCGTAACTAAGAAATTCTACTCGCTTATCATTTTTCATTTTTGCAAAAGAAGAATAACCTAACTTCTTATTATACTCTTCATGTCGTCGTTCATCAGCAACAATAAACATATGTGTATAAAAATCTTGTAAATCAAAAAATTTCATCAGAGAATTTTGAATGTCTGTTGAATGCTCAACTTCAAAGAAAGAATGTGGCATTTTTCTTTCATTAAACCAAATCACATCAATTGTTGAGCTTCTTGAAACAAATGTATCATAAGAATAATCTGGAATACTTTGTATTGTTCTCATATCTCCAAGTTTTTCATGCAAAAATAATTTATTTTTGTCTTGATTTGGCACAAAAGTTCCAAATTTCTTTAGATTCCCAATTGAAACGAGCAAGCCTTGATAATATGAATGATTAAATTCTATAACTGCTTTTGAATTTTTATTCTTTTCCGTCTCAACAACAATTCCTATTTGTTCCAACTCTTTTTTGTGAGATTTTAATGCCCATAGTCCAGGTTTTATTTTGTAGATATTTTCATTTTCTTGGACTATACGACGAATTGAAGCGAATGGAGTTTTGGTTTTCCATTCACAGTCTTTGATTTTGAAAACTTCTTGATTTAATTGACCTAGCGTTGCAATTCCGCCTAATCTTTCTAATGTTTGAATAACAGCTTCATTCTGTTTCATTTTACTTACCTAATCACAGCACCTTTTAAGGATACAGTTTTTGCAAAACATCGAACAATATCGCACCGCCACCAACAAAAGGTTCACAATACTTTTCTATTTTTGAAGGGTATTTTTCTCTGATTTCATCTAGTAATTGGCTTTTCCCACCAACCCATTTAATAAACGGTTTTGCCAACATAATGTAAAATTATACTCTATTTTAGCAAATTTTTCTACTACTTTTTTCCCGACCAACTAAATGAGCCCTGTGCCAAATAACCACGTTGCTTGGATAAGCTATGTCTCTATATTACCATGATTTACAAATATTTCAAGAATCTTATGCCTATTCGTATAAGATTTTATTTTTGATATTTGTTAATCCTAAATTTCTATTTAAAAATGATATGTGGAAGGCAAGTGCCAGAATAGAGAAATGGGAGTTAAGGATTGATAGAGGGAGCATTGTTATTTGGACTGAATCCATGATGTTTAATAGATAAAAGGAGCGGAATCGAAGGCTGGCACACAACAACATCTGCACAAGCGAAGCGCGGAAGCCGTTGTTGCGGGACAGACTTCGATGGGAGCCCTTTTATCTATGTTTTCGTTACTGAATCAACAGTAAATGAAGCTGCTCCCTCTTTAGTTTGTGTTTACTAAGTTTTATGTATCTTTGCACTTGCCTTCCACACATCTAAACCAGGGCCTTTTTCATCCAGCGCTTGCTCTTCCACCGGAATACCATCACGATTCCGCGGGTGGTTTCGTCGGTTGCAATTCCAAGCCAGAATCCAGCTACACCCATGCCCAGCTTTAGGCCAAGAAGATAGCTTCCTCCGACCATTATCACCCAGTTGGAGAAAATGCCGTACAGAACAGGGAACAAAATGTCGCCCGATCCCTTGAGCGCACCAATGAACACAAGGTTGAGTGAACGTCCGAATTCAAGATAAATCGAAAGCAAAAGCAGGACCGTAACAAGTTCCTCTACTTCCGGCTGTTTGGTAAACAAGGCGATGATGGGGCTTTTTATCAGGTTCAGGCCCAAAACCATAAACAGGGAACAGCCGGTACCTATCAGGCCGTATTTGAATACCTTCCTGTAGATGAAGTCCGTCTGACCCGCACCAACACAGTAACCGGTTTTTATCTGCACCGCACTACCTATTCCCATTGCAAAAATGAACACAAAGCGGCACATCGTCTGGGTATAGACTTGGGATGACATGGCATAGGTTCCCAGGGTAGAAATCATGGCCATAATCACAATCTGCGAAATGTTGTACGAAAGGCTTTCGCTTGCGGTAGGAACTCCCACGGAAAGTATGAGCTTGTAGAATTTGCCGGGTGTTTTTACAGTTCCAAAAATCTTGAACTGAATGTTCTTCTTGCGGTGAATGAGGATTACCATCAGGATGCAAGCGACAACCATGGAGATTACGGAAGACATGGCGACACCCTTTACCCCAAAAATCGGCAGCCCAAAGAAGCCGTAGAGCGAGAGGGCATTACCGATGACGTTAATCAGATTGGCTATGAGGGTAACAACCATAGTTTCCCTTGTACAACCGTAAGAGCGCAAGATGGCAGCCTGCAGGGTGTTGAATGCAAGGAAGAATGCACCCAGGCCTCCATAAATCAAAAAGTATTCCCTTGCAAAAGTCCTGACTTCATCTTCCAGGGTATATCTGGAAAGCAAGAACCCCGTACCTGAAAAAACCAGGGTTGCCAAAAAAATGGAAGCAACTGTCATCATGACTGTACTGGCTTTAGCGATGGAATTCAATTCACCTTCACTTTTCTTAGCACCGAGATACTGGGAAAGTACAATGGAACTACCAATACCAATGACACTAAAGATGGTGTTCAGGAAGAAGACATACTGACCCATCATGCCAACAGCAGCAACGGCTTTTTCGGAATAGGAACTGAGCATGAGAGTATCAATCGAAGAAACCAGAATCCTTAGAAACTGTTCGATTACAAGAGGAAGAGTCAGCTGAAACATCGGCAGAGCACCGCGACTGGCACTGCGATTCGGTTTTTTTTCGTCCATAGTGAGCAGTATACAAAACCTTTATTTTATTGTCTATCACCATAAATCCACTTGAAAAGGAAAAAAAGACATGCTAGAATTCTAGTATAAGGAGCAATTTATGAAAAAAACAGCGATTCTCTTGATTTTCGCTTTGGCTACCGTTTCATTATTTACATCATGTGCAAAAAAAGGTGAACCACGAAAAATATTTGATGACGGATTAACACCAGTTGAACGATACGGTGCATTACAGGTTATCGGCACCAACCTTTGCGATAAAGACGGAAATCCCGTCCAATTATGCGGAATGAGCTCACATGGCTTGCATTGGTACGGAAAATTTGCCAACAAGAATGTAATTTCATGGCTTCAGAAAGATTTTAACGCAGACTTGTGGCGTGCGGCCCTCTATACCGCTCCATACATCTCCAACAAAGGACTTATGTTAAAGGTTACCGATTCCATTGATGCGGCAATCGAGCTTGGAATGTATGTAATAGTGGACTGGCATGTTATTGATGAGCACGACCCAATGCTTTACTCAAACGAGGCAGTAAAATTCTTTGAGCAGATAGCTTCTACCTATCCGGACTGCCCCAACATCATCTATGAAATATGCAATGAGCCAAATACCGACAGGGTAACCTGGGATAACAACATAAAACCCTATGCCGAAAAGATTATCCCAGTAATCAGGAAATACTGCAACAACATAATAGTTGTGGGAACACCCAAATGGAGCAGCGACCTGGTTCCTCCCGCAGAAAACCCAATTCAGGGTGAAGACAACATCATGTATACCTTCCACTTTTATGCAGGAACCCATGGAAAAGACTCAAGGAAACAGGTTGACAAAGCCATCAAAAAGGGCCTTCCAATCTTTGTAACTGAATGGGGAACAACCCAGGCAAGCGGAGACGGCGGTGTATGGGAAAAAGAAACTTTGGAATGGATGGATTTCCTTTCTGCAAGAAAAATCTCGTGGGCCAACTGGTCTGTAAACAACAAGGGCGAAGATTCCGGCGTTCTAAAATACAACAAGGATAAGCAGGCTGAAGGCGGATGGGCTTTGGATGATTTGCAGCCCTCTGGTTTGCTTGTAAGAAAAATACTTCGGGGCGAAACCCAAGACAAATAGACTAAGCATTGTGTCATTGCCGGACTCGATCCGGCAATCTTGCATTATAATCATTTATAGATCGCCGTGTCCCAGCACGACAATGACATATCCTTCTTATTCCTCCTCTTTTTTATCCCCATCATCATCCTTTTTTTCATCATTCTCTGCCGTGTCCAGCCATGAACTGATGAGTCCGGCCATAGCAGATGGATTTGAAGATGCGGCGGAACGCAGGGTTGTTGAACGTCTTGCTACATCGGTTTTGATAGCGGCGCTTATATCCCACAGACCGTTTTGCGTACCGTAGTGCAGGGCCTGTTCAAGTACTGCAATTTCTGTCTTTGTATTTATCGGTCCAAGATTTTTCATGGTGTTGCGCAGGAGATGAAGCTGCTTGGTGGTAAAAGAGGCAGTCATCTGGTCTGTCACCGCCTTTCCGAGTTCTGCAAACAATATGGCGGCCTTTTGCGGTCCAGTAAGCCTGATGGCCTTGTTTGAGTCAGATGTCTTTACTAATTTTTCAAAACCTGTTTCGTTCATAATTTCATTCTATCACAAATTTAAAAATCGGTCATCACCAAATACATGATTTATTGCTTTGGCAGAACATAATTTCTTGGAGCCACCCCGTAGAATTTCTTGAATGTCTCGCTCATGTAGCTTGCTCCTGAAAATCCTGTCTTTTCGGCAATTTCACTCATCCTCAAATCAGTACTGGTCAGGTAATATGCAACGCGTTCCGTGCGGTATCGGTTAAGATTGTCCATGGGTGAGCTTCCCGTGTATTTCTTGAACAGCATGTTGCAGTAGGTCTTGCTCACGTTTCCGGCTCTGGCTATGTCGTCCAGGGTAATCTGCTCCGGATAGCGCGTGTGTATGAATTTGAGCATGTTCTTGAAGTTGGTGTCATTGGAGACATAGGTTGTGGGTGCGGCAAAAAGGTCGTTGTCCCGGCAATAATACATGAGGATTTTAAAAAGCCTGAAGAATTCAAAGGTTATGTTGAATTCGTTGTCCATGGCATCCAGCAGGTTCTGCGATTGAACGAAGAGTTTTTCGGCAAGGTGATGCTGGGACTTAAAGTGCAGGTAGGGCAGATTCGGGTTTTTAGTAATCGGTTCAATACGTTCCTTTTGCACAACAAAGCTTGAACACAAAAGCGAAGGATGAAGGATGGCAAGGTTGTAATTACAGCGCTCGTTGACCGTAGTAAAACTAAAGTGAATCTGCTGAGAGTTTACCATAAGGGTATCGCCCTGGTGCAGGATGATTTTTTCGCCGTTGATGTTGTATCCCATTTCTCCGCGGGTAACCGTGATGAATTCCAGGTCCTCATGGTAGTGCGGAATGTTTATCCATGAACAGTATGGTTCCACCCATCCCGCATGAATGTATGACGGGAAATCATCGTTGTTGTAATTCACCTTTTCCGAGCCATCTTCCTTTTTGATAATCAGGCCCCTGAATGATTCGTTCATCTTCCACTTCCTTTTGAATTTTCAAATTCTTTCAGCAAATTCGGTCAAAATTATAACAATATTTCACAATTTGAAGAATTGTTATTAAAATTTGATAAAACATACCTTTTATTGAACAATTCATTATGATATTTTTATTATATCAAAAGCAAGGCAAAAGTCAAATGGTTTTTGATAAAAAAGAGTTGGGTTCAACCAAAAATCAGGAGTTGTGATAAAACTACATCCCTGTAGTTTTATCACCAAAGTTTTGTAAAACAAAACTTATATCCGTGCCATCCATGGCACGCCGCTAACGCGGAGTTTTTAGAGGAGGAAAAAAATGGAAAACATCATTGAACTGAAAAACCTTACAAAAGAATTCAAGGTGCTCAACCGTCACGAAGGATTCAAGGGCAGCCTTAAGGATTTATTCTCCCGAGATTACAGGATCGTGCGTGCGGTTGACAACATTTCCTTGAACGTCAAACAGGGTGAGATTGTGGGATTCCTGGGACCAAATGGTGCAGGCAAATCAACCACCATCAAGATGATGACAGGAGTTCTTGAGCCATCAGGCGGAAACATGCTTGTAAACGGTCGCGTGCCGTATAAAAACAGGACAAAGAACAACCAGAACATTGGTGTTGTTTTCGGTCAGAGATCCCAGCTGTGGTGGGCCTTGCCTCTAATCGAATCATTCAAGCTCTTAAAGGACATCTACCGCATCAGTGACGAGACCTACAATGAAATGATGGACCTGTATGCAAGCATGGCGGATATGGAAAGCCTCCTGCACAAGCCGGTACGTCAGATGTCTCTTGGACAAAGGACTTTGAGCGACATTCTTGCAGCCTTTTTGCACAATCCTAAGGTGGTATTCCTTGACGAGCCTACTATCGGACTGGACGTTGCCATGAAGAGCAAGATCCGCGAGATGATTCTTGAGCTGAACAAAAAGAAGAACACGACCGTCATCCTGACCACCCACGACATGGGGGACGTTGACGCCCTGTGCCAGAGGATTGTCATCATCGACAAGGGAAAGATGCTTTACGACAACGACATCCTGCACCTGCGCCGCTTCTTTGGCGTATACAGGACTCTGAAAATCCGGCCCGCAGAAAACGTTGAGGAATGCGCCCAGGCATTGAGGAAGGAGCTTTCCCAGTTTGAAACTTCAATTTCATCCGATGACACTTGGATTTCAATCACTGTAAATGAGGAAAAATCCAGGGTGATGAAGGTTCTTGAGGCAGTCCAGAACAACCACAAGGTAAAGGACATGCAGCTGCTGGAGATTTCAACTGAGGAAGTCATCAAGAAGATTTATGAAGGAGGAAACAATGCAAAGTCGGCTTAAAAAATACCTTGCCCTTACAAGAGCCGGAATCCTGGAAACAATGCAGTACAGGCTAGCCCTCTTTGTAATGGTTATAGGCAACCTTCTCTACCTTACGCTGACATACTTTCTCTGGAAGGCCATCTTCGCCTCCAGTGGAAGCGATGTAGTGAACGGCATGACCTTTGAGATGACGATGGTATACCTTGTTCTTGCAACTTCACTTTACGGAGTTGTCGAGCTCTACCTCGTCTGGGAAATAGGACGGGCGATTCAAAAGGGAAAGATAGTACTTGATTTGCTCCGACCCATGAAATACAAGCGCTACCTTTTCTTTGCAAACTCCGGAACCCTTGTCGTGAACTTTTTCATGACATTCATTCCGACGTTCATCATTGTGCTTTTGATTACCGGAAAGACAATAGCCCTGGGGTGGAACCTTCTGTTCTTCTTCATAGCCGGCATTCTTTCGATAATCATCAACTACAACATTGACTTTATCGTGGGAACAATATGCCTCTACACGGAATCAATCTGGGGCATCAACATCATGAAGCAGATGATTGTGTCCCTCTTGTCCGGTGCCGCAATTCCACTGGCATTCTTCCCGGAAAAGCTTGTACGCGTTGTAAATTTCCTGCCGTTCAGGGCGATTTACGACACACCGCTTACTCTGCTTCTTGATCCAAATCCGGATTTGCGTACGGTGGGCATAAAGCTTGGCATCTCGGTATTCTGGGTTGTGGTCATTTCAATTATAAGTTCCCTGTTTTGGAAGATTTCGATTAAACAGGTTACAGTAAACGGAGGCTGATTATGGAACAGGCTGTTAGAAGAAGAGGCCTTGGCTTTTATACCAAAATATACTTCAAGATTGTGGGTCAGGACATAAAGAGCAAGATGAGTTACCGGGCTGACTTCATCATTTCTACCATAGGAATGATTGCAACAAACATTGCAGGCTTTGTAACCTTTCTGATAATGTTCGGGAAATTTCCGTCAATCAACGGATGGAGCTATTACGAGATTCTGTTCCTGTACGGATTCTCTCTGGTTTCAATTACGCCGACACAGTGCCTTTTGGACAACAACTGGAGCCTCAGGCGCTACGTGTACGACGGGGATTTCATCAAATACTGCTTCCGGCCAATCAACGTGTGGTTCTACTACATCTCGGAAGTATTTGACGTAAAGGGTTTCGGCCAGCTGGCGTTTGGAATCGGGACGCTGATCTATGCCTCTATCAAACTGGCCATTCCGCTGACATTCCTGCTTGTGGTAAAAATCGTGATTGGGCTTGTTACGGCATCCCTTTTCATGATGGCGCTTCAAAATGCGGCCGCTGCGAGCTGTTTCTGGATTCAGAATTCGTTCTGGCTCCTGGATATATCGCTCAAGATGAAGGATTACGCAAAATACCCTGTTACAATATTCAACAAGGTATTTAAGTTTGCGTTTACTTTCATTCTTCCGGTTGCGTTCATGGCATACTACCCTAGTCTTGCCATACTGCGTCCAGACAATATTCCGATTCTGACATGGATTTCTCCGCTGTTTGGAATCGTCCTGTTCTGGTTGAGCTACAAACTGTGGATGAAGGGTGCGACTAAATACGACGGAAGCGGATCATGACAAACTGACCGTCGCTGGGGCTGTCCAAATTTTCTGGGCAGTCCCATTTTTTTTTCTAATTTCTATTTATTAAATCCTAGTTTTTTGCTATATTATCTGACTAACGAGGTAAACTTATGGATAAAAGACTTCTTACAATTCAGGACATTTCTTGTGTGGGACAATGCTCCCTTACTGTTGCCCTTCCAATTCTTTCTGCATGTGGAATAGAAACCGCCATTCTTCCTAGTTCCGTTCTTTCCAATCATACTGCTCCGGGTTATTCCGGCTGGACATTCCACGACCTGACACCAGAAATGCCAAAGATTCTTGAACGCTGGCTCACAGAAAAAATTGATTTTGACGCTTTTTACACAGGCTATGTAAGCAAGGATCAGATTTCCTACATTCTGGACATCATGGACAAGGCCGCACGCCCCAACGCACTCAGGATTGTTGACCCTGCCATGGCAGACAACGGAAAGCTCTATGCCGGATTTGCAGACGACTTCCCAAAGGATATGGCACGCCTCTGCAAGGGAGCTGACTTCATCCTTCCAAACATTACCGAAGCATCCTTTTTGTTGGGTGCAACTTACAAGGACAAGGGATACGACAAGGCATACATCGAAGACCTTTGCCGCGGACTGTATAAGCTCGGTGCAAAGAATGTCATACTTACCGGTGTAAGCTTTAGTGAAGACAAGCTGGGTGTCGCATCATTTGACGGTAATTCATTTGAATATTACTTTAACCCAAGGCTTGATGCCGCAATGCATGGAACTGGAGACGTTTATGCCTCTGCATTTACAGGTGCCCTGATGCGTGGAAAAACTCCGTCACAGGCAGCCGCAATCGCAGCGGATTTCGTTGTTGAATCCATGAAACTGACCTTGGGCGACAAGGACCACTGGTACGGCGTTAAATTTGAAAAGGCACTTCCCTTCCTGATCTGGAAGATTTCCTAAACAAAAAAAACATGCCATGTCTGTCATCCCGGACTTGATCCGGGATCCCAGGCTTGCATGTTAAGATGTTGAATCACCTGTCTGCCGACAGGCGTTCAGTATGACAAATTTTTTCTGTTAAATGTTTTTAAGCTCTTCCTGATTCAGCATTCTTATTCCATTTGAATCAAGAACCTGTTCCGTTTTTGGGATATCGGTACAGCGCAGAACCATGAACGCACAGTTTGTCTTGCGTCCGGTAAAGCCGTACATGTATTCCACATTGCGTCCGTTTTCTCCAAGAATCTTCAGGATTTTGTTAAGGCTACCTGTTTCGTCCGGGATTTCCAGAGCGATTACATTGGAAGCCTTTACGATATATTCTTCTTCCTTGAGGATATTAGCGACATTCTCAGGATCGTCCACAATGATGCGGGCAATTCCAAAGTCGTTTGTATCTGCAAGACACAGGGCCCTCATGTTGATGTTGCGCTTTGCAAGGATGTCAGTCAGTTCCATAAGGGATTCGGGGCGGTTTTCCAAAAATATTGAAATCTGTTTTACTGTCATATAATCCTCCTAGTCATGAAGCTTTCTTGTATCGATGACACGCTTGGCTTTTCCCTCGGAGCGTTCGATTGTCTTTGGTGCAACCAGCGTAACCTTTGCCTTGATCTGAAGTACGGACAGCAATGCCGATTCCAGAGCCTTTTCCTGCTTGTGGTTTTCTGCAACAACGTCGCTGAATTTTTCCGGTGTCATTTCCACCTTGATTTCGAATGTGTCGGTGTTGTTTTCGCGTCCAACGATAATCTGGTAGTTCGGCGGATAATTGTTCTGCAGGAGCACGCCTTCTATCTGGCTTGGGAATACGTTTACGCCACGGATAATCAGCATGTCGTCGGTACGTCCCATCGGCTTTGACATGCGTACAAAAGTTCTTCCACATGAGCATGGAGTCCTGTTGAGCACACCGATGTCCTTTGTCCTGAACCTCATGAG
This sequence comes from Treponema sp., assembly GCA_016281495.1. GTDB lineage: Bacteria > Spirochaetota > Spirochaetia > Treponematales > Treponemataceae > Treponema_D. The sequence goes on along the minus strand of JAEEIU010000047.1, from coordinate 14,070 downwards.
CGGAAAGGCCTTTTTTGTAATTGCGGTAAACACAAGCTCGCCCTTTTCCCCGTCAGGAAGCTTTTCTCCAGTCTCTGGATTGATTGTCTCTATGATGAAGTGGTCTTCGTTAACGTGCATTCCCTTTTGTTCGGCACATTCAAATGCAACGCCAGGTCCCATAACCTCTGTAAGGCCATAGATGTCGTAGGCCTTTAATCCAAGTGATTTCTCTATGCCACGGCGCATCTCCTCTGTCCATGGCTCAGCACCAAAAATACCAGCCTTGAGGTTCAGGTAATCCGGGCCGTATCCCATATCGTGCAGGGTCTCACCAAGGTATGCCGCATAAGACGGTGTACAGCAGAGAATCGTTGCCTTGAGGTCATGCATGAACGCAATCTGACGCGGTGTGTTTCCGGCAGAAATCGGAATTACGGTAGCACCGAGTTTCGTAGCGCCACCATGGAGACCAAATCCTCCGGTAAAAAGGCCATAACCGTAAGCATTCTGAACAGTGGAATTTTCATCAGCACCAGTTGCCACAAGCTGACGTGCCACACAGTCATCCCAGATATCAAGGTCCTCTTTTGTGTAACCTACAACAATCTGCTTACCTGTAGTGCCAGAAGAAGACTGAATGCGCACAACATCTTTCATCGGAACAGCAAACAGTCCATAAGGATATGTCTGCCTTAAGTCATCCTTGCATGTGAAAGGAATCTTGGCAATGTCATCCAGGCTCTTGATGTCATCCGGGGTTACGCCGGCCTCTTTGCAGCGGTTCCTGTAATACTCTACATTCTCATACACATGACGGAAATTTTCCGCCAGCCTCTGCCCCTGAAGTTTCTTTAATTCTTCAAGAGGCATGCATTCCTTGTCTTTTTGGAAATACTTCATGTTCGTTTCTACTCCCTGAACGATGGCATTTCGATGTCAATAATCTGCATGAATGGTTATGTTTTTTACACCGGTTATGTTTCTCTTTACAATAACATATACACTATAGTTGAAAACCGATTTAAAATCAACACTTATAGAGAAAAGTTTATTCCCTTCCCAATGCAAACGCCTTTTTGTTCATCTCCAGGAACTGTGGTTTGACAAGCTTTTCTATTGCCTTGAGCCATTCTTCTTCTGCAAAATTCATGTATTTTGAAAGACGTCCCATCAGCACAATGTTCACGGCTTTTGCTGTTCCGGCCTGCTGAGCAAGAGATAGACAGTCAACCGCATCCACAAAGAATCCTGCATCCTTCATCTTCTGTTCAAGATTTTCCGGATACCTAACGGCTCCCGTGATTACAGGCATAGGGTCTATCATCTGGGTGTTCACCACAATCTTTCCGTCGGGTTTAAGATAATCGGTATAGCGTGCTGCCTCCAGCATTTCAAATGAAACAATGTAATCTGCCTGTCCCTTGTCTACAATCGGGGAATACACTTTTTTTCCATAGCGGACATAAGTTACAACCGAACCGCCACGCTGACTCATTCCATGTACTTCACTGACTTTTACATCATAACCGGCATCCAGCAAGACCTGTCCCAGAGTTTTAGAGGCAAGCAGGGCACCCTGACCACCAACACCAACAATCAGAATATTCTTTACGTCTTCGTTCATCTTTGTTTCTCCCATCTGTCCCTAAGCCTTTAGCGCATCAAACTTGCACATCTGCGAACAAACACCACAACCCACACACAATGTCGGATCGATTTTTGCCTTGCCGTTTTTCATTGCGATTGCAGGGCATCCTATCTTCATGCACATCTTGCAGCTCTTGCACTTTGCCTCATCCACAACAAGAGGGGGATTGGGTTTTACTTCCTTGAGCAATGCACACGGACGGCGGCTTATAATCAAGCTGGGTTCCTGAACTTCAAGCTCTTCCTTTACAGCCTGTTCACATTCTGCAATATTGTATGGGTCAACCACACGCACGCGGTTTATTCCCATTGCATGAGCCAGTGCCTCCAGATCCACACGACCTGCGGGATTTCCGTAAAGGTTTTTGCCTGTTGTAGGATTCTGCTGGTGACCTGTCATTCCTGTAATTGAATTGTCCAAAACGATGACTGTTGAATTTGACTGGTTATATGCGATTGTTGCAAGCCCCGTCATTCCCGAATGCATGAAGGTTGAATCTCCGATGACGGCGACAGTTTTCTTTTCGTTTTCTTCTCCGGCACTCTTGTTCCATCCGTGAACGCCACTAAAAGAAGCGCCCATGCACAAGGTAACATCCATCGCAGAAAGTGGAGCAACAGAACCAAGGGTATAGCATCCGATGTCACCGAATACCGTAACCTTGAGCTTGTTCAAAGCATAGAACATTCCGCGGTGTGGACATCCCGCACACATGATTGGCGGACGAACCGGAATCTGCTCTTCAAGTTTTTTTCCTTCATCAACTTTTTTACCAAACGCCCTTGCAATGATGTTCTGGCTGAATTCTCCACAAATGGGGAACATATCCTTTCCGTGAACTTCCACTCCCAATTCCAGAGAGCGGCAGAAGTTTTCGATTATCGGATCAAGTTCTTCTATGACGATTATCTTTTTCAGGCCCTTTGCAAAATCACGAATCATCTTTGCAGGAAGAGGATTTACCATGCCCAGCTTAAGAATGTTCACCTCGTCTCCCAGAACTTCCTTGGTGTACTGATAGCTTGTGGAAGAAGTTATTACACCGATATCAGAAAGACTTGAACCAGAGGCTGCCTTTTCCACACGGTTGATTCCGCTTGTGCAAGACCATTCCTCAATGTCCTTCATGCGCTGTTCAACAAACGGATGACGGCGGATTGCGTTGGCAGGTGCCATTACATATTTCTGTATGTTCTTTTCGTATTTCTTATGCTCGGGAACTGAACGCTCGGCGGGTTCAACAATACTCTGGCTGTGGGCAACACGCGTACACATCTTGTAAAGAATCGGCGTGTCAAACTTTTCGCTCAATTCAAAGGCAAGGGATGCAAATGAACGGGCTTCCTCTGAATCACTTGGTTCCAGCATAGGGATTTTGGACGCAATGGCATGATGACGGCTGTCCTGCTCGTTTTGTGACGAATGCATTCCAGGATCATCTGCAACACCAACAACAAGGCCTGCGTTTACTCCAGTATAGCTCATCGTGTAAAGGGGATCTGCGGCCACATTCAGACCGACATGCTTCATTCCGCAAAAAGAACGGCGACCGGCAAGACATGCTCCAAAGGCACTTTCCAGGGCAACTTTTTCGTTGGGTGCCCACTCACAGTATATTTCCTTGAATTTTGCAGCCTCTTCGGTAATTTCGGTACTAGGTGTTCCCGGATAGCTTGAAATGAATTCACATCCGGCTTCATACATGCCACGTGCCGCAGCGGCATTGCCTAACATCAGTTGTTTCATATTGTCCTCTTAGTGAATCTATAAGTCCTTTCATTATACACATATATAAAGAAAAGTAAACCAAGACCCAAGTTGACAAAAAGGGCGATAATTGGTATAAATTGAAAACGATTTTCAATTTTAATTTTCCAAGTCGATTTGGAGGAAAAATGGCTCAGTTGATATGCAAGGATCTAAGTTTGGGTTACAACGGAAATGTCCTGCTCAGCAATCTGAATTTTATAGTAGAAGAAGGAAACTATCTTTGCATTGTCGGAGAAAACGGAACCGGTAAATCCACTTTGATGAAAACCATCCTGCATCTACAAAAACCTCTTTCCGGCAGCATAAAAACTTCTGACGGATTGTTACAGAGTCAAATAGGCTATCTACCGCAACAGACTCAGATACAGAGGGATTTTCCTGCCTCAGTATTGGAAATCGTTCTCTCCGGATTTCAGGCTAAACCCGGTTTTTTATTCTGGTATTCTGCCGCACAAAAAAAAGAAGCCATGGCAAACATCGAACGCATGGACATTAAAGACCTTGCAGACAAATGTTACCGCAATCTTTCCGGTGGACAGCAGCAGAGGGTGCTTTTGGCTCGTGCCCTTTGTGCTACAAAAAAAATGCTGCTTCTTGATGAACCTGTAACCGGCCTTGACCCCATTGCCACAAACGAAATGTATGAGCTTATCGATTCACTTAACAAGTCTGGTATTTCCATCATAATGATTTCACATGACATTCATTTTGCCGTTGAGCATGCAAGTCATATCCTGCATATTGGGAAACACGTTTTCTTTGGAACCAAGGATGAATATTGTTCAAGTGACATTGGAAAAATGTATCTGAACCTGGAGGAAGTTGAATGAGCAGTATTTTTCAAGACCTTGTCTCTTATTTTTCCTTTGATTTTGTCCGTAACGCACTGATTGTAAGCATTCTGATATCCGTGTGTTCTTCGCTTTTGGGAGTAACCCTTGTCCTCAAGCGCTTTTCTTTTATCGGAGATGGTCTTTCCCATGTGGCATTTGGTGCACTTGCCATTGCAACCGTGCTTAAGGTTTCCAGCAGCATGATCATCGTTCTTCCCATTACCGTATTGAGCGCAATATTGATTTTACAGGCAGGTCAGAATACAAAGATAAAGGGAGATGCCTCCATTGCAATGATTTCCGTCGGTGCCCTTGCCATAGGCTATCTCCTTATCAACCTTAGCTCCAATTCTGCAAATGTTTCCGGGGATGTCTGTTCAACTTTGTTTGGTTCTACTTCCATTTTGACCATTTCCCGTCTCGAACTTGGGTTGTGCATCATCCTTTCTGTAATCGTTGTAGGAATATTCATCTTCCTTTACCACAGAATCTTTGCCATTACATTTGATGAGAATTTTTCCCAGGCAGTCGGGATGAATGTAAAGGCATACAACCTTTTGATTGCCACCATGATTGCGGTTATCATCGTTCTGGCAATGAATCTTGTCGGTTCACTTTTGATTTCCGCTCTGGTTATTTTTCCTGCCATTTCCGCAATGCTCGTCTTCAACAGCTTTAAGAAAGTGACCATATGCTCCGTGATTTTCTCCGTGACATGCGCTGTCCTTGGTCTTTTGGTTTCCATTATAGCAGGAACCCCTGTCGGTTCAACAATTGTCGCGGCAGACATTGTTGGCTTTGCTGTTTTCTATGCCATTGGGCATCTCTTGCACCGTTAATGTCAAAGTTGTAAAATACATTCAATCAACCAAGCGTCATTCCGGACTTGATGCTAAATCAAATTCAGCATGACAATGGAGGTCTTATATGAAAATAAGTTTTATATTCTTTGCTATTTGCCTTTTATTTGTTTTTTCTTCCTGTTCCTCTAAAACCAAAGAGAATGCAAGAGTACAGAATGATGCTGCTTCTGTTTCACCCGCACGAATAAACCCCATGATTACCGACAATAATCCTGAACCAAAAGACAACATGGCCGTTCAGGCTGATGAAAATTCCGATGTGGATCTTGATTTGACAAATAAAAGCGCAACCATAGTTTATTCCCAGGTTTTCAACATGCTCGTTGAACCAGAAGCCTATACAGGAAAAAAAATCCGCATAAAGGGTTTGGCGTACAACTATACGAATGATTTCGGAGACACAGGCTATTCATGCATAGTCACCGATGCCACCGCCTGCTGCGCTCAAGGCCTTGAATTCAACCCCGTAGCCGGAGTCACCAATCCAAAAGACGACGAGGAAATAATCGTGACCGGAGACTTTGAGGTTTACGAATACCACGGCTACGACAGTTTTAGATTGAACAACGCGAGTGTCCAGCTGGCAAAAAAATGACTAAATCTATCGTTCCAGCTCAAACTTTTTCTTGTAATAAATATAATCTTCCAGCACATCCTTAAAGCAGGTGTATTTGAACTTTGCCATCATCTTTGCCCAATTCCACTGCTTGATGTTTTCGGTGTGCGGATATGGCAGCCAGAACAGGCGCTTGGAAAAGTGACGGATAACGGTTTTCTTGTAGAGGAACTTCTGGTCGTTGAACCTCTGGCTGATCTTGAGCTGTTTTGTCGTACTCCTGATGATTGCGCTTTCGTCGGCAAACGTAAGCTTATGTGCTTTTATCTCATTTCTTGATTTTTCAAACAAACCGGTTTCCCTGCATTTTTTTACGTTAAATAAAATCACGCCCGCATTTATGAATTTCCTCTGCCAGAACAAAATCAGTTTCCCGTAGTGGTCGGGGGCGGCGGCATATTCATAATCGCTTACATCTATATTGTACAGCTTTGTAATGTCATCGTTGAATAGAAGGTCTGCATCCAGATACAGGAATTTCTCGGGAATGCTGGGAATCAAATCTGCAAGAAGCCTCAGGAGTGTGTATGGAGAGCAATAGCACTGTTCATTCGGGGAGTTGGCAAATTCCTTGTTGTAAAGGTCCGTGACATCAACTTTTGTAATCTTGTTTTCCGGGTTCTGCTTTTTGGCAACGTCGCTAAGAAATTGAACCTGCTCGTCGCTGATGCATATATATTCAGGCTTGATGTGGGAAACGTCCATCGTAAAGATATAGAAATTGAATGGTTCGGTTGTTTTTGTCCGCTTAAAAATTGAAAGCATGCATGTTAGAATTCCGTCAAAAACCTTGTCATTTCCACAGAATAAAACGTTAATCATTTTCTTTTTCCTTTTTTATGTATTTGATTAATTCAACTGTATTATTTTTGCTGCGCTCACACATCGCATTATAAACCATATTGCGAAGCTCTGTCCTTTTTTCCTTGGCAGAAAGAGATTCATCGGCAAAAAAAGGTCCGTCAACATATGTCACAATACGTGGATTTTTAGAAAAACGTCTCTTTTGATATGTGTTTGTAAACGAAAATACAGGTTTTCCATATTGAACCGGATATCTAAACGACACATCTACAAAAGGCCGGATGCCTGTATAAAAAGGCCAGATGTGCGCTTCGGGGTAAACCGTAATGCTCTTTCCTGTTTCTGACCGCAGCTTTACCGCCATAAGAAAATTCTTTGTTGCCACAACATCATCAGGCAGCGGAAGGGCACCCATGTATTTTGTCACCTGCCCCATGCCGGGAATAGATACATTGTTTGCATGAACTATTACGTATGTGTGTTTGGGCCATGAGACGAAACTTGGTATCAGGGCATCTGCAATTGCATTTGTGTGGTTTCCGTAGATGTAGAAACCGTTCTTTTTATATGGCTTGATTTTTTTTCTGCCAACAATTTTATGGGCATAAGCGAACTTAAGATAAAACCATGCGATTGGTGTCGCAACTATCCTGTACCAGAAATAATGCTTTAACTTCCAAAACAGGGAATTGTCACCGTATTCATAATTGGCATCAATCTTTATCGGATCTATCTTTGCAGTGGAAAATTCATCAGACAACTCATCACTGTAATAGATTACTGGCGGCAGTTTTTTGTCCATGTCTATTCCGTGGCTTGAGGTTTGGTAGTATATGTCAGAGGAATTCCGTAAGTTGACTCATATATGTTCTTCCAGATTTCCTCATTTGCCTTTTGCATGTATTCGCGGTTTTGATGAACGGACAGCTCTGGTTTGGGGAAAATAGCCGGTGAAATATGAACCGTGTATTCCTGAATCGGGAAGCCGTCATCTCCAATCAAGTCTGAGTCATTCATAGTGATGAAAACAGGCAGCAATGGGGCATTACTCTTTGCCGCAAATGTAAATGCACCGCTTACTGTTGGACGAGGTTTTCGGTAATTCCACCACATGCCCTGTTCAGGATACACAAGGATTTTTTCTCCACGCTTAAGAAGGACATCCATCGCTTCCATAAACAATTTCATGCATGTATAGCTTGATGCCAGCGGAAGGGTCTTGCAGTGACGGAAGAACAGGCCGTACAGCCCCGGAAAAGAAGTAAAGTTACCCTCGCGGATGACCTTGTAGAGGTTTGTGCCGATGTATGGATGAAAAACATAGTGCAGGGCAAAATTGTCAAAGGCATTAAAGTGATTGCAGGTTATTATCATACCCTTATCCTTTATAGCCTCAAAATTTTCGATACCCTTTATTTCCTTTACGATGAGTTTCTTTTCCCTCATCAGCTTTTCGATAAAACGGTATGCCTTGATGTTTACGTACCATGTAAGGATTTTATTCTTGAGCTTTTTGTTCAGATAGTCGCATTTATCCGGAGTAAGGGGAATTGTTGGCGGATCATCTTCAACGTCCTTGTTGAACCAGCCCTTCTCCTCGTACTCCTTTATCCTTTCAAGAACCTTAAGACGGTCAGCTGCTTTTTCAATCGCCATAATGCTGGGCTTTCCTTGCCTTGTAGCCGCCTCTTAAATGAAGGAATCCCAGCACATTATATACCAGGCCGGAAATAAGGCTCCTTTCCTTTATCATTGTGTTGCGGTAATTCTTTGGGTCAAAGGCATCCGCTTCTGCCAGCTTGCAAAGATTTTCGTATCCCTGCTGATCACGGTCCTTGCATTCCTGTGAATAGCTGTCGCGCATTGCCAAAAGCTTGTCGTAGTATGAAGTCTTCTTGGCATAATTCCAGAAGTATTCCTCATATTCAACATTCTGATAGTGCCAGGGCTTCCAGTTGATTTTATAGTGAACCAGCTTGAGGTTGGCGTCGTCAAACTTTGGATTCTTGAATGCAGTTTTATTCCAGCCCAAATCCAGCTGCTTTACCCGGTTCTTGCAAAGGACATTCAGGTAATCTTCGTCCTGTGTAACCCTGAACTTAAAGCGCTGAATCAAGTCAACAAACTGCTCCGCAATCTTATCCTCACGGAAGAGCCTTGCATTCATCAAAAGGATGCCGGCGTTAAAGAAGTCTTCGCGGGGAATGTCCAGTGCATTTTCAACGTATGTTCCGAAAACGTCAAATTCAGACATGACCTCTTCGTTGGCGGCTGCCACATAGTTGTTGCCCAGTTCAGTATTGTAAAGCTTTGAGATGTCGTCCAAAATGGCAATGTCGCAGTCCAGATAAAGCACCTTGTCATATTCCGGAAAGAGATTGGGAATAAAGAAACGGTAATAGGTTTCCTTTGAATAATAATCCCTCAAATGGAACAAATCCTGAAGTTCATCCAGCTTGTCCTTAAGTGAAATGAACTCTATGGAAGCGGTTTTAGCGCCCTTCTTTTCTTCCAGAGTCTCCTCCACGCTTTTTTGAAGGCTGGGGTCAAGATTTGTCGTCAAAACATAGATTTTGTAGTTGTAGTCGTCAGATGCATTTTCCAGCAGGGAAGTCATTGAAACCGCCAGAAAGGGGACATAGTTGTTGTCGGTGGCAAAAAACACCGGAATTATTGGCTTTGACATTCTTTTACTAATTTCCTCACTCATTTTTTCCCTCATAAACAGTTATTTATATAAGATTAGACAAGTAAAGTCAATAAAAGTTTCAGAATTTTTTAAGTCTTTACCAAACAAAAGCTTTTTAAGTTGAATTTTTTGATTTTATAGTATAAGATAAGGGATAATATCAGGGAAATTGCTACATTTAGTGTAAAAGCATCGGTTTTCACTCGATTTTACACTAGGTATGCCCCTACAAGGAGTTTTATTTATGGCAGAAAAGAAAGAACACAAGATTGTTTCCGCTTCAACAGGCGAAACAGTAACAAACAAGCCACGCCCAACACCCGGTGCAGCAGCCACAAAAACCGGAAACGGAACAGGACTGCGCATTGGTGCTGTAATTCTTTGGATTCTTGCACTTGCATGCGAAGCGTTGGCCATCGCCTTTATTTTTGAAAAAATCGCGATTCTCCCCAAGATTCAGCCGCTCTATAAAGCCATCGGAGCACTGGTTCTGGACATGATTCTTGTCATTATCGGTTCCCAGCTGTGGAAAAAGGCTAATCATATTGATCCGGCCTCACAGAAGAATGCCGTTAAGTTCTGGCTGTGGAACAACATGGGCGTACTCGTAGCCGCTGTTGCCTTTATCCCCTTCATCATCCTCCTTCTTACAAACAAGAATGCTGACAAAAAGACCAAGGTAGTGGGAACTGTAGTTGCCGCCATCTTCCTTGCAATCTCTGGTCTTGCAAGCTACGACTGGAATCCGATTTCAGCTGAGGCAGTAGCCGCCGCCAATGCAGGTCAGACTGTTTACTGGACCGAACATGGTAAGAAATTCCACATCTACGAAGACTGCCAGGCTTTGGACCGCTCAGACACCCTTTATACAGGAAATGCTCAGGAAGCAATGGACAATGGAAGGGGAACAATCTGTAAGTTCTGTGAAAAGCGCTTGGCCGCCGAAGAGCCTGCCCTCCTCGAAGCCGCAGAGGAAGCAGCCGCCGCCGTTAACGAATAAAAAAATCATGTAAATATAGAAAGCCCTGCCATTATATGCGGGGCTTTTTTTTATTCTCTTATTTCACATACAAAAAAAGACAGGTAGCTTGACAAGCCGCCTGCCTAAATAAGAAAACACTCTTGGTCAGTTTCATTAAGTTTTTTATTCGAATCCGTTTGTCTTAGGAGGTAATAACGAAATCCAGCTTTTTCCCTTTTGAAACTGACCCTCTATCACTGGAGGATCAAAGAAGCCGTGGTTGAAGTTGAATCAACACACAGCCTCTTATTTTATTAGTTTTTCTTGCCTTTCTTGTTCTTTGAAACAATGTCAAAGATAACAGCAGCCAAGAGAACCAGACCCTTAACAGCCCTCTGCCAGTTTGCGTCCACACCAAGGATGGACATACCGTTGTTCAAAACACCCATGAAGATGGCACCGATTACAGCACCAGAAACCTTACCTGTTCCACCGTATGCAGAAGCACCACCGATAAAGCAGGAAGCGATTGCATCCATTTCATAGTTTGTACCGGCTGTAGGCTGTGCTGAGTTAAGACGTGCAACAGTTACCAAAGCGGCTACTGCAGAAATGAATCCCATGTTTGTGTATGCAAAGAACATTACGTTGTTTGTATTAACACCAGAAAGACGTGCTGCCTTTTCGTTACCACCGATTGCGTACAGGTAGCGTCCAGGAACAGTATTCTGTGTGAAGTATGAGTAAGCTACTACGATAAGTCCCAGAAGAATCAGGATAACCGGAATACCACGGTCACGGGCAAGGAACTGACCAAGAATTACGATGACAATTGAAAGAACAACCAGCTTAAGGATAAATGCACCCTTTGAGCTTACTGTATAATTCTTCTTGATTTTCTTTGCACGGCTGACGATTTCCAAGAGGATGTAAAGGAATACAGCGATTACTGTAATAGCCAAGGTTACGATCATTGTATACTTATCAACCCATCCACCTAAGAGCACCATTTCACCAAACTTTTCTTTGGCGGCCTCTGAACTAGGCAGGAAGCTTTCGAACAATACCAGGAACTTCTGTGGGAACGGAGAAATTGGCTTACCGTCAAGGATGATTGTTGCAACACCGCGCCACAAAAGCATACCGGCCAGAGTCGTGATGAAAGGCGGTATATGGATGTATGCGATAAAGAAACCATGGAAGGCACCGATACCAGTTCCGATTAAAAGACACAGAATGATTGCGGCCCAAACCGGAAGTCCCATGTTTACTATGAACACACCTGCAAGAGCACCAACAAGGGCTACTACAGAACCGACAGACAAATCGATGTTACCACCGGTAAGAATACAACAGAGCATACCTGTTGCCAGAATAGCTACGTATGCATTCTGACGAATAATGTTTGTAATATTCTGAGGTGCAAACAATGAACCGTGACCAGAAATGCGAATCAAAACTTCAAACAATATCATAACACCAACGAGTATAAACATCATGGTGTTACCTTTTAGCGTAGACTTCATTGAGTCCTTAATGCCACTTGATTTAGTATTTCCCATCGTTATCTCCTAAATATCCTTTTTACCGGAATTGATTATTTCCGTCATAATTTTCTCTTGAGTTGCATCTTTGCCGTTCATCTCAGCAATCATCTTTCCTTCGTTCATGACGTAGATGCGGTCGCACATACCGAGAATCTCTGGCATTTCAGAAGAAATCATTATCACAGATTTTCCCTCTGAGACCATGCGATTGATGATGCAGTAGATTTCATATTTTGCACCAACATCGATACCACGAGTCGGTTCGTCAAGAATAAGAATATCCGGTTCTGCAAAGAGCCATTTTCCAAGAAGAACCTTCTGCATGTTTCCACCGGAAAGGTTTCCTACATCTTCCATGACGGTTGCACACTTTGTATGCATTTCCTTTGCCATTTGCTCTGAGTAGGCGCGTTCCTTGTCAAAGTCCAGAACATAATGCTTTGAGATTTTTTCCGGCTTTGCGGCAGTTGTATTCTTGCAGATTGATTCAGTAAGAATAAGTCCGTTACCCTTGCGGTCTTCCGTTACATAGGCAAGACCAGCCTTGATAGCAGATTTTACGTTCGGGAAATAAACTTCTTTCCCGTTCATGAATATATGACCACGTATGTTTGATCCGTATGAATGTCCGAAGATGCTCATTGCAAGCTCTGTTCGTCCGGCACCCATAAGGCCCGAGATACCGAGTACTTCGCCCTTCCTGAGGTTGAAGTTGATTTTGTCGCAGACTTTTATTCCGTCGAATACCGGGTGGTCTACGCACCAATCCTTTACCTCAAAGCAGACTTCGCCAACATGACTTTCCCTCTTGGGGAAGCGGTCTGTGAGGCTGCGTCCTACCATGGCAGAAATGATTGTATCTTCAGAGAAATTATCCTTTTTCTTATCAAGTGACGTGATAGTTGAACCGTCGCGGATGACGGTGATTTTATCAGCAACATAGGAGACTTCATTCAACTTGTGAGAGATGATGATAGAAGTCATTCCATTTTTCTTGAATTCAAGAAGCAGATCCAAAAGATGCTTTGCTTCCGTATCATTCAAAGATGCAGTCGGTTCATCCAGAATAAGAAGCTTTACGTTCTTTCCCAATGCCTTGGCGATTTCTACCAACTGCTGTTTTCCAACACCAATATCCTTTATCAGGGTTTTTGATGAATCTTTTAAACCGACCATCCTCAAAAGTTCGTCGGCTTTGTCAAATGTTTCAGACCAGTTAATCTTTGCTTTTGTTCCCCTCTCATTTCCGAGGAACATGTTTTCACCAATTGTAAGAAGCGGGACAAGTGCTAATTCCTGATGGATAATAACAATTCCCTTAGCTTCACTGTCTCTGATTGTCTGAAATTTACAGACATTACCATCATAGATAATGTCGCCATCGTATGTTCCGTAAGGGTAAATACCGCTCAAGACGTTCATCAAAGTTGACTTACCGGCACCGTTCTCACCACAGATAGCGTGGATTTCGCCTTCCTCAACTGTCAGATTAACGTTATCAAGCGCTTTAACACCAGGAAACACCTTGGTTATGTTTTTCATTTCCAATAATGTTTTAGCCATTGGAATCCCTCTTTATTTCGTTGTTCTTAAAAAATGGCTGCCCTGTTTTATGTAGGACAGCCACATTTAGTTTAGTTCAGACTATTTCAGCTGATCTTCTGTGTAGTATCCAGAGTCAACCAACAATGACTTGTAGTTGTCAACTGTACCGAATACTGGTTCACAAAGGAATGAAGGAATGATTCCAGTTCCGTTGTCGTATGTCTTTGTATCATTGATTGGTGGCTGTGAGCCCTTCATGATTGCATCAACCATATCAACAACCTTTGAAGCAAGAGTACGTGTATCCTTGAAGATAGACATAGCCTGAAGACCCTTGAGCATGTTCTTTACAGATGGGATGTCGCAGTCCTGACCAGTGATGATCGGGAAGTTGCTTGCATCATAACCTGCAGAAACAAGAGCGTTTGTTACACCCTGTGCTGTTGAGTCATTTGAGCAGTATACAGCGTCAAGTTTTGTTCCCTTTGGTCCATAGCCGTTTGCAGAAATCAGGTTCTCCATGCGCTTCTGAGCCTCTTCTGTTGACCAGTTCAATGTAGCAGCCTGAGCCTTTGCTGTCTGTCCAGAAGGACATACGATTACACCACTGTCAAGATATGGCTGAAGAACATCCATAGCACCACCAAAGAAGAAGTTGATGTTGTTGTCACCTGGGTCACCAGTGAAGAACTCCATGTTTACTGGATCTGAAGCACCACGTGTCTTGAGGCCGAGCTTGTCTACAAGATAGTCACCCTGAATTGTTCCTACTTTGTAGTTGTCGAATGTTGCATAGTAAGAAACTGCATCTG
>JAEEIU010000046.1 GCA_016281495.1 Treponema sp. | reverse complement strand
GGATTCTGGCTTACTTCTGTCATCTTTGGAGTTACGATACAAGATGCACAGTCCAAAGTAGGGAAGGTTTTGTCGAGCTTTGCCATCTTACCGCCGACAGTGTAGTCTTTTTCTACAATGTCTACAGGGAAACCTGCATCTGCGATGTCGAGGGCAGCCGTAATTCCTGCAATACCACCGCCGATAACAAGGGCGCGCTTTGTCATCGGAGTTTCACCTGCGATAAGAGGTGTATTGAGGATTGTTTTTGCAATGGCAGCTTTACCGAGGGCAATAGCCTTTTCGGTTGCCTGCTCCATATCTTTCATTACCCATGAAGTCTGTTCACGGATATTTGCAACTTCAACTTTAAACGGGTTAAGACCTGCACGTTCTGCGCAAGAACGGAAGGTTTTTTCGTGCATACGTGGAGAACATGAACAGAGAACAACACCGGTAAGTTTGTCGTCCTTGATATGTTCTTCTATCATCTGCTGACCGGCAGAAGAACACATGTAAGTGTAGTGGGTTGAATAAACAACTCCGTCTACTTTTCCAAGTTCTTCTGCAACTTTTGCTACGTCAACTGTTCCGGCAATGTTAGTACCGCAGTGACATACAAATACACCGATTCTTTCCATTTTCTATGCCACCTTCCTATTTCTTGTATTTGCGGAATGCACTGACAATAGCCTGCTGGGGCATATCGTCATCCAGATGCTCCGGAACCTGAACGGGATCAAGACGGTGTGGACCGCGCTGACCTTCAACATACTGACGTACGCCGTCAATCAGTTTTGCAGGTTCAACCTGGCGTGGACAACGCTCAAGGCATGCAAAACATGAAAGACATGCATAAATTGATTTGGAAGACAAAAGAGGCTCCAGGTCTCCGTTTTCAACCATCTGTACGAACTGATGCGGATGATATTCCATGGCATCGTAGTTGGGGCAGGTGGCGGAACATTTTCCGCAGACCATGCATTTTTTTGGATTTACGCCGCTTTTAAGAAGGATGATTTCTTTTGCAAGCTCGTTGTTTTCCATTACTTTTCCTCCTTTACGCCGAGGGCTTCTGCCAGGAGCTCTGTAAAGTATATTACGTCGAGCTTTGAGTCACCCTTATTCTTTAAGAGATTATAGCGGCAGAGAGGACATGATGTAACAAGGAAGTCAGCACCCATATCCTCTGCATTTGAAAGGATTTTTTTTGCCCTGTTTTTGGGGATTGATTCATCCTCAAACATTGTATAGGCACCGCAGCATTCGTTCCTCTGGCCGTATATGACTGGAGTACCACCGATGGCCTTGATAAAGTCTTCGATGATCTGTGGATTTTCAGGATCGTCAAACTGAAGGACTTTTCCGGGACGGAGCAGGAGGCATCCGTAGTAAGCACCGATTTTCTTTCCCTTGAAAGGATTCTTGACAGCGGCCTTTACATTATCCCAGCCCACGACATCACGCAGAATCTCGAGATAGTGAACTACCTTTGCTTCACCATGATATTCAATCTCGTCCTGCTTGAGGTAATTATTCACCTTGAATGCAACAAACTCGTCTGTAGCAACATCGTTGTTAACCTGTTTAAGAACGTTGTAACATGCAGAACAGAGGGTAACCAGGTCTTTTCCTGAATCACGGGCATTAGCCAGCGCACGGACAGAAGAAAGCTTTGAGGCAATCTCGTCCTTTGCCATGGGGTATTCGCCGCCACAGCACTGCCATTCAGGAATTTCTTCAAGTGTGAATCCTAATGCTTCCGCAGACTTGCGTGCATAAACATCAAGGTCAAGCGCCTTGTTCTTAAGCGTACAGCCTGGGAAATAAGCGTAGTGTTTGGTATTCTCCATTGAACTACTTCCTTTTACAAAATTTATGCGATAAACCGTGGAAATACACGGTCAAAAATATAAAAGAGGATGTTGGAATATTATAGAATAATATAGGCAAATATGCTAGTTTTTTTCTTAGATTTTAGAAAAGATTAGCCTATGCTAACTAGTTTTGAGGCTCTTTATTTAAGGCGGAAAATACTATATAATCGTTTCATGTCAAATTGCAGGGGGTAATTTATGGCTATTCAAAAAGAGGGGCACAGCGCGCTCACGGACGACAATCACAAGGCCCTGTGGAGCGGAAGGTTCGCAGAGGGACCGGATGCAGCCGCAGTTGAATTTGAAACTTCAATTTATGTTGACGAGCGCATGGCTTTTGATGACATCCACGGTTCAATGGCTCATGCAAAAATGCTTGGTGAGCAGGGCATAATCTCCAGGGAAGAATCATCCCAGATTGTAGAAGGCCTCAAGTCGATAGAAAAGGATCTTGCGGACGGAAGCCTTGCCATAGACTATTCTGCGGAGGACATACATTCATTTGTAGAGGCAACCCTTACAGACCGTATTGGAGAGGCAGGAAAAAAACTCCACACGGGAAGAAGCCGAAATGACCAGATTGCCCTTGATGAACGCCTGTATCTTAGGCGCGTGATTCCATTGCTTCAGGACAACATCATCACCTTGATCGAAACCCTTGTAAAAATAGCCGAAAACCACAAAAATACCCTTTTGACAGGATATACCCACATGCAGCATGCACAGCCCGGAACGCTTGCGCAGCATCTTTTGGCATGGGCCACAATGTTAAGACGGGACTGGCACAGGATAAACGACACCCTGAACCGGCTGGATCTGAGTCCACTTGGTGCGGGAGCCCTGCAGGGAAGTACTTTGCCCCTTAACCGCGAGATGGTTGCCGCTGAACTTGGCTTTGCCGGAGTTACGGAAAATTCACTTGACACTTCCAGCGACAGGGATTACTGCATAGAGTTTACCTCTGATTTTGCAATCCTGCAGTCACACTTGAGCCGCATGTGCGAGGAAGTTGTGCTCTGGTCAACCACGGAATTTGCCTTCATCAACCTGAGCGAAAAATGGTCAACCGGAAGCTCCATCATGCCGCAGAAAAAGAATCCGGATTTTGCCGAACTCATCAGGGGACGTACGGGAAAGGTTTATGGAGATTTGATCAACCTGCTTACCATGGTAAAGGGACTTCCCCTTGCTTACGACCGTGACCTTCAGGAAGACAAGGCCCCCCTCTTTGACGCACTGGATACAGTCCAGAACAACATAACCGTCTTTACCGCAATGATAGCCAGCGCACAGTGGAACATAGAGAATCTTGAGGAAAGCTGTGAGGGTGGATTTGCCAATGCCACGGATGTCGCTGAATACCTTGTAAGAAAAGGAATGCCGTTCAGGACCGCTCATACTGTTGCCGCAAAGACAGTCAGGATGGCGCTTGATGCAGGACTTGATAGGATTGAGGACCTGGATATTGCAAGCCTTAAAAAAGCCTCGGATTTGATCGGGGAGGACATATATCAGAAGATCACACCAAGAGCCTGCATGGAAGGCAGGAAGACAACTGGCGGACCTTCTCCGGAATGTACGAAAAAGCAGATAGCATCGCTTCAGGATTTCTGTGTCAAAAACCGCAGCCTGTAAAAAAAATATGGACATCCACAAGTATTTTACACAGTCAATAATCACTGCCATGAAGCGGGACATCCAGGAGGCTTCGGGAAATGAAGTCTGCTGGATAGGAACCATCAATGCTGACGGTCGTGTCATAAGTGTAAAAGTCGGTGCAAGGGGTAACGACGGCATGGTGCTGGTCAACTCTGCCCTTGCTAATCGTGAGCTTGAGGAAAATGCCGTAGAGTCCCTTGGTGCTTCCCATGTCGTAATCCACAATCATCCATCCGGTGAGCTAAGGCCGTCCGAAGCCGATTTGAATGTTGCCTCCACATACATGGAGATGGGCGTAGGCTCTTACATAGTGAACAACACGGTTTCCGATGTCTATGTCATTGTGGAGCCCGTAAAGCCCAAAATCCTGAGCGTGCTTGATGCGGATAAGGTGGCCTTTTACCTTTCGTCATCAGGACCGCTTGCAAAAAAAGATTCGAATTACGAGGAGCGTCCTTCGCAGATAGAGCTTGTCAAAAATGTGGCTTCTGCATTCAACTCAGGAAAAATAGCGGCGTTTGAGGCTGGAACTGGTGTCGGAAAAAGCTATGCCTATCTTATTCCCTCAATGCTGTGGGCAATCAACAACAAGGAACGTATCGTAATATCAACAGGAACGATAAACCTTCAGCAGCAGCTGGTTGAAAAAGACATTCCCGCAGCCCAGAAAATAATCGGGAAAAAAATAAAGGCCATATTGCTCAAGGGACGTCAGAATTATCTTTGCCTTAGGCGGATGAACGATGCCCTTGATGAAAAGGATCTGTTCACCGAGGACGTGGATGTGCTGGAAAACATTGCCGCATGGTCCAAGACAACGAATACGGGAAGCAGGTCCGACCTTTCGTTTATGCCGACGGATTCTGTGTGGACAAGGGTTAATTCGGAAAGCGATGCATGCATGGGTGCAAGATGTCCGTATCATGACAGCTGTTTTGTGATGCGTGTAAGAAAAGAAGCCGCCGATGCAAATGTAATTGTCGTAAACCATCACTTGCTTTTTGCAGACATAGAAAGCCGCATGAATGGGGTAGGCTATGATGATACCGCAGTCCTGCCTCCATACCGACGAATAATTTTTGATGAGGCACATGGAATAGAGGACAGTGCGACCTCATTTTTCAGCGAGAGCATAAACCGCCTTAAACTTTTAAAGCAGATCAACCTGATGTACCGGTCTTACCGTGGAACCATGACTGGATTTTTGGTTCAGGCTGCCGCAGTTTCATCTGCAGACACTTTTTACGCTTTGGCAGATGAATGTGTGAATGACATACGGGACAGTGTAAGCGCCCTGGATAATCTTGCCCTGGAATCGATGGAGAATGATTTTACGGCAAGGATTCATTCAGTTACAGTCGCACGTTTCAGGGCCGTGTTAAAGGGCATGAATGATTTGCGTGAGAGCATAGGAAAATTTGTCTCAATGGCACGCGAGGTTTTGGACGGCATAAGTGATGACGACAAGATGATTCCCTGTGTGTTTGAGAGCAAGGCTGTTTTGCGCAGGCTGGAGGATATGGTCGTTTTGTGCAAGAACTTCTGTGAATGGGATGAGCACGATGATACGGTTTTCTGGATGCAGAAGACAAGGCTCCCTCCAAAAAAGGCAGGCGATGATTTTCTGACATATGTTCAGTTCATGCAGACACCTCTGGATGTTTCACCGCTCATGAACATGGGTGTCTTTGAGCCTATGAGTTCCGTTGTGTGTACCAGCGCCACATTAAGGACAGGATCCTCGTTCAATTACTGGATGGGCAGGACGGGATTGTCTTTTGTAGAGGATGGCAGGCTCATGGAAGAAACCTTTGACTCTCCGTTTCCGTATAAGTCGAATGTGATTTTTGGAGTTCCCAATGACGCTCCATTTCCAGACAGTCCGATGTTTCAGTCCTATGTCGAGGATGTTGTTCCCCAGCTGATTCTTGCGGCGGGTGGAAGGACACTGGTTTTGTTTACAAGCTATGATTCACTCCGAAATACATATAATTCAACTTATCCCAAACTCTTGAATGAAGGAATCGATGTCTACAAGCAGGGAGATGATGACCGTTTCCGTCTTCTTGAAAAATTCAAGAAAAACAGGGAAAGCGTGCTTTTTGCTACCGACAGTTTTTGGGAGGGTGTCGATGTTCCCGGTGAAAGCTTGAGTCAGGTGATTATGGTAAAGCTTCCGTTTGCAGTTCCAAATGACCCTGTGTTCCAGGCACGCAGTGAGGCTGTGGAAAAAAGGGGTGGTTCTTCATTTATGGAATTGAGCGTTCCCCAGGCTGTGATAAAATTCAGGCAGGGATTCGGTCGTCTTATACGCAGGGGGGATGACCGCGGTGTCATTGTTGTTCTTGACCGCCGCATTGTGGAAAAAAAATATGGCCGCCTTTTTACAACCAGCGTACCCATGACAAGACGCATGTACAATCCGCTGGCCGACATTCTGGCAGCCATTCAAAGGTTTTTTGAACAATAAGTTCAGAAATTAAAAGTTCTCTTCCTCAACTTCTCCCAAATCATCATCTTCCAAAACAGGAAGTACTGAAGCTGATACTGTTGGCTTGCTTGAGGTGTCATCATCAAAAATTGAGCGTACGACACGGAATCCCAAATCTACGCCACGGAGTTCCGGAACTGAACTAGCACGGTTTGCATTGCGGCAGAATACTGCATCACTGTTGATTGAGCCGCCACGTCGCATCCTGCGTCCCGTCAGTTCTGCATCTGCACCAGTCGGGTTGTTGTTGTCAGAGATGTGGTAGTTTCCATACCAGTCCCAGCACCATTCCCAAACGTTTCCGCTCATGTCAAAGAGGCCGAGGGCATTTGGTGTCTTTAATGCAACATCGTGTGTAACTTCTTCCGCTGTGTCTGCGTTCCATGCGACATCTGCGATTACATTGCTTCCACTGTAAAGTGTCTCGTTTGCGCTTGCTCCGCCACGGGCTGCATATTCCCATTCAGCTTCTGTAGGCAAACGGTAACCGTCTGCATTCTGATCCCATTCAATTGCATTCCAGCGGTCCTTGTCTTCTTTGTCTGCATCGATGCGTGGGATGTCTCCCCATTTATCAGGATCTGTTTCTCCGTCAAGACTGTATGCTGGAGTCAGGTCTGCCATGATGCTGAGCTTGTTGCAGAAGATAACCGCATCGTACCAGCTGACTTCTTCCATTGGACGCTCATCACCCTTGAAGTGAGAGAAGTTGCTGCCGATAACAGCCTTGTATTCTGCCTGTGTAACTTCTGTGGCAAGAATATAAAAATCATAAAGGTTAACTTCGTGAACCGGAGTCTCGTTATTTTCGTTGTCACGGCTTCCCATCAAGAATGATCCGCCCTCTACCGCAACCATATCGTTGTCAATAATCTGGGTAACATCATCTTCCTGTGCAAATGCAGAGCATGTCAGTGTTGCTGCCAACAAAATAGAAACAAATTTACGTAATTTCACAAATTCCTCCAAAGTTGCAGTACGGTTACTGTACTGAACATTCTATGGTTTCTGAGATAAAATTATAACATTATTCTTTAAATTTTTCAACATGGAAATTAAAACACACGAAAATAAAACCTTGTCAAATGTTTAAGAAAAGTCAGAAATGGTTTATTTAAAAAAAGAAAACTCCTGTACTTCCTGTGGAACAAGTGTACAAGAGTTCTTTCCTCAAAAAAAATGAGCCATTGCAGACTCGAACTGCAGACAGCCGCCTTAAAAGGGCGGTGCTCTACCACCTGAGCTAATGGCCCATCACTTTGTAAACAAAGTACGAATATAATACATATTTAGCTGCTTTTAGTCAAGTCATAAAATCATCTTTTATAGAAAAAAGGCCATGTCACTTAATTGAAAAAAAAGTTGATTTTTCAAAAAATAGGTATAAAATAGTAATGTGTGTTGTAAAGAATGACTAAGATATATTATTTTGACTATTGTGCAATTATCCTCCATCTGTTCATCATCATTGCGGTGGTTTATCGCGGGTTGACTAGTGGCCGTGTCAGCAAAATGTTTTTTGCCATTACACTGATACTTCTGTTTACTACTATTTTTGACCTTGGAATGGAAATAGCATCTGCAATACCAGTCAGGACCCCAACTGTCCTGATTTGGACTAACATCCTGTCCTACTGCTATCTCATCATGCACGGTTCAATCAATTTTGCATATATCCTTCTGATTTTTTCACTGACACGCACAGGCTTCCGTTTGAGGAAATTTACAGTTCAGATTTTCCTCTTCATTCCGCTGTTTATACTTTATGTTATCATACTGACCAATCCCATTCACCAAGGCATATTTAATGTGACCAGGGAGTACGGTTACAGGCGTGGTCCCCTGATGCCCTTGTTGTATTTCGTTTCGCTCTTGTACGCTCTGATAGGAATGGTTTACCTGTTCTTCTGCCGTTTCATTGAACGGTCAAGGTGGGTGGGGCTTTTTGCAATGTATCCTGTCGGATGGGTTGCAACCTTGATACAGCTTTTGTATCCGCAGTATCTTGTAGAAATGTTCGGAGAAACGATTGTTCTGCTTGCCCTGTTCATTATTGTCGTAAGGCCGGAGGAAATGATGGATCCGCAGCTTGGCGTCTTGAACTGGAATTCCTATCAGGCGGAGCTAAAGAAGATTCATGCCACAAAACAGTCGGTTCAGATTTGCATAGTACGCTTCATGAACTGCTATGAAGTCCGCTCCTCAATGGAAGAAGACAAATATGTCGATTACCTTAAGAAAATAATTTCTCACATTCATTATGTCCTGCGTGAGACAAATCAAAAATATGACCTCTATTATGAGCAGTCGGGGTGCTTTTATCTGGTGTTTCCCAATATGGATTTTAACCAGTCAGCGGCTGTTCCCCCTGCTGTACGTGAATTCATTGCCCGTGCCAAGGATCTTATTGAATACGGGATTCGCTTTATTCCAAAAATCGCAACCTTGAATTATCCTCAGGACATCTCTGACTTTAACAGCCTGATTCATTTTGGAAGGACCTTCCCGTCACTTATGGCTCCGGATGACATTTATTCATCTGCCGCTGACATAGTAAAGACAAAGAATTTCAAGATTGCCAACAGCATGGATGACATTCTTACACGTGCCATCAAAAACAATGCCCTGGAAGTGTATTATCAGCCGATTTACTCTGTAAAGGAAAAGCGCTTTGTTTCCGCCGAGGCCCTGATACGCCTTAAAGATCCTGAATATGGTTTTGTTTCACCAGGCATTTTCATTCCTGCAGCAGAAAAGAATGGAATGATTCTTGCCATCGGAGATTTTGTGCTTAGGGAAGTCTTTAAATTCATTTCAGAGGAAAACCTTGATACACTTGGACTTTCATATATTGAAATCAACCTTTCCGTTTCACAGTGCATCAAGCGTGACCTGCCCGAAAAAATATTTAAGCTCCAGGAAGAATTCAACATAAAGCCAGACAGGGTGAATTTTGA
The DNA here is from genome assembly GCA_016281495.1 of Treponema sp. Taxonomy (GTDB): domain Bacteria; phylum Spirochaetota; class Spirochaetia; order Treponematales; family Treponemataceae; genus Treponema_D. The sequence goes on along the minus strand of JAEEIU010000046.1, from coordinate 134,382 downwards.
AATTACGGAAACCGCCTACGAAAATTCCAAGGATGTCATGGCGGAGAATTTAAGGCAGCTTTCCTCCGCAGGATATAAGATTTCGCTTGATGATTACGGAACAGGATATTCCAACATGCAGAGGGTCCTCAAGATTCCGCTCCAGATAATCAAGATAGACAAGAGCCTTGTTGACTACATGAACAGCGGCAAAGGAAAGTCCATCGTAAAGAACACCATACGCATGATGCAGGACATAGGACTGGAACTTGTGGTGGAAGGTGTTGAAACAAAGGAGATTCTTGACATCCTGATTCAGATGAACGCCGACTACATCCAGGGGTTCTATTTCTCCAAGCCATTACCCAGAAAGGAATTCCTTGAATACATCAACATCAGCCGCCACTTTAGCGCCCTTCCTTCAAGCGGTGACGGTGAATAAGGTGGTTTAGTGTTTTTATTCCTGGATCCTCAGGGAAATGCTTAATCCTCCCATTCTTTATAGGTTGAGCCCTCTTGAATCATGTTGTAATTGTGACAGTCATCTTTTGAAATTTGAATGTATGGATATTCGGGACAGCGTTTAATAGAAATGATATCATCATGCATCATGTCATAAATAATAGAATTGTAATAAGCACAGATATATAATTCTGATCTTTCATCATCATCCATAAAATAGCTGCCATATGTGTATTCCTCCAGGAAATCTGGGGCAGTAATAATCTGCAAAAACTTTACCAGACATCCATCCACTATGGTGTAATAGAAAACTTCGTAATGATAAATGGCTTTATTGTCATAGCTTATTTTAAGCATTTGAATCAATGGTCCTGGAAGATCGGCTCCTTCTGGTTCATAAGACTGTATTTCTATCTTTTCACTGCTGTATGGGTATATAGGAAAGTCACTTGAATAATCCGAAGGAATTGTTGCATTGTAGGTTTCTCCGTTTAAAGGACTTGTGTAGGTTAGTAAAGTTTTTTTCTTGTTCAATTTTATTGTATCATCCGTGTAAATGCTGTTTGACTGATTTAATTCACTGCCGAAATGTGAAGAACTTTTTGCTGGGTGTATTTGCCGCATTTCCTGAACCTTGTCCCAGAAAATGTCAAAACCAATGGAATTGTAAGGCTTGTTGGGAATGACTCCCGCTTGAATCAGCTTTAATTTTTCCAATCCAAGCTCAATTTCATATTCATAATATTGTTCTCGGTTTCCAAAATACTTGTCGATACCTCTTTTCCTGAGGTCATACATTCTGTAAGAGCAACGGTCAAAATAACTCGTGCCGTCGATTACATCATGCAGATGGGGAGAACCAAATGGAATCCCGTCATACTCATCATAGTAATAATCATCATCGCCAGCTAAAGAGAAAAATTGGTGGGAACTCATGTCTTTAAGATAGCCTCCAAAAACCCATCCAAATTCCGGGTCGTCACCGGACCATAGGTATTGTGGCAGTAGAATTTCCACCCATGCACTTTTAATGCCGTCGATTTTTTCTTCTGCTCCCAGGCTGCAGACGATAACATTGCAATCATTTGGAAGGACACAAATACGGCGTGCTCTGAGCGATGGTTCACTCCTTATTCTAAGACCGTCTTTGGAATCTACGGACATAACGTTTACTAAATTCTTGTCATATCCATAAAAGCGTTCAAGTTCCTTTGGGATTGTCGGGATGCGTTTTCGGTGCATGTCTTCCCTTGTTATTTTTGTAAGTTCATAGACAGTGTTGGCATATGAATCGCTGTAGATTATGGAGTCATCTGTTATAAGGTCTGTCGCTTCATCGTGTAAAATTGTAAAGGTTCCCTTTTTGTCTGCGAATATGACGCTAGCAGAGAGCAACATAAAAATCAGGGAAATGAATGTCTTTTCTCTTTTTTCCATAACTTTTTCTCCTGTAAACTTTTTTTATCGTACGGAGGGGATTTGTGATTCAATGTCACTTTTCCCCTTCGTCATGTCATCAGAACAGGCCAGAGATGATGCCGTTGTCGTCCACATCTATGTTCAGTGCGGATGGTGCTTTGGGAAGGCCCGGCATGTCCACTATGTCTCCTGCAAATGCCACCATGAATCCCGCTCCGCTGTAGAGTTGAACGTCACGAATCGGGAATGTATATCCTGGTTTTGGAGCTCCGAGCATGCCCTTGTCGTGGCTTATGGAATTCTGTGTTTTTGCCATGCATACCGGAAGATTCCTGTATCCTGCTTCCTCGTATTGTTTTATCTTCTTCTTTGCCTTTTCTTCGATTTCTACTGAACCTGCCCTGTAGATTTCCTTTGCCAGAGTGGTGATTTTTTCCTCAAATCCAGCCTCAATGGGGTAGAGCGGCTTGAACTCTGACTTTTGCTCACATGCGTCAACTGCGGCCTGTGCAAGATCCTTTGCTCCTTCTCCTCCTTTTCCCCAGCCTTCGCACAGGACGGCTTTTCCACCTGCGGCTTCGGTAAGCTTTTTAAGAAGTGCTATTTCCTGGTCCGTATCGCTTATGAATTTGTTGATTGCGACTATGACGGGTAATCCGAATTTCTTCATGTTTTCAAGGTGAACCTTAAGGTTGCTGAATCCTTCCTCAAGGGCGGCAAGGTTTTCTTTTGAAAGGTCTGCCTTTGCCACTCCACCGTGCATCTTGAGTGCCCTGATTGTTGCGACGATTACAGCTGCATCCGGTGCGATTCCGTTGAGCCTGCACTTTATGTCAAGGAATTTCTCTGCTCCAAGGTCTGCGGCAAATCCTGCTTCGGTAACAACGTATTCTCCGCTTGCAAGGGCACATAGGGTTGCGTTTATGGAATTGCATCCGTGGGCTATGTTTGCAAATGGGCCTCCGTGGATGAATGCCGGTGTATGCTCCAGGGTCTGCACAAGGTTGGGGCGGATTGCATCCTTTAGGAGGGCTGCTATTGCTCCCGTGCATTTGAGCTGTCCAAAGGTGACGTCGGTTTTTGAATATGTCTGGCCGATTATGATTCTAGAAATGCGTTCCTTTAGTTCTGAAATTGTCTTTGAAAGGCATACGATTGCCATGATTTCCGATGCAACTGAAATCTGAAAGTGGGATTCGCGTGGAACTCCGTCTATGCGGCTTCCAAGGCCTACGATTACGTTCCTTAGGGCACGGTCGTTAAGGTCTACGCAGCGTTTCCATGAGATTGTACGGGGGTCAATGCCAAGTTCGTTTCCCTGCTGGATGTGGTTGTCGATCAGGGCTGCGATAAGGTTGTTGGCGGCTGTTATTGCGTGGATGTCTCCAGTAAAATGCAGGTTTATGTCTTCCATCGGGACCACCTGTGCATATCCTCCACCACAGGCTCCTCCCTTTACTCCAAAGCATGGTCCCAGTGACGGTTCCCTGAGTGCGATTACGGCTTTTTTACCGATTTTATTGAGTCCGTCGCCAAGCGCTATGGTTACGGTGGATTTACCTTCTCCTGCGGCAGTGGGTGTCATGGCCGTTACGAGGATCAGCTTTCCGCGTCCGTTTTTGTCGGAGGCCTTTTTGACTAGTTCATTCAATTTGTCAAATGAGACCTTTGCCTTGTATTTTCCATATAAATCGAGGTCCTTGCATTCAAGTCCGATTTTTTTAGCTACTTCCGTTACCTCAAACAGTTCTGCTTTCTGAGCAATTTCAATATCCGTCATTTTACACCTCTGGCTAATATTGTACTATAACTTTTGTGTATTCATCAAGAATCCATGAGAAAAACTACTCCAAAAAGAACAATATGACAAAAAAAGGGCAATTTTATGACAAAAAATAATCCTTTACTAATTGGAATTCAAGCCGTATAATAGATATAGGGATAATTTTTTTTGTAAGGTTTAAAAATTATCAAAAAAAACCTGAGGAGTATTTAAATATGGCACAAAAAAGATCCAGATTGGTAACAAAGCTGCTGGTCGTCGTACTGGCCATCATTGTGGTGATGACCCTCGTCCAGTCCTTTGTAATCATCCAGAGTGTAAGGAATACTACTGGAACGAGCTATGAGGAAGAATGCAAGGCGTTGACAAACGTATATGTGGACCTTCTTTCCAGCAAGATTCAGGAATACAAGAACCTGCTTCAGGTGTATACCAATGCTGACATCGTAAAGACGGGGGATCCCAAGGCTATAGTTGACTGGCTTCAGTCCCATGCGGAAATCAGGAGCAATGAATTTGACTATGTTGCCTTTGTAGACCTTGAAGGAAATTTCGATTCTGACATCATGACACATACTACGGTTCCGGACCGTTCATATTATATTGACATCATTAAAAACGGAATGGATGAAACGATGGATAATCCTGTAGCATCAAAGGTATCGGGAAAATTCGTCGTCCACATCTGTAAGGCTGCAAAAGTAAACGGTCGCACCATAGGTTTCTTTACGGGTATCGTTACCCTGGAAAAACTTGAAAACATCATCAAGGGCATCAAGATTGGAAAATCAGGATACGCAACCCTCATGTCAGGTGAACATAGCGTCATAGCTACTTCTGATGAATCATCCGGCAAGGAAGAAACTTCTGAAGCGGTAAATGAATCCATTGCAAGTGGAAGCATGGTGGAAGCCGTCATGAAATCCATTGCAACAGGCGGGCTTGGAGACATATGGGATCATACTGCTGAAGGCAAGCGCTGCTATCTTACGTTCAAGCCTGTTGCGGGAACACCAAACTGGCTCTTTATGTTCTCAATCGAAGAAGATCAGGTTTATGAGGCGGCAAACTCGGTCATAAAGCGCATGATTATTGTAGCAAGCGTTTACATCATCATCATGCTTGTTGTAATCGGATTGCTGGTATCAACCTCTCTCCAGCCTCTTGAAATCGTAAGGAACACAATCGGCGGTATTGCACACGGAGACGCGGATTTGACACAGCGCATCGTGCTCCGTCATTCAAACAAGAACGAAATCGGCGATGTTGTTGACGGATTCAACCAGTTCTCGGACAAACTCCAGCAGATCATCAAGACCCTTAAGGATTCCAAGATCGAACTTGTAAATGCAGGCCGTGCCCTGAACGAAAGTACGGAAGAAACAGAGTCTTCAATCACACAGATTATCTCAACAATCGAGACAATGGCAGGCAATATCGGAAACCAGTCCCAGTCTGTAAGCCAGACGGCCGGTGCGGTAAACGAAATTGCATCCAACATCGAGTCACTCAACCACATGATTGCGGCTCAGGCTACTTCTGTAACACAGGCTTCAGCGGCTGTAGAGGAAATGATCGGAAACATCAATTCTGTAGATTCTTCAGTTTCAAAGATGGCCGGTGCATTCGAGGATCTGGAGAAAAAGGCAATCAACGGTGTGCAAAAGCAGGATGACGTTAACCAGCTCATCAAGACTGTTGAAGCAGAATCCCAGACTCTGCAGGAAGCAAACGCGGTTATCTCAAGCATTGCAGAACAGACCAACCTTTTGGCCATGAACGCGGCTATTGAGGCAGCCCATGCAGGTGAGGCAGGAAAAGGCTTCTCTGTTGTTGCCGACGAAATCCGTAAGCTTTCTGAAACTTCTTCACAGCAGTCAAAGACCATCGGTGAACAGCTGCAGAAGATTTCTTCAACCATTCAGGGAATCGTTCAGGCATCACTCCAGGCAGGAAAGGCATTTGAGGATGTTTCCCTTGGAATCAACGGCACGAATTCTCTTGTTCAGGAAATCAAGAACGCCATGATAGAGCAGGGTGAAGGCTCCAAGCAGATATCTCTTGCCCTCAACAACATGAACGACAGTACCTCTGAGGTCCGTACGGCATCAATGGAGATGTCTGAGGGCAACAAGGCAATCCTCCAGGAAATCAAGCTCCTGCAGGATACAACTCTGAACATGAGGCAGGGAATGGAAGAAATGGGTATCGGTGCAAAGAAAATCAACGAGACCGGTGCATCACTTTCTGATCTGTCAGAAAAAGTTGAGACTTCAATCTTGAAAATCGGCCAGCAGATCGACCAGTTCAAGGTTTGATGAGTTTTTAGCTTAATACAAGGGACGAAAGGTAAAAAAAACTTGCCTTTCGTCTTTTTTTTTATTAAATTATCTAAAAATCACTTTAAGAAGGTCATTCATGGCAAAGTATCAGTTTCAGACAGAAGTAAATCAGCTTTTAAAGTTAATCATTCACTCAATGTATTCCAACAAGGATATTTTTTTAAGGGAGATTGTTTCCAATGCCTCTGACGCACTGGACAAGCTCAAGTATCTTACCGTAAGCGACGACGCCTACAAGAACCTTACGTTCAACCCTCGCATCGACATTACCTTTGACGAGGGCAAGTCTGTCCTGACAGTTCAGGACTGCGGTATCGGTATGGACGACAAGGATTTGGGAGACAACCTTGGTACAATCGCAAGAAGCGGTACAAAGGCATTCATCGAAAAGCTTTCTGCAAGCGGAAATCCAAACTCAGACCTTATCGGACAGTTCGGTGTCGGATTCTACAGCGCATTCATGGCGGCCGGAAAAATTGACGTATATACCCGCAAGGCCGGTGGAGACGGAAAGGCATGGCACTGGTCATCAGACGGTACCAATTCATACGACATCGAGGAGCTTGACCTTTCATCTGATGTTGCAAAACTCTACGGATTTGACAAGGCGGAAACAGTTGGTTCTGCCATAGAGATTCACCTTAACGACGACAGCAAGGATTATGCCTCAAGGTGGAAGATTGACGACCTTATCAAGAAGTATTCAAACCACATTGCATTCCCGATTTACCTGCATTATACACAGAACAAGTACGACAAGGACGGAAAGCAGGAGGGAACTGAAAGCAAGGTGGAGCAGGTCAATTCCGCCAGCGCATTGTGGAAAAAGAGCAAGAGCGAGCTTAAACCGGAGGACTACAACGAGTTCTACAAGGTCATAAGCCATGACGGTACGGATCCGCTTTTGTACACCCACACCCATGCGGAGGGAACCCAGGAATACACGACATTGTTCTATGTTCCCCAGACGGCCCCGTTTGACATGTATCAGGCGGACTATGCAAGCGGCGTAAAGCTGTATGTTAAGCGCGTTTTCATCACTGACGACGACAAGGAACTTTTGCCTTCTTACCTTCGCTTTGTACGCGGTATAATCGACTCAGAGGACCTTCCGCTCAATGTAAGCCGTGAAATCCTTCAGCAGAACCGCATACTGGAGACAATCAAAACCCAGTCCGTAAAGAAGCTTTTGGGTGAATTCAAGAAGCTTGGTGAAAATGCGGACAAGGCACGCAAGGCAGAAAAGCCGACAGACGAAGAAAAGGCCACAATTGAAAAATGGAACAGCTTTGTAAAGAACTACAACCGTCCGCTCAAGGAAGGCCTTTATTCAGACTATGCAAACAAGGATGAGATTGCTGAAATCTTACGCTTCAAGAGCACCGACGAGGCAGGAACAGGCGACGGAAACTGGGTTAGCTTTGCAGATTATGTAGGCCGCATGAAGGACGGTCAAAAGGCAATCTACTACATCACGGGAACCGACGAAAAGAACCTGCGTGCATCTCCTCTTCTTGAGGCATACAAGAACAAGGGCTTTGAAGTCCTGATCATGGCAGATGAGATTGACGACATTGTTATTCCTCAGTATGGGAAATACAAGGATTTTGAACTTAAGGCCGTTAACCGCGCAGGAAGCGATGAAGAACTTGGTGTTGACAAGGACGAGGCAAAGAAAAAGGAAGATGCGTTCAAACCTGTGCAGGAGAAAATCAAGAAGGCTCTTGGTGATCGTGTAAAGGATGTCGTTCTTTCAAAGAGGCTTTCGGACAGCCCGGCATGTGTTGTCATAGATGAAAATGATCCGTCCCTCCAGATGGAGCGTATGATGCGTGCAATGGGACATGGTTCCGGTGGTCTTGTAAAACCGATTCTGGAAATCAACGGCGAGCATGCCCTTGTAAAGAAGCTTGAAGGGGACGTAAGCGAGGAGTTCGTGTCCAATGTATGTGAGGTTCTTCTTGACCAGTCTTTGCTGATTGGCGGAGAGGAAATAACAGATCCTGCATCTTTTGTAAAAGCAATGAATTCCCTCTTGACACAGGCCTGAACAATTGGCATAATGAAGGCTCCCAAGAAACTTCTGGGTAAGGATGGTGAAAAGAACAATGGCAACAATCTTTGTTGACGATAACGAGAACCTGGAAAAGGCAATCAAGCGTTTTAAGAGAATGATTGAAAAAGAAGGTATTATCCGCGAATACAAAAAGCGTGAATACTACGAAAAGCCTTCCACCATCTTGAACCGCAAGAACAAGACATTGCAGCGCAAGCTGATGAAGAAAAACCACAGATCACATGATTCAAAGTCATACTAATTCCTGTGGACTAAAGAAAAGAACCTTGCATTTGGTTGTGGGGTTCTTTTTTTTATTGTCCTCCATATTTTTTTATTCATGCCTTTCTCTTTCATATTCGCTTACAGATGAACAGATTTTGGAGTCAGAGGCCCTCTATATCCCGGAAGAATATGAGTGGATTCAAGTGCGTCCGGGGCTGAGCCATGCCAGATACCATAACAGCCGTTTTCCCATCTTGTATACCCTTGTCCGTGTGGATCTTTCCGCGCCTGATTTGAGCCTTGTCTGCTACCCGATGCCGGACGATGTTAAGGACGATAAGGTTTTGCGCATTCATCTTTCTGATTTTTCCAAAGAAAATTCATGTGCCGTTTCGTTCAACTCAAGTCCGTTTGAATCTGTAATTGATTCACGCACAAAGATAGTCGGGGTACATAAGGTGCAGGGTGAAACTGTTTTTGCTCCGGTAAAAAATCATGCGGCCCTTGCGTTTGACAAAACCGATGGCGGATACGAGGCCTTTGTTTTGCCTGATCAGGATGCAAAGTCAGTTGAAAAGCATCAGTATGTTTTTGGAGGATTTTATTCCGTTCTTGAAAATGGCGTGGAAGTGAAGTTTTCACGTCATACATACGATTCCAGGATGGCGGTGGGAATTGCAGACGGTGGAAAGACCCTCTATGTTCTTGCAGCAGAAGGGGAGTTCCCCGAACAGAGCAGGGGACTTTCTTATGCCCAGTGTGCCCGAATCTTCAAAAGGCTTGGATGTACGGATGCTCTTGAACTTGACGGCGGTACGACAACTGCATTGCGATTGGGGAATAAAAGCGGACTTTCATATTCAACCTACCGGAAGACACCTTCATGCATAGGCTTCATCTTTTCGGACTAGGCTTTGTTTCATTAAAAATCCATGTTGACATCTTTCCCTTAATATGCTAGTTTAAAGCCACTATGAAAAACACAACCCGTTGGGCGCAGAAAATCTATTCCTCATTGTTGGCCTACTTTTATTTTGGCTTTTATTATTCCTCATCTGCGCGCGGAAGTTTTGCCGTATAACGGTGTGTGTTGTGATACCGGTAAATACAGGGACCTTCCGCAAAGGAGGGTCCTTTTTTTTGCATATATATCTGACAAGGAGAAAAGAAAATGATTATTGTATTGAAGCAGGGAACGGATAAAAGTGCCGTTGACAAGTTTATCGAGAGCGTAAAGGAAAAGGGGCTGGGCGTTCACCTTTCTACTGGTGTGAACAAAACGCTTATCGGGCTTTTGGGAGATACTTCAAAGCTTGATCCTGAGGATTTCCTTGCAAACGATATAGTTGAGTCAGCTGAACGTGTTTCTGCACCTTACAAGATGGCAAGCCGTTCATTCCATCCGCAGAATACTGTTGTAACTGTTGGAGGCGGTCAGAGCGGAGTCGTTTCATGTACCATCGGAGACGGAAAGACAATTCCGGTGATTGCAGGTCCATGTTCTGTTGAATCTGAGGAACAGATAATGGATGCGGCTAATGCTGTAAAAAAGGCGGGTGCACGCATACTTCGCGGTGGAGCATACAAACCCCGTACTTCCCCGTACAGTTTCCAGGGGCTTGGTGTCAAAGGCCTCAAACTCCTTTCCATGGCAAAAAAAGAAACAGGACTTCCAATCTGCACTGAGCTTATGTCCATCTCTGAACTTGGCTTTTTTAATGATGTTGACTTGATTCAAATTGGGGCACGCAATTTCCAGAACTTTGATCTTCTTAAGGAACTTGGAAAATGCGGAAAACCAATTCTTCTAAAGAGGGGCTTGTCCGGAACCCTTACAGAACTCTTGATGTCTGCTGAATACATCATGGCAAACGGAAATGAAAATGTCATCCTCTGTGAGCGCGGAATCCGTTACTATGACAACTACACCCGCAACTGCCTTGACTTGAGCGCAGTTCCATACCTTCACAAGGTGAGCCATCTTCCGGTTGTAATCGATCCGAGTCATGCCTGTGGTCTAAGATGGATGGTAGGTGATCTTGCAAAGGCGGCTGTTGCAATCGGTGCCGACAGTCTTGAAATTGAAGTCCACTGTAATCCTGAAAAGGCATTGAGTGATGCATCCCAGCAGCTTACACCTGTCATGTTCGAGGAATTGATGCAAAAGCTAAACAAGATTGCAGCCGTTGATGACAAGACGATGTAAGCGGAGAAAAAGATGAAGCGACTTGATGAATTGACATACGGAATTGTGGGGCTTGGAATCATGGGAGGTTCTTTTGCCAAATCAATCAGGCAGAACATCCTGAACCGTTCAAGCTCTAGCGGAAAGATCTATGCCTGCAACCGAAGTACTGCATGCCTTAACCTTGCCATGCAGGAAGGAATCACCGACAAAACCTTTACCTCCGATCAGGTGGACCAGATGCTCGGTGACTGTGACATTGTTTTCGTATGTCTTTATCCTCATGCCACTGTTGACTTCCTAAAGCAGCACAGGGATAGCTTCAAGTCGGGTTCAATCATTACTGATATAAGCGGTGTCAAGGGGATCTTCATAGACGAGGGTGAATCCCTGGTTCGTGATGATGTTGACTTTATAATCGGGCATCCAATGGCCGGCGGAGAAAAAGAAGGTTATGCCGCATCTAACGCAAAATATTTCATAAACCACAATTACATTCTTTGTCCAAGAAAAGAAAACAAGGAGGAGAATGTCCTGCTTTTTAAAAACCTGATTGGCGAGATGGGGTTCTCCCGGATAACAGAAACATCATGTGATACACACGACTGGAAAATCGGATTTACAAGCCAGCTGTGCCACGTTATTGCAAGCGCCCTGGTTCAAAGTGCCGACGGTCCGGATATTACGGCTTTTGGCGGCGGTAGTTTTGAAGATTTGACCCGCATAGCGATGATAAACGCACCTTTGTGGACTGAGCTTTTTATCAGCAACAGGGAAAAGCTTGTCCAGCACATAGACAATTTTGAAAAGGCCCTTGCTGTCCTGAAGAATGACATTGCCACCTCCAACGCAGAAGACATGAAGTCCTATCTTGAGGAAGTCAGGGCTAAACGCATAGCGATGGCATGCCGCTGAAGCTTACATGGTCTCCGTGGAGTATTCGATTAAAGTGGTTACGTCAAGGCCTTCCAGAGTCTTCTTGTAATTCAGGAAGGGTAGGCCTATGACCCCGAACACATCGGTGACGGCCGCTCCACCCATTTCCACGAGCTTTTTGCTTGCGGTAAGGGTTCCACCGGTTGCAATCAGGTCGTCCACAAGAAGAATCTGCTGGCCCTTTTGAATGTCAGCGCAGTGAACCTCCACCTCCGCAGAGCCATATTCAAGGTTATAGGCGCAGGTATAGGTTTTGCCCGGGAGCTTTCCCTTTTTGCGTATGAGTATGAGCGGAATGCCCATTTTTTCTGCAAAGGGTGCGGCAAAAATAAAACCGCGTGATTCTATGGCGGCTACAGCATCAATCTTTTTATTCGAATAGATTTCCACCATGCGTTCAATACAATAGCGGAATGCCTCCGGATGCCGTAAAATGCCGGTGATGTCGTAAAATAAAACTCCAGGCTTCGGAAAGTCCGGAATCTTGCCGATTACCCTGTCCAGCGTCTCAAAATCCTTGTTCATACAGTACCTCTTGAAAACAATTGTAAATCCTAAGATTGGGTTTGTCAATTTGTTGGACGGAAAGTTGATGGAGAGGAATGTCACGCGGATTCGATTTTGCCTACGCAAAATATTTAAAGGATTTTTGTTTGTTTCTGTTATTCTTGGAAATCTTCTGGTTTAAGCTGTTGCTTGTAAGCAATGATTTCTTTTATCCAGAAGCAATATGAAAACACCAACCAGCCAGACAAGCCCAATTCCGAATTAAGAATTACGCATTACGAATTAAGAATTACGCATTACGAATTACGAATTACTCACAACGCATTATCTAATGAACTGCCTTTCTTTTTCCGAAGATGTAGAGTATGGGAACTTGTTTTTTTGGTGGAAGGATTAATAAATATTGCACAATGTCTCTTTTGGCTTTAACATTGGCTTTTTCCAATTTGGGAGGAACTTTGTGGGCTGTGTCGGCTCAGTCGGGTTCCATCGTTCATGTTGTAGAAAAAGGGGAGACCCTTTACGGAATCAGCAGGAAATACGGCGTTTCTGTGGACCAGATTAGCGCTTCCAACGGTTTGGGAAAGGATTCCATGATAAAGGTGGGGCAAAAGCTCACCATTCCGGCCAAGACAAACTCTTCAACAGGTTCCTCAGGCAGTTCATCATCTTCAAATTCAGGGACTGCCACTCAGGTCAAGGTAAGTACTCCCAGGGAATACACCGTTCAGAAAGGCGATACTTTTTACAGGATTGCAAAGAACAACGGAATCAGCGTGGATGACCTTATTTCTTACAACAAACTCAAGCAGGATTCAGTGTTAAAGGTAGGGCAGGTACTTAAAATACCTACTCCAGAGCAGGCTGCGGCCATATTGCCGGATCTTCCTGAACTGACATATGAGGATCCTCGCTCCTACAGTGACAAAAAGGGTGACTCGTCATTGCAGTGGCCCGTAAAAAAGCCGACTGTGACCTATATGGCGGGAAAGGTCGGTGGTGTTCAGCTGAGTGCGGCAAAGAATGAAAGTGTAACGGTGATTCACGAGGGAACCGTAATGTTTACGGGAACTTACCGGGGTTACGGTCAGGTTGTTCTTGTAGTGTCAAAAACGGGCTACATGTACGTCTATGCGGGACTTTCAACCATAAAGGTCCAAAAAGGGGATTCGGTTAAGTTCGGCGACAGCATAGGCACGGCAGGAACTGATGCCATTACGGGTTCAAGCCAGATTTGCCTGATTGTATACCAGAAAAACAGCCCGATAGACCCCGCAAAAGCCCCCCGGGGGTAAAAAATTTTCAATTCAACGCTTTAAATAGTTTGACAAACAAGCCTCATGGAAATATAATATAAAAATGGCATGTGCGGTTTTTCAACTGTGCATGTTAAGGCAAAAATGTCTTGCTTTCTGTAAGTTTTAATTACTAAAGTTTTGGTGTTTTTCTGCCGATAATCTAATAAATAGTTTCCGTGTACTATAAAAACTAGGAAATTTACAATTCAAGGAGAATTGAATGAAAAAGGGCGTAGTCATTTTAGGAAGCCTTATTCTTGCGCTTGCATTCTGCTTGCCTGCAGTTGCCCAGCCAAGTGCAAAGGCTGTAGAAACAATTGTTATCGATAATTTCGATACACCAGATGAGATGGATTGGACGTGGGGAGTCCAGGGCAGCCGCTTTGTTGCCGACGGATATCCTATTGTAAAATCATTTGAGGGAATTCCTAATTCTCTCCGTCCTTATCACAAAGATACCGACCCGACGGCTCAAGTACTTGGTGTAAAGGCTGCATTTGACCGCAAGGGAGAGAACTGGTTTGAAGTCTTCCCACAGGCTGGAGAAGGCGAGGTTCAGGAAATCCCGTTTGTTGGAACCGTAACACAGATTGATTTCTGGGTATGGGGTGCAAATTACAACTATCGTCTTGAAGTGTTGGTCCGCGATGCAGATGGCCGTGTACATGTTCTTCCAGCCGGAAACCTTATGTTCCAGGGATGGAGAAACATCGTAATCAACGTACCGACTTATATCCGCCAGCATTCACGCTTGCGTTCAGGACGCCCGAATCTTACTTTTGTTGGATTCAGGATCAGGACAGATGCAAACGAAGCCGTTGATGATTATGTAATTTATTTCGATCAGCTCAAGTACACCACAAATACACTTTCAAATGTATATGATGGTTATGACTTGAAAGATGCTGACTTCGGTGATAAAAACTAAGTAAGAGAGGCGGTATAATATGAAAAAACTATATGTAGCAATAATGGCAGTGGCAATGGTTGCTGCCGGTGCATTTGCCCAGAGCATTTCAGATCCTGATGCTTCAAAAATCGGAAATGACAGTGCTCGCCAGGCACTTCGTGAAGTAAGTGTAGAACGTTTTGAACGTGAAGGTTCATGGACTGTTCACATTTCTCCAGACTACGGTGTAATTTCTGCCCGCTTGTTTGAAGGAAGTCCAGCTGCAAAAGAGCCGTTGGATGACCCACAGAGCCAGGAAGCTCAGGATACAATGGTATTCGGTGTTAAAACAGAGTTCTTCCGCCGTGGTGTAAACTCTTTCTATATCACATCAGCACGCCCGATTCCGATTGAAGGAATTACAAAGACTGTGTCTGTTTGGGTTTGTGGACGCAACATGGGACATCAGTTGTGGCTGTTGGTTCAGGATTACAATGGAAACAACTTTGAGATCTGGATGGGTGACCTTGAGTTCTCTGGTTGGAAGAAGATGACTTGTGCCATTCCACCGACACCGGATGGAGTTCACGGTATCATTCAGTCCAGCGTATACTATGGCAACAAGCCTGGTCTTCGCATTGTCGGATTCCGTGTAGACTGCAACCCGATGGAAGCACAGGGTTCATACTATATCTACTTTGATGACATCCGTGCAGTTACTGACTTGTACGATGTAGAAAACAGGGATCCAGATGATATGGATGATGCCTGGTGATAAGCCGGTAATGTATTAACCTTGAATTAACTCCGTGGAGATTTCTGCGGAGTTTTTTTTCTTTTAATTGAATAAGTGTTGAATCTGCCTTGTTTTCCAAGGTATTCCACAAGCCCCATGTGCGTGTAAACCCATAGCATGAGCCTGGCATCATCCTTTTTTACCTTTACATCATGGGAAAGGCCGTCGTAAAAATCACTGAATAAAAAAGGTTCCGGAAGATTCTTTGGAATCAGGCTCTTGTAACTTTTTTTTCCGTGGAATATGTGCTTTTTGATTATTTCTTCCAAACGCTTGTCCTTTTTCTGCCATTGTTTGGGAAAACGCCTCCTGTTGTTTTTGGATTGAACGGCTTCTGTTGTTTTGACCCTTTCCTCTGTTATTTTAACCTCTAGGACTTCAAGCGTAAAGTTTTTGTCAAGCAGTACGGGACACAATGCAGTAAGCTCCCGGAAGATGCTGAATAAGTTCTGTTTCCTTGGGCTTTTTCTGCTGGAAAGCTCATGCCCGTTCTGATCAAAGGTTTTTATTGTTTTCGTAACTGCTATGGGATAAACCACCGTTACCTTTCTTTTCTCTGAAATATAGAACATGCATTTGGAAAGCAGATGTGAAAGGCTTCCTGTTTGAATCTCGATGACGTTCCCTTCTTTTGTCAGTACATCCGCGATATATTTTCCAGCCTTGGCCTCTGCCTTACTTCCCTCATTTTCAATTAAATAGAGGGTTTTGAGGCTTTTGTGCAGGTGACTTTCATTCAGGGTGTTTATCATAATTTAACTATACAATTTTAGAGGTAAAAAATCAAGAAGTTTTGAAAAAAATTTATTATCGGTAAATTTTTTTATTGACTTAATCTAAAAAAGGGGTAAAATGATAGATAAGTGGGAAATAGTGGGGAAAAGTGGTGAGTAGTGGCATGGACATGCTGATTGGTGAGTATAACAACACTTTGGATGACAAGGGCAGATGTTCCTTTCCGTCAAAGTTGCGTTCTGTTTTGCAGCAGAATGAACTCATCATTACGCAGGGCCTTGATCACTGTCTCATGCTTTTTACAACCGAGGAATGGGCTGCCCTTACCGACAAGATAATGGGTTCCGCTTCTATCTTTGATAATCAAAAACGTCTGGTCATGCGTCGCTTTATTGCACCTGCTCAGAAAATTGAATTTGATAAGTCAGGACGAATTTCTATTCCTCAAACTCTCCGGGACTATGCTTCCCTGTCATGCGGCGGTGAGTGCATTATATTTGGCATGAACAAATATATGGAACTCTGGGATGCTGCCGTATTCAGGAAGTTTGATGAAGAATCTGCTTCATCGGTCCAGGAGGCAATTGAAAGTATGCGTGACATACTTTTGTAATTCTGTTGCCAGGAGTCTGGGTGGGAGAACAGAATGATGCAGCGCAGGGATACGTTGCAAAAAATTTACGGCCGTCGGGGTCTAGTGCCGTTAAAAGTGGTGGGAGAAGTGAGTGGAAATCGTTCATACACCAGTGTTGCTTAATGAATGTCTTGAATATCTTTCTCCGGTTGGGGAGCCGTATGAGAAAGATGCGTTCATGGTTGATTCAACGCTGGGAGAGGGTGGGCATTCTTTCAATTTTCTTTCCAAATACTCAGGTCTGCATGTAACAGGTATAGATGCAGATCCCGTCATTCAGGCACGGGCCCGGGAACGGCTTGCACAATTTGGGAGCCGGATGGATTTTTACAGCGGATGGTTCGATGATTTTTATCGTGAATATCCAGCTGAAAAACGACGTCCTGACCTCATTTTGTTTGACTTAGGTATTAGTGTATTTCACTATGAGCGAAGTGGGAGGGGATTCTCTTTTCGACATGATGAAGCACTTGATATGCGGCTCAATCCAACTGCGGGAGAAAGCGCCGGGGATGTTGTAAATACCATGCCGGAAGAAGAACTTTCGAACATGATTTACTTGTACTCGGATGAAAAATTCTCCCGCAGGATTGCGTCGGCTATTTGTTCAGCACGCAGTACGGGCAAAATCAGTTCTACAAAAGCATTAGCAGACATCATTTACGATGCTGTTCCGTCAAAGTACAGGTACGGGCCAATACACCCCGCTACCAGAACTTTTCAGGCTCTTCGGATTAGGGTTAACTCTGAGTTGAAGAGGCTGCCGGATGCCTTGCACAATGCCTTTAATGTGCTTGCAGAGGGCGGAAAAATGGGCGTGATTACGTTCCATTCGCTGGAAGACAGAATCGTAAAGAATTATTTTCGTAACCTTGGAAAACAATGTGTCTGCCCCCCTGAAGCTCCTGTATGTAAATGTGGGGGAACGCCATGTGCACAGATTTTAACCCGTAAAGCGGTGCTGCCATCTGAGGATGAGGTAAAGCAGAATTCGCCGTCACGTAGCGCAAAACTTCGTGTGGTAAAAAAAATTCGGGATGCTGACAAAATGCGCCTTTTGGGTGTGGAGGGGATGTAATGTCAAAAGTGGGATTTATTGTAAGAATTGTCTTTGTGTGCCTTGCCGCCATTTCTATCCCGGCCATGCTCATGATTGATGCAGTTCAGGCCCGTAAATATACAGACTTAAAGAATCAGGTAATCGACCTTGAGGAAAAACAGTCTGAATTGATAGAAGAGAACAAAAAACTTATAACTGACATAAGCCTGCTTTCTTCTGCAGACAGGATTGAGCGTCTTGCCTCGGAGGAACTTGGAATGAGAAAAGCGGAGACTGATGAGATAATTCGTGTTGAAATGAAGGATACGGTCAAATGAGTGGGGATAATGGTGGGAAGTCATTGCTGACTTTAGAAGAGGTATTAGAGTCAACTGGAGGAGTTCATGTTCTTGGTGCCGGAGAGTTCTGCTTTACGGGAGTTCAGACGGACAGCCGTAATGTGACAGCCGGTACTCTCTTTGTTCCTCTTCTTGGAGAAAAGCAGGATGGTCATGATTACATACCGCAGGCTCTGGAAAAAGGAGCGTCTTCCGTATTCATCGCCATGTCTTCCTGGGAAAAGAGGCCAGATTTCTTTACTGAGATTTCAAAATCAAATCCAAACGTTTTTTTTATTGCCGTTGAAAATACGATGCATGCACTTCAGAAAGCCGCCGCAAGATATGTAGAGCATTTTCCTGACTTAATCCGTATCGGTGTTACTGGTTCATCCGGTAAAACCACAGCAAAAGAGATTCTCGCTTCAATTCTTGCACAAAAATACAATGTAATTACAAATCCTGGAAACCTTAACAGCGAGACTGGACTTCCTCTTTCTGTTTTTGCCATCCGTGAAGGACATAAGGTCGGTTTGTTTGAAATGGGCATGAACAGAAGGAATGAGATGGCAGAGATTGCGTCTGTGCTCAAGCCTCGTTTTGCCCTGGTAACCAATATCGGAACTGCCCATATCGGCATACTTGGAAGCAGACAGGCCATAGCAGAGGAAAAGGCTCATGTTTTCGATTATTTTAACAGCTTTGGAACAGCCTTTATTCCCCGTGATGATGACTTTGCTGATTTTCTTGCAGATTCAGTTGACGGTAATGTCGTGTTCTACGGTGAGGGCATGGATAAGAATGTCAAGTTCATTAAGGATGACGGTCTTGAGGGGACTGAGTTCTCTGTTGACGGTGTTGCATGCCGCATAAAGCTTCCGGGATCATACAATTATAAAAATGCCCTTGGTGCAGTAGCTGTAGCACGCCTTCTTGGGGTGAGCGCCATGGAGATAAAGGTTGGCCTTGAAAAAATGGAAGGTGCATTCGGCCGCAGTGAGGTCTTGCACGGAAAATACACTGTTGTTCAGGACTGCTATAATGCCAATCCCGATTCAATGGAAAAAGCCATAGAGTTGATTTCTTCTCTTGAGACAAAAGAGAAAAAGGTTTTCGTTCTTGGAGACATGCTTGAATTGGGAGATGCTTCTTTTGAGGCCCATAGTAGTGCGGGAGCCCTTTGCGGAAAATCCGGTGCCGATGCATTTTATTTTATTGGTGCGGAAATGAAGGCCGCATATGACCGGCTGGTTTCTGTAAATCCGTCTGCTAATGCAAAACATTATCCTGATTCAAGTGATGAATCTGTAAGCCAGGTTGCCGCTGACATACGCAGGACAATGCCTGATTCAACTTGTGTGCTCGTCAAGGGTTCACGTGGAATGAGGCTTGAACGGCTTACTCCTTTGCTTCAGGAGGAATGCTGATGTCAAACTTCAGGATCAAGCCCGGTCTGTCCGGAGAAAGCCATGAAAAAAACAGCATGTTCTTCTTGATTTCCGTATTGCTTTTGTGGGGTTTGGGCATCTTTACTCTTTTTGTCTGCACGCCTTCTACTGCGGAACGTCTTTTTGTAAACAAGTATTATTTTGTCACAAGACAGCTTATTTTTTCAGCAGTGAGTTTTGTAGGCCTTATCTTTTTTGCAATCGTTCCATTAAAGTTCATAAGGAAGATTCTTCCGGTATTTGTTTTGGGAACTTTCATTTTGTGCTTTTTCCCTCTTATTCCAAAAATCGGTACAACAAGCCACGGAGCATCCCGTTGGGTAATAATTCCTCATGTGGGTGGATTCCAGCCGTCTGAGTTTGCCAAGTTTGCAGTCGTCCTTTATCTGGCAAATCTTTTTGAAAAATATCTAGGCGGAACTCATAAAGAGGAAAAGAATTTTCTTTATCCGCTCTTGGGGCTTTTTGCCTTTGTCATAGTGGTTTTCCTACAGAAGGATTTTTCTACCGGCTTGTTTATCTTTGTTGTCGGTGTAGTCATGTTTTTTGTTTCCGGAGCAAAGATGAACTGGTTTGTTCCGCTTGTGATTCTTGCAATCCCCTGTGTGCTTCTTTTGATTGCAATGGAACCTTACCGAATCGAACGCCTGATTTCCCATCTGCATCCTGATGAATATGAGCTTACAATAGGATATCAGAGAAATGCTGCCGCACGTGCCATTGTTAACGGAGGCCTGTGGGGCAACGGTATGGGAAGCGGCCTGACTTCAATTCATATTCCGGAAATTCAGACTGACTATATTTTTGCCGGTTGGTGCAATGCCATGGGACTTCTTGGTGTGGGCGTATATCTGGCACTGCTTGTGTTCTTTTCATGGCGCGGTTATTCAATCGCTTTTTCTACTCCAAACAGATTCTGCTGCTACGGTTCGTTCGGATGTACGACAATGATTCTCTTGCAGTCAATCATCAACATTGGGGTTGTATGCGGTTTCCTGCCGACAACAGGTATTCCCCTTCCGTTCTTTTCTTCGGGAGGTACTTCGCTTATGGTGACCATGGCCATGTGCGGTTTCATCTTGAACTGTTCGCATACGTCGGAAGATGAAGGTGAGATAACTTCAGAATATGAAGATAATACTAAAACTAATTCAAAATTCGAGACTATTGGTGGAGTGGTGGTAGAAAACTATGACTGATGCAGTGTATACGGATATTCCTTTTTCGGCATATGATGATTTTTCAAGGCGGTCTAAGGAAGTGAAAGCAAAGAAAACCAAAGTGAAGAAAGACAAAAAAGTTACCATACTGAAGGTATTTGTCATTGTAATCGGATTCCTCCTTCTTGCGGAGCTTTTTGTGATGACGGTAATTGTACCTGGTTTTACAACCGTTCACATTCAGTTTACGGGTGTAAGAAAGATACCTATGGAAAAACTTGAGGCAAAAGTCAACGAGTTTGGCGGGAGCACATGGATTCAGTTTGACACTGCAAAGGCTGTTTCTGTCGTGGGTTCCATGCCTGAGGTTGAGCGTGTGACAGTGGACAAGCATTTCCCGGACAGGGTAACCATAGACATAAAGGAAAGGGAAGCTGTTGCAAAGACGATTTTGTACAGTGAAGGACATCCAGTGACTGTTCAAATTGACCAAAATGGAGTATTATTTACGTCAGAGACTGTTTCTGTTGTCCGTGACACAAGCATCCCGCTTATTTCTGGCCTTCCGATCGACAATATTCAGGAGGGAATGAGGCTTCCGTCGGTTTATCGTACCTTGATGGAGCATGTTGCGGAAATCAGACGTCTTCCGCAGAAATATTTTGCGGCAATTTCAGAAATTCAGGTGGTTCCAAAGGAATTCGGCAATTATGAGCTTATCGTTTACCCGATTCATACTCATGTCCGTGTTTTGGTTGACAACACCTTGAACGAAGACGCATTAAAGTATATGATGGTGGTGCTTGATGTTGTTAATTCGATTGAACCTGACGTTTACGAGATAGATTTGCGTTACGGTTCGGTTTCATACAGAAAGCAGTAGAACGGGGGATAAATTGAGTAATATTGTTGTGGGGCTTGATATCGGCACCAGTTTTATAAGGTGTGTGATCGGGCAGCTTGACGAAGAAAACCGTATGCAGGTCATAGGTGCGGCAAAAAAGCCGTCTAAGGGACTTCGCAACGGGGTTATTGTCAACATTGACGCCGCAGTCTCCGCAATCAAAGAAACCCTCGAAGCCGCTGAACTCATGGCGGGTGTAATAGTAACCTCTGTTTTTACAGCTATCGGAGGTTCCCAGGTAGAGGGGCGGAGCTCTTCTTCCGGTGTTGCAGTAGATACCACAAGACATAACAGGCGGATGGAAATATCCGAGGACACAAAAGACAGGGCGATTGAGTCAGCCCGTGCCATCGTCATTCCGCTTGGAAAACAGACTCTTCATGTAATTCCCCAGGAATATAAGATTGATGAACTGCCTGGCTACAAGGAACCGGTTGGAAGCCTTGGCGTTCGACTTGATGTCTCAGTTTATATAGTTACAGCTTCTACAACAGCCTGCTCAAACCTTGATCTTTGCGTAAAAAGGGCAGGCCTTAATCTTGATGGAGTAATGCTAAAGACCCTTGCCGCTTCAATCGCAACACTTCATGAGGAGGAAATGGAACTTGGATCCATCCTCATTGATTTGGGGGCGGATTCAACTGATGTAATGGTGATTTTCAAGGGCTCACCGACATATATCACTTCAATTCCAGTTGGCGGAAATTTTGTCACTAATGATATTGTTCAGGTTAAGGGCATTCCTTTTGCTGATGCAGAGCAGATCAAGGTGAATTCAGGATGCTGCTGGATAGAAGGCAATGAAGCCGATGAGGAAGTCATTATCCGCGAGATTGGAGCACGTCCGGCCGAGCAGACCACACGATATGAACTTTGCGAGATAATACAGCCGCGCATGGAGGAAATCATGACCATGGTAAAGCGTGCGGTTGTAAAGCATTCAGGATTAAAGCAGCTTAACGGAAGCATTGTCCTGACGGGTGGTGGAGCCCTGATGCCAGGCATCGTTCAGCTTGCCCAGAATGTATGGAGGACCACATCCGTTAGGGTCGGTGAATGTCCTGATATGGGCCGTCTTCCGGATACAAACAGTTATTTTTACCGCAGCTGTGATTTTGCTACAGTTACGGGACTTATGCTTGCCAACAAGAAAAATGCAAGCAAGGAAAGAACTCGGCGCGTAAGGGTCAAGAAAGATGATGAGAATTCGATTGCGGAAGGCATCGGAACAAAGCTCAAGACTTTCTTTAAGAAATTCTTTTGATAAATTATAAAAATGGGATAAAGATTGGGAGGAAATATGATTGAATTGTCTGTGGAGAAAAATGCGGGAACGGCTTTGCATGCACCTAGTCCAACCGTTATAAAAATCATCGGATGTGGCGGTGGTGGTTCTTCTGCCGTCAACAGAATGGTGGAAGCCGGTGTCAGCGATGTGGAATTTGTCGTTTTGAACACAGATATGCAGGCTCTTCAAGTGTCCAAGGCTCAAACCAGGATACCGATAGGTCAGCAGCTTACAGGCGGTCTTGGAGCAGGCGGTAATCCTGAGGTTGGAGAAAATGCCGCAAAGGAAGATTCAGATAAAATTGCAGAAGTTGTCAATGGTGCAGACATGGTCATCATCACGGCCGGTATGGGTGGTGGTACGGGAACAGGTTCTGCCCCTATTGTCGCTCAGATAGCGCATGATCAGGGAGCTTTGACGGTAGCCGTTGTTACCACTCCTTTTGAATTTGAGGCCGCAATCCGCATGGAATACGCAAAGAATGGCCTTAAAAAACTCCGCGAGCACGTGGACAGCCTTATCATAATTCCCAATCAGCAGATAATGAAGATAGTCGGCAACGATAAAAAGCTTTCTTACAGGCAGTCTTTCAGGCTTGCAGATGACGTCCTTTGTCAGGGTGTACAGGGCATAACGGAGATAATCACAAAGCCTGGAGAAGTAAACTGCGACTTTGCAGATGTAAAGACAGTCATGAAAAACCAGGGAGACGCGATTCTTGGTGTCGGTATTGCAGAGGGAGAAAACCGTGCAGTCGAGGCCGCCCAGAAGGCAATCACCAATCCTATGCTTGAAAACCGCCACATTGACGGTGCAAGCAACATCCTCGTCAACATTACCTCAGCAGAAGATCTTGGAATGGTTGAGGTTGAGGAAATCATACGGAACATTACGGCATCTGCCAACGAAAGGCTCAAGCTGTTCTGGGGTCAGGTTCTTGATCCAAGCATGGGAGACAAGATTTCGGTTACGGTTATTGCAACAGGTTTTGAGCCGACGGAAGAAGACAGGGCACGCATGGCCAGAGAGGAAAACGAAAGAAAGGCCAGAAGCAATGTAATGTCATACAATGATTTTGAGCGCCTTGTAAACGGAACTCCAGCAGAACCAAAAGAAGAGAAGAGTGAGCTGACCGGTAAATTCAGCACTGTTTCTGTTGATACAGATTCCCTTTTTGCCAATGATAGTGATACGGACTCCCTTTTGTCAGATATGGGTACAACCCCGGAGGAAGAGGTTTCTCTGGGTGATTCACTCAAGCATGCAATGAACAGTCAGCGCAGGATGAAAAATGAACCGCCGTCATCATTTACACGTGACCCGAATGATTTGACTCAGCCTGCGGTATGGCGCAACAAGATGGGTGAACTCAAGCGTAACATAGACTTGACTTTAGACGACTAGGAAGTGTGTTTTGCAGTCCATGCCTGAATTGATCCAGGGTTTTTACAATGACCTTGTATTGGTTGAACGACGAGCCGAACTTTCCGCCGAGACCTACTGCATTTCCTGCAGGGAATTCTTGTCCTGGCTTGAAAGCAAGGAAATTGATGTATCTGACGTTCAGGTGCAGAATATGATTTATTTCCTTGCATGGAGGAAAGAAAACGGATCATCTTCACAGACCCTTGCGAAGGACATTTCAGCTCTTAGGGCTTTTGGAGCATACCTGAAGCGTCAGGGAATCTGGCAGGAGAACCTGTCACTTGAACTGGACCGTCCAAAGGCATCTCGCATTTTACCTTCTGTCCTGTCGGTGGACGAGGTTGATTCGCTTTTGGCTGTAATCGACGTGACAAAGCCTCTTGGCATAAGGGACAGGGCCCTTTTTGAGCTCATATACAGCTGTGGGCTTCGTATAAGCGAGGCATCCGGGCTTTTGGTCTCCAACGTGCATTTTGACGAGAGGATATTGATGGTGCATGGAAAAGGAGACAAGGAGCGTATCGTTCCATTTGGGGAGGAAGCGTCATTCTGGTTAAGGAAGTGGCTTACGGAGGTGAGGCCGAACATCGTGGGATCAAGACAGATTTCCTATGTGTTTGTAAATTGCCGCGGTGAAATGCTTTCCAGAAAGGGAATATGGAAAAACTTCCAGGCATTGGAACAGAAAAGCGGTGTTCATGCCAAGGTTCATACGCTCAGGCATTCGTTTGCTACGCATCTTTTGTCTGGCGGTGCTGATTTGCGTTCTGTTCAGGAGCTTTTGGGACATTCGGATCTGTCAACCACACAGATCTACACACATATAGACAACGAGCAGCTCAGGGAATATCACAGGGGTTATTTCCCGGGGCATATGAATAACAGCAGGCATTCAGGAGAAGAAAAATGAAAAAGAGCCTTTCAATTGTTTTTTTTGTTTCGGCAATTATGATGTCGATGACTTTGCTTTCTTGCGGGGATACCTATAAATCAATCAAACGCATGCAGCAGATGGAGGAAGGTGTGTCTTCTCCCACAACCAAGGAAGAACTCAAGGAAGCCATAGAAAAATATGACAGGCGGGCAATAGACTTGGTTACAACCCAGGCTCAGGAGGGAATCTGGTGGAAAATCCTGGGAACCCGCTATCTTGACGAGGAAATGTACTCCCAGGCCTACGAATGCTTCCAGAAGGCTGTCTCATATTATCCCGACAACGCAAACCTCTATTTTTATCTGGCCGTTTGTGCAGGTTATATCGCCAACAGCACCATAGACTGGAATGTGGATGCCCAGGGAACAACTCAGGAGATAAAGCTCCGTTATCTGCGTGTATCAGAGGAGTCATATCAGAGGGCTCTTGCCATAGATCCCAAGTATTACAGGGCCATGTACGGAATCGGTGTCCTTTATGTCTTTGCCCTGGAAGAAAGCGACAAGGCCATTCCTTATCTTGAGAATTTCCTGTCAGTTCAGACAAAGGATACGGACGGAATGTTTGTTCTTGCACGTGCATATTACGACACGATGCTCTATGAGAAGGCCATAGCCGTGTATGACAGGATAATCGAGCTAAAACCAAGCGCCCAGAAAGTCGCGGATGCCGAGGCTAATAAAAAAATCGTAACCGATGCCTTGTACTCAAATTAGCGGTTTTATATGTGGGATAGCCTTGATTTAGCGCTTGCATCAATCACATTTTTGTCTCTTAGGGAAAAAAATCTTTTAAAAAATAATCTTGACAGTTTGGACGCTCTTGCTGTAACTTCTATAGAGGATATTTCTTCCATTGTAGGACATCCGATAAAGTCTGCGTCATGGAACGTAAAGGAATGCGTAAGGCTTGCCAAGGCGGCCCAGAAGATAATGGACAGTTTTGGAATTACGGCCTGCGTTCATCGGGACAGTACTTTTCCTGCCATGTTAAGGGAAATGTATGATCCGCCGTACATGCTCTTTTTTCGGGGTAATCCTGAATGTCTTGACAAACTCTCGGTTTCTGTAGTAGGAACTAGGCATATATGTGCAGAAGCTGCAGAAAGCACCAGGGATTTTTGTCGGGATGCGGCTCTTGACGGAAGGCTTGTTGTAAGCGGCCTTGCGTATGGGGTTGACGCGTGGGCTCACAAAGGAGCTCTTCTTGCAGGCGGGAAAGGGATGTCTCAGGTTACTGCGGCGGTTCTTCCTTGCGGTATTGACAGCGTGGTTCCCTATGGCAACCGGAAAATAGCTGAGGCAATAATCAAAAACGGAGGCGTGCTTTTAAGCGAGTATCTTCCTGGGGTTGGG
Organism: Treponema sp.; assembly: GCA_016281495.1. Taxonomy (GTDB): domain Bacteria; phylum Spirochaetota; class Spirochaetia; order Treponematales; family Treponemataceae; genus Treponema_D. The sequence goes on along the minus strand of JAEEIU010000046.1, from coordinate 108,245 downwards.
GCAGAACCATGGCGTTTTGTCCAGAGGAACAGGCTTATAGCTTCACTTTCTCCGGCAACTGTCGTGATGCAGGCACCTCCCGGAAGCGGGGCATTGATAACGGCTTCCTTTGCTTTGGATTACAACCGGGAGCTGTATTTTCACGAGTCATGCTTCTGTAATGATGCGGTGGAGTTATCCAAACGGCAGTCTGAACGGCTCATGGCACAAAAGACCAAGAGCGCTCAGAACAAACTGTCTCATTCAGCAGATTCTTATGTTGCTGAAGGGGCGGCTGTAATAAAGAATTATGAAGATTTTGTCCTTGCTCTGGAAAACGGGCAGGGTACTCAGATAAAACAGCCTCAGATGGAGCTGTTTGACCAAGAGAAAAATTGAGGTAAGAGAATGGCTGAGAAAAGTGCTGCAAAAACAAAAACCAAGGCAAAAGCAAAGAGGGTTCTCGTAATAGTGGAGTCTCCTGCAAAGGCCAAGACAATTGAACACTATTTGGGCTCAGGTTACACAGTAAGGGCGTCTATGGGTCATCTTATAGATTTGCCTAAAAGCCGTCTTGCAATAGACGTGAAAGATCATTTTCAGCCGGAATACATAACTGTGCGGGGAAGGGCAAAGCTATTAAAGGAGCTCCAGAAGGATGCCAAGAATTCAACCCAGATCCTGCTCGCATCTGATAACGACCGTGAGGGAGAGGCAATTGCCTGGCACTTGAACAATGCCCTTTCGGAAAAAAGCACCAGTCCGATTCAGCGCATTGTATTTAACGAAATTACACCCGGAGCAATCAAGGAAGCCGTAAAGCATCCGCGTGACATAGATGAGGCAAAGGTTAATGCCCAGAAGGCACGCCGTGTACTTGACCGCCTTGTGGGATACAACCTTAGTCCCCTTTTGTGGAAGAAAGTCAAGAACGGCCTCAGTGCGGGACGCGTTCAGTCTGTTGCATTGCGCCTTATCTGCGAGAGGGAAAAGGAAGTTGAGGATTTTATCCCGGAGGAATACTGGACTCTTGATGCCGATTTTGTAAAGGGCAAGACAAAGTTTACGGCTCAGCTCATCCAATACAAGGAAAACAAGAGTGACCTGAAGAACGAAAAATCAGTTCAGGACATAATCAGGGAAATCCAGGGAAGCGAATGTGTGGTCGTTGACAAAAAGGAGACCGAAAAGACCGTGCGTCCAAAGGCCCCGTTCACCACATCAAAACTCCAGCAGGCAGCCGCCAACCGTCTGGGATTCACCTCAAAAAAGACAATGCAGATAGCCCAGCAGCTTTACGAAGGCATCCAGATCGGTTCAACACGCGTGGGTCTGATTACCTACATGCGTACAGACTCAGTGCGCATTTCACAGACTGCCATTGATGACGTTAGGGGCTGGATAGAAAAGAATTATCCTGATCAGCTTCCGCCAGAAAAAATCGAATATTCCGTTGGAAAGCAGGCGCAGGATGCCCACGAAGCGATTCGTCCGACCTATGTTAAATACACTCCCGACAGCGTAAAGGAATATCTTAGCCGCGATCAGCTACGTCTTTATTCAATCATCTGGGAACGCTTTGTATCAAGCCAGATGAACAATGCCCGCACAAAGACAACCTCTGTTGACATTCAGGCCGGGGATGCGGTTTTCCGTGCTTCTGCCTCAAAGCTCTCCGAGAAGGGCTTCTATTGCGTAATGAAAACCTTGTCATCAAAAGAGGATGTAAGCGGAAATCTTCCTGCACTAAAGATTGGTGAAAAACTGGAAAGCTCAGATTTTTATCCGGAACAGCATTTTACCCAGGGTCCCGCAAGATATACCGACGCATCCATAGTCAAGACGCTGGAAGAAAAGGGAATCGGCCGTCCTTCAACCTATGCACCGATCATTTCCGTGCTTTTGGACAGGTATTATGTGACCCGCGTAAACAGGCAGCTTGTACCGACTCAGCTTGGAAAAATAATCTGCCGTATCCTGGTTGAATCATTCCCCGATGTCATAAACGAGCAGTTTACCTCCGAGGTTGAGGATAATCTAGATAAGGTTGAGCAGAACAGCCTTGTGTGGAACAGCATGATAGCCGATTTCTATGAGCCGTTCATCGCCCAGGTTGACAAAGTGATGGACACTCAGGAAAGCTTGAAGGGTTCTCTTGATGAACAGACTGACAAGGTGTGTGAAAAATGCGGAAAGCCGATGGTAAAGAAGCTAGGCCGTTTCGGTTACTTCCTTGCATGCTCAGGATTTCCGGAATGCCACAATACAAGAAGCATTCCTCTGGCAAAGTGTCCTCGTCCAGGCTGCAACGGTGAGATTGTTGCAAGAAAGACAAAGGGCAGGGGAAAGGAATTCTACGGATGCACAAATTATCCGACCTGTGACTTTATCACTCACTTTAAGCCGATTGACGTCTATTGTCCAAAATGCGGCTGGTTCATGGTTGAAAAATTCGACAAGAAGAACGGAGCCTACAAGAGCTGCATCAATCCAGACTGCGATTACCTGCATTCCGCTGATGGAGAGGCAGAGGACAAATAAGGGGTTCATTAAACCGCTTTTTTAAATACGGTCTTTAGCCGATAATAATTCCGGAGGCTAAAATGGCTCTGGAAGAAAATGAAGTCCTGTCCTTGAAGGATGCCGTAAGTGAGTATATTCTCTACATTCAAACTGTCCGCGCTTATTCCGCAAATACCGTTACAGGCTATTCCGAGGATTTCAAGCATCTGTTTGCAGTAGTACCGGAGGAAACCCCGATAACTGATGTGGACATCCTGATGCTCAGGAACTGCATTGCAAAGATGAGCCGTAAAAAGTATTCAGTTACATCCATAAACCGTTTCATAGCGGCGTGCAGGGGCCTTTTTGCCTATTGCAAGAAATTCGGGTATGTACAGAGCAATGTGAGCCTGGAACTCAAGACCTTAAAGACTCCGAAACACCTTCCAAAATTCATGACGCAGGCCGAGGTTGACGATTTGTGCCGTGAGCCTGAGACAAATGAGCTTTTATGGGAAACCAGGGATAAGGCCCTTTTTGAGATGCTCTATTCGTCTGGCTGCCGTGTGGGAGAAATTGCAGGCCTGTGCATCTCTGATCTGACAAGTGACCATTCTTCTGCCATAGTGACGGGTAAAGGCCAGAAATCCCGCCGTGTCTATTTTGAGGAAGACGCAAGAAAAGCCCTGGATTTATACCTCAAGGACCGTGACGAGCGTTTCCCTGAAGCATCTTTGAGGGGTGGGGCCACAGTGGAACAGGTTTTCCTGAATCAAAAGGGTCTTCCACTTACCGAACATGGAATCTGGTACATAGTGAGCCGCTATACGGGCGCAGAGGGAAGCGGACGACATCTTTCCCCACACGCCTTCCGTCATACTTTTGCAACCGCCATGCTTTCAAACGGGGCAGACATAAGGAGCGTTCAGGAGATGCTGGGACATTCATCCATAAGCACGACACAGCGTTATACCCATGTCACGACAGCAAGGCTAAAGGAAGTTTACGCACAGGCTTTCCCTCATTCTGGAAAAAAAGACTAGATTTTCAAGTCTTTTACGTCTTTTTCATAAAAATTGCTAAAAGTCTTTGCAAAATCCAAAATTTGCATTATCTTATACATTATAGATGAACACTAAAATTCAAGCCCTGATAGACAAATTCCTCAGATCCTGCTGCAATCGTTTTACTGCACACGATATGGCTAAATTCTTCCACAGCATAGGTGTTTCATTCAACGACAGGGAAAGTGCCGAATATCTGGAGAATTGTCCCTGGGTTTTTGCCCTTGAGGACGGAATGTACATGACCAAGGCAGGTGCCTTTACGGGTGAGGTGTTCAGCATAAAGCCCACTACAGAGGAATATGAGCAGGGGGTTATGATTCCCGGTTCCAGGTGCATTCCTTTTGTTGACAGTGAGATGCTTTCTTCATCCCTGGTCTTTTATTCTAACGGCAAGAAGCTAAGGCATAAGACCGGTGTATTTGACAGTGACCTAGCAATAGACATGTTCATAATGTATGGGGAGGAATATGCACCCCAGTATATAGCTGCGGATCCCGCAAATGAATCAATAGACATGGTTTCCCGCGATTTTGAGCTTCCCAATACCGTTCATCTTACAGGTGTTGACTTGACCCCGCTTATTGAAAAACAGAACCTTCAGAAAGGAGACAGGCTATTGTGCTCTGTGGCAGACTGGGATCTGGGACATATAAATGTAGTCATACTGCACGACGGAGACAATACCTTTGACCGCGGTTTTGACGGAAGCGCAAGACTCAACTGGTATCGGGTGCTGGAAGAGTCACTTTTGGAAAGCTTTGAACGTCTAGGACCATGCGGTTCTCTTGAGGAACAGCTGGCGAATGTGTTCTTTGAGAATATGGATACCCTGTGCCAGCCTTTGTGCGGCTCTTTTGAGGAATATCTTAACCGTTACGCTAAAGCTGTGGGCCTTGAGCATTTTGGAGTGGAGACACGCCTGTGGTACAAGGGAAAGGATGTTCCTGCTGTAGGTCCCTGGAATGTAAACGACCTTGATTTCATGGAAAAAAGACGCTATACCCCCGACAAGGTTCTTATACCATTCTCCATACCCGCAGATGTGATGGAGCAGTATGTCGTGGACATGCATTTTAACCGTGCCGTTGACTATAATAAACTTATGGAAAAAATGTATCCTCAGGATTATGTATTCCATAAAGATGAAAAATCTTATATACTATGGCAGATAAAGGATATTGATGATTATATAGGCAAGGAGTACAACTGGTTTGCGGATCAGAAGGCCGGTCCCGTCAGAAGGGAAGCGCTTGAACTTTTTACCAAGGTGAATGCGCTTGTTTATGAGGTGGACTGTTCATCCGAGTCGATAAAGCAGTTTCCTCAGCAGGAGCTTGTCATACTTACTCAGCTGTACAGTCATCTTTACCGGATACTTCAATCTTTCAACGACATCGAGAGTCTGGAGAGGGATGCTGATGCGCTTTTGCTTTCTCTTGACGGAATGGACTGGAATTTTGAAGACATAAGGGGGCCTCTGGAGGCAGCGGTTGAATCCCAGAGGCGCAACAGATTTAAAGTGGTGAAATAGATATGGAGGAACGATAAATGCTTATGGAAAATACCCTTGGCGGGTTGATAAGGAACGGTGGTGTTTTCGCTGATGTTGAGGGAAAGACACCGGAGGAAATATTCAATAAAGTTTGCCGTGAAGTTGTTTTTCCGGAAGGTTTTGACAGGGAAGCTTTGATTACAGAGCTTGTTGAGCGTGAAAAGATTTTGAGCACAGCTGTAGGAAACGGAATTGCCATCCCTCATCCAAGAAAATCCATGGTTCAGGAAGACTCTGACCAGCGCCTCATCGTCTGTTATCTTAAAAAACCGATAGATATGTCTTCTCCGGATGAACGCAAGGTTTCTGTCATGTTCATCCTGCTTACAAAGTCAACACAGTTCCACCTGCAGATTCTTTCCGATCTTGCAAAACTGATTCACCAGGAAGATTTTAGAAAGTTTTTGGATACTAAACCAAATATGGACAGCCTTGTAGAAAAAATCAATTCAATGGTTGTCTGAGTTAAGGAGTAAAAATATGAATATCAATGGTCTTGAAGCCACCGCGCTTTCCGTACGCAGTCTTTCAATGGATGCCATTCAAAAGGCAAAATCAGGCCACCCAGGACTTCCTCTGGGAGCCGCAGAACTTGCAGCCGTGCTTTACGGTGAAATCATGAAGCACAATCCTGCCGATTCTTCTTGGGTAGACAGGGACCGCTTTGTCCTTTCCGCAGGCCACGGTTCAATGCTGCTTTATTCCATCTTGCACATTGCCGGTTACAAGGTTTCCATGGACGACATAAAGACATTCCGCCAGGTTGGTTCTAAGTGTCCGGGACATCCTGAAAAGGGAATCACAGACGGTGTTGAAAATACATCAGGTCCTCTGGGTCAGGGTGTCGCACTTGCAGTAGGTATGGCAATTGCTGAGTCTATGCTTGCCGCAAGGTTCAATACTGCATCACGCAAGATTGTTGACCACTACACATATTCTTTGGTTGGAGAAGGCTGTCTTGAGGAAGGCGTTTCTTCCGAGGCATGTTCTCTGGCCGGTACATTAAAGCTGAACAAGCTCATCGTATTCTATGATGAAAACAAGATTTCAATTGACGGTAACACCGACATCACTTTTGCAGAAGACATTCAGAAGCGCTATGAATCATACGGATGGTTCGTCCTCCGCGGCTCAATGTACAACATGAAGGAAATCGCTGATCTTGTAAACATTGCAAAGAATCAGGACAAGCCGACCCTCATCATCCTCAAGTCAATCATCGGTAAGGGCGCTCCAAAGCAGGGCACAGCCGATGTACACGGTGCTCCTCTTGGTGAAGAAGGCTGTGTAGAGGCTAAGAAGGCTCTCGGACTTCCCGAAGACAAGCAGTTCTATGTTGTTCCTGAGGCATATTCATATTTCGAGGAATACCGCAAGGAATGTGCAAAGGCACAGGCAGACTGGCAGGCAGAATTTGACGCATGGAGCAAGGAAAACCCGGACCTCCGCAAGAAGTGGGATGCATTCTGGGCCGGAGAGGCAACAGGAGATGCAACTGCTCCGACATACAATGTTGGTGACAGCCTTGCAACACGTGATGCTTCTGGAAAGAGCCTGAACTACATCGCAGACCGCTACCAGTGGCTCGTTGGTGGTTCAGCAGACCTCCAGGGACCAAACAAGACAAAGGTAAAGAACGACGACGGAACATACAGTGCAGAAAACCGCATGGGACGTACAATCGAATACGGTATCCGCGAATTTGCAATGAGCCAGGTCATGTCAGGAATCAACCTGCATGGTGGCCTCCGTGCATTTGGCGCAACATTCCTCGTATTCAGCGACTACCTGCGCCCGTCACTCCGTGTTGCTGCACTCAGCAAGCTCCCCAACATCTATGTGTTTACACACGATTCAATTTATGTTGGAGAAGACGGACCTACACACCAGCCGATTGAAACCCTCGCCGCACTCCGCTGCATTCCAAACGTTCAGGTCATCCGCCCAGGTGATGCAGAAGAATCACAGCTGGCATGGGAAATGGCCGCCGCAAGCAAGGATCATCCTGTATGTATGGCATTCAGCCGCCAGGGACTTGCAGTATATCCAAAGGCAGACAAGGACTGGAAGAAGACAGCCCTCAAGGGAGCCTATGTCGTACAGGACGGTGGAGCAAAGCCGGAGATTACGGTTCTTGCAACAGGTTCAGAAGTCGGCATGGCACTTGAAGCCGCAAAGATTTCAGGAAAGAATGTCCGCGTAGTTTCCGTCATCGACAAGACCCTGTTCGAAAAGCAGGACGAGTCATTCCGTTCAAGCATCATCGGAAGTTCACCACGCATCGTCGTAGCAGAAGCCGGTTGCCGCTATGGATGGGAAGGCTATGCCAAGAAAGAAGACTTGTTCACTCTTGACAACTTTGGTGAGTCAGGACCTGCAGCAAAGGTAGCGGAGTTCTTCCACTTTACCGCCGCAGATTTCGCCAAAGTACTTTCTAGATAATTCATAATGCATAATTCATGATGAAGAATTATTAATCGGCAATTGCCATCTGGTGATTGCCGATTATTTTTTTACAAGGAGATAATCATGGCAGACGGAATGGAAGACCTTGAGGAAAAGAATCTGGACTCCAAAAAGGATCGTGACAGGGCGATTCGAGATTACGGAAAGTGGAGGAGCTTTCAGGGCCGTGAGGATGCGGAAATGCTTCAGGAAAAAACATCATCGTGGAGCGCCAAAAGGGATGAACGAGGGGATTATGATGGTTATGATGAATTCTGAATTAAGAATGCAGGATTAAGAATTATGAATTATGAAGGGCTGAAAATGTTACCTTATGAAGGGCTGACTAAAAAATATGCTTTTTTAGAAAAACTATATCAGGTTTATTATATCATTGGTATACGGAAGGTGAAAAATTTTCAAAAGTTTATTTATGGAATTAGTATGAAAAAAATTTTATTATTGATATTATTTTTGTTTAATGAATTTTCTCTTTTTTCTTTAGAATCCTTTGATATATCTCAATTGAGATTTTTAAAGGATGTTCAAATTGTTAATGAAACAGTTACTGCAAGTGAAACTTTGATACGTGCTAAAACAGAATTTAAAACAGTCGAAGAAAATATTGAATGTTCCATTGAATGTAGGCCTAATGGAAATGGTCGTTCCTATACATTAGCCGCAATTCCTATGGATTTAAAGGTTAAATGTAATAATATACCAATTGATTATGAAGTTTTGTATGATGGTAAGAAAATCAATGCAGAAACTGCCGGAAATATTCAGGCTGATAAAAAATCGATAATTACATTTACTTTAAAAGTAAAAAAAGATCAGCTGAACTCTTTGGAAATTTCATATCAAAATTATTCATTTAGGGAAGAACCATACATAGAAAAATTAAATAATCAATGTATGGTGTTTTATGTCTTTGCAAGTAAAACAAGTAATAAAAAATTTGAGTACATTGAAGCTAGTGGCAGTGATTCTTTCTTGTGTAAATGTTTTGTCTCAAAAAATGATGTTAAAAAAATTGTTGACTTATCGCGTGCTTATAAGAATGATGCAATTAATTGGAGCTGTGAGTTGGAAAGCGGAATAGATAAGATTTTGTATTTGATTCAAACATTTACCGTTAATACTTATTATCTAGACATTGAAAATAAATATGTTTCAAAACCAGTTTCAAAATACGAGCTTTTTTTCCTTGCAAAAGAACAATTGGCAACATTGCGTAATTCTATTTATGCCGTTCATGGTTATGGTTTCAAAACTGTAAAATGGATTAAATATTTTACGGAGAACTTTCTTGGTTATGAAATAAACCCGAATTTCTCGGAGTCAGATTTTAATGAGGTAGAAAAAAAGAATATTGAGTTAATCAGATATATGGAAAATACAACTGAGCCACTGCTTCTTTCTGATTATGTTGATTCAGATTATTTTGAATTAGAGGAATAAGTTTTTAAGGTCTTGGGAATGGAGTATTTGCGTTGGCCGTTGCGTAGCAATGGAGGTGGCGAGGCGGGCGGAAACATGAAAAGGCCGCTTTTCTGACCGCATGCTAAGCAAGAATAGAATTTATCTTTGGAGGATAGATTGGTATGAAAAGAATATGCTTGTTTTTGTTTTTGATGATTGGCTCTTGTTATTGTTTTGCATTTGATTTTGGTTTAGTTGAATCTTTTGAGCTGTATCCTGTGCAATTTGATAAAAAGGTTAATGTTGTTTCTGAAAAAGTAAAGATTCATGACTTTATGACTGAAATAGAAATGGAGCTTTCTCCTCTGAATAAAAAGCAAGATGAGATCGTTTGTACGATTGTTTGTGAGCCTAAAGGGTATGGTCGTTCATATACAGATATGTTGATTCCTTATGGATTGGAAATATTTTTCGATGACAAGCCCCTAAATTTTTATGTTTTGTATGACAATAAAAAGTATAGTAAGGAAGATGCCAGAAAAACAAAAGGATATTTAAAGTCAGAGATTAAATTCACTGTAAAATTGATGGTAAATACTAAGCTTAAGATAAATTTGTTTAATAGAAGTTATTCTTCTGATGTCTTGAATTATGGACAACGATATGTTTATATGAATTTTCGTTTTGTAACTGATACAAGTAAAAAAGAAATATTCTTTGAAAATACAAATGAAGATACGTTGATTTATAAGGTCTTATATAAACAAACAGACAACAATATTGAATGTTGTGATGCATCTAGGATAAAAGATAATGATACTGTTTATTGGAAATTTATTGTTCCTAATGACTTGGAATTTATTATCTTTTGTTTGGATGAGTATAACTTAGATTTAATTGATTCTACCATTGATTTTCGGAGTTATGATGAAAGTATAGATTATCATACTGATTTGTTAACAATAAAAAATTTATATTTTTTATCGATGAATCAATTGGCAACATTGCGTAATTCTATTTATGCTGCTCACGGTTATGGTTTCAAAACGGTAAAATGGATTAAATATTTTACAGAGAACTTTTTTGGGTATGAAATAAACCCGAATTTCTCAGAATCAGATTTTAATGAGATAGAAAAAAGGAATGTTGAGCTAATCAGATATATGGAAAACACAACTGATCATTTGCTTCTTTCTGATTATGTTGATTCAGATTATTTTGAATTAGAGGAATAAGTTTTTAAGGGCAAGGGATTGGAGCACCGCCGGAGGCGTTCCGGAGGAATGGAGCGCTCTGACGCGGAACCACGAAAAGCCCGGTTTTTGCCCCCGGCAAAAATGCCCCCTATGGAGTAAGCATTCCGATGCCTTCGATAATCAATCCGCTTAACAATGACGAGTACAAAAAGGAACGTGATTTTGTAAAACTTGTAAATCATTATCTAAAAATCATTATAAAACTTGTAAAAAAAGGTTGCAAATTCATTATAAAACTTGTATTATAAGAGTTGAGGTGAGTTAGGGAAGCTTTATCCAATAGATGTTAAAAAGAAAAAGGGAAGCTTAGGTTCACTTCAAGAGTTCCGTGAATTAAACGGAAAATGTACCGCAATAAAAATTTCGGCAAATAATTTTGGCTATAATTCAGAACAAGATATTTTAACAATTCCACATTACGCCGTATTTGCACTTGCAGAAGAATTTGTATCTGGACAAAGCTGATAAACTTCTTGCTTCATTATAAATACTTGCAGCTATTCGAATTTACTTAAGGAAAAAAAAGCAATGTATATAGAGATATTGGATTCTCAGACAGTTCAACTTCCGATTTCTGTTATGTGAAATGTTCGGCAAAAGAACAAGACGAAGAAAGTTATGTATAGGAATGCAGAATGCAGAATTAAGAATTAAGAATTAAGAATTATGAATTATGAATTATGACTGTGTGACGAAAAAAAACTCTCAAAATATTGAAAAATGTGTTGAAAACTCCCTTGAAAAAGTTTATCCTAATTGATGAAACTCCCTTGAAAAACTGCATTTGTGTAGTAAAAACTCCCTTATTATGCATTGTTTTTAGGAACAGTTCCAGAACTGGTTTGGAAGTCTTTCAGTTTACCAATGTACTTCATCATAGCATTGAAAAGAATTATTATTTAAAGAAACGACGTTAGTCGTTTCGAATCCGTGTGACATCACTTCATGGCACTTAAAAAACAAAACATCAGAAGCTGATTATCTCCTCAAAGACGGCAATTGCAAACTGGTCGGTCATGCCGCTCATGTATTCGATTACGCACTTTTCGTAGCTTTCCTCGTCAAACACGTTGAACACTTCCTTGGTCTGGTAGTGCAGGACCTTTTTCTTTGTGGGGTCGTAGTTCGTGTATTTTACAAGCCAGTCGCTGAATGTGGAGCAGAGCCTTGGGGCATAGCGCATGCACTGTTCTATCCTGTGGTTTTCCGCGTAGATTCGGGTTTTCATCAGGGTATTGTAGATGCAGCGCAAAATTGTGTCCGCATATTTCTGGAATTCCAAAAGCCGCCAGTTGTTGTAGATGTTCGCAAAGCTGAATTTCTTTAGCTCTGTGATGAACTTAAAATACTGGTCGCTGAAACAGAGGCCTTTTTCCACGCTGCTGTTTTCGCACAAGTCTACAACCATGTCGTTGATTAAAACCGTTGTGTTTACGGCCCTTCCGCTTCTGTTGCCGTTTTTGTCGACCTGATTCTTTCCCCTTGCTCCAAGCGTGCTCACTACAATTTCGTGAATCTGCCTGTAGCTTGTCATGTCAAGAATGTGGTAGGTCCTTGCATCCTCCAGGTCACGTCCAAGAAACGCAATCTTGTCGCTTACCTTTACGATGCATCCTTCCCAAGTGTAGGGGGCTATCAGTCCCGGCCTCTTTATGTTGTACAGGTCCATCGCTTCCGTTCTGGGGCTTAATCCCTGCTGGTCAATTTCTCCGCAGTGGCATATAAGTCCGTCCCTTACGGCATATGTCAAATCAAGATTCTTTTCGTTTCCCTCCGGGTCCTGAAGGGTGTCGATGTAGTCGGCAAAAAAGAGGGAGTTCCTTTCGTGCCAGAATTTCTTTGGGGCGTTTTCTCCTTCCTTCTGGCTCATCAGCGAGTTGAGTATGGTTTCACCCGTGTGGCCGAATGGTGCGTGTCCCATGTCGTGTCCGAGTGCGATTGCCTGTGTAAGCTCCTGGTTCAATCCAAGATGTTTTGCAATTGTGGAACTTACGCTTGCAACGTGGCCTACGTGTTCCATGCGCGTGCATATGTGGTCGTTCTGCGGGGCGTAGAAAACCTGGGTCTTGTGCTTTAGCCTCCTGTATGACTCGCAGTGCAGGATCCTGGTATAGTCCCTGTCAAATTCGCTGCGTATACCGTTTCCGCGGTTGTAGAGTGAGTTTTCGCGTTTAATCGCCTGCATCCATTTTGGATTTTTTTCGTCCATGCGTACTTGTGCAAAAGAATCTTTCATGCTTTAATTATAAATCAGATTGAAGTTAAAGTCCATGACCAAAAGCGAACTGCGTAAACTTGTAAAAAATCGAATAAGCCTCCTTTCCGATCTGGAAAAAGAAACGGCATCACAAAAATGCTCCCTTGAACTTATTCAAAAAAAAGAATTCCTTGAGGCCGACGTGGTTTTATCCTACATGGCGATGAAAAATGAAATTGATCCCATGCATGTAAGCCAAACGGCCCTAATGTCAGGTAAGACTCTAGCTCTTCCAAGGTGCATTCCAAATTCAAATCAAATGGAATTCCATTGCATAAGAAACGACATTCCCCTTGAATCCCAGATTGAAAAAGGCATGTGGGGAATCATGGAACCCAAGATAGGCCTTCCCTCAGTTGAATTGGAAAAGCTTTCTGGAAAAAAGGTCCTTCTCATTGTACCGGGTGTAGCCTTCAGCTTGAATGGAGACAGGCTTGGACACGGAGCTGGGTATTACGACGCCTACATTTCGCGCATGAAAAAAATCTGTGGAATAAATCTCTTTACGCTAGGCATCTGCTTTTCATGCCAGCTTGTGGATGATGTTCCACAGGAAGAGCATGACATTAAAATAGACTCAGTGATATACGCCTGATTATTTTGAGTCAGCCGATGTAACCGTAAGGTCTGGTGTCTCCGTTATGTATTTCTCAAGCACAAGTGAAAATTCAACAGGAAGTGCATTGTACATGGAAAGATAGTTCTCCAGATAAAGGAACGGCCTTTTTTCCCTAAGTCCCTGCTGCATCAGTTTTACGGTTCCGGTATTGGTCTGGGTTTGAATCATCGTTTCCTGTATCCATTTTGATTTCAGGCGCTCCACTATCTTGTCCGGGTTGTCCTTAAGGTCCTGAACAAGTGATGTCCTGGCTTTCTTGTATGCGTTCATGAATGTGGAAGGATAGAGTATTCCGTTTATCCTTATTGAGCCGGTTTTAATCTGCGTTGTGGCACCCTTTATCATGCATTTCGTATCGGATGGCAAAAGAGGCTGGATGCGGTCCCTCAATTCGGCAAGCAGGCAGTTGTAGATGTTAAGCTCGTGCGGATCCTCCGGTGCCCTGAAATAATACTGGACAGGGTCGTAATACTCTGAAGTTGGAACAAGAATTGGAACCTCATCCCCTGCATCTTCCTTTGTAAGGTTGGAGGTGTAATAATGGTGCAGCTTTATGCGTCTTGTTTTTGCAGAGAAAGTAGGATTTGCCTGTTCAAGGTCTTTCCGTTGGCTTTGTTCACGGAGCACTCCAAAAGTTTCTGATACAAGCACATGAATATATTCGCAGTTCACGTCTCCGGATATTGCAATTGAATATAATGAGGCATCAAGAAAATCAGTGTATGACTGCTCAAGGCTGTGAAGGTCCGTGGTTTTTAGGACATCTGCATTCTGGTCGTAGAAAGATTCAAATGCGGTTCCCTTGTAGAGTGTGTGCAGGGTGTCGTATTCCATCTGGTTGTCAAGAATCACAAGTGTGGATGCCCTCTGTGCCTTCTGTTCATTTACAAGACGGTCTGCGGTAACAGGAGAAATGTCGTTGTAGATCAGGGCATGAACCATGGCGCTTAAAACCTGGGTGATGTCGGTCTTTACGCATTCAACTTCAACATAACTCATCGTCATGTCTGTCCTTGACTGAATCTGTACATTGCCGAATAGTTTTCCTGCGGTACGGAGCTTGGTTATTTCATCCTGAAGGACACGTGCATAGGTGTTTACCAGAACAGTCCTCAAAAGTCCCTCGCCTTTGGGAGACACAGTTTCACCGCCCGCAATTGCCAGCGACACCGCCACAGTCTGGGAATGCTTGTTCTCCTTTACATAAAGTGGTATTCCGTTGTCCAGCACATAGTCATAAATCCTGCTTGCATTCTCATAATAGAATGTCATGGGCCCCGAAAGGTTTACCTCACTGCTGCCGGGTAAAATGGTTTCCCTTTGTTCTCTTTCCGCTTTATTCTCCGCGTCCAGGGCTTCCTTTACGGCTATCTCGTTGTGGTACCATGAGGCATTCTCTCGTGTAAGGAGGGTGTAGCCGAGTGCCTCAAATGCCTTTTTGTTCTTGTTCCATACCTCGGTGTTCACTAGCGCGAAAATGTACGGGGATTCAGATGCCACCGCCTTGGCCATCTCATTTGCATCCTGTTTTGAAGGTAGTTTTGGAAGTGTCAGGTATTTCTGGTAGTATCCGTCATCTGACTGCGTGGGGTTGGCCGCCCAGTAGTCAGCCAGTATCTGCATGCCGGAAACAGCACTTCCGATTTTTGCCCTGTATCTTGCCTCCACCGTGTTCTTTGCCTTGGAGAACTGCCTGGCGTTCAGACTTGCAGCTTCCTTGATGTGTGATGCAAAGGCTTCAACCTGCATTGCGGGGGTTACGTTTTTGGCTTCGGGCTGTCCTGCAAGTTTTTCTGCAAACGAATATGGCTGCTCCAAAAGAGACTGAATCACAAGACGTGAGGAATTTCCCCTCTGTACGCTTTCAGCATCAACATAGTCCCTGGACCGTATTCCAAGCATGGGATCTGTCGTCATAAGCCTTACAAAATCAGAGTCTGCAGAACTGAATGCGGCTCCAAGAATGTCTGCCTGAACTGAAGATAATGAAGTGTATTGGATTACAATTTGTGTAAGATCCTTTGAAAACTCATTGTCGGCCAGGACGTATTTCCTTCCGGTGGAACTAAGCTCATTCTTTAGGGCATCTGATGTCCTTATTGATGTTCCAGAACTTTTATTGTCCCATGAACCGAATAATGAATATGCCATTTTGTATGCTTCATTTGCGTTAATGTTTCCCGTAATGAAAAGGGCACAGTTGTCCGGGGTGTAAAAGCGTTTCCCTATGTCAGAGAGTATTGTGCGGACTTCCGGAACAGTATAGCCTGAAAATAATGCGGGATACACTCCGCTTTCTGTTTTCCACGGAGCTTCCTCAAATACGCGGCTGTCTATGGCACAGTTGATGAACGAAGATGCATCCTTTGACTGTGACTCTGAGGCCGCCTTTATGAGCGAGTACTGTTTTTGAATGTCCCTGTCGCTGAAGTTAGGGTTTCTGGCACAGTAACTCATTGCCTTAAGGAAGTCGGAAAGCCTGTCGGGACTGATGTCTGCCGTAAAGGTTGAGCTGTCGTTGTTGCATGAGGGGTATACGTCTATTTCTTCAAGAGGGTATGAGCTCAGGAAAAGCTGTGCGTAAAGGGGAAAGAATCCTGCGTTGGATGGAGTCTGGCTTGAATATCCGGCCCTGCAGAGGAATTCGGCATGAAGTATGGCGCTGGAACTGTCTTCGCGTACAAAAACGGTAAAGCCGTTGGGCATGGTCATGATGTGAACTTTTCCGACATCCTGTTCCAGAACGTAGTTTGTCTGGGCCTGAAGGGTGGCAGCCAAAATGAGGCACAGAAAGCCTTTCAAGATTCTTGTCTTTTTCATGCACTTATTATAGCACAAATTGCACTAAAAGAAAAAGTATACTATAATGGAATCCACTTTCTATTATTCAATTTCAAGGGGAACAGTATGCCCAAAGTAAGGTATTTAAATGAACTGAATATATCTGGAGAAGTGCCGAAGGAGCTTTTGGACGGGAAACGTCATCTTACGGCAAAGGAAGTCTATGTCCTTATCCAGAACCGAAATATATCATCTGATCCGGACTGGCAGAATGTGTATGTAAGCGCTGCCCCAGGGGAGTTTAATCCTGAGCAGATTGTCCAGTCTGAATTCTCTGGATGGGTTGTTCTTGGTGCCGTACGCCCCGCAATGCTCCGTTACCATGATCTTGAGCTAAAGACTGGCATCTATCGTTCAGTTTTACGGAATGTACTTACACAGGATGACTGCGTAATCCACAACGTAAGTTACCTTAGCAATTACAGAATCGGAAACCGCGTCATGCTGTTCAACATTCAGGAAATGAGCTGTACGGACCATTCGAAATTCGGTTCCGGAATCCTAAAGCAGGGTGAGCCTGAATCCCACCGCATCTGGATTGGCGTAGGAAACGAAAACGGTGAGCGTGGGGTTCTGCCTTTCCCTCAGATGATTCCTGCGGACGCATACCTTTGGTCAAGATACCGTGAGGACAAGGAGCTTTTGAGCCGCTTTGTTGAGCTTACGGAAAAGGATAACGACGGACTTAACAATACCTATGGCATAGTCGAGGATGATGCCGTAATCAAGAACTGTACTCTGTTAAAGGACGCTAAGATAGGTCAATGTGCCTACATCAAGGGTGCCTTCAAGCTAAAGAACATAAACATGCTTTCTTCTCCGGATGAGCCTTCCCAGATTGGCGAGGGTGTGGAGCTTGTAAACGGAATCATGGGATATGGAAGCCATGTGTTCTATCAGGCGGTGGCGGTTCGCTTTGTAATAGGACGCAACTGTCAGCTAAAGTACGGGGCAAGGCTGTTGAACTCTGTTTTGGGCGACAATTCCACGGTATCATGCTGTGAGCTTTTGAACAACCTGATTTTCCCGTTCCACGAGCAGCACCACAATTCATCGTTTTTAATCGCTTCAACTGTGATGGGGCAGAGCAACATTGCATCGGCGGCAACAATAGGTTCCAACCACAACTCAAGGTCCCCCGATGGAGAAATGCTTGCAGGCCGCGGTTTCTGGCCGGGACTCTGCTCTGACTTCAAGTTTGACTCTCGTTTTGCATCTTTTGTCCTTGCGGCAAAGGGCAGCTATCAGAACGAGCTTAACGTTACATATCCATTTTCACTTTTGGCTCCGGCCAGCGATGAGGGTGGGGCTGTACACATCATTCCCGGCTATTGGTTCCTTTACAACATGTATGCCATAGTCAGAAACAAGTACAAGTTCAAGTCAAGGGACAAACGCTTTGTAAAGGTCCAGCACATAGAGACGGACCCCCTTGCACCTGATTCAATTCAGGAAGTTGAAGGGGCAATCACACGCCTCATAGAGCTTACTTCCAGATACCTCAAGATGAACGATGATGAACAGAAGAAGATGACTGAATCCAATCCCAAACCGGAACTTCTCCTGCAGTATAAGAAGAAGGCCCAGGAGGCTAAGTCTGAGGATGAGCTTTTCCAGACCGCAAAGGATTACCTCCATCAGAACAAGGAATCAAAATTCATGGTGACTGACGACCGGTGCCAGAAAAAGTTCGGGGCAGTGATTTACAAGACAGCCCAGGGGTACACGGAATACCGCCGTATAGTCAAATATTTTGCGGCAAGTTCCCTTATTGCATGGGCGGACGAAAACAAGTGCAGGGACCTTAATCCGGAGCTTTTGTCAAAGGTACTTCAGATTCCTCTTTATGCTGAATGGTCAAATGTGGGCGGACAGGTTATTCCGAATGCAAAAATCCAGGAACTTTTTGAAAAGATCAAGGACCGTACGATAGACAGCTGGGAACAGGTTCATGCCTATTATGACGAATGCCAGAATGAATATGTTTCTTTCAAGGCCCGATATGCCGTTCATCTTCTGGAATTCCTCTATTCAAGGCCCATACAGGAATTTGATGCGGAAGTCTACCGGGACATAATGGAAGACGTGCTCTATGTCAGCGACCGCATGCTATCTTCTTCGTTCAGCTCAAGGGAAAAGGATTATACCGACTTCTTCCGTTCAATCACATTCAGGAACAAGGAGGAAATGGAAGCCGTTTTGGGCACGATTAATGATTCCGTGTTCCTAAAGGACCTTAAGGCTGCAACAACTGAGTTTGACGACAGGCTCAGGCAGGTTTTTGCGGGGCTGATGTAGTTTTTTTTCAAATATACTTGCCATTAGGCATGAAGATTTAGTAATTTATAATATTAGTTGTTATGAGGTAATATATATGTCTGACGAGAACAAGATAAGAAGTACCACTGTAGTGGCTGTAAAACGCAACGGACATGTCGCTATGGCTGGTGACGGTCAGGTTACGGCCGGAAATACGGTTGTAAAGGGAAATGCACGCAAGGTAAGGCGCATTTATGACGGCAAGGTTTTAACTGGATTTGCAGGATCTGTAGCGGATGCCTTTACCCTTTTTGACAAATTTGAGGAAAAACTTAAGGAATATAACGGAGATCTGACACGTTCTGCGGTTGAGCTTGCCAAACTCTGGCGTACAGAGCGTTCTATGAGCAAGCTGGATGCCATGCTTCTTGTTGCCGACATTAACAAGATACTTCTTGTTTCAGGAGACGGAAATGTGATTGAGCCGGAAAATGACATCATTGCCATAGGTTCGGGCGGAAACTATGCCTATGCCGCGGCCCTTGCATATCTTGAGTCAAGTTCTTACACTGCACGGGAAATAGCAGAAAAATCCCTTGGAATCGCAGGTCAAATCTGCATTTATACAAACAACAACGTTACGGTAGAGGAGCTTTGATTTTTTATGGAAGAAAAGACACAGCAGCTTGCTGAGGCAGGTGAAAAAAAGGAATTTGAGGCTCCGGACGGGCTTACTCCAGCAGAGATTGTATCCAGGCTTGACACATACATAATCGGACAGAACAAGGCCAAGCGTTTTGTGGCGGTTGCCCTAAGAAACAGGCAGAGGAGAATCAAGCTCCCAGAAGACATACGCGAGGAAGTTGCCCCAAAGAACATCCTGATGATTGGACCTACTGGTGTCGGTAAAACCGAAATCGCTCGCCGTCTTGCAAAGCTCTGTGGTGCCCCTTTCCTGAAGGTTGAGGCCACAAAGTATACCGAGGTAGGTTATGTCGGCCGTGACGTGGAAAGCATGGTACGTGACCTTATGGCCGTGGGATACAACATGGTCAAGGCAGAGGTTCAGGAAACCCTTAGGGCAAAGGCAGGTCCCATGGTGGAGGATCAGATTCTTGATCTTCTGCTTCCCGGCAGTTCAAGCAAAAAGGAAAAGAAAACAGCTCCAAAACCGAATGTCCGCATCCTGGGGAACATTTTTGGTGAATCAACACCTGTTCAGGGAAGTGTGATACGCATCGACATGCCCAAAAATCAGGAAATACCGGCGGAAAATGTTGAGGAAAGTCCCAGTGAGCCGGAGAACAATACAAACGACATGAGTGAAACCCGCGAGAAATTCCGGAAAATGCTCCGTGATGGCCTTTTGGAGGACCGTCAGGTTGACATTGTGGTTCATCATCAGCCGCACGTAGGAATGGAAATGTTCAGCGGCGGAAATCCGGCAGACCTGGAAGAAGGCTTGAGCGGCCTGCAGGAGATGTTTACCGGCGGAAGGACCCAGAAAAAGACCGTGACAATCCGTGAGGCACGTCAAATTCTTATGGCAGACACACTGGACAGGATTACGGACAGCGACAAGGTTGCCGATGAGGCAAAGCAGCGTGTTGAACAGAGCGGAATCATTTTCATCGATGAAATAGACAAAATCGCCACAAAGGGCGGGGAAGGAGACAGGCAGTCAGTAAGCCGTGAGGGCGTTCAGCGTGACATTCTTCCTATAGTAGAAGGCAGCAACGTAAACACAAAATGGGGAGTGGTAAATACAACCCACATCCTGTTTATCGGAGCGGGTGCATTCTCTGTATCAGCCCCAAGCGACCTTATTCCTGAATTGCAGGGACGTTTCCCTCTTCGTGTTGAGCTGGAGGCTTTGACCAAGGAAGACTTCAAGCGTATCCTTACGGAGCCAAAAAATGCACTTATCAAGCAGTATGAGGCTTTGCTTGCAACAGAGGGTGTTGAGCTTTTGTTTACCGACGAGGCAATTGAGCGCATGGCATTCATAGCCGAGGACGTAAACTCACATTCCGACAATATAGGTGCACGGCGCCTGCATACTATCATGGAAACCGTTCTGGAAGACCTGAGCTTTAACGCGGACAAGCATGCTGGAGAGACAATCACCATTGACCGCAACTATGTGGACGACAGGCTCAACGGCATCATGCAGAACCAGAATCTGGAACGTTATATTTTGTAAAATAACGTAAAAGACTGATACTGTTTTCCGATATTCTAATCAAGTGGGTTAACCCACAGACTTTTAAGAGGGGAAAAAATGAGCCAGTCTTTAACAAATGCGACTGATGCTGACAAAAAAAAACTCAGTATCGTACGTTGGTGCATCAAGGCAACATTAGCCCTTGCAGCAGTTGCAATCATTCTGGTTCTGACGGTTCAGCTGTCAGAATACCCGATATGATTGTTTTAGCCGGTTTGATTCATTTCAGACCGGTCTTTTTTTTGTAACTTTCCCTCCATATGGATCTTTTAAAAACTTTCTGCTTAACAATTTATTTTAAATGCCGATTAACAGAGTATGGGAATGAATGATTTTGTAAATTCAGTTGATTTATTGCAACGCGCTATGGCGGTACAGAACCTGCGTTATCAGGTTACGGCTAACAATATTGCTAATGCCGAGGTACCGAACTACAAGAAACAGTATGTCAACTTTGAAAGCGAGCTGAAGCGGGCATTTGAATCTCGTGACAATGAGCACAATTCTTTTCACATGATTACAAGCGATCCGCGTCATATTCAGAGTGAGACTCCTCGTGACTGGCGTGATGTTGAGCCTCGTCGTGTAACTGACTGGGTAAGCACATCAAACGCAAACGGTAACAATGTGGATGCAGAAGAAGAAGCAATGAAGATTCTGCAGATCCAGATGCAGTATCAGATTTTGAGCAGGCTTGAGAACTTTGAGTTCAAGCAGCTTGATATTGCCATGAAGAAGATTTAGGCGTTGATTAAAAGGAGATAAATATGGGACTTTATACAACGATTAACATTGCGGCAACAGGAATGAGTGCGGAACGCTTGCGCTCAGATGTAATCAGCAACAATATTGCAAATGCTACCACAACCAGGACCCAGGAGGGTGGTGCATACCGCAAGCAGACAGTTATTTTTGAGCCCATAGCTTCGGATCATCCGGTTTGGAGAAGCCCTTTTGTTAGTGCAGATCAGGATAACGGTCCAGGAAAAGGCGTGCGTGTACGTGAAATCGTAAAGGATACGACTCAGGGACGCATGGTTTACGACCCGACACATCCAGATGCAATTCAGTCAGGCCCGAACAAGGGATATGTTGAATATCCTAACGTAAACATCGTAAACGAAATGGTTGACATGATTTCTGCCAACCGTGCTTACGAGGCAAACAGCTCTGTAATCCAGGGCAGCAAGGAAATGTTTGCGGCTGCACTTGAAATCGGCAGCTGATTGTCTTGAATGATGGAATAATTGGAAAAAGGGAGTAAAGGGAGGATTTTATGGATATTACGATAGGAACCTTGGAGTTGAACAGAACTAATCCTGCTCACGTGGGAACTAGGGCTCTGATTGATACTTCAAAAAAACTCCAGATGGACAGCTTTGGAAATGTATCCGACAGCGAGCCTCAGGTTGGAAAGGTAAAGAAATCCTTTGAGTCATACCTGATTGATGCAGTTTCCGAGATGAATGATCAGCAGGTGCAATTGACCGCTATTCAGGAAAAGGTAGTAACTGATCCTGACAGCGTGAATATAGAAGAGGTAACGACTGCCATGGCCAAGGCACAGATGTCCTTGAGTCTTGCCCAGACCGTTATTGATAGATTAATCTCTGGTTGGAACGAACTTTCACAGAACAGGTAGCATTTTTTGTTGTAAAGTGGTGATTTACCACTTTTCAATAATTAAATTGTATGTTATAATCTTACTATGGCTAACAACATAGTGAGTGGGAAATGCTATGATAGTCAAAGAATTTGAGTTCGTTCACGGGAGGGGAAAATGAACGAATGGTTTAAAAAAACGTTTGGAACCATAAAAGAAAAGTGGGGAAAGTGGAGCCTTGTTCAGAAAATCATTCTGATAGGCGTTATTGTGGTGGTTATTGCGGCCATCATTATTTTGCTTTCTGTTTCATCCAACAAAGCCTCTGTCCGTCTGTTTAATTCTCCGGTGGAAGCGTCCCAGCAGAGGACTATTATAAGTCGCTTGCAGAGGGATGGCATTAATGCCGATGTTGACAGCGAAGGTTATGTCACTGTAGAAAACAATGACATCGCCAAAAAGTACCGCAGTCAGCTTGTTTCTGAGGGTTATCTGCCAAAGGATACTGACCCGTGGAGTCTTTTTGACACACAGAAGTGGTCAAGAACCTCTTTTGACGACAAGGTAAACTGGAAGAGGGCAACTGAGGCACAGGTGGCTCAGCATCTTGAACAATTGGATGGAATCCGTCTGGCATCTGTTATCCTTACTTTGCCGGAAGAAACCGCTTTTGCAAACGACCAGAATCCGACAACAGCATCTGTAGTTCTTTTCCCGAAACAGGGAAGTGATGTACTTACATCCAGAAGCAAGGTTCAGGGAATCCAGCATCTTGTTGAGCTTTCTGTAGAAGGCCTCACAGCTGATAACATCACAATCCTGAACGGTGACACCAACGAGGAAATCAACGACTTTGACAGTCTGGAAGCAGCAGATAAGATCAACAACCTGGACAAGCAGCAGAAACTCATCCGCAAGCTTGAATCAGAATATTCAGCGGCTGTACTTAAGTCTTTGCAGTATACCTTCGGTGACAACCGTGTAAGAATCGCAAACATGAAGATTGACATGGATATGTCTGAAAGGGAAAGTACCGGAAAAAAATACACTGGTATCAACATCAAGGAAGACAATCCAAATACAGTATATGATGACAGTATTACGGTAGAAAGCCTCAAGCTGTCAGAGGAAACTGTAAAGAAGTCCCAGACTGGTACGGGATATAACCCTGAGGGACCTGCCGGAATTGAAGGCCAGAATCCTCCTGTATACAGCGACATGTCAAATGTCATAGGAAAGACTGAAGAAGAGGGTGCAAAGATTAACTACGCCCTTAACGAAGAAAACTATACAGAGACTAAGAGTCCTACAATTGACCGTGTAACAGTTTCCGTCAACATCGACGGTACATGGGATTATCCTTTGTACGACGAAAATGGAAAGATCCGCCGTTCAATCAGTGGTGGCTACGAAAGAAATTATGTTCCTATCAGCGAAGAGGAATTGGGCAAGGTAGAACGCCTTGTAAGGAATGCCGTCGGTTATGATGCTTCCCGTGGTGACTCTGTTGAAGTAACAAACATTCAGTTTGACAGGACTGAGCAGTTCCGTGAAGAGGATGCCAGACTTATCAAATCAGAGAATACAAGACGCACGGTAATGTTCGTCCTTATCGGTATTGCAATTGTTCTGGTGCTGTTCATCGTATTCCGCCTTATTTCAAAGGAAATCGAAAGACGCAAGAGACTCCGCGAAGAAGAGCTTTTGCGCCGTCAGCAGCAGGAAAGGGAACAGGCTCTTTGGGATGCCAAGGAACAGGGCATGGAAGTTACCCTGTCTGTGGAAGAGAGAAGACGTGCAGAGCTGCAGGAAAATGCAATCGCCATGGCAAAGGAACATCCGGAAGACGTGGCAATGCTTATCCGCACCTGGCTTATGGAGGAGTAGTATATGGCAGAAGAAGAAGGCAAGTCATCATCAAGCATCAAGCAACCGCTTAAGCAGTTGAACAGTTCTTCTCCCAAAAAGAAGGGCAGTACCAGAGACTATAAGAATCTTACGGGAAGACAGAAGGCTGCTATTTTCTTAGTTGCATTGGGTAGTGATGTTTCATCAGAAGTAATGAAGCATCTTCGTGAAGATGAAGTAGAAACACTTACTTTTGAAATCGCACGTCTTGAAACCATTGATGCAGACTTCAAGGAACAGGTTCTTGAGGAATTCCAGGAACTCATGCAGGCACAGAACTTTATCACCACTGGTGGTATCGATTATGCCCGTGAATTGCTCGAAAAATCTTTGGGAAGCCAGAAGGCTATAGACATCATCAACCGTTTGACAAGTTCACTCCAGGTACGTCCGTTCGACTTTATCCGCCGTACAGACCCTGCACACTTGTTGAACTTCGTACAGCAGGAATATCCGCAGACAATCGCTCTTATTCTTGCATATCTTGAACCTCCTAAGGCCGCCATCATCCTGCAGAACCTGCCTGATGAAATTCAGCCAGAGGTATCAAAACGTCTTGCCACAATGGACCGTACATCCCCTGATGTTCTTCGTGAAGTTGAACGCGTTCTTGAAAAGAAACTTTCAACATTGTCAAGCGAAGACTATACGGCAGCTGGTGGTGTAGACAGCATCGTAGAAATCTTGAACCTTGTAGACCGTTCTTCCGAAAAGGCAATCATCGAAACTTTGGAAGAAGACGATCCGGAACTTGCAGAAGAAATCAAGAAGCGCATGTTCGTATTCGAAGATATTGTCATGATCGGCGACCGCGACATTCAGAAAGTGCTGCGTGAAGTTGACGGCCAGCAGTTGGCTAAGGCACTTAAGTCTGTTGATACAGAAGTTCAGGACAAGATCTTCCGCAATATGTCAAAGCGCCAGGCAAGCATGCTTAAGGAAGATATGGAATACATGGGACCTGTACGTCTCAAAGATGTTGAAGAAGCTCAGCAGAAGGTTGTTAGCGTAATCCGCCGTCTTGAAGATTCCGGTGAAATTGTTATCGCACGTGGTGACGGTGACGAGTACATCAACTAAAGCAAGAGTTTTAATAGGAGTTAGTTATGGCACAGACAGTATTCAGACCAAACCAGATAAACTTAAAGAACGAAACAATACCTCTCCAGCTTACAAAGGAGTTTGTTACACCTGTTGAAGAAGTAGTGGAGGAAGTTCCTGAATACACGGGTCCAACCGCAGACCAATTGCGTAAAGAAGCAGAAGAGTTTACCAAGAAGTGGGAGCAGGAAAAACTCCAGATGCTTGCAAAGGCCCAGTCTGATGCCGACAGCATTATAAAGAATGCCGAAAGCGCTGCATTCAATGAAGTTAAAAAGCAGAGCGATCAGGCACAGGTTATAAAGAACAATGCCGAAAAGGAAGCAAGCGATGTTGTTGCCAAAGCTCAGGCAGAAGCGGAACAGATTCTAAAGACAGCCCATGATGAAGAACAGCGTATCTTTGACAAGGCACAAAAAGACGGTTTTGACAAAGGTCACGAAGAAGGATATCAGGTTGGAAATCAGGAAGCAGAACGTCTTGTAGAAAGGCTTCATAAAATGATTGAGGCTGTTCAGGACAAAAGACAGGACATCCTTAATCAGACAGAGGGCCAGATTGTTGACCTTGTTCTCCTGATGACACGCAAGGTTGTAAAGATCATGAGTGACAATCAGAAGAGCGTCATTATGGCCAACGTTGTACAGGCTCTTAAGAAAGTTAAAGGCCGTGGAGATGTTATTATCCGTGTCAACATGGCAGACGTCAAACTTACAACCGACCATATCAAAGACTTTATCAGTCAGGTTGAAAATATCCGAAACATTTCTGTTGTTGAAGACAGCTCTGTTGATCGCGGTGGATGTATCATCGAGACAGATTTCGGTGCCATCGATGCACGTATCTCCAGCCAGCTTGGTGAGCTTGAGACTAAGATTCTTGGCATATCACCAATCAAGTCAGTCAACAAATCAGAGGTGCCGAATCCTGATTTATAATCCATAACGTGAGGGTGGGGTATGGAATCTTTTTTTGACAAATATATAAACGCTGTTCGTTCAACCGACACAATCAAATACACAGGTGCAGTTACTGCAGTAAAGGGACTGATGATAGAAAGCAACGGTCCCCGTTGTGTTGTTGGCGAAATATGTAGAATCGATGTACCTAGCGAAAAAACATCTGTAACCGCAGAAGTAATTGGCCTTGAGGATACTACTGTAAGACTCATGGCTTATGGTGATACAAACGGAATCGAAGTCGGTGCACAGGTAACGGCCTCAGGACATGTTCTGGAAGTTCCCGTCGGGGAAGGCTTGCTTGGACGCGTTATAGATGCTACTGGTCGTCCATTTGACGGAAAGGGAGACATTCTTCCAAGGGCCATGTACCCCGCAATTGCATCTGCACCAAATCCACTTGAAAGAAAACCTATAAACAGAAGAATTACAACCGGTGTACGTGCAATAGACGCACTTTTGACTGTTGGAAAAGGTCAGCGCATCGGCTTGTTTGCAGGTTCTGGAATCGGTAAGAGTACACTTTTAGGAACAATTGCCCGCAACACAAACGCCGATATAAACGTAATCGGACTGGTTGGCGAACGTGGACGCGAAGTAAATGACTTTATAGAAAGAGACCTTGGAAAAGAAGGACTCAAGCGCTCTGTTGTAATTGTTGCAACTGGTGATTCTCCTTCAATAGCAAGGCTTAGGGCCGCATATGTATGTACTGCAGTAGCAGAATACTTCCGAGATCAGGGCAAAGATGTCATGATGATGTTTGATAATGTGACACGTTTTGCACATGCCCAGAGGGAAATCGGTCTTGCAACAGGTGAGCCTCCCGCACAACGTGGATATCCGCCTTCTGTATTTGACATGATTCCAAAATTGCTTGAACGCACAGGATCAAATGCAAAGGGAACAATCACCGCATTTTATACTGTTCTTGTTGATGGAGATGATTTTAACGAACCAATTACAGATAAAGTCCGCGGAACTCTAGATGGTCACATTATCCTTAGCCGAGCACTTCAGGCAAAACAGCATTATCCCGCAATTGACATATTGGCAAGCATCTCACGTTTAAGCCGCAGGGTATCAGGACCTGAAACCTTAAAGGCTGTTACCAAAGTAAAGAAATGGATTGCAGATTATTCTCAGCAGGAAGAAATGATTCTTGCAGGCGTTTATCAAAAAGGCAATTCACCGGAAATTGATGAAGCCATTGACAAGCATGAAGAGATAGAAGAATTCTTGTGTCAGGAACCGGAAGAACACCTGACAATGGAAGATACATTGAACAAGCTTTCTGAACTTACTGGAATTGCAATACCAAAAGAGGAATACGTGGAAAGCCCTGCCAATGCTCATCCGACGTTTGATATTCTGGCAAAGTAAGGTGGTGAGCGGTGAAAAAGTTTTCCTTCTCACTGCAAAAAATACTTGACCTCCGCAATTTTGAACTTGACCAGGCCCAGATGGAGCTTGGAAAAGTAAATGCACAGATTGCAAACGTTAACAATCAGCTTAAGACAGTTGCCATTCATAAGTTTAATGCCACGCGAGATGCTGATGCAGCCAATGATTTTTCACTTCATGTACAGACACAGGATTTTTTCATTTATCTTGACCAGAAGAAAGACGCCCTGCTTGGTGAACTGGCTCAACTTGAAATGATAGCAGAACAAAAGCGTGAAGTTGTACGCGAGGCAATGAAAAAAGTGAAAGTCCTGGAAAAACTAAAAGAAAAGAAATACGAGGCATGGAAACAGGAATTCCAAAAGCAGGAGGAATTGGAAGTTGATGATGTTGTAACTTCTCAGAACTATAAGAAAATCCTGGACAAAGAGCCTCAGATATCATCGTAAAGTTATATGAAAAAAGTATTTTGTTTTATATTTTGTATTTTATTCTATTCTCCATTCGCGTATATCAATTCTCAGGAAAATGACCTTGATGCATGCCTGGAGGAATATCTGGATTCTCTTCCACCTGAACAGGCAATATCTCAGATTTTTCTTGTGAACATTCAGGGAAACGAAAAATATTCTGCGGTTGAATGGAATGCAGACGGTAAACCTCTTGTTCCGGGCGGAGCATTGTTTTTTGCATATAATCTTGGGGAAACAATAGAAGATACCGTTTCATTTGTATCTTCAATCGAAAAATATTGTATTGACAATTCACTTTTACGTCCATATCTTGCAGTTGATCAGGAGGGAGGTCTTGTTAACCGCCTTAGGTCGCTTTCAAGTACACTTCCTTCTGCACAAAAAATAAGTGAAATGTTGACACCAGCACAGGCAGCCAAACTTTATTCAATTCAAGCCAGACAAATGAGGGCAATTGGCTTTGACATGAACCTTGCACCAGTGGCGGAATCATTAAGCGAAGAAAACAAGGATTTTCTTGATACTCGTTCTTATGGTGATATTCCGCATTCAATAGTATATGCGATGGCGGCAGTAAATGCATATCAGTCAAACGGAATAAATGCGGTATTAAAACATTTCCCCGGAAACACAAGCGTGGATCCACATACAGGTTTACCGGAGATTGATTATGATGAAAGCAGAATTGAATATGAATTCCTTATTCCATTTTATTTCATCCTCTCTTCAAAGCCTTCCAGCGTGCTCATGTCTCATGCAAGGGTACCTTCTGTTGATTCATCTCCTGCATGCTTAAGCCGAGTATGGGTGACCGACAAGCTTAAAACCCAACTAGGGTTTGACGGTCTTGTAATAAGTGATGACATATTCATGGGGGCACTTGCAGACAACGGTTATCCCCCTGAAAAAGCCGCAATCCAGGCAATAGAAGCAGGCGTTCACGTAATCATGCTTAGCGAAAAACTGTTTGGAAAAGTTGCAGAGAATCTTATGGATCATGCCGCAAAAGACAAAAACTTTTATATGAACCTTCGCAATGCAGAGAAAAAAGTTCTTGAATACAAACTGTATGCAGGCATCCTAAAAATAATTGAAAAGGATGGAAAGAAAAAAATAGTTCCTGCTACAATGGAAGAACAGCTTGGTCCAGTTGAAAAAAGAATCGAGCAATTCAAAAGGGCAAATAAAGAAGGAATGGATTTTTATAAAAAGTATTTTATACAAGGAAATTGATCTTGAGTAAAAAAAAGGAAATTGATAACAAAAGAGGATCACTCGGATTTGAAAATTATTACTCCGCACTTTTTGAAGATGAATGGGAAGAGTTAAAAAAATCACTGCTTCAGGAACCAAAATATGTCCAGGTTGAATATCAGGACTGCAGGCCATATTTTATGGATGCCGCAAGTGTTTGTGCAGCACTTTGTCTTCCTGTTTCAAATGCCGAGGCAGTTCTTGATTTGTGTGCGGCACCAGGCGGTAAATCAATTATTCTTGCTTCAAATATTCAATCCAATGCAACTATGATATCCAATGAACGTTCTCCGGATAGAAAAGCACGTTTAAGCAAGGTCATATCAGAATCACTTCCTCCGTCGGTTTCCAAAAGGATAGAGGTAAAATGTAGCGATGGATCAACATGGTGCAAAAGGGAAACAGATTGTTTTGATTCGATTTTATTGGATGCACCGTGCTCTAGCGAGCGACATGTCCTTAAAGACAAGCATTATCTGGATCAATGGTCACCCGCAAGGATCAAGACACTTTCAATGGAACAATGGGCCCTCCTGTCATGTGCATGGAGGCTTTTAAGAAGCGGAGGATATTTGCTTTATTCAACATGCGCATTGTCCTCTGACGAAAATGATAAGGTTATTTCACGTCTTGTTAAAAAATTTGATGACGTGAGCATAGTTTCGCAAGATGACATGAATTCAACTTTCAGTCAAAACCTGCGGGTACTTCAAGAAAAATGCCCTGGAATATCGGGTGTTCAGGAGATATACGATAATTCTGTTAAAACAGAATATGGATTTCATCTTTTGCCGCATAAGACTCAGGGAAGCGGACCAATTTATTATTCATTGATGACAAAACAGGTTCATTCAGAATAATCTTGGTTTATTCCGATAATTAATGAAACCGTGATATATTTTTGTGGGAGGAAATATATGCAGAGAAAAACTTTCTTTTTGTTTGTCTTATTTTCACTTTTATTTTCAGAATTCTCAATGGCTCAAAAAGCAAGTGCAAAGAATCCGGCTTTGGATTTAAGCCTTACATCAGATGATGTGTTTATCGAAAGAAACTCCGGCAGATCTATTGGAACATCTACAGACGGCTTTAACCTCTACATAAGGAAAAAGAGCGGGGTGCAGTCTGTGCTTTTGGTAGAGACCACAAAGGATCCTCTGGGAAAAGAAACAAATTATGCCTACAGGGCGGAAAAATACAATTCCTTGAACGGTGATGAAGTCCGCCTTCTGAATGGCAAAAAACTGGATTCTGATTCCTCAAGATACAGTTTGATTTCTTCTACTGTCGTACATACAGACAGGTTGGGTGACTGTTTCCTGGTTTATATTCCACGGAAAATGGTTTACGGTTATTCTTGGAGCAGAAACGGAACCGTAGAAATTGCAAAGGGAACTTTCATCAACATCCGTACTTTTGAAAAAAAATATGCAGACTACACAGGAAAATGGCAGGACAATCCATTCATGTTTGATTTTATATATCAAAATGAAACAAATGTGGATTACACAGATGATATTATTGAAGATGAAGAGGATGTAACAGAGGAAGAACTCGTTGTTGAGCTGACCGATGAATACAGTCCCATGGCAACCGAACAGTTTAAGGAAATTGCAAAAAAGGGCAACGGTAAAATGGTTTATTCAAGAGGACCAAAGACTCTTCCCTTTGATTTGCAGAATCTTTTGGACAGCGTAAAATCAAAGATGAAGGTGGACGTTGTTTTTGCCCTGGACACCACTGGAAGCATGAAGGATGACCTGGAAGCACTTCAAAAAGTATGGATTCCAAAACTTGTGCTTCAACTTGAAGAATTCGGAAGTGCTAGAATGGGCCTTCTTTTATACCGTGACTACAATGACGATTATTACACAAACGGACTTCCCGTAAAATACTTTGACTTTACGGAAGATGTAGACGAGTTCAGCTCCAATTTGAATTCCGTTGCGATTCATGGCAACGAGGGTGGAGATGTTCCCGAAGCAGTTTATGAAGCACTCTACGCGGGCCTTGAGTATTATCCATGGCGTTCAGATGCTGAAAAATGCATTGTATTGATAGGAGATGCCGAACCGCACCCGCTCCCCAAAGGAACAAAAAAGATCACCCAGGACACAGTAATGACACTGGCAAAGGACAAGGATGTAGCAATCCACTGCATCATCGTCCCAAACAAACTGGAGTAGGAATAAATACACAAGAGTTTAAACCTGAACCATCATCCCTTGTTGTAATGTTCCCTAGTTTGTGCTAAAATGCCTGCATGAATATCTGTTCAAGCAAACACAGCCTTTCCGGTTCAATTACTGTGCCGGGATCTAAATCTCATACCATACGTGCGCTCATTCTTGCTTCTCTTGCAGAAGGAGTGTCTAAAATCCATAATCCGCTTCCAAGTGCAGACTGTCTTAGTACGGCAGGTGCCCTTTCTCTCATTGGAGCAGAGGTGGAATTAAACCTTACTACCGAAGGCGAGCCGGGAAGTGACTGGTTCGTACAGGGGGCAGGTAAAAACATTCATTTGCCGGATGATGTGGTGAATGTAGGAAACTCTGGTTCACTCCTGTATTTTTTATCACCAATAGCTTCAACTTTTGAAGGCTGGTCTATTTTTACCGGAGATGAGAGCATTAGGAAACGGCCTGTAGCTCATGTTGCCGACGTTTTATGTCAGATGGGTGCAAATGCGTTTACCGCAATTCCTGGAAGCAAGAATTGTCCCCTTATAATCCAGGGACCTGTAAAATCGGGATGTACGGTGAACACTGATGGAACTGCCTCAAGTCAGTATATTTCCGGTTTGATGATGGCGGCCTTGAGGATGGACAGGCCCCTTGAAATCAACTTGAGCGACCCAAAGGAAACACCGTATCTTGTGATGACCCAAAAGTGGCTTGAAAAAATCGGGGCAAAAGTGGAGATGTCATCAGACTTCAAGCACATTAAGGTACAGGCTCCTTCAAAAATTGAATCATTTGAATGTACGGTTCCAAGTGACTGGGAGGCCGTTGCATTTCCCCTTGTTGCGGCCCTGATCTCTGGAGGCAATGTCTGCATAGAGAATATCGACGGCAGCGGTACTCAGGGGGATGATGCCATAGTTGATGTCCTAAAATCTATTGGCGCAGACATAAACTGGGATAAAGGAAAAAATCAGATTACCGTGACTGGTAAAAATCGTTTGACTACGGAAAGGCTTGAAGGAGGGGTTCTTCATGTAAATCTTTCTGGTTATCCGGATGCCATATGTGCGCTTGCAGTTGCCGCATGCTTTACAGAAGGAACTGTAAGCATTGAAGACATCGCCGTGTGCAGGAGAAAGGAAACCGACCGCATAAAGGTTTTGAAATGTGAGCTTGAAAAACTTGGTGCCGTTGTGGAGGAGGGGGAAGACTTCATGGTGATTCACGGCCATTCTCCTTATCTTGCTGATGGAAAGGATAATCCTGATTTTGTACTTCATGGTGGTGAGGTGGAAAGCTATAATGATCATCGTGTTGCAATGAGCCTTGCATGTCTTGGACTTGGTCTTCCAAAGGGAATGACTGTAATAGTAAAAAATGCCGAATGTTGTGCCGTAAGCTTTCCCCGCTTTTTTGAGGTGATGAATTCAATCGGTGCTGATTTTACAAAAAGCAAAGAGGTTTTTTAGTCTATGAATAAAAATGAACTTGCCGGAATGATTGACCAGACATTGTTGTCTCAGACTGCCACTGAAAAACAGATAAAGGATTTCTGCATTACGGCAGAACAATATGGTTTTGCCTCTGTATGCGTGAACCCGGTTCATGTAAAGACCGCATATTCAATTTTATCAGAGACAAAAACAAAAGTTTGCACGGTAATTGATTTTCCTTTTGGTGCTGGTGGAATAGAGTCAAAAAAAGAACAGTCAAGGATTACTGTAAATGACGGTGCTCGAGAACTTGATTTTGTGATAGACATGTCACTTGTAAAGGCACATAAATGGACGGAACTGGAAAAAGAACTTGCAGATTTACAAAATTATGTCAACGGGCTTTCCAAATCAATCAACGGAGAAAAAATCATTACCAAGTTGATTCTTGAAACATGCCTGCTTGATGATGAGGAAATAGTTCAAAGTTCCCTTTGTGCAAAAAAAGCAGAATTTGATTTTGTAAAGACTTCTACTGGATTTGCAATTGTAAAAGGGGAGGGAGGTGTCCTTCTTCCAAATGGAGCCACAGCTCATGCCGTAAGTCTTATGAGGAAAACTGTTGGTCCTGATATGGGGGTAAAGGCAAGCGGAGGAATACATTCAACAAAAGAAGCTCTTGAATTGATTGAATGCGGTGCAAGCCGAATAGGCGCTTCTGCCGGTGTTCAGATAGTAGACGGACTGTAATTTAATTTGAACTGTCTTTAAGGCACCAAAGCATCTGGTTGTCTTTCATAATGTAGCTTACAAGGCCTCTGTCTGCCATACTTGAAAGGTATGAGCGGAATGTGGTTCCAATCAATACGAACTGGCTTAGCTTTAGGTTTAGTCCCGCAAAGTCTGCTGCTTTCTTTAATATGGCTTCGTGTGTGGCAGGTCCTTGCTTTAATATGTTCAGCAAAAGGCATTCCGTTTCAAATGTTACTAGAGAATTCAATTCGGTTATGGCATGGATTCTTTTTTTATCGCACAGCTCACCATGACTTGGAACGTAGAAGTCTGCATCCTGCGCCTCGATTTTCTCTATTGATTTCCTGAACATCAGAGGATCAAGCATGTAAGGAATCCAGTATTTTTTCAGCATCTGGCTTCCAAAACATGAGTCACCAAGAAAAAAAACGGATTTCCCGTCAGTTTTATCGGAGACAAGGTACCCCATCTGTCCAAAATAATGTCCCGGAAGTGAAATGCATTTAACCGATATGTTGCTGCTGATTTGAATTGTTTCTTCACTTAAGGTTTTCTGTACTGTATTGGAATATTCAGGTACAAAGCCTTGTGCCCTCAGGTCATCAAAGCATATTGCGCCCCAGTAGATGACGCTCATAAAATCTGGGTTGGACAGTATGTCAGCTTCTTTTTTGCTTGTCCAGGTTTCAGCACCTGTGCTTTGTGTTATGTAATGGTTTCCGCCCGAATGATCCTGGTGTGAATGCGTGTTGAGTATCGCCTTTATTTTTTTTTCAGGAAAAAGTTCTCTGCATGAGTCAACAATGTCTTTGCCGTCCTGTTCGGAATCACCGGAATCGATTATATAAACGCCGTCATCTGCATTAATCAAGCCAACATTAGTCCTGTGAGAGAAATAGCCTATGTGTTCAGATAGTTTAGAAAAAGAGCTCGGACTTATACCCATGGTTTCCCTGCTGGCCATACGGGCAGTTTTTCATGCTGCCCGCATTGTCTCTTGATTAAAGTTTTGCCGGAACAATTGAAACAACTGTAAGGTTGTAGCTGTTTGCGTTGATGTTGAATGTGCGGTTTTCACCAACAGCAGCATCAAGCAAATGCTCGCCAAGCGGAGACAGGTAAGAAATGATTCCCTGGTTTGGATCTGATTCCCAAGGTCCAAGGATTGTATATGTTACGTCCTTGTTTGCAATGTTGTCTCTGAAGGTTACTGTTGTGCCAAAAGAAACGGCATGTGTGTCCACTGTTGCAGGATCAAAGGTGATGGCCTGTGACAGGTCATTCTTAAGGCGGTTAAGCTCATCGTTTGCAAGGCGCTGTGCTTTCTTTGCCTCATCATATTCTGCGTTTTCGCTCAAGTCGCCTTTTTCTCTAGCCTCGCTGACTTCCCTTGCAATCTGTGGCAGGGTTTCCTTTTCAAGTTTTTCAGCCTGAGCTTTCTTTGCATCGAGCATCTTGGCTGTAACCATAAGACCCTTTTGAACTTCCTGCTTGATTTCTGCTTCCTGGAACTTGAAGTCAGGATACTTGTTGTGGATTTCCCTCTTGAGGTCATTTTTGTGTGACTGGTCAATTCCAAGGTTATCGTTTACAAGCGTGTACATTCTTGTGATTGTCTCTTCATCCTTGTCGATGATGTAGTCAAGCACATTGTTCTTTGTCTCCTTGTCTGATTTTTCCTCAAACAAAAGTGTGTTCGCCTGCTTTATGGTCTTCTTGTTGTCGGTAGTGTGAACGTGGTTTTCAACTTCGCGGTTGCAGAGCGAGATGATGTTGATCAGTGTTACAAGCTGCTTTTCATATGGAATGTCTGCATTCTTGAACCATTCTGCATCACGGTAGTCTGCAAAGAAGTAAATGGCGGCATCACGGTTGTTCCTGTACTCGTTAAAGCTCTTCTGAACAAGTTTTTCCAGCATGTCCTGTTTTCCGTCTTTAATGAGCGTATCAAGGATTTCTTTTTTAAGTGCAGTCGGGAACAGGCGTACATACTGTTCCTGCCAGTTCGGTACATTTTCCTTGATGTATCTGAGGTAAAGTTCCTTCAACTGCTTGTTCTTAATCTTTGTATACATCTCACGAGGATCCTCAATGTCCTCATAGAATTCTGCAAAAGTGAATTTGGCGGGGCATGAGTAATCCTTGAATCTTGGCTGCTCTGAGATATAGCGTGTTACAAGATATGATGAAACAACCTGGTCGTCGTCCGTGTTGATTGTCTTCAAGAAGCTGCAGAAGTAGTTGAACATTTCTGCAAAAATCTCGTCGTTAGAATCAACCTCATCGTTAGCCGTATATCTTAAGAGGATGTCAATGCGAGGATAGAACTGCTTTTCTGCCTTGAACTCATTGCTGAGCCTTTCTTCCGGAGTAAGCTCGTGGTCACGAACCATGTACTGGTTGATGTTTGTTGGTGTGACTGCGAATGTGTAATCCGTCTCAAGGATGTTCTGTGCCTTTGAATGCCAGCTAGTCCATTCACCAGGGGTGAGGATTGCCGGTACAAGTTCCTGCTTGATTTTCTTTTCGTCACAGGCATTGTCAAAACTCTTGATGATGGTCTTGAGTGTTCCCGTTACGTCTGCCTTTACGCGCTGATTAAGGTCTTCCCTTGTATGTGTGGCCTTGATTACCCAGATGTGGTTCTTTGGAAGCGGCTGAAGGGCTGTTACCGCCATCTTAAGGCTGATGTCCTTTTTGCCTGTCTTTTTACCAAAGTTGATCTTGAGTATGTCACCCTGAACGCTGTCGATTTTTCCAACACCCCAGGTCCTGTGATATACGAAGTTTCCTGCATCAAATGCAATGTGCTTTTCGAAATCGTTGATGGCCTCGAATACGTTGCGGAATGACTGGTTCAAGTTTGATGACTTGATGTAATCCTCAAGGTGGCTGCGGTCTGCGTATTTCTCACGGTAGCATTCGACAAGCTCTTTTCTTGCCCATGCGTCCTTGCTGTCAATCTCAAGGATGAGCTTGAGTATTTTTATGGCTGTGTTCCAGTCGCTTGAATTCCTGTAATGCTGATAAAGTTCCTGCATCAGGACAATTGACTTGTCTTCGCTGATTGTTTTTGCAATCTTTTTCTGTGTGGAGAAGAAGAAGTCGTTCTCACGTGCAAGGTTGTCAGAACAAAGTGTAATGAGCTTTGACCATATTTCCTTTACCGCTGCGAAATTTTTTGCGGATATAAACCTGAGTATTGCTTTTTTGTAGAAGCTGATGGCTGCGTTCTCGTTCTGCTGAGCCTCATAGCGTTCTGCAAGCACCTTTGCAATGTCCGCTTCCTCAAAGTCATTCTTTACGATTTTCTCGTACAGTTCCCAAACCTTGTCGTCATTGTTATTCTTGTAATATTCGGCAAGCTTTCTTAATGCAAAGAGGTTCTGGGGATCTTCGTCCAGAATGGAGTTGCACAGGAGCTCAATCAACTGTTCCTTGTGATTCTTCTCAAAGATGTCAACAAGAGTAACCAGGGAGCTGTTGTCCAGAGAGCCTGATTTGAGGGCAATCATACCAGAAAGATAGAGGGCGACAATGCTGTTCTTTGTATTTACCAGCTGCTCGTCACAGATGTCCTTTATCTGCTTTTCCCAGTTTTCTTTATGGGTACGCTCAAGAATCTGAGACAACTCCGTCAGGTTGTTCTTGGTAAAACCGCTAATTCCAACACGAGTCCATGTTTCCTCTTTCAGCATCTCCCGCACTGAATTCTCAAGTTCTTCAGACATAAAAAACTCCTATGATTTATGGCAGTCTCCACTGTTTCTGCCTTATTATTATTTTATACGCTAAAAAATCTTAGCGTCCTTTTTGCTCGTTAAAACTAAAATACTCTTTGTAGATAGCCGGATCCAAAAGCTTGATTTTTAAGAGAAGCTCATTGATCTTGTTTATGCTTTCTTTTGAAAGTAAATAGTAATCCAACAGCCAGAGATAAAGATTCAATAACCTTGGAACTATAAGCTCACTGTCGTTGGAAGGGTCCTTATACTCGCTTTCCTTTGCATAAATGTCCTGTTTAAGCCTTCCGATTTCCTGGGAACGGAGCGGCCTTTTTATGTTGAACACACCCATAAGAATGCCGTATGCCCCGATCCATTCATGTAGAGGCCTGCCTGTATATCCCTGCTGCTGAACACGGTCGATAAGACCTCTGATCAGGGGTGAATCAAGATTATCAAGCTCTATGCTTTCTGAATCCTGAAAAAAAGCCTCCCTGAACAGTATCTTTGCCAGTTTTGTCTCTCCGCATAAATCGTAGCAGTCTGCCCTCTCAGCAAGTATTACGGCCTGTCCCGGAAATTCTGAATTAGCCTTGTTCAACAGCTCAAGCGCTTCCTCATAGTCTCCGAGCCGTTTTTTACAAAGACCAGTCTTCCTGCACAGTTCCGCCCTCATTTTAGGGTCGTTCTCATCATCTGCCTCAAGGAATTTGTCCAGTGCTTTTGTATAGATTCCCTTCTTGAAGGCATACAGAGTAAGCTCGCTGGGATTTAAGAACTGTTTTATAAGCACAATGAAACGGTTCCACTGGCTTATAAGGAGTTCTCCCTGCTCGATTGCAGTCAATTTTTCCATGTTTTCTAAATTTTCAATCCAAAAAGCACAAAAACTGATTGCAGTACTAAGATCCTCGTTGTCAAGATCAGCGGGAAGAGCGTCTTCTAAAACTATTTTTGCCTGTACACAATCTCCCTGCTCGATAAGGGCCTGGGCTTTTGCTAACGCCTGTACTGACTGAGAATCCATGATAAATATTATAGAAAAAATGCAAGAATTAGTCAATGAGTCTTTTTTTTAAAAACGGGCATATTTTATAATGATTTTACAGAGATTTGTCAACTACCTGAGGCAATTCATGAATTTGTGAATTTTTATTTAAAAATTTATTTAAAAAATTGTTTAAAATGCAATATCCGGTGCCATATAAATATCAGGGACAAAAAAAGAGTTGAATTATAAAAAACGATGGGTTATACTTTGTTAAAACTATTATTTCAAATTATCCAAGGAGGATTCATAGATGAGGGCAGCTGATATCATTGTCAAGAAAAGAGGCAGCACGTCAACCTTGCCGCAGGAGCTCAGCAGGGAAGAGATAGCTTTTATGGTGAACGGCTATACCGACGGTTCGATTCCGGATTATCAGATGTCTGCATTTATGATGGCGGTCTATTTCAACGGCATGACTTTTCAGGAAACGTCATATCTTACTGACTGCATGCTTCATTCCGGGGATGTGATTGACCTTTATTCTTTTGGGATTGACGGTCTTACAGGACCATTTGTTGACAAGCATTCCACCGGAGGCGTAGGTGATAAGATAAGCCTGCCCCTTGCTCCGATTGTTGCCGCATGCGGACTTCAGGTTCCAATGATGAGCGGACGTGGACTGGGACATACCGGCGGTACCCTGGACAAGCTTGAATCCCTTTCCGGTTATGATGTTCATCTTGATCCTGCCACATTTGCAGAACATATTTCAAAAAATGGATATGCCATGATGGGGCAGACAGAGCATATTGCTCCGGCAGACAGGAAAATGTATGCCCTGCGCGATGTAACGGGAACTGTGGAAAGCATTCCCCTTATCACAGCCTCTATTTTGTCCAAGAAAGTTGCGGAAGGTTCAGATGCCCTTGTGTTTGACGTCAAGTTCGGCAAAGGTGCGTTCATGAAAAACGAGGAGGAGGCGGAAAAGCTTGCCCTTTCTCTTGTAAGGACTTCCCAGGAGCTTGGCAAAAAAGCAGTTGCGCTTCTTACGAATATGGAGAGTCCTCTGGGAAACAAAACCGGAAATTATCTTGAGGTTGAGGAAACCGTTGAATGCCTTCAGGGAAATGGACCTGATGATGTAATGGAGCTCACCTATGCCCTTGGAAGCCGTATGCTTGTTCTTGGAGGAAAAGCCTCTTCTGTTGAGGAAGGCATGTCCCTTTGTAAGAATGCGGTTGACTCAGGAAAGGCACTTGAGGTATTTCTTGAGAACGTAAGGGAGCAGGGTGCTGATCCTGATTCCCTCATGGCAAATCTGGGAAAAAGACGTTCAGAATATCATGCTGAATTCAAGGTGGAAAAAGACGGCTATGTCCTGATTGACGCATATAAAATCGGCATCTCATGTATTCATCTTGGAGTTGGACGGAACAAAACTTCCGATGCGGTTGATCCTGATTCAGGAATCATATTTGCAAAAAAGCAGGGAGACTTTGTCAAAAAGGGAGAGGTAATAATGGATGTGTATGCCAGGGATAAAAAATCTCTGGACGCAGGAATGGCTGCCATTTCTGATGCCGTTGCATATTCAGATGAAAAGCTCCAGGAGAAAAAATTAATTTTGAAGGAAATAAAATAGTGTCCGAGTGGGTGAAAAAAGAGATTTCAAAAAGTGAAGTTTCAGAGCTTAGCAAACGTTTTGACATTAATCCTCTTGTCGCAAGCATTTTCGTGCGCCGTGGAATAAAAAGCGGCCGGGACATGCTTTATTATCTGGAGGATGATTTGCGTTTCCAGCATAATCCTTTTTTGTTCAATTCTATGGAGGATGCAGTTGACCGGATTCTTCAGGCAGTTGAGGAAAAGGAAAAGATCCTGATTTTCGGCGACCGTGATGTTGACGGTGTTACAGCCACGACTGTTCTTTATGAGGGGCTTGAGTCACTTGGGGCAGATGTAAGGTACAGGCTTCCCCTTGGTGATGACGGATATGGTCTTTCCATGAATGCAGTTGATGATTTTGCAAAAGAGTACGGTTCCCTCATCATAACAGTTGACTGCGGAATAAGCAATGTTCAGGAGATAGCACATGCCGCGGAACTTGGTATGGACGTCATTGTACTTGACCACCACAATCCGCCTGCAGAGCTTCCTTCTCCTGCAATAATTGTCGATGCAAAGCTTCCTGATTCCGGATATCCATTTGTTGACATCTCTGGCTGTGCCGTGGCATATAAGACTGTAAGCGCCCTGAGGTTCAGCAGTACAAAATGGTACAAGATGGAATTATGCCTTTTGAATGCACGTGAGGCAGATGGCGAGACTGTAATTGAATGCATCAAGGTGAGGAATCTTGTTCCCGTGAGCCGTCTGGATGAAGTCGTGGTTCCCGGAGAAAGAGGAATAATGGACACAAGGTTGCCCTCGTACCTGCAGGGACAGATGATTCTTGTCTGGGATGAAAAAAACGTCACCTCGATTCTTGAAAAAACATTCGGAAGTTCAGCCCAGTTCAACTGCATGGACATAAGGCCGGAGCTTGCCCAGTTGATTCCAGGTGTTGCAAACCTTCCCCTTTCGTCCCTGAAAAAGAGGTCAAAGCTTGCAAAGTACGGAGACCATGAGGCCACAGAAATCGGAGGCCTTTATAATATTTTTGTAAGTTATGTCAGCCAAAGTCAAAAGCGTGATAATCCTGAGATAGTTTCCCTTGAGGAAAAAGACCTTCAGCTTGTTGCACTCGCGGCCCTTGCGGACATCATGCCGATGAAAAACGAAAACCGCATCTTCGTGTCCAAGGCTCTTGAATCAATCAATTCAGGAAAAATAAGGCCAGGACTTCTTGAGCTTATGGCGGATGTGAATCTGCTTGGTAAAAGGGTTAATTCAACTGACTTAAGCTGGGTGTTGATTTCAAATCTGAATGCGGCGGGACGGCTGGGACAACCGACACTTGCGGCTGAGCTGTTTTTGAGCAGGGACCAGAAGCAGAGGGAAGAGGTTGCACGTAAGATAGTCGAGCTTAACATGCAGAGAAAACAGCTTTCTGCGGATGCAATGGATTATGGAGTCATTCAGGCAAAGAACTCAATATCAAATCATGACGGAAAACTTTGTGTCGTTATTGATGAAAGAATTAACCGCGGTGTAACAGGTATCCTTGCTGGTCGTCTTGAGACATCATATCATGTTCCTGCAATAGTCGTTACTTTTGTGGATGATGTTGCAGTAGGCTCAATGCGTTCTTGCCGTGGTTTCTCTGCTACTGCTTTCCTGGACCGTATGGAGGATCTGTTCTTGAATCATGGCGGACACGATGCGGCGGCGGGCTTCAGTTTTAAGAGGGAAATGCTTCCTGATTTCGAGGCAAGGCTTAAGCAGCTTTCACCGGACAT
This sequence comes from Treponema sp., assembly GCA_016281495.1. Taxonomy (GTDB): domain Bacteria; phylum Spirochaetota; class Spirochaetia; order Treponematales; family Treponemataceae; genus Treponema_D. Next base: position 66,637 of record JAEEIU010000046.1, on the reverse strand, counting down.
TCAGCTGGAGAACTCAAGGGACGGAATCTTTGATGTTGATGCAGAGATACCGTTGCAGTTCCTGACACCCGATCTTCTTAGCGTTGAGGATCTTTTTGAGCCGTTTGGAGAAAAGAACGAGCAGCTTCTGTTCATGTCCCGTAATCTGCCTGCTGTTGACGCGATGATAATGGGCAAGGGGGAAAAGCAGCATCTTAAAGTTATGGTTGATACAGGTAAGCATAAGTGGCCCTGTCTTTTCTGGAATGAGGGCGAGAGGTTGCATCGGGATTTTGAGGTTGGAGATGACATAGACATTCTTTTTCATGTGGAGAGGAATGTCTATAACGGAATGGAAACAGCCCAGCTGGTGTTGACGGATATAAGGAAATCAAAATGAGGTCATTATGATGTATTTGACACGTTCAATCAAAAAGATTGTGTTTTTACTTGCGTTTGTTTTTTCGGCATTTACTTTTTTTGCAGAGGAGATGACTCTTTATAACCAGGATTACCGGATGCGCATTCAATACAATGACATCGCCTACAGTGGAGATGCAGTATTCATGCGTCTGGAGATAAGTCCTGCCTCTGTTGCCCTGAAAAAGGATTTAAAGCCCAAGGCTAAGCTTACACTTTTTATTGACGGGAAATCTTCCAGAAAATCAGATTTTTATCAGATCCCCACAACAAACAAAGATCTTCCTTCAAGTTCCATAACCATGCTTACCGGCATTCCCCTTTCCACATGGTGGACGAATGAGTCTTCATACTATCTTGAGCTTTCATATTCAGTTGACGGAAAGAACAGCGACGTTCAAAAGCTTCCCTTTGTCCTGATGAACAAAACATTTGTGTCAGAGACAATTGAGCTTGATGACAGGAACACCAGCATTAAGACGGACAACTCAAAGCAGCGCATGGATCAGATCCAAAACCTGAATGAGATTCTTGCAACGATAAACGAAGATGCCGTATATCAGACGGAAAAATACATAAAGCCTGTAAACTCAACTTACCGTACTTCATTCTTTGGAGACCGCCGCATTTATGCCTATTCAAGCGGTGGCTCATCAACGTCCCTTCATTACGGAATTGATTTCCGTTCTCCTGAGGGAAATGATGTCTTTGCATGTGCAAAAGGAAGGGTGGCTCTTGCGGGATGGCGCAATTCAACCGGATGGAGCATAGTAATAGAGCATCTCCCAGGACTTTACAGCCTTTACTATCATTTGAGCGAGATGCTTGTGAAACCCGGTGACATTGTGGAGGAAGGTTCGCTGATTGCAAAAAGCGGTTCAACTGGACTTGCAACAGGTCCACACCTGCATTGGGAAATCAGGCTTAATATGGAAGCCGTGAGCCCTGATTTTTTTACTGTTGATTTTGCCTTTGAGGATGATGAGTGACTAGAGGATTAAGGCTCCGCTTTCCAGGGTCTTGAGCTTGCATCCGGCAGCCTGTTCTGCGAGTATGTAGACAAGGCGCTTGATGTCGTATGCGTCATCGGCAGAGATCGTCATTGCCCTGACTTTCCCCGGTGACAGCATGTTGATGGCCATAAGGTATTCAGCTGCGTTTTTGGAGAGGGGAAGTGCCTGGTTCATGTTCTCCTTTGACTGAAGGTATGATGCAAGACAGTCTGTGCAAAGGAAACCGTTCATGCTTGGAAAATAATGGACTGGATTGATTTCCTCTTCATTCCCTTCCGAGAAAACAGGTGATGAGCAGGAAACACAATATGATATGTCCGGCTGAACCCCAAGAAGTTTAAGGTAACGCCATAGAAAACGTAATGTTCCGAGTCTTGCACCCTTTTCATCGCATGCATCTATTCCATTCAGGAAGGCACTCAACAGCGTAAATGTGTTCCTGTAGTCTCCGGCCGCTTTTGTCTTTATGATCAGTTCTGCCCCAAGATTTGCAGCCCATACCTTATATATGTCGGTGCTGAAGGTCTGGTGGTAGTTTGCAACGTCAAAGTCGGATATTTTCCTCAGGTTCCTTTGGCTGTCATCGTAATAATACAGTTTTCCGATGTTGAATTTCTGAACAAGTGATCGCAGTTTGCTTTTGGGGCCTCCGTAAACAGTGGCATAAAAAATTCCAGAATCAGGAGAAATCAGGGTTGCCGTCCAGTTGTTTTCCCCCTGTCTTGAAAGATTGAGTATTATTGCGTCGGTAGTTTTGTTCCTTTCACCCATATGTCATCATTTTAGCGATTAGGATACATACAATCAATATGGGGACATCGCATAAAAAAGAAGCGGCAGGAATCGTGATGCAGGATAATATTCCGTTATTTTCCTGTCTTTTTGAATTTATAACAACAATTATATGGCAATATTTTTAAACATGGTTTATTCTTTTGATTATGAGCAAAATACTTGTAGTAGAAGACGTGCCCGAGATGGCACAACTGGTAACCATGTATATGGAAAAAGCAGGCTTTACGTGTTCCGCATGTGAGACTGCCGAGATGGCGCTGGAAGAACTTCAGAAAGGTTATGCGCCGGATCTTGTTCTTTTGGACTTGAACCTGCCCGGTATGAGTGGTCTTGATTTCCTTAAGAAGTTTCGTGCCGAGTACAAGGCTACGATTCCCGTGATAATTGTCTCTGCGCGTGATGCTGATGAGGACATCATATCCGGTTTGGGTTATGGTGCAGATGAGTTTGTTACAAAACCTTTTAGCCCCAGGGTTCTTGTGGCCAGGGTACAGGCAAAGCTGAACCGTCTTTCTGCAACTGAGGCTTCCGTAGAGGAGACAATCACATTCGGTGACTTTACCCTTTACTGCAACAGCTGCGTGCTTAAAAAAGGCTCGGAGAAGATACCCCTTTCCACCAAGGAGTATGAGGTTCTTGAATTCCTTGTAAGAAGCGCGGGCCAGTCGCTTACACCGGAGGTCATATACAATCATGTATGGAAAAGCCAGTACGGTGACATAACTGCGGTTGCGGTTTACATCCAGAGGCTCAGGAAAAAAATCGAGGATGATCCGTCCCATCCAAAGTTCATAACGACGCTATTTGGAATGGGCTATAAGTTTGAAAAATAACCCGGCATAAAACAAAAGGAGGTTTTTCCACCAGCCATGAAGATACGGACACAGCTTAACATTCTGATTCTAGGCATAATTCTCATTCCTCTTGTATCGATTATAGCGCTGCCTGTTTATCACTATGCAACGTCCAGTGAAAGGAGGCTCTTAAAGGGGTACAAAGAAATCAGGCGCATGGAAGAATACGACTTGAGTGAGGATGACTGGGAGATGATCCGAAATGAGATAAAGAACATTCCTCCCTCAGTCCAGATTGCAATCTATTATGACTACAGCATATTGATTTCAAACATACCGGAACTCAAGGCGGGCACTCATGTCGCTCCCGGTGAGATATGGAGCCTGATCATAACTACCAATTCAGAATATGACTACCAGATGCAGTCTCCCAGGCCTGAAAGAAGGTCTTTTTTCGATGCCTTTGAGCCGGAACTGATTGTCATAAGCCGCTCAAGGGTAAAGGGGAACCACAACAAAAAGCTGGACCGATTTATTTTCCCGATTTTTATAGGAATCCTTGTCTTTGAGGTATTCTGCATCACCCTCATAATCAGGCTGTCAAGGACAATATCATCATCCATAACGCTACTGCAGCAGAATACCCAGAAAATCGCGGACGGAGCCCTTGATACAAGGTTGGAGCAGCCCAGGCACAGAGGAAAGAGCAATGAGATCACTTCCCTTACAGAAAGCCTTGAGCGCATGAGGATTTCGTTAAAGGATGATCAGGAAAGACGCAATAAATTCATAATGGGAATAAGCCATGACTTAAGGACACCCGTTGCACTGATAAAAGGTTATTCGGAAGCAATCACGGACGGTGTTGTCAACGACATGGACGAGATAAAAAAATCACTCGGCATAGTGGAAACAAAGGCCGATCAGCTTGAATTCATGATAAACGACCTTATCAATTATGTTAAGCTGAATAATGCCGACTGGCTGCAGACACTTGAACCAATTTCCCTTAAGCCTCTGCTGGAAAATTTTGCCTCCTCCTCAAAATCTACGGCAGAGGTTTATAAGCGGAATATAGTCATAGAGATTGACGTGGACGAAAACCTGATGGTTCCGATGGACAGGAATCTTGTAAACCGCGTTCTTGAAAACCTGTTCAGCAACGCCCTGCGTTATACAAAGGACGGTGATACAATAAGTATAAGCTGCATGCAGGAGAAGGACTCTGTAAAGGTTTGCGTCTGCGATACGGGAATCGGTATGGCGGAAAAGGACTTGCAGAGGATATTTGACCTCTTTTACCGTGCAAGCAATTCAAGAAGGGAGCAGGGAATGGGAATAGGCCTTTCTGTTGTAAAGACTGTCATCGATGCCCACGGCTGGAAAATTGATGTAGAATCTGAATTGGGAAAAGGTTCCTCGTTCATCATCACCATCCCGCTGGAAAACAGGTTATAGGATGGATTTGTTTGCGGCTGTAAAATCGCTGATTATGTTTTCTACTGCATTCAAGTCGTCTGCATGAACTTCTGTCCCTGAGATACCGTTCATGTATGTGTACTGCTTTTTAGCATAGCGGTGGCTGTTGTGCTGGATTCTCTGGATCAAGGCATCTTCATCCTGGCTTTGTCCGTCAAAAAATTCCCTGTAGCCTATGGCCTTCATTCCGGGGCTGTCTTTTCCGTATCCCATCTGCTTTAGCTTTTCAACCTCATTCCTGAGGCCTTTCCTGAACATGGAGAGGACTCTCTGGTCTATGCGCTCGTACAATTCCTTGCGGTCACGTTGCAGTATTATCGTGCAGAATGAATATTCTGAGCGCTTTTCAACAGGTATCATGTATGAGCTGAGTGTTTTTCCGCTGCTGTAGTATACTTCCAGGGCACGGCATATCCTGTAGCCGTCATGCAGGTCAATTTTTTTTGCATATTCAGGGTCAATCTGCTTTAGCTCGTGGTATAGGGCGGCATTCCCCTCTGAGCTTAACCTTTGCTTTATTTTATCCCTCATGACAGGGTCGCTGATGGGGGTGGGTGGAAGTCCCAGTAAAAAGGCCCTTATGTAAAAGCCTGTTCCTCCTACGATTACCGGGAGCTTTCCGCGTTCATGGATTTTCCTGCAGATTCTGTCCGCTTCTTCTAAAAATTCTCCCGCACCAAACTGTTTGTCCGGTTCAACCACATCAACCAGATGATGGGGTAGGGAAGCCATTTCCTCCTGTGTGGGCTTGGCGGTTCCTATGTCCATGTATTTGTATACGGCCTGGCTGTCTGCGCTGATGATTTCTCCGGCACCTTTAAAACGAGAAAGACTGCCTTCTCCAAAAATTCTCTGGACCAAAGCAGTCTTTCCGCTAGCTGTCGGGGCAAAAATGACTATAGCCGGTATTTGCCCTTTTTTATCCATGTTTATTGCTCTGTTTTCTGTTCAATTCTGTACTGAACTTCGTTTGTGAAAAGCTGACGGGCTGCAAGGCTTACAACCTTGTCATCGTTTTCTTCGATAAGGGGGTCTTTTACCATTGCAAGCTGATAGGCACGACGGCTGGCCGCAACAGTTATTTCATAAATACTGCCCTTAAATTTTACAAGATTCTCAAGTGGAAAAATCATTGACATTACCTCTAATACTAAAAGAGTAGCTTATTATAACTGATTTTGAGAATATTGTCTAGTCTGGTGGAATTTCTGGGGACATCTTGAATCTGTGCCGTAATAGTCAAAATATGGAAAAATTGTATCTCAAGTTGGAAAATTAAAATTCCGATAAACAAGAAGAGGAAAAAATGTACGGAAAAACGTTGAAAGATACTTGACGACTTTTTCAATAGCGTACATTATATAGAGATATGATAGAAGTAACCAGATTGAATGGTAAAAAGTACTGGATAAATCCTCACCAGATCGAAAGTATGGAACAGAATCCTGATCTTACTTTGACCCTTCTCTCTGGGAAAAAAGTCGTGGTTACCGAGGCTCCGCAGGAAATAGTGGACAAGATTGTCGAGTATAGAAAGCGGATAGGCGGATTTAATCAGGAATTATAGCTTGAATTTCCAGACTTTTATGCTGTTGTCATATCATTGCCGTTCTGAGTAATGAAAAGGGAGGATTTTCTCTAAAATGGATTTTGCGTCATTAATAGGTTTCGTTGGCGGTCTTGCCATGATTATGCTGGGTGTGTTCAGTTCCGGTGGTTCTCTGGGAGATATTTTCGACATACCGTCTATTTTCGTAACGGTAGGAGGTTCGTATTTCTCTCTGTGGATTGTTGCTCCAATTGAACAGGCTATCGGTGTATGGAAAATCCTCGGAAGGTGTTTTAAGAAGTACGATTACGGTGAAGCACGTACTGTCCGTGAAATGGTAGCCCTTAGTGAAAAAGCCCGCCGTGAAGGTATTCTTGCCTTGGAAGACGGACTTGATGATCTTGATGATAAATTCCTTCGATCCGGCTTGCGCCTGATGGTCGACGGTCATGATGGAGCGGCCATCCGTTCAATCATGGAAAGTGAGATGGCTCAGGTTGAGTCACGCCACATGGAATGGATAAACGTTGTTACCCAGTGGGCAGGTTTCGCCCCAGGTTTTGGTATGATGGGTACCGTTATCGGTTTGATCGGTATGTTGAACAACTTGGAGGACAAGAGTTCGCTTGGTCCTAACATGGCTGTTGCTTTGGTTACGACCTTGTACGGTTCTTTCCTTGCAAACTGGTTGTTTGGTCCTATGTCTCAGAAACTTCAATGGCAGAATAACCGCGAGATGAACGCCAAGGAAATGATTCTGGAAGGAGTCCTTTCAATTCAGACTGGTGACAACCCGCGTATCTTGGCAACAAAGCTGCTCACGTATTTGAGCCCGAAAGACAAGAAAGTTGTTGAACCCGAAGTATTAAAAGACTAGTGCGCAAGAGGTAGACTATGGCAAGAAAGAAGAAAGAGCCTGGTAAGCCGTCAACCGCGTGGCAAGGAACTTATGGCGATATGATTACACTTATGTTGTGTTTCTTCGTCATGCTTTATGATCCTTCGGAGTCAGATGCAGTACAGATGGCGGCATTACAGGCTGCAATTACAAATACTCGTACTGGTGGTAATCAGTCACTGAATCCGGGCAAGCTTTCTGATTTGGGAAATACGGTAAGTGCATTGCCTTCTTCCGAAAGGGGAACGATGCTTGCAACTGCAAAGAAAAAGGCAGTTACAATATTCAGTCCGGATGTAAAGACAAACCGCATCACAGTTACAAGTGATGAAAGGGGACTTGTCATTTCTCTGCTGTCTGATACATTTTTTGAGCAGGGCAGCGCAGATTTGAACATTGAGGAGAACAGGGATACATTGCTGAATCTTGTCAGCTTTTTCTCTGATCCCGAAATCAGTAAATTCAGATATAGAATTGAAGGCCATACAGATGACAATCCGGTATCTGTAAACTCTTCATTCAAAAGCAACTGGGAGCTTTCTGCCGCAAGAGCCGCGGAAGTGCTTCATTATCTGAGTTCATTGGGTGTAAGTGAATCCAATTTTTCTATAGCGGGTTATGCAGACACAAGGCCGCAGTTTGACAACAGCACGCCGGAAGGTCAGGCATATAACCGCAGAGTTGATATAGTAATCTTGGATGAAGGGCATTTTTAAAAATATGCTATACTTTAAAATACGAAATGCCGATAAATAATTAAGAAGCATTTTTCTAATTTGGAGGAAATTATGGCAGACGATAACGCAGCAGACGATATTGGAGACTTGGAAGAAGGCGCAACCACCTCTAAGAAATCAGGTGGCCTGAAGGGTGCATTTCCCCAGCTGCTGAAATGGATTTTGATTGCTCTTGCGGCTGTCATCTTCATCGTTACGGTAGTTTGGTGTGCTGTATACTTTATAGGAAAAGGCGGCAAGAAGCAGACTGACAACGGTCCAATCGGACAGGTGTATACAACCAAGCGTGAAGTATACGACTGGTATACATCTCTTGATCAGATCCGCACAAACACTGACGAAGAGATTCCTTCCAGCGTAGTTGTTCAAGTTGCCTTGGGTTATAAGAAGGACGACAAGGCCGCTTCCACAGAAATCACAAACCGTCGTATCGAAATTACAGACTTCTTGAGACGTTTCTTCTCTGAGCAGACATCTATGGACTTGAAGCCACAGAACGAAGAAATCTTGAGACAGAATATTCGTGACCAGATTAATGATGAAATCCTGAGCGACACGAGTATCCGTGATGTCCGTTTTACAACATTGGACGTAGTACAGCAGTAAAAGACAGCTTAGGTGGGATAGGGAATGAATGAAGTTTTATCGCAGGATGAAATAGATCAGCTCCTGCAGGCAATCAGTTCTGGCGACAATGATTCCGATGATTTTAAGCCGGTATCGGACACCAGACGTATTAAAATTTACGACTTCCGAAGACCGGATAAATTCTCAAAGGAACAGATTCGTACTGTTTCCAACATGCATGAAACTTTTGCCCGTCTTACAACTACAAGCCTTTCAGCTCAGTTGCGGACATTGGTACACGTGCACGTTGCATCCGTAGATCAGCTTACATACGAAGAATTCATTCGTTCAATTCCAACTCCTACAACCCTGGCTGTAATCAATATGGATCCTTTAAAGGGTAACGCTGTTCTTGAGATTGCTCCTGAAATTACCTTTATAATGATTGACCGCTTGTTTGGTGGTTCCGGTGACACGGGTGGAAAAGTCAACCGCGACCTTACAGACATTGAGCAGTCAGTTATGGAAGGAATCATTGTCCGTATTCTTGCAAACATGCGTGAGGCTTGGACACAGGTAATCGACCTTAGGCCAAGATTGCAGCAGATTGAAACAAATCCGCAGTTCGCGCAGATTGTTCCGCCAAGTGAAATGGTCATCCTTGTAACATTGGAGATCAAGATTGGTGAAGAAGCGGGTATGATGAACATCTGTATCCCGTACATTACAATTGAACCTATCGTTTCAAAGCTTTCATCACAGTTCTGGTTCAGTTCCGTAAGAAGAAGTTCTACAACACAGTATCTTGGAACTTTGAAGGAAAAACTTTCTGACGTTGACATGGAGCTGATTGCAGAAGTCGGCAGCATGAACGTTCCGATTAAGGATGTCCTGAACCTGCACATTGGTGACGTAATCAGGTTTAACACGACCAAAATTACCGATCCGCTGGTACTTAGCGTTGGCAGCCAGAAAAAATTCTACTGTCAGCCAGGTGTCATAGGAAAGAAAAGAGCAGTACAGATTATCGAGAAGATAAAAGCAAGTGACGAAGATGAATTTGAAGAGTTAACAGCTGAAGGAGAAGAATCTTTATGAGTGAAGGATCAATATCACAGGAAGAAATCGATGCACTGTTGTCCGGTGTTGATATGGGAGGTCTGCCGTCCGCTGGGGCGTCTTCAGCTGGAGGTAGTTCATCAATAGATATCGCTACATTGCAGAAATTTGCAGACGGATTAAAGGACAAGCTTTCCGGCAATATTTCTACAATGACAGGAGCGGATGCCGCTGTAGATGCACCTGTTGTTGAGGTTGCAAACAGAGACCAGCTCCTGGCCAAGATTCCTGAAATGGTTGTTGCAGTTATGGCTGACTACACAACCGGCTTGAACGGAGATCACCTCTTCATTCTTTCTCAGGAATTCGCACAGAAAATTTCAAGTCTTGTTAACAAAGAGGAAAATTCTGAGCTTGATGACATGGCACTTTCTGTAGTTAGCGAGCTTGTTTCATCACACTCAGGCGCGGAAATAACAGATTTGAGTGCAGACGGTAAGATTCCGGGACTTGCAGCAAATCCTGCCGAAGCCATCAATCAGCCAAAAGCAATGGTTAGAATGCCACAGGGATCTTTTGCCCTGTTTACATATCCGCTTACAGTAGACGGAAGCCCATTTACATTATGGGAAGCCGTAAGCTCAAGCGTCGCAAATGGAATGGCAACTGCATTAGGTGGAGGTTCAGTTCCTCCAGCACCAGCTGCAGCACCTGTTAATCCGGCAGCTCCAATGGGACAACAGCCGGTTATGACTGGAATGCCGGGTATGGGCATGACAATGCAACAACCTGTTGGAGGTATGCAAAATATGGGTATGGCACAAAATCAGATGGGTATGCCACAGATGATGAATACACCGAATGTACAGTCTCTGCAATTTCCTAACTTACAGCAATACGGTGGAACCGCCGAACAGGGCAACATCGGCTTGATCATGGATGTCTTTATGGAGATGACCGTAGAACTTGGTCGCACCAAAAAGACTATCAAGGATATTCTGGGAATGGGCGAGGGTACAATCATCGAGCTTGATAAGCTTGCCGGTGAACCTGTGGATATTCTGGTTAACCATAAGCCAATTGCCAAGGGAGAAGTTGTGGTCATCGATGAAAACTTCGGTGTTCGTGTAACAGAAATCCTTCCGGCTATTGAACATGTTACAAATCAGATGTAATATATATTGAGTCATTGAATGATTCGGATTCGGATTGTTCAATGATTCAATCGGTTGCACGGAAACACTCGTTTTCGGGTTGCCGATGGTTGCCGTAATAATCTGCGGTTTATTCTGGTAAAAAGCGTCTTCGGAAAAGGGTGAATCCGTAGGCGCCATATTTAGTTTTAAATTGATTTCAGGGGTGGCGTCAATTTAAAAAGGGTGGGGGAAAATTGAAAAATTCAAAAAAATTTCTAGCAGTATTATGCGTTTTTTCATTTGTCTTTTGTGCCATGTCTTTTGCACAGGAGGCGGTGGATTCATCTTCTGATTCACAGACAACAGAACAGTCTCAGGTTTTAAGTCAAAATAAAATTGACGAATCCAAGTATTCTTTGGAAAATCCTGGTTCTACCGCCACGGAGGAAAACGGGAAAACCTCAAGTCCTCTTAAAACGGTATGGGTGTTCTTCAGGATGATTCTTGTACTTGCCATAGTTCTGGCAATTATCTGGATTATCTTTAAGCTGATGAAAAGGTCTGTTGATCCGGACAAATCCACAGATGAATTCTTGCGGAAAGTTTCTTCACTGACAATAAGCCCGGGAAAATCAATACAAATTGTTACATTGATAGACAAGGCATATCTTCTTGGTGTAAGCGACAATTCAGTTAACCTTATTACCGAGATTGATGACCCTGAGTTGATTCAGGCAATGAACCTCTATGCAGATAAGAATGCAAAGGTAGAAAGGCCAAAAAGCTTTGAGGATGTGCTTGAACTCTTCATGCCAAAAAAGAAAAAGAATGAAGTCAACAAATCAAAGAATGCTAATGCCTTTGAGGACGGAGCGGCAAGACAGATTTTGGACTCCCTTAAAAAACAGTCACAGCGTCTTGAGAGGTGAGGATAGACTATGAAAAAAGAACTTGAAAAATTTTTCAGTAAGAAACTTCCAAAAATTGTTTTCTTTGCCCTTATCGCGATTATATGTGCATTGCCGGTAGCATCTCAGTCTGCCGGTAATGAAAATTTTCCAAACGGGTCTCCTCAGGGTACGACAGAGATGAGCGAGCGCATAACAGGGGTTGATTTCCCCAACATCCAGTTCTCTGCCAGTGCTCCACAGGACGGTCATCAGGTTGCATTCAGCGTACAGCTTCTTCTTTTGCTGAGCCTTTTGACCCTTGCACCAAGCATCCTGATCCTTACGACATGTTTCCTTAGGTTCAGCATTGCATTGGATTTCATCAAGAGGGCTTTGTCACTTCAACAGGTACCGCCAACGGCAGTGCTTAACGGTATTGCCCTTTTCATGACTCTTTTCTGCATGTGGCCTACATTCAACCAGGTATATAAGACGGCGTTCAAGCCCCTTTCTAATAACGAGATTTCAATTGAGCAGGCATATGAGAACGCAGAGGGGCCGATAAGACTTTTCATGTACAATCAGATGGTTGATGATACCTCTTACATAACAACTTTCATGTCAATGGTTTCTGACACAAAGCCAAGGACTCTGGCAGATGTTCCGACTTATGTATTGATTCCGGCCTATATCCTGCATGAGCTTACAACAGCGTTTAAGATAGGTGTCATGTTATATATTCCGTTCCTGATAATAGACATGGTGGTGGCGAGCATACTTATGAGCATGGGTATGATGATGCTTCCGCCGGTTCAGATATCCATGCCGTTCAAGTTGATGCTGTTTGTCCTTGTTGACGGATGGGGACTTTTGACTACTCAGCTTTTCCGCGGTGTCGGATTGTAGCTGTCTGGGTTTTGGGAATAAATAGGGAGGATAGTGATGAGTATTGGTGATATTGCCGTTTTAATGCGTGACGGAATATGGCATGTTTTTCTTCTGTGTGCGCCGGTTCTTGGTGCTGCCATTATAATCGGTTTGATTGTTGCGATTTTTCAGGCCACAACCTCAATTCAGGAGCAGACGCTTACATTTTTACCTAAGCTGTTCATAATTCTTCTGATGCTTGCGCTTTTGGGAGGATGGCTGTTCTCGACCATGCAGACATTTACGATCAATCTTTTTGAATCAATCCCCAGAATGGGATAATGTGACGGCCTATGCTGAATTCGATGGTAGCTAATGCGCCTGTATTCCTTTTGGTTGCAGTCCGTTGCTTTGCGCTGATAATGACACTGCCTCTTTTTTCCACACGTTCAGTACCGCGTATTGCCAAAGTTACCCTTGCAGCATATCTTGCTTACCTGATTTTCCCTCAGATTTCACTTACAAATGGAATGTATGCTCCCTATGCCGATTTCATTACGCCTGAGGGAGCCTTTAACCTTGAGTATGTCCTGCTTCTTCTGGGGGAGGGCATCATAGGCATTATAATCGGATTCTTTATTTCCCTTATTTTTGCAGTATTCAGTACTGCAGGTCAGTTTTTTGCCTTTCAGATGGGTTTTGCCGCAAGTGAGGTATACGATTCGCTGAGTCAGGTAGAAAACCCTCTTATGGGCCAATTCCTTAATCTTATAGCGATGCTGATTTTCATGCAGAACCACTGGTTCCAGACTTTGTTCTCCGGTGGGCTTGCTTCAAGCTTTGATTCACTTAATGCATTTTCAATTGTCGTGCATAACAAGGATCTGGCAATCTTCATGGTCTCGGGCTTGACCTCCCTGTTCAGGGATGCCCTGATAATCGCTCTCCCGCTCATGGGAACGCTTTTCCTTATAAACGTAACAATGGGCATTCTTTCCAAGGCAGCTCCTCAGATGAACCTGCTTGCGGAAGGTTTCCCGATTTTGATTTTGACTGCATTTCTTGTTCTTGCGACGGTATTGCCGCAGTTCATTGATTTCTTTATCGAAAGCTTCAGGCAGGGATTCCGCGAGTTGGGAAGACTGTTCATGATTCTTGGTCCGGGAGGTTCATTATGAGTCAGGTAGACTTGAAATGGTTCGGTCCGGAAGATGAAGGCAAAACAGAGGAACCTACCGAGCACAGGCTGCGTGAGGCCCGTAAAAAAGGTCAAGTCGCAAAAAGTCAGGAGCTGAACGGTGCCCTTGTGTTTTTGATTGGCGTCCTTATTCTTTTCTTTCTTGCTCCATGGATTGAACAAAAGCTTGAGGAAGTGATGAGCTTCTTCTTTAACCACATAAATGATTCAAAGGTCGATAACGGCCAGTATGCATATATTTTCCTGCGCTATTTCCTGATGCTCTTTTTACCGTTTGGCCTTGTGGGGGCTGTTGTTGCGGTAATAGCAAACCTAGTTCAGAACAAGGGCTTTATTTTCTCAACAAAACCAATCGCCATGGATTTCAAGAAGGTTGCCCCAAAATTCGGTGAGTATTTCCGCAGGACTCTGTTCTCCTTTACTGGACTGTTCAACATAATAAAGTCAATTGTCAAGGTAATCGTAATCGCTATTGTGGCGATTATCATCATACGCTCGGACATGAACAAGCTTTTGTCGGCACTTTATGTGGGCACACCGATGCAGGCCCTTAAGCAGTTTGCAACCACAGCTGCTAAAATGCTTGTCATATGCGGTATTTTCCTGGTTCTTGTAGGCATAGCGGATTACTTTGTCCAAAGACGTGAATTCCGCCGGAAAAACAAGATGAGCAAGCAGGAAGTCAAGCAGGAAATGAAGGAGCTTGACGGAGACCCAGAGGTAAAGAGCCATCTGGATTCTGCCCAGAAAGAGATGCTCAGGCAGAACATACCCCGTGCGGTAAAAGAAGCTGACGTAGTCATCACTAACCCTACGCATTATGCTGTTGCCGTTCAGTGGAAACGGGAGGTTAATGAGGCTCCAGCCGTTACAGCCAAGGGAGAAGACCGTACGGCCCTGAACATGAAGGAGATTGCCCGGGAAAATGACGTTCCTATCGTGGAAAACAAGCCATTGGCCCGTGGGCTCTATACAGATGTTCAAATTGGTGCTATAATACCAGATGTATATTGGCGTGCCATAGCAACTGTTTATGGCCAGATTAACTACATGGAGAAAAAAAATCAGTAAAAACTGAAAATTTTGATTGATAATTTCATTAATATAGACTATCATTATAAGTGGGTGGGGACTCGCAATGCCAGAAAGGGAAAGGGTAGAAACAAAAAAAAGTAACGGAACGGGAATTATTTCCTTAATTCAGAGCAACTCAGTAGCAGTCGCGGTAGTAGTGACTGTTCTCATGATGTTCATTCCGCTTCCACAGATTATCATCGATATTGCCATGTCGCTTAACTTGGCGGTGGCTCTCATTACTTTGCTGACTGTTATTTACACAAGACGTGCGGCAGATTTTACATCGTTTCCGCGTGTTACTCTTCTTGTGACTTTATACGGTCTTGCAATCAACATCGCTTCAACAAGGCTTATTCTTACGCATCCTGTATCGGCAGGTGGCACCGCCAATCTTCCGGGTCAGTCATGGCTGGTTCAGGCTTTTGGTAATATAGTTACCGGTGGAAATATTGTCGTAGGTTTTATAGTCTTCGTAATATTGATTGTCGTTCAGGTTCTTGTCGTAACAAAAGGTGCTGACCGTGTTTCTGAGGTAAGCGCACGTTTTACATTGGATGCCATGAACAACAAGATGTTCGACATTCAGAACGAATTCAACGCAGGAACAATCTCTGAGGAAGAGGCTACAAGACGCAAGGAACAGATTCGCCGTGAAGTAGACTTTTACTCAGCAATGGATGGTGCCTCAAAATTCGTAAGCGGCAACGTAAAGGCAGGTATTTTTATCACCATAGTCAACCTTATCGGTGGCATCATTACGGGAATGGTTTTCGGAAATGTTACCATGGGAGAGGCCTTCTCCAGCTATGCAACACTCACAATCGGTGACGGCCTTATGTCTCAGCTTCCGGCCCTTATGCTTTCCTTTGGTACCGGTATTCTTGTTACAGGTTCTTCTGCAGACGAGCTTATCGGAGATCAGCTTAAGCGTAACTTTGCCGTCAGCGGAATGGTATATGTCATTGTCGGTATCGCACTGCTTGCAATGGGTGTGGCTTTCTTTGGCCCGGCAACATTTGTTTTGATTCCTGTTGGAATAATGTTTGTATATCTTGGATTCCGCATGCAGAAAATGCAAAAGGCCCAGCAGTTAAAGGCAGAGGCAGATGCAAAAGCGGAAAAAAGCAAAAAGCAGACTGGTTCAAGTCCTGACGAAGTGTCCCCAATCGTTGCCCTTGATCCACTTGCCCTTGACCTTGGATATGCCCTTGTTCCTCTTGTTGACAGGGAAAAAGGAGCGGAATTGCTTGAGCGTGTTACAAGAATACGCCGTGAGGAAGCCCTTGAGTTGGGCCTTGTGGTTCCGCCAATCCGAATCCGTGACAGCATGAGCATTGATCCGGAGGAATATTCATTTAAGATACGTGGCATAGAAGTCGGTAAAAGCCGTCTTAAGCTTGGCTATTACATGTGCCTTAATACAGGCAGCGTAAAGAAAGAGAACCTGATGTCCGGTGAAAAAACCTTTGATCCTGCTTTTGGAATGGAAGCAATATGGCTTCCAGAGTCAAAGAGGGCTGAGGCGGAAAGGGTAGGATACATGGTCATTGATCCGCCTACAATCATTGCAACTCACCTTACAGAAATCATCAGAAGTCATGCCGCCGATATCCTTAGCCGTCAGGAAGTTGCATCAATCATTAATAAAATCAAGGAGACCAATCCTGTTGTTGTTGATGAAATCCTTACCGGTGAACACAAGTTTACATACGGTGAAATTGAGACGGTACTCAAGGGCTTGCTTGAGGAACAGGTCAGCATACGCAACATGGTTGTCATTCTTGAAACCCTTGCCAATTATGCTCCGCTTACAAAGGATCCATGGTTCCTTATGGAAAAAGTACGTCAGGCTCTTGGCGCACAGATTTGCCTTCAGTATGTGGATGACAATAAAGTTCTTTCCGTTTTGATGATGTCTCAGTCTCTTGCTCAAAGTTTGTTTGAAAAGAAAATTGAGCGTCCCGGTCAAAAGCCTATGGTAGGATTTGATCCTGTTGACAGCAGAAAATTCCTTGAGACAGTTTCAGCGTCCGTTGCGGCTGTCAGGGACAGGGCATTCTTGCCTATAATTCTTTGTCCTGATGAAGTCCGTCTGCTGGTGCATAGTGCCATCGAAAGGGAAATGGACAGGGTGGCGGTTCTTTCTTTAAGCGAAGTTATGTCTGCAGGAAATTCCATTCATGTAGAGACTTTGGGGGAAATAAATGTACAATGAGCAGCAGATAAACTCTAATCAGTACGAAATGCTTGGTGCAACCCTCGAAGACTGCAAGCGCAAGTTGTATGACAAATATCAGGAGCGTTATCAAATCCTTACATGGAAGGCGGTGTTAAAGCCCGGAATATTGGGCTTTGGCCAAAAGGAGCTCGTTAAGGTAACTTATATCATCGATGACAGGCTTTCATATGCTTCACCAAAACAGTATTCACGTTCTGAACCTGCTTATTACGGAAGGCCCATGCCATCATCCCCCTATGCGGAAATACAGGATAAATCGGGCTATATCAGGGAAATACCTACGGTTAACAATGTCCAGCCAAAACCGCTTCAAGACTCATTTACCAGTAACCGTGACGAAATAATCAAGAAACTTACGGAAGGAAGCAATGTCACCAACATGCTTCAGGTGGCCAATCTTTCCAAGCAGATAGAAAAGATAACCGAGAAACTTGACAAAATTGAACAGGCGGCAAACGGTAGGTCAGAGCATCCAAGCATCCTAAAGGTTGATGAGGCTCTTGAATCAAACGACTTTACCAGGTCCTTCATAGAAAAGATAAATGCCCACATAAAGTCAGCCCTTACATATGAACAGCTTGACGATTATGATCTTGTCCAAAACACAGTCATTGACTTTATTGCTGATTCAATTCAAATCGCGCCAAAATTCAACAGCAAGGGAAGAAAAAATGCCCATGTCATTATCATTGTAGGACCAACTGGTGTCGGTAAAACCACTACAATCGCAAAAATGGCCGCAAAACTCAAAGTTACCGCAAAGGAACAGAAGATAGAACCTCCAAAAATCCTTATGGTGACAGTTGACAAGATGCGTGTGGGCGCGGAAGAACAGCTTTCGCACTGGGGCAACATCATGGATGTGGAAGTCCGCAAGGGCAGCGAGCAGGGTGACCTTAAGGAAATATACGATTCTTACAAGACAGACATGGATTTCATTCTTGTGGATACAAGCGGTTACAGTCCTCGTGATCTGGAAAACATCGCAAAAATGCACAGCCTGCTTGATGTTGATGGAATGAAGGCAGATGTGTATCTGGCAATTACGGCCGACTGCAAGGCAAGTGATCTTGAGAATATCATACGTAATTATGAGTCATTTGATTTTCGCAGCGTGATTGTTACGAAATGTGATCAAACTATGTCTTTTGGAAATGTACTTTCCGTTTTGATTGAAAAAAACAAGGCAATCTCAATGGTGGCGGACGGTCAGCAGGTTTTGCATACCCTACAGCGCGCTCATCCACTGTGCTTTTTAAAATATATGAAGGGATTTAATGTGGATCGGGAACACATTATAGAAAAATACGGACCTGAGGAAGGATCCGAAAAAAATGATGAGAAGTGATATGGGAATGGAAGAACAGGCTAACGAATTGAGGACTTTGATGGGAAACGACAAAAGTCACAAGACAAGAATAATTGCAATTACAAGCGGCAAGGGTGGAGTAGGCAAGACAAATATAGCTGTAAACATGGCAATAGCATATGCTCAGATCGGTAAGAGGGTAATCCTGATTGACGGCGATATGGGTATGGCCAACGTAAATGTTCTGTTGAATATTGTTCCCAGGTACAATCTTATGCAGGTAATCAATCATCAGAAAAAGATGAGTGAGATAATCCTTGATACGGAATTTGGAATAAAGTTCATAGCTGGTGCAAACGGATTTTCCAAGATTGCAAACCTTTCTGTAGAGGAACTTGAATATTTTACAAAAGAATTTGCATCTTTGGGAAATGCTGATATAATTATTATAGATACAGGTGCTGGTATTGCAAATAATGTTCTTCAGTTTGTGGCCGCAGCGGATGAGATTTACGTCGTTACTACCCCGGAGCCGACTGCAATTACTGATGCCTACGGAATTATAAAGATTATTTCCACCGAGCTTGTGAACCGTGAGGTAAACATCAGGCTTCTGGTAAACCGTGTGCATTCTGCAGACGAGGGAAAGCGTATTTCCGAACGTATCATTACTATTGTTGCTCAATTCTTGAATTACAAGGTTGATTACATCGGTTTTGTTTACGATGATTCCGTTGTTCAGACGGCGGTTATCAGGCAAAAGCCGTTTATGGTGGTTAATCCGACTTCAAGACCGGCCATCTGTTTAAAGCATATCGTGAGCAGGATAGAAAAGAATGAGGATGTCACTTCAGAGGGAGTTTCGACATTCCTTAAGAAATTTGTAAATGGCGGCAGGAAAAAGAGGTAGATTCATGTCAAGCCTGACTTTTGTCAGACTGGTCCTTGACATCTTGACCTGTTTTTGTTTTTGCCGTACTCTTATATAATGGAGGATGATAGTACATGCTGAACCCTAAAAAAAGTATATTTCCGGCTGTTTTCGGCTTTGTATTGTCTTTTTTTATCAGTATCATTGCAACTCACAGGTTATGGCGTTCGCTGTTAAGGGGACTTATCTTTGCCGTCGTATTTGCAGTGCTGTTTATTGCGATTGATTATATTTTTGATAGATTTCTTGATAAAGAAGATGGCACAGTTGGCTTAAAAAAATCAGACACCAAGCATAACGGAAAGATTGACATCACGATTTCTGATGAAGATTTGACTGATGACGGTGAGGATTTGCGTTTCCCGGTCACAATGAATAAAATGGGGCTTTCACAGGAAGACACACAGGTACTCAGAACAAAGCCAGAGCCATCTGCTTCGACCGCGGCTTCTTCAGGTGCATCATCTTCTATTAGTCCTGCGCCTTCTGTTTCCGAAGAAGTCAGTTCAATGCCTGATGTTGAGGATTATGATGAAGATAAGTTTACGCCAAATCCTCTTGCCTCCTCTGATGCAAAAGTAGAAAAGGCTCCTGCTGCATCTGTAATAGACACTTCCAATGTGGGACTTGACTCAAATGGAAGCACGGAGATAGACGAACTCCCTGATATTGCAGATTTTGATGCAGAGCTTGGGGATGATGGAGATTCATTTGTTGATGACAGCGATTTTGCTAGCAATGGTTCAACATCTTTGTATACAGAAAGATCGGCTTTTTCTGATGGTTCAAGAGCATCCGACCATGATGCCGCTACCATAGCAAAGGCGATTCAAACTGCGTTAAAAAGGGAAGAATAAAATAAATATAGAAAATAAGGGTGTGGAGAATGGGAAATTCGCTGATTGATGAAAATACAGAAGAAGAACTTTGGCACGAATTTAAGCAGACTAAGTCTCCTGCCATTAGGGATAAATTTATCCGCCAATATATGCCTCTGGTAAAATATGTTGCGGGAAAAGTTTCTGTAGGAATGCCGGACAGCGTTGAGTTCGATGATTTAGTCGGCTATGGTCAGTTTGGACTTCTGGATGCAATCAATAAATATGATCCGGATAAAAATGTAAAATTCAAGACTTATGCAGTAACAAGGATACGTGGAGCCATCTTTGATGAACTTCGTGAACAGGATTGGGTTCCGCGTTCTGTGCGTCAAAAATCCAGAGAGATAGAAGACACTATAGTTGAGCTTGAGGGAAAACTCGGAAGGACGGCAACAGATTCAGAGATTGCAAAGGCCATGGGCATGACCGAAAGTGAGTATCAGACCACAATCATGAAGGTAAGCGGCACAAGCATTCTTTCCTTGAATGACGTCTGGTATTCTGGAGATGACAACGATCATATGTCCATCGGAGACAATATTGAATCACCTTCAAGCTTGAATCCTGATGTCATTGTTGAGCGTGAGGAAGTCCGCAAGGTAATAATCGAGGCCATAAACGAACTTCCAAAGAACGAGAAAATGGTTATTGTACTTTACTACAACGAAGATTTGACTTTCCGTGAGATAGGACAGGTCCTGAATGTAAGCGAAAGCCGCATAAGCCAGTTACATACAAAAGCCAATATGAGGCTTAGAGCAAAATTAACAAGTTTAAGAAAAGGTATTTTCTAACAGGAGGAATTGATGGTTAATCTGGAAAAACTTCGCGAGGATATGCAGACTCTTCTGGAAATTGACCGGGAGATTCACTCCGTGGAAGTACGTGCCTACACAATAGAAGAATGCCTTGCTGATGCTGCAGTTCAGCTAAATGCAAAGGTTTCCCAACTTGAATACGAAGTGCTGGAAAAAGGTTTTAGCGGTGTAGGTGGTGTTGCCAAGAAGCCATGGGTTTTGAGGATATATGAGAATCCGAACCTCATCAAGAAAAAGATGGAGGAAAAGAAAAAGATCCTTGCAGGCGAGAATCTGGAGGAAGAAGTCAAGACTCAGGATACAGACGGAATCTTCTATGTACACAGGTTCAACGACGGCATTTACCTCAAAGTTGTGCTTCCTGTTGGAAATGGAAAACCGGTTAAGCCTGCTGATGTTCAGATTGAGGCAAAGAGACCTGATACCAGAGAGATTAATGAGGACCTCATAAAGCAGCTGTGCAAGGAAGGTACAAACGGCGACTATACGGAAATTGGCTCATTTACGCGTATTCCTGCAGGAGACGCCATTTTTGCAGTTGACATAACAAAGGACGAAATGAGCGCAACAATCACAGCCACTCCTCCTGCCATGAGCGGTTCAGAGATTTCTTCTGATGCAATCAAGCAAAAACTGCGCATTCAGGGTGTTGTTGCCGGTATTGATGAAGATAAGATCATGGCCTTTGTGGACAATCCTGTTTACAATGTGCCTTATGAAGTCGCAGCAGCAATTCAGCCTGTTGACGGTAGGGATGCATATATCGCATATAATTTTGAGACAGACCGCACAAAGATGCGCCTTACGGAAAACAAGACCGGTCAGGTTGACTTTAAGGAACTCAACCTCATCCAGAACGTTGTGGAAGGACAGCCTCTTGCACAAAAGATGCTCCCACAGCAGGGAAAAGGCGGAAAGACGATTATGGGCCGCTATCTGGAGGCCAAAAACGGAAAGGACATCAATATTCCTCTTGGCGTAAACGTAAAGCTTGCAGACGACGGTGTTACGATTCTTGCCGCATGTAATGGAGAAGTTCTTCTGCAGGGTGACAAGATTTGTGTTGAACCTGTACGCGAAGAAAAGGGCGTCAACATCAAGACAGGAAACGTTACCTTTATGGGAACCGTTATTGTCCGTGGAAACGTCGAGGATGGATTCAACATCAAGGCAGACGGTAATGTCGAGATTTACGGTGCCGTCGGTAACTGCCGCATCGAAGCAGGTGGAGACATCGTCATTTCTCAGGGTGTATCCGGTCGTCACGAAGGCTTTATTTCTACACCAAAGTCTGTCTGGGCACACCACGTTGAAAATGCCAAGGTTGAGGCTGGTGAATATGTAATCATCAATGACAGTATCGTTAACTCAGAAGTTACTGCCATGAAGAAAATCGTCCTTAAGGGTAAGCGCGCCCAGATCGTTGGTGGCCACCTTTTTGCAACCGAGGAAATCACCGCAAAGAACATTGGCTCTCCTGCCGGTGGTACGGAAACAGTGCTTGAGGTCGGTCTTGATCCAAAGGCAAAGAAAAGGTTGCTTGAGCTTCAGGATACACAGACAAAAATGGTCAGCGAACTTGAGGAAGTCGAGCGCAACATCGCACATCTTGAGGAACAGCGCAAGATTCGTCGTACCCTTCCAAAGGAAAAGGAAGAGAACCTCAATGCCCTTATTACACGCAAGCAGGAAATAAATACTCTCAGCCAGGAGATGACCGAAGAAATCAACCAGATAGAAACAAGGCTTCGTGACATTAAGGCTGTCGGTAAGGTTAATGCTAGCGGTACAGTCTATGCCGGAGCAAAGATTTTTGTTCGCGATGAAAAGGATGAGGTTAAGACAGAGGTTAAGTCCGTTACATTCTATTGGGAGAATGGATTTGTCCGCCGTGGCAAATATAGCGCAAATGTGGATGATATAAAGGGACCAGATGGCTATACAACCAATTGATTTGTCCACCATGTATTCGCAGATGGACAATGTTGCAAAATTCTCCGCTTCTCAAAACCAGCTTGCTCAGGTTGTAAATCAAGTGGGAGCGGATAGGGTTGCGCAGGATACTTCAGAGAAAGCCAAAACCGTTCAGGAAGTGGCAAAAGAAGATTCTGAGGCCGGAACAATAAACAAGGATGCAAGAAACGGCTCTTCAAGTGAGCAAAGGCAGGCTAAGGCAAAGAACAAAGACTCCCAGGAAGAGGATGAACCGCCAAAACAGTATGAATTTACAGATCCACGCCTAGGTCGTCATATAGACATTACGGGGTAAAAATGGCTGTTGTTGTTCTACTGCTCTGTGTTTTCAATGTGGTTATGTGGCTCGTTCAAATCGTTCGTTTCAAGAACATTTTTTCAACCGACAAAATCATGGAGGAAACCCGTGATCAGCTTAACTCAATGCTAATGGACATTAACAGGAATGCAGAGCGAAACATTACCCTCATAGATGATAAAATCCGCCAGCTAAAGGAAATCTCAGAGGAAGCTGACCGTCACATCCAGCTATTAAAGGGCGAGGTTGCACTGGTGGAAAAATCAAATGCATTTCAGTCTCAATATGAGCGCATCGTGCGGCCAGAGCCTGTTGCACCACAGATTCCGGTAAAAGAAATAGATAATCAGGTAAAAGAACAGAAAACCAAGGCACCCGCAAAAACAAAGAAATCTAAGCCAAAATCAAGAAACCCGGTTGCGGCCTACAAGCAGGAACAGGAGCAGGGAGACCTCTTTGTAAGTGAAAAGCCGTCTCAAATGCAGGCAAATTCATCTTCAGATGTGCCGGGAAAAGAGGCAAGAATTTCACTGATGGTAGAGCCGTCCGAAAATACGTCCGCACAAAACGAATCAAACGGCATTCCCGTCATAACAAAGTCAAAAGAACCGCTTGTGATTAAGAAAAGCTTTAACAGGGAAGTGCAGGAACTGGCTGCACAAGGCATGAAAGTAGAGGAAATAGCATCAAAATTGGGAAGAACTATCCCGGAAGTGAATTTTGCACTTGAAATTTCGTGAAAAGACGTTATAATATCGGTATGTCTACTCTCAATATTAAGGATAATAATTTCGGTTTGTTGGCAAACGGTGAAAGTGTCAGGCTTTTTACCATTTCCAACGGTAAAATGTCTGTTTCGGTATCGGATTTTGGGCCTACCCTTACAAGTATTCTCCTGCCATGCGCATCAAATCGTTTTGTAGATGTACTTCTTGGTTTTTCCACTCTGGAAGGTTTTGTACAGGATGACTGCAGTTTCGGCACCGGTATAGGACGTTATGCAAACCGTATCGGAAACGCCGCATTTGAACTTGACGGAAAGCAGTTCAAGCTGGATAAGAATGATTCCGACCGTACGCTGCATGGTGGTTTTGACCGCTGGGAGAAAAAGATCTGGAAAGCAGAGCAGGTCAGCACGAAATATGGCCAGGGCATTTCTTTCAGCAGAGTAAGCCCGGACGGAGAGCAGGGATTCCCCGGAAACCTCGACGTAAAGCAGATAATCACCTTAAATGACGACAATGCAATCACACTTGAATATATCGCTTCTACAGATGCACCTACAGTCATAAACCTTACCAATCATGCATATTTTAACCTCAAGGGATACAACGGCGGTACAGTTTATGATCAGGAACTTGTGCTTAACTGTGATTCTGTCCTGGAAACCGAGGCAACAAGTCCTCTTCCCACAGGAAAGAAAATCCCGGTTGCGGGAACTCCATTTGACTTTACAAAACCAAAATTAATCGGAAAAGACATAGATCAGGTTCCACCGGGATACGACCACTGCTATTGCCTTACGGACTACAAGGCAGACGGAAAGCTTTTGGATATGGGATATGTAAAGGATCCTGCCAGCGGAAGGACAATGAGCGTCAAGACCGATCAGCCGGGAGTTCAGCTTTATACAGGAAACTATATCGAGGGAAAAACAGGCAAGAACGGTTTCGTTTATCACAGGCATGGGGCGCTTTGTCTTGAAACACAGGATTTCCCGAATGCACCCAATGAGCCTTCATTTCCGAGTACGGTACTTCGTCCAGGTGAGGAATATCACCGCGTGACACAGTATTGCTTTTCATTCTAACGGTATGTAAAGAAAATTTGTGAGCCTCTGTTCAACAGGGGTTCAACTATAATTTATAACTATAGAGAGGTTACGATGGACGTCCAGTTACAGGAGCTGATTGACAAAATCAAAAGAGACGGTGTGGCCAGTGCAGAATCAGATGCTCAGGATATTATTTCCGAGGCTCAGAAAAAGGCCGCTTCAATAATCAAGGATGCAGAAGAAAAGGCAGAAGGAATAATCAAGAATGCCCGTGCAGAAACCCAGCGCATGGAAAAGGCCAGTGAGGATGCTATTGCTCAGGCAGGCCGCAACTTGCTCATATCTTTCCGTGATGGAATCAACCGTGAGCTTTCCGCTTTGGTTTCCTCAGAAAGTGCAAAGGCTTTCGACAAGGACATGCTCAAGAAGCTTGTTCCTGAAACGGTAAAGGCATGGGCTTCACAACCTTCTGTCAATGACCTTACAGTTTTGCTTCCGGCAAAGGATTTAAAGACTCTGGAAACTGCATTCAAGGCATCACTCAAGGCACAGATTTCAAAGGGTATGGAAATCAAGGCTGATGATTCTTTGTCTTCCGGTTTCAGAATCGGTGCAAAGGACGGAAGTGCATTCTATGACTTTAGTGCAGAAGAAGTTGCAGGCCTGTTCAGTTCATACTTGAATCCGCGCACAACGGAACTTATGAAAAGGGCCGCCGCAGGACTTGCTCCGGAAGAAAGCTCAGCAGCTGAACCGGAAAAGAAAGCTCCCGCTAGAAAACCGGCTGCCAAAAAGACGGCAACAGCAAAATCTGGTGCTGCAAAAGGAACAAAATAGTGGAACATCTCTATTATTTAGTTTCGCAGCTTCCGGCATTCTCTACAGACAGCGAAAACTCTGCAAAGCTTCCCATGAGCACAGACGCCTTCAAGGAACTGTGTTCGCGCTTTATGAACAAGAGGGATTGCGAGACTGTCATGAATCTGTCACTTGAACCTCCAAAGGAAAATGTCCCAACAGGTTCCGCATTCCTTGACGAATGGTACCTCAAGGAAAGAAACCTTCGTTTTGCCCTTGCACAGATCCGTGCACAGCGCATGAAAAAGGAATCTAAGGATGTTCCGATTACGACAGATGGAGAAGTGATTCAGGCTGCCAGAACTGCAACCGGAATGGACAGTCCGCTTTCCGCAGAACAGTTCCTGAATGAATACAGGATGGGAGTGCTGGATAAAATAGCCCCGCTTGACATTTTTTCCGTGGACGCCGTGTACAATTACGGACTCAGGCTTATGCTTGCAGAGCGGATGAGGAAATTCAACCGGGATGATGGTTTGGCTTCTTACCATAAAATTTACGATGAGATTCTTGGAGAAAAGAAATGACTGATACAAAAGGCAAAGTAGTTGCTGTCAACGGAAACCTTGTTTCTGTAGAATTTAACGGAAATGTTTCTCTAAATGAAGTAGGTTACGTTAAAGTCGAAGGAAAAAGCCTTAAGGGTGAGGTTATCCGTGTTCGCGGCAACACTGCACAAATGCAGATTTACGAAATGACAAAGGGTATTTCAACTGACTGTACGGTTGAATTTACTGGAGACCTTCTGAGCGTAGAAGTAGGACCTGGTCTTCTGGGACAGGTTTATGACGGACTTCAAAATCCGCTTCCACTTTTGGCCGAACATTCAGGCAACTTCCTGGAGCGTGGTGTTTATCTTCCTGCTCTGGATGAAAACAAGAAGTGGGACTTCACTCCAACCGCAGAGGTGGGGGACAAGGTTCAGGCGGGTGATTCCGTTGGTACTGTTCCTGAGGGACCGTTTACTCACAGGATTCAGGTGCCATACAGCTTCCTGGGTACATACAAGGTAAAGTCTGTTGCAAAGGCTGGAAAATATAAGATTCATGATACAATCGCCACCCTTACAGATGAAAAGGGAAAGAGCGTCAACATCTGCATGAGCTTCAAGTGGCCGGTAAAGCGTGCCGTAAACTGCTATGCGGAACGTCTTAATCCTGTTGATCCAATGGTAACAAAGGTTAGGCTTATCGATACATTCTTCCCTGTTGCCCGTGGTGGTACATATTGTATCCCTGGTCCTTTCGGTGCTGGTAAGACTGTTCTCCAGCACACGACAAGCCGCAACGCTGACGTTGACATCGTTATCATCGCAGCCTGTGGTGAACGTGCGGGTGAAGTTGTAGAAACTCTTACAGAATTCCCTGAGCTCAAAGATCCGCGTACCGGACGCTCACTCATGGAAAGAACCATCATCATCTGTAACACGTCTTCAATGCCGGTTGCATCCCGCGAGGCATCTGTTTACACTGGTGTTACACTTGCAGAATACTACCGCCAGATGGGACTTCATGTTCTTCTTCTTGCAGACTCAACTTCCCGTTGGGCACAGGCCATGCGCGAAATGTCAGGCCGTCTGGAAGAGATTCCTGGTGAAGAGGCATTCCCAGCATATCTTGAATCAACAATCGCTTCATTCTATGAACGTGCCGGTATTGTAAAGCTTAGGACTGGCGAGACTGGTTCTGTTACAATCGGTGGTACGGTATCTCCAGCAGGCGGTAACTTTGAGGAACCTGTTACCCAGGCTACTCTTAAGGTTGTCGGTGCATTCCACGGTCTTTCACGCGAACGCTCCGATGCACGCCGTTATCCTGCAATCGACCCGCTTGATTCATGGTCAAAGTATCATTCAGTAATCACTCCGTCATGGGTTGAGTTTGCCCGCGCCACTTACAGAAGGGGTTCCGAGGTCAACCAGATGATGAAGGTTGTCGGTGAAGAAGGTACTTCACTTGATGACTTCGTCGTATATCTTAAGAGCGAATTCCTGGATGCCGTTTACATGCAGCAGGACAGCTTTGATGAGACCGAGGGTGCGACTCCACCTGAAAGACAGCGCTATGTATTCAAGAAAATCCTTAAAGTCCTTGGTTCCAACTTTGGGTTTGAGGAAAAGGACGATGCCCGTGTATTCTTCAACAACCTCAGGCAGAACTTCATCGACATGAACTATTCAAAGTATGAGAGTTCCGAATTCAAGGCGCAGGAAAAAAAGATAAATGCCCTGCTTGAAGAAAAAAACGCACAGCTGACCGACGAGGTTAAAGAGCTTGTCAAGGACGGTGAGTAATGAACAAGGTATACAGCAAAATCGAAAGCATTAACGGTAGCGTTATAACCGTTAGGGCAAAGGGTGTAAAACTCAACGAGCTGGCAGAAATCACCACAAGGTTCGGAAAATCCCTTGCCGAGGTAAATAAAATTGACGGAGACCTAATTTCACTCCAGGTATTTGCCGGTGGACGCGGTGTTTCAACAAATGACCAGATCCGCTTTTTGGGACATGAGATGAAGGTTTCGTTCAGCGAGGACTTGCTCGGACGCATCTTTAACGGTTCAGCAGAGCCGCGTGACCATGGACCAGCACTTGTTGACAATCTGGTGGAAATCGGTGGACCTTCAGTTAACCCGTCAAAGCGCATCACGCCAAACCGCATGATCCGCACTGGTATTCCGATGATCGACATCTTCAACACACTTGTCGTTTCTCAGAAGCTGCCTATTTTCTCCATCTCAGGTGAACCATACAACCAGCTGCTTGCACGTATAGCCATGCAGGCGGAAGTTGATGTAATCGTACTTGGTGGTATGGGTCTCAAATACGATGACTACCTCTATTTCAAGAATACACTTGAAGAAGGTGGAGCCCTCAGCAAGACTGTAATGTTCATCCACACTGCATCAGACCCGACTGTAGAATGTATGAAGATTCCGGATCTGTCTCTTGCAGTTGCCGAACAGTTTGCAATTCAGGGAAAGGACGTTCTTGTTCTTCTTACGGACATGACCAATTTTGCTGACTCCATGAAGGAAATCGCCATTACACAGGAACAGGTTCCTTCAAACCGCGGTTATCCGGGAGACCTCTATTCACAGCTTGCAAGCCGCTACGAAAAGGCAGTTGACTTTGCAGAGTCTGGTTCTGTAACGATTCTGGCAGTTACAACAATGCCTGGTGATGACGTTACACACCCGGTTCCGGATAACACCGGATACATCACGGAAGGTCAGTTCTACCTCAAGGGCGGACACATAGAGCCTTTTGGTTCACTTTCCCGCCTCAAGCAGCAGGTCAACTCAAAGACAAGAAAAGACCACCGCGCACTTATGGACGGTATGATTCGTCTTTATGCACAGTACCGCGATACCCTGGAAAAGAAGTCCATGGGTTTCAACATGTCTGCATGGGACGGAAAACTCTTGAAGTACGGTGCACTGTTTGAGTCAAACATGATGGACTTGAGTGTAAACATTCCGCTTGAAGATGCTTTGGACAACGGCTGGAAGATTCTTGCCGACTGTTTTGAAAAAGAGGAAACTGGTCTTAAAACTGAACTGATTGAACAGTTCTGGCCAAAATAAGAGGATACTGAATGGCAAAGTTAAAGCTGACGAAAAATGAGCTTAAGGCACAGAAAGACGCGTTGAAAATGTTTCAGCGTTATCTTCCGACCCTTACGCTTAAAAAACAGCAGCTTCAGTCAGAAATCCGCACTATAGACGAGAAATGCAAGGCCGTTCGTGCAGAGAAAAAGGCTCTGGAAGAAGACTTTGAAAAATGGATTTCCGTCTTTGGTGAAAGAGAGGTCTTTAAGCCCGAAATGGTAACCGTAAGGAACATCAAGAGGGGTTGGAGCAATATAGCCGGTGTAAAGATTCCTGTATATGAAGGCGCTGATTTTGGACGTGGCGACTATGATTTGTACTCAACACCGCTTTGGATCGATATGGCCGCAGACCGCATGGAACGCGAGCTGGAGCTTGATTTGGAGGCAGAGGTTCTGGAAGAGCAGGTAAGGCTTTTGACCCAGGAACTCCGCACCACAAGCCAGAGGGTAAACCTTTTTGAAAAGGTAAAGATCCCCGAGACAAAGGCGAACATCAAGAAAATCGGTATTTTCCTTGGTGACGAGCAGGTCGCTGCTGTTGTAAGAAGCAAGATATCAAAGAAAAAGCTGCAGTCTGCAGTGGATGCCGCAAACGAAAGTGCCGCCGAGCATGAAGCATCCCGTACGCGAACTGTCAGGGCAAAAAAGGAGGCTAAAAAATGATTGTACCTATGAAGAAAGTCTCCGTAGTTGTCCTGAACTCTGAACGCAAGGAGTCCCTCAGAAAACTCCGCAGGATAGGATTGATCCATCTTGAAGAAGTGGAGGGAAAGGGACCTGTTTTGGCTGCATACAAAGAAGCGAGTGCAAATGCAGACAAGGCAATATCCATTCTGGATGAGATAAAGCTTCCGAAAAAACACATGAAGGATGGAGTTGATCTTTCTGGAAACGAAGCGGAAGTTAAGGCAAAGGAAATTGTTGCCCTTGGCGAAAGGAAAAAGGCATTGCTGGAAGTCCTGAGGCAGAACAATCAGGAACTTGAGCGCCTTAACAAATGGGGAAGTGTGGATCCGCAGGACTTTGTGAACCTTGCCGAAAAAGGCATCTTCATGTACATGTACGAAATCCCTGTGGACAAGTACAGCCTGATTGGAGACAAGACACGTACCCTCATGGTTAATTCCGTGGGAAAAATCGCACGTTTCCTCCTGCTTTCCGATGGGGAAGTTCTGGACCGTCCGGAAGATTTCCCGCCTGAGGCATTTTCAGTTCCTATGCCGGACAAGTCAACCGACCAGCTGCTTGCGGAAAACAAGGCCGCTGACGATGAGATTTCCCAAATTGAACTGACTCTCCTTGACAGCAAGAAATACCGCGATTCAATTGACGAATTCAGGCAGAAACTTGCAAGCGACATTGAGTTTGAGACGGTTTTCAGCGGAATGGAAAGGGAAGGAGTTTCTGAAGACCCTTCAAAGACCACCGAAATGGAAACCGTAGAACAGGCTCTGGCCGCTATAGAGGAGGAAGAAAAGCAAAAGGATGCAAAACTGGCATGGCTAACCGGTTATGTGCCGGAAGACTCCATGGAGGATTTTGCGATAGAATGCAAGAGAAACGAATGGGCCTTTGCTTCATCAGATCCTGCTGATGATGATCCTGTTCCGACAAAGCTTCAGAACAATAAGTTTGTAAGCATGATATATCCTCTTACAGACTTTTTGGGTACCGTGCCGGGATATCATGAATTTGACATTTCTGGCTGGTTCCTGATGTTCTTTACAATCTTCTTTGCAATGATTTTTGGAGACGGTGGATATGGGCTTCTTGTTACAGCTGTAATGCTGCTGATGATGCTCAAGTCAAAGGTGTCAAAAAAGAAGGTTTCTCCGGTATTCGGACTGATTCTTCTTGTATCCCTTGCCACTGTTGTATGGGGAGCTGTAACCTGTACATGGTTTGGAATCCCTATGGACAAATTGCCGGATTGGCTTAAAAACCTTTCCATACCGGTAATTTCCAATGCCTATGAAGACAAGTTGTGGAATGTTCCATGGATTTCTGATCCGTCAATAGGTCTGACAAAAGATCAGAATATTCAGATATTCTGTTTCTCCCTGGCTCTAATACAGCTTTCTGTTGCCCATATTAAGGCGGCGGTTAGAAATGTTAAGGAAGGAAAAGGACTTAAGGTTCTGGGAGATCTCGGTTCGCTTCTGCAGCTCATTGGTATGTTCTGGATTGTTTTGTCAATGGTTGTCAATGATAAGGTATTCCAGATGCTCGGAAATATCGGTTCTGTTCCTGTAGGAAAGATTGCCGTATCGCTTATCGCCATCGGTTTTGCAATGAGCTTTATTTTTGCAAATTATGAGGGCAGCGTCGGAAAATCAATCCTTGAAAGCTGCAAGAACATCATTTCCGTACTGTTGGGTGTCGTGAACGTATTCTCTGATATAGTTTCTTACATCCGATTGTGGGCTGTTGGACTTGCAGGTGCTGCAATTTCAAGTACGGTAAACACTCTTGCCGGTCCAATTCTTGGTCATGCAATACTGTTCTTCCTGGCGGTAATCCTGCTGGTATTCGGACATGGATTAAATATGATTTTGAACGTTCTTTCAGTAATCGTTCACGGCGTTCGTTTGAACACGCTTGAGTTCTGTACGCACGTTGGAATGAGCTGGAGCGGCGTAAAATATCGGCCTTTCGCTGATAAAGACTTAAATAAATAAACCTGGAAAAAGGGTTAAAGGAGTATTATTATGGATATTTTGGGTTACATTGGTGCTGCTGTTTGTATGGGTATTGCTGCTATCGGTTCAGCGATAGGTATTGGAATTGCCGGACAGGGAGCGATTGGAGCTTGGAAACGCTGTTATCTGAATAACAAGCCGGCTCCATTTATCCTTACTGTATTTGCAGGTGCACCGCTTACACAGACAATTTACGGCTTCCTTCTTATGAAAGTAACATTGATGCCAAAGGTTATTTCCGGAGAAATGGCATCAGGTACAGCCTTGGGTATTGGAATTGCATCTGGTCTTGCAATGTGTATGTCAGCAATCGCTCAGGGAAAAGCAGGAGCCGCAGGTAGTGATGCTCTTGGTGAGACTGGAAAAGGTTTCGCACAGTACATCATGGTTGTCGGTCTTTGTGAATCCGTAGCTTTGTTTGCCATGGTTTTCGGAATGATTGCCTAAGTTATTTCAAGATAAACTTAATGCCGTGGTCATACAGTGTTTATGCTGAAAGCCACGGCTTTTTTTTCGAGGTTCAAGGTGGAATACAAATCAAGGGTCGTCTCCATTGGCGGCAGTAATGGCATAAAAAAGATATTGTTAGGCGGAGATAATCCCGTAACCCTGCAGACGATGTGGAAAGACACGATTGTAGACGTAAAGGATAATCCAGGGAAACTTCAGGAAATAATCAGGCAGATAAACACGCTAAAGTCCCTGGGCTGCGACATAATACGTTTTGCAGTTCCTGACATGGAAAGTGCCGAATCCCTGTGCCTTATTGCATCAAATACAGATGTTCCCCTTGTGGCCGACATTCACTTTGATTACAGGCTTGCGTTAAAATGTCTTGAGGGACCGGTTTCTGCCATAAGGATAAATCCGGGAAACATTGGAAGCCGGGAGCGTGTGGAGGCGGTTGTAAATGGCTGCCGTGAAAAAAATGTTGCCATCAGAATCGGGGTGAATACAGGAAGCCTGCCCAGGGACCTGGCTGAACAGGTTGAGGAT
This sequence comes from Treponema sp., assembly GCA_016281495.1. Classification (GTDB taxonomy): domain Bacteria; phylum Spirochaetota; class Spirochaetia; order Treponematales; family Treponemataceae; genus Treponema_D. Next base: position 33,791 of record JAEEIU010000046.1, on the reverse strand, counting down.
GAAAAAATCACAAGGTCAAAGGCTCTGTGTGAGGCCGCTCTTCGTGAGGTGGCGGTTTTTGATGAGCTTGATTTTAAAAATGTCGTTGTAAGCATGAAGGCTTCTTCCGTAAAGGAGACCATAGAAGCCAATACTCTTTTTGCAGAGGTTTCGGACATTCCACTTCATATAGGAGTAACAGAGGCTGGTCCGCTCATATCCGGCATTGTAAAGTCTACTCTGGCATTTTCTGCCCTGCTGGAAAAGGGGATAGGCGCAACAATAAGGGTAAGTCTTTCTTCAAGCCCTGAAAACGAGGTCATTGCGGGGCGGGAGATATTGCATGAATGCGGAAAGCGTAAGGGTGGGGTCACCATAATCAGTTGTCCCCGCTGTGGTCGCCTTGGTTTTGACGTTCACTCTTTTGTTGACCGATGGCAGAACAGGCTTCTTTCATTAAATAAAGATGTAACCATTGCCGTGATGGGTTGTGTTGTTAATGGACCCGGTGAAGGAAAACATGCTGATTTGGGCATTACCGGTGGAGGAGACAAGGTCATTATCTTTAAAAAAGGCAAAATAGTGCAAACAATTCAAGCTAAAGATGCCGATACTGTATTTGGAAATTTATTGCAGGAGCTTTAAACTAAGGTTTTAGGCAAAATTTAAGGCTTCCCGGAGTGTATAGATGAAACGTTTTTCAAAATCTTTGATACTTTTGGCTGTTTTCCTTGCTGGAGGAATGCTGCCGCTTTTTTCACAGACTTCTCTTGTAGTAAGGAAACCTACTGGTGATGATTATTGGTATATCCTGAAAGAAGCTCAGGATGCCTATGATTTTGGTGATTACGGTAACAGTATAGCCCTGGCAGAAAAGGCAAAGGCAAAAAGAAAAGATCAGATAAAATGGGAACAGTACACCCTTGACCAATCCCAGCGTCTGGTTCAGATAAGGAATGCCGGAGATGAACTAAAGAATGTTACCAAGGCTATGGCGGATGCCAAACAGAAAAATGCCCTTGCCATTGTTAATTCATATCTTGAGACATACGGCAAGGAAAGATTCCGCGGTTCATTCTCTGCTCTTTTGAAATTCATCAATCAGAACAACTCATATCCCGAGGCAGATTATCTTATAGGACGTGTATACAAGATTGAAGGCGAGGCATCTCTTGCAACCGTATACCTTAAAAGGGCATATGAGGCATCTGACTTGCTTTCTGTTCCGGCTGTAAGATACGATATTCTTTACGATCTTGCGGATTTGTCTGAACATAACGATGATTATGAGAAATATCTTATGGACGTTCTGGCTGATGACACAATGTTTACAAAAACAACCTTTATGAATTCAATGGAAAAAGTCATTGCCGGTAAAGACAAAGCCTCTGTGGAACGCTTTTTCATGCTGTACAGGAACGAAAGCGCCTATAGTCTTGAGGCCCTTAGGAAACTGGCATCTTATTACGAGGAACTTGCCAATAAGGCTCAGGATCAGGCTACGGCACGCACATATATGTCCAAATCCCTTAAATGTACGGCACTGGGAACAATAGTTGCAGTTACCCGCATTCAGGAGACCCTGGAAGACCGCCAGACAGAGTATAAATACACGACATTAAGTGACCTCATGAAAACTGCTTCAATTTATCCTGACATAGTCAACTGGGGAAATGAAAAGGTCGTATGGGAGATGTTCTATAATCTGGCTGATACCGCTCAAAGAATGGGATACTCAATGTTCTCCTATGAGCTGTTCACTATTTTAAGCAAATCTATCCCGGAACCATACTGGGCAGACAGGGCCGCACTCAGACTGTAGGGACAATCATTCTTCATGGGGAAATTTCTATTAGCGATATGTGAATGATGTTTCCCTAGAAGTGAAGCCCAAGACCGATTGAAATCTCGTAGGCCCTGACATTCATGTCACGCCAATCTGTATTCAGGAATCTGGAGAACATTTTCCGTCCTACATCCACACCTAAACTTCCCCTTACAACATAACTCTTAAAGCGAGACGGGAAAACAAGAACCTCAAAACCAGCCGCCACAAAAGAATCTTTTGGATCGAAAGTATTTCCTGTGGCCTCATTTTTTGTCAGGCCTATGTCAATAAACGGAGAAAGCTGAAGCTCAAAATCAAGATACGGGAATATCTTGTGTGGAAGCCAGCAGATTTTTTGCATGGTAGGGGAGAGTTCATCATACGGACCAAAGAGGGCTTTACCCCATCCCATCCAGTCCGTCGTGATGATATGAATGGGAACATCCAGGTTAAATGAAACTGCAAAATTTGATTCCAACGGTTTTCCCAGAGAAGTGTCATCAAAATACTGGTCATCCACTATACCACGGAGCTTTCCGCCGATATTATTCTGAGTGTCATTCAGGACGCCATAACCATAAGCACGGAAATTGATTCCGACATATTTGAATGCCTTGAACGCAGAGACAGTAAGGGACAAAAATGGGCTGAAATTCGTTGAGTTGAAGTTATATGAGAAATAATGATAAAGCTCAAATGCATATCCGTCACGGAAATTGTTTTTCCAGTTCACATTGGATATGTTTAATGTCTGCTTGATGGACATTGACGGTCCTAACAGACTGGTATTTGAAGGGTTGATTCCGTCACCATCCCAGTTGAAAGTAACGGTAAATGCCGGTGTGTAGGAAACAGGAATAATGTCATTTATGCGTCCGATTGTAAGCGGCAGAGAAAGGTTAAATCCCTCTGTAAAATAGAAACTGTCGCCAAAATCCTTGTAGGAGTCTTTGCGAGTGAAAGACTGTGTGAAACCGGCTATCAGATGATTTCTTCCAAAAGGAATTGCCGCATTGATGCCAGTAGAAAAAGAAAAATCAGGAGCAGAGTTACCGACTTTCCAATCAAGAGAAAAATCATTTGTCCATGTATCTTCTGTTATGCCGATTGAAAATGGAAAATCATAGCTGAAATCTAATCCAAACTTGAAGTTCCTTTCATCGTCATTACCATTATCTGAAACGTAATCAAAGTTCAGGCCCAGGCTAAGGGGGTTCATGAATCCCAGGAAGTTGTTGTCCTTCAGTTTCAGTTCCAGCTCAAGACCGGTGTTTGAATCGTAGCTTGGTTTTGGCATTATCAAAAAGTGGCTTGAATCTGAGACTGTTATTGCTAAGTCAACGGGAATATAGCCGTCTGATGGGGCAAGAAGCTCGTAAGAAACGTCTATGTCCTCCAAAAGCCGTGTGTTCTCCAGCTGCTGGATTATATACTCGATGTAGGTTTTCAATTCTTCTTCCGTGCTGAACGTCTTGCTGTAATCAATCTCAATATTTCTGTTTAGGGCAAAAGAGTTTGTTATTCCCTTGCTGTCATAAGTGACGTCATGGATGCGGTATTCTATGCCGGTATTCTCTGTTTGGGGTACGGCAGTTTCTTTATTCTGTTTTGATTCCTGAGCATTGACAGTGATAATCGATAGTGCCAACAACAGTCCTGCCAGTATTTTTTTCATCAATATGCTCCCTTTCCGATAAGGACAACCCAGATCGTCTTTATTATGATCCAAATGTCAAGCCATATGGACCAGTTCTGAATGTAATATGTATCAAGATTAATTCTTTCCTCATAGCCTGTATCGCTTCGTCCAGAAGTCTGCCACATTCCGCTCAATCCCGGTGGAACAGTAAGGACATAGTCTGCATATTTGCCGTATTTGACAAGCTCAGATTCTGTTACAGGCCGCGGTCCTATAAAGGACATTTCTCCGATAAAGATATTCCACAGCTGGGGCAATTCATCCAGACTTGTTTTCCTGAGGAATTTGCCAAGTTTTGTCACCCTCGGGTCATCAGTGAATTTACGTTCTTTTTCCCATTCCTTTGCACGAACAGGATCGTTTGCAAGAATTTCCTTGAGCACTTCATCTGCATTGGAAACCATTGACCTGAATTTCCAGCATTTGATTTCCTTGTGTTTTTTTCCGATTCTCTTGTGGCCATAAAATACAGGACCCGGAGACTCAATCTTTATGAGGATTGATATAATAACTGTAAGGACAAGAACAATCGGCAAGGCAATAAGGCAAAGCAAAATGTCCACGAAGCGTTTTTGCAAGACTGAACCGTGCTTTGTAAGGTAGTTTGTAGAGGAAAAGCCGAGAATTCCGCCAAAATCACGCATCTGAAGGGACATGTTGGTTGTATTCTGGTTTTTGGGCACACGGATTACATATCGGTAATAGGTGAGGATTTCCTCTGTCTGAACCGTATAGTCGCAGAGGATTGCCACCTTTATGCCAAGTTTTTTGATTGTGTCAAATGTTTCCTTGCTTGGTGCAAACACCGGAACCCCATCGTATTCCTTTGCAAATACAGTTTTGTCGCTTATGATTATGGCCGGAATATAGCCAAAGTGATGCTTTTTAGTAAGCCTGTCGACAACTGCATGACCGTTTCCGATATGGCTGTAGATTACCGCAGGAACTCCCCACCATCTGAAATGTCCGAATACATGCCTTGCTATTTCACGGCCAACCGGCAGAAAGAATGTTGCAAAAGGCCATGCCACCAAAAGTGCTATTGCAATTGAAATCTGGTCAGGATCGTTTTTTATGCTTATGCTTATGGCAATTCCTATAAACGAGAAAAATGAGCACAGTGAAAAACGCTTTACCTCATCCTGTGATGCCAGAAGGATGCCTGGATAGAGGCTTGCGGCATAAAAGACAATGAGAATTTCCGGGAGATAAACTGCATACCTTACAAAAGACCTGAAAACTATGCAGGATGGATTTATCAGGTTGACGATGAAAAAGCCGGCACCGATTGATAACATGAGCATCGTTGCGTCAACAAGCATAAGAGCTATGCCAGAAACAAAAGAACTGGTACGTTTGAAGTGTTTCTTAAAATATGCTGGATAGTCCCTTAATTCCATAGGAGAATATTATATACAAAAATGGCTTTTCTGTCTATTATCTGTCCTAATTGATTTCAGAGATGGCCTTGGAAAGCTGATCCCTGAATCTTTTGGCGGAAAAAGTTGCGGCATGACGGCAGATTTCCTCTGATTTGAAAATTCCGTCTTTTTCAAGCTTTTCAAATTCCTGGAGCGCATTGACAAGTGAATCAACCGTCTGCTCGTTAAAGAATACCCCTGTTTTCCCCTGGATTACAGTTTCAAGGGCACCTCCTTTACCATATGCGATTACAGGCCTTCCGCAGGCTTGGGCTTCCACTGGTATAATGCCAAAATCTTCTTCAGCACAAAAAATCAAGGCACGGCATCTTTGCAAATAATCCTTGACCTCATTGTCAGAAATCCTTCCGGTGAACCTTATGTCCGCATCCCTGTATTTGGACGAAATGGACTTTAATTCCTTCTCCTGAGATCCGCTTCCGATCACAACAAGCTTTCCATTCAGCTGGCCCACTGCAGATATTGCAAGATCAATCCGCTTGTATGGGACAAAACGGCTGAAAACGACATAAAAATCCTCTGGCGGGAGCTTGTTTGGTGAAAGTCGGTCTGTGTCTACCGGTGGATAGATGACCATGGCGTCCCTGTTCCAGAATTTCTTTATTCTTCTTGCGATGTAATTTGAATTGGCCACCAGACAGTCTATTCTCTGGCTGGAAATATAATCCCATAACCTTATGCCGGGAATCTGCCTTTTCATGAAAAAGCGGGTTATAGCCTTGGACCGCCTGTAATAGTCAAAGTATAAATCCCAAGCATAACGCATTGGAGTATGTATGTAGGCCAGATATTTTGTGCCGGGGGAGGTGATTACGCCTTTTGCACATGAAGAAGATGATGCTATTACAAGATCGTATGAACTTAGGTCAAATGACTCAAAAGCTTTGGGCATCATGCTCAGGAGTTTGGTGTAAAGCTTTGTTGCCATAGGTAAATGCTGGACAAATGATGTATGGACTTTTTCCGGTGGGAAATGCCTTTCCATCTTTTTTTTGTCATAAACCAAGGTATAAATGTCTGCGTCGGGGTAAAGGGCCATCATCTGCTCTACAACCCTTTCTGCTCCACCGTAATTTACAAGCCAGTCATGTACAATCGCTACTTTCATACGGATATAATAATTCATAGACCTTTTTTTGTCTATCATAGAAGAAAAAATAAATTGCCAGCAGCCAAAAACTGTGTTATCATTAGAGTCATGGATGTTCTTGAGATAATTAAAGATTGTAGGATTGTTCCTGTCGTAAAGATTGATGATGCGGAGAAAGCCGTTCCCCTTGCAAAAGCTCTTCTGGCCGGTGGTATCCCCATAATCGAAATCACGTATAGGACTCAGGCCGCCCAGGCTTCAATTGCCAAAATTGTAAAGGCATGTCCACAGATGACTGTGGGGGCAGGTACTGTCATTAGTCCTGAATTGGCAAAAAGTGCCGTTCTTGCAGGTGCTTCGTTTCTTGTGAGTCCGGGATCCAACGATGCGACTATTGAATGGGCCTCAAAGCATAACATTCCCGTGATTCCTGGAGTTGCAACCCCCACCGAGATTGAGTCGGCCCTTATGAAAGGCATCAATGTACTTAAGCTGTTCCCTGCTGAGGTTCTTGGCGGAGTCAGGCTTGTGGATGCATTAAAGGGACCTTTCCCTCAGGTCCAGTTTTTGCCGACGGGCGGTGTATCTGAGGACAATGCGGCTTCTTACCTTCACAGGAGCAACGTTATTGCTGTTGGCGGAACCTGGATGGTAAAGAGTGAGCTTATTGAATCCGAAAACTGGGAAGAGATCACTAAGCTGTGCCGAAAGGCTTGTGCTTCAAGAAACGCATGATTGCTTTTTGGTTGGACTTGTATTTTTTTTCTCTTTTTAATAAAATACGATTGTTCTATAGCAGCAGATTTTAGGTATGTAGAATCGCTGTTAAGTTGAGGTTTTTATTATTTGCGAGGCGGTGTTGACCGAGGTATCTGATGAAACATAACGATGAGCACACAAAAAAACTAAAACAGATGACCCAGATCGAGCGTGAGCTTGGAAAAATCAAAGATACCGATATTCTTTTGGAAAACATCCTCATATCTGCATGTAAAATTGCCAATGCAGACGCAGGCTCAATTTATTCATACGAAGAGGAAGAAAATACCCTAAAAATCCGTTACAGCGTGAATTATACCCAGCAGGCACGTCTTGCGCCTGGTGTAAAATTACCTTATCTTGCTTTTTCTTTTCCTGTAAACTCAGAGACAATCTGCGGTTACTGTGCCATGAGCAAGCAGACAATCAATATTCCTGACGCATATACGATGAGTGAATGGGAGGATGAGGAGCATACTGTAAAACGCCCCTACCACTTTAGTTTTGCCACAGACTTGACTTCCGGCTATCATACGACTTCCATGCTTACATTGCCGCTTACCATGACAAACGGTAAGATTCTTGGTGTATTGCAGATAATAAATGCCCAGGATGCAAAGGGCAATATAATTCCGTTTGATACGGACGCAGAATTCTACATATCTCATTTTGCAACCAACGTAGGCCAGATTTACGAATACGCATATTTGACAAAGCAGCTGATTGAACGCCTTGTACGTATGGCAGGATACAGGGATCCTAAGGAAACCGGAGCGCATGTTGAGCGTGTCTCAAGTTTTGCGGTGGAAATCTATGACCGCTATGCTGCTACAATGGAAATCCCGGAGAATGAGAGGAACAGGTTCAGGGACAACCTTAAGCTTGCGGCAAAGAGCCACGATGTAGGTAAAGTTGCCATACCTGATGTCATCCTGAAAAAACAGGGGCCCCTTACAGATGAGGAAAGGGCGGTAATGCAGGGCCATACGATTCTTGGTGCACAGATTTTTGATCCTGTTGAAAGTGAGCTTGATAAAATGGCACAGGATGTGTGCATGCATCATCATGCCTACTACGACGGAAGCCCTAGAGGTTATCCCGGCATAATAGACAATTTCGGTTCATTTGAGCAGGGACAGGCAATCCTTCCCCCTGAGCAGAGAAAACCTCTTAAAGGCAAGGACATCCCCCTTGCGGCACGAATTGTTGCGCTTGCTGATGTTTATGATGCCCTAAGGCATTTGCGTTCATATAAAAAGCCATGGACGGCGGAAGAAACCTTCCAGGAGATACAGTCCCAGAGCGGAAAACAGTTTGATCCTGATTTGGTTGAGGCATTCATGCAGATAAGCAGCAGGCTTGAAGCCATAAACAAGGCCCTTACTCCGGAAGATGAAGCCTAGGGTAGGAGAGAGTTAAGGCATTCCCTGAATTTTCCTATTTCATTTTCTCCAAAAGATTTCCAGTTTCCCTTGGGTGCAATTCCAAGACTAATCATCTGCATGTGCAGTTCCCGTTCTTCCATCATGTGGTGAATGTTGTCTTCTGTGAATCTTACACCCCGGTCATTTATTACGCTTATGTTGTTTTGAAGAAGGCGTTTTGCAAGCGGAATGTCCCGTGTTACGACTATATCATCTTTTTGTGCGTTTTCCACAATATAGTCGTCGGCAGCCCCTTCTTTGGAATCGCAGACATGCATTGAAAAGTTAAGGTATTCAAAGGCTGGCTCGATGTTTCTGTTGGCAGCAAACTCAATGGGCATGTTTTTTTCACTTGCTTTCTGGAGGACAATTTTTCTTATAGGGGAAGGACATGAATCCGCATCAACCCAGATTTTCATGTTACAGGACCTTGTCGATTTTTTCGATCATTTGTTTTGTAAGGCGTTCTGCCTCATCCTGATCGGTACTTGAAACCTGAACCTGTGGATTTTGGGTTTTTGCCTTAAAAAGCTCGTCTGTCAGCGTAATTCCTGCAAGTATGCTTAACTGCAGAGGATTGTCGCTTGCACCTGATTCTTTAAGTGATGAGATTATTTCCTTGTAATGTGTAAGAAGTTTAGAGAGGTACTCGTCATCCTCACTGGCCCTGACGGAAAAAGAAGCTCCAAGAAGGTCAACCTGCAGTCTTCCCATTTTGATTCCTTAGGCCTAGAAAATATCGAATTGACCGTTTATGTCACCAGAAGAAGATTCAGGAGCCTGTTCCTTTTTTTCTTCTGTATATTGAATTGGTGTTGTGTCTGCTGCATTATCCTGTGCAACAGCCTGATTCTGTTTTGAATTGTCTTCCTGCGCCTTGGGTTCGGCGGGTTTTGTTTCGGTAAAGGCAAAATCAGCCTGACCATCCTGCGCTGTTTCAAGTGCATGTCCTGATTCAGAATCAAGAACTGCATTTTCAACATCATCAAGCTGGTCAAGTGCCTTGCGGATTGTTTCCTCGATCTGGCTTTGTTCTGCTTCCAGGGAAGAAACTAACCCCGATTTGTCAGCGAGCGAATTTTGGAGCTCTGAGCATTTACTACGCAAAGCATCGTTCTCTGACTGAAGCTGCAGGACCTGAGCGTTTAATGCACGGATTTTTTCTACAGCAGTTTCTACCTTTTTCTGCAACAATAAAACCTGATCGAGTGAAATCATTTATGCCTCAAGTGCCTTTTTGGCTACTTCTACCACTGCTTTGAAAGCGATGGGATCTTCAATTGCCATGTTGCTCAGAGCCTTGCGGTTCAGGGTAACTCCAGCCTTTGAGAGACCGTTGATAAAGCGGCTGTATGACAGGCCTTCATCACGGACAGCGGCATTGATACGTGCAATCCACAGTGAGCGGTAATCACGCTTCTTGCCCTTGCGTCCTGAATAGGCATGATCAAGAGACTTTACAACTGCATCTTTAGCAGCCTTGTAATTTGATTTTCTGTCACCATAAAAGCCTTTAGCCAGCTTTAAAATCTTTGCGCGACGATTCTTTCTTTTTGTTCCATCTATTGCTCTAGGCATCTTTCTTTTCTCCTATGAATCTAAATTGAATTATAATATCCGCTGCAAAATCAGCCGTATGGCAGCATCTGCTTGCGGATCTTCTTTGACTCACATTCAGAAAGAATACCTGAATGGCGAAGATTCATCTTGCGCTTTGGTGACCTCTTTGTCAAAATATGACGAAGATTCATTTTCTTGTACTTTACTTTGCCAGTACCTGTAAGACTGTAGCGTTTTGCTGCAGACTTCTTTGTCTTCATTTTTGGCATTTTAAAACCTCACTTCTTGACCTTTGAAGCCAATGTCATTGACATGAAACGGCCGTCCATTGCGGCAGCCTTTTCGATGACATAGGAACCTTCTTCCAGTCTTTTTTCTACTTCTTTCAGGACATCAAAGCCGAGCTCGGTGTGAGCAAGTTCCCTTCCGCGGAAACGGATGGTGACTTTTACCTTATCGCCTTCGTTTAAGAACTCCTGAACATGTTTTGCTTTGGTGTCAAGGTCGCCTGAGCCGATTTTTGGCTGCATACGAATTTCCTTGAGCTTCAATACCTTCTGGTTTTTCTTGGAGTCACGGAGTTTTTTCTCCTGTTCAAACCGGTATTTTCCAAAGTCCAGTATCTTACAAACCGGCGGATTTGCGTTGGGCGATACTTCAACAAGATCGAGATCACGCTCCTTTGCCAATTTAAGGGCCTCTAATGTAGGGACAATTCCCTTCTGAATACCTTCATCGTCAATGAGTCTGACCTCACGTACACGGATCTGTTCATTTACCCGCATTCCCTTATTGTCTGCCAACTATCCTCCTTGGTGTTATAAAACACTCTCTTGTAATAAGTGCCTTCTGACAATTATTACACAACATGGGTATCATATTATCAGAATTTATTATATTTTGTCTAGTAGAAAACACGAAAACTTAGGAAAACTTTGAGACTTCCTATTGACATTTTTTTGTCTTTTTGTTAAGACTGATAGAAAGGCAGAGACGCCACAGAAACCATTCTATTTCATGGGATGGCTTTTGTGGCGTTTTTTTTTTGCAATTTTTTGTAAAGGGGAATAGATATGCACAAATCATTGTATGAAACCTCGTTTGAGCACGACAGTTGTGGAATCGGAGCGATTGTCAGTATTGACGGCATTCCCAGCCGCAAGATAGTTGACGACGCTTTGAGTATCGTTGAAAAGCTTGAGCACAGGGCAGGAAAAGATGCTGACGGTCAAACAGGAGACGGTGTAGGTATTCTGATTCAGATATCCCATGATTTCTTTAAGGCTGAGGCTAAGTCTCTTGGCATTCAGCTTGGAGATGAAAGGGACTACGGAATCGGTATGTTCTTCTTTCCCCAGGAAAAGCTTCTTCGTGCACAGGCCATGCGCATGATAGAAAGCATTGCCAAAAAAGAAGGTCTTCCGTTCCTTGGCTGGAGGGATGTTCCGGTAAACGAGCAGGTTCTTGGAAACAGGGCCCGTGAATGCATGCCAAAAATCATGCAGTGTTTTATAGCCCGCCCTGATGGAGTAAAAAAAGGCCTTGATTTTGACCGCCGCCTGTATATTCTTCGCCGTCAGTTTGAGCATTCCCAATTGCAGTCTTATGTAGTTTCATTTTCAAGCCGCACAATCGTATATAAGGGAATGTTCCTTGTTAAGCAGCTCCGCAGTTTTTACAGTGACCTGCAGGATTCAAGATTCATATCTGCAGTTTCCATAGTCCATTCAAGATTCAGTACAAATACCCAACCAAGCTGGCAGAGGGCTCATCCCAACCGCCTTATAGCTCACAACGGAGAAATCAATACAATACGCGGAAATGTGGACCGCATGCTGGCACGTGAGGAAACTCTTGCCTCATCTTACATAAACGAAGACGACATGAAAAAAGTCCTGCCTGCCGTAGATGCAAGCGGTTCAGACTCTGCAATGCTTGACAATACCCTGGAATTCCTGATGATGAACGGAATGCCTCTGGCTCTTGCCGTTATGGTTTGTATTCCTGAGCCTTGGAAACATGATGCCGCAATGACACAGGAAAGAAAAGATTTCTATCATTATTGGGCAACAATGATGGAACCGTGGGACGGACCTGCTGCAATTCTTTTCAGCGATGGAGATGTTCTTGGTGCCACACTTGACCGCAACGGCCTTAGACCTAGCCGCTATTACATTACAAAAGACAATCATCTGATTCTTGCATCCGAAGTTGGAGTCCTTGATATTCCTGAAGAGAACATAAAATGCAAGTCACGCCTTGAGCCTGGCAGAATGCTGTTGGTTGATACAGTCAACAAAAAGCTTGTGTCTGATGATGAATGCAAGACTCAGTTTGCTTCTGCAAATCCATATGGAGAATGGCTGTTCACGAATCTTCTTCATTTAAGTGACCTTTCAATTCCAAATAAAAAAATACCGGTATATTCCCAGGAAGAACGCGACAGGATGTACAAGGCTTTCGGCTGGAATTACGAGGATGTAAATGAGATGATCCTTCCAATGGCAAAAAACGGAATTGAACCGACAGCCTCCATGGGTGTTGACAGTCCCCTTGCCATTATGTCCGACCGTCATCCGCCTCTTTTCTCTTATTTCAAGCAGTTGTTTGCTCAGGTAACCAACCCGCCGATTGACTCCCTTAGGGAAAAGATAGTTACTGATACAACTGTTTATGTTGGCTCAGATGGAAACCTTCTGGAAGCAAAGAGTTCAAACTGTACGGTTCTGGAGATAAACAATCCGATTTTGACCGGTGTTGACATGATGAAGATTAAGGCACTGGACAAGGATGGATGCCGTGCGGCTGTTGTTTCCCTGCTGTATTATAAGAATACTTCACTTGAGGCTGCCATAGAATCCGTGTTCAACGATATAGAAAAGAAATATCACAATAATGCAAACATAATAATCCTTTCTGATCGTGGAGTGGACGAAAACCATGTTGCAATTCCGTCATTGCTGGCGGTTTCTGCAGTAGAGCAGTATCTTATCCGTACAAAGAAAAGGACAAAGATTTCAATAATTCTGGAGTCTGCCGAAATACGTGATGTGCATCAGGCCGCTATGATTTTGGGTTATGGTGCCCGTGCAATCAATCCTTATCTTGCCCATGAATGTATTGCAGAATTGATTGACCAAAAACTCTTGGACAAGGATTATCATACTGCCATAGATGATTATAACAGTGCCATATTGAACGGTGTTGTCAAAATCGCTGCCAAGATGGGAATCTCTGCAATTCAGTCATATCAGTCTGCACAGATTTTCGAGGCTGTTGGCATAAGTCGTCCGGTAATAGACAAATATTTCACAAATACGGTGAGCCGTGTTGGTGGTATCTCGCTAAAGGAAATAGAAGAGGATGTGAACTATCATCACAACCGTGCTTTTGACCCGCTTGGCCTTGCTGTGAACACACACCTTGACACTGTAGGAAACCACAAGATGCGCCGTGGTCCAATGTGCGAGGATCATTTGTACAGTCCAGAGATTATCATAGCCCTGCAGCAGGCAACACAAAACAATGATTACCAGAGGTTCAAGGAATATTCCTCCATGGTCGATGACAACGCTCATCCGCATACATTAAGGTCATTGCTTGATTTTAATTATCCGGAGAAGGGAATCCCCATCGAAGAAGTTGAGGGCGTAGACAAGATTGTTACAAGATTCAAGACTGGTGCCATGTCATACGGTTCTATTTCTGAGGAAGCGCATAAATGCATGGCAAAGGCGATGAACCACCTGCACGGAAAATCTAATTCCGGAGAAGGAGGAGAAAATCCTGAACGTCTTGGAACAGAATACAACTCTGCGATTAAACAGGTTGCCTCAGGACGCTTTGGTGTTACAGAAGAATACCTTTTGAGTGCGCAGGAGATTCAGATAAAGATGGCACAGGGGGCAAAGCCAGGAGAAGGCGGCCATCTTCCCGGTAAAAAAGTTTATCCATGGATTGCAAAGACAAGATATGCCACTCCTGGTGTTTCACTTATTTCTCCGCCACCACATCATGACATTTATTCAATAGAAGATCTTGCCCAGCTTATTTATGACTTGAAGAATGCAAACCGTAAGGCTCGTATTTCGGTAAAGCTTGTAAGTGAGGCTGGAGTTGGAACAATTGCGTCTGGTGTTGCAAAAGCCGGCGCACAGGTAATATTGATTTCAGGTCACGACGGAGGTACGGGAGCGGCTCCTATTTCTTCAATACATCATGCAGGTCTTCCTTGGGAACTTGGACTTGCCGAGACACATCAGACCCTACTGCAGAACGGACTCAGGTCAAGGGTTCGCATTGAAACCGACGGTAAACTCATGAGCGGTAGGGATGTAATGATTGCGTCATTGCTTGGTGCCGAGGAGTTTGGATTTGCAACTGCCCCTCTCATAACAATGGGATGTGCGATGATGAGGGTGTGCAACCTTGATACCTGTCCGTTTGGTGTTGCCACACAGAACAGTGAGCTAAGAAAGCGGTTCAAGGGAAAACCTGAATACGTGGAAAACTTCATGCTCTTTATTGCACAGGAAATGCGTGAGTATATGGCAAAACTCGGTGTACGTACTGTTGACGAGCTTGTTGGCCGCAGCGATCTCCTTAAGCTAAAGGAAAAACCTTATGCAAGCAGGGCAAAGCTTGTTGACATGTCAAGGATACTTGGTGAGTCAGGCAACGTCTACTTTAAGAAAGAAGATGTCTTTGATTTCGGTCTGGAGAAAACTCTTGATGAGAAAGTACTCCTTCCGGCATTTGAGAAAATAAAATCAACACCGGCAGTTCTGTCCAAAAATGAAGTATGTGTCCACAGTACGGACCGTTCTTTTGGTACAATTCTTGGAAGCGAGATACAGAAAAAATATTCGGGTAAACTGGAAGACGACAGTTTTGTGGTAAACTGCACTGGTGGTGGTGGTCAGTCATTTGGAGCTTTTATTCCCAAGGGGCTTACATTGAAGCTGCATGGAGATTCAAACGATTATTTCGGAAAAGGTCTTTCAGGCGGAAAGCTTGTCGTGCTTCCTCCGGAGAACAGTAAGCTTGAGGCGGATAAGAACATCATCATCGGAAACGTAGCGCTCTTTGGTGCAACAGGCGGACAGGCATACATCAGCGGTATTGCAGGTGAACGCTTCTGTGTGCGTAATTCAGGAGCGACTGCGGTTGTAGAAGGCTGCGGTGACCACGGACTTGAATACATGACAGGCGGTATAGCTGTAATCCTTGGCCGTACAGGAAGGAACCTTGCGGCGGGTATGAGCGGCGGTATTGCATATGTTCTTGATACTCATCATGACCTTTACAAGAAAATAAACAGCCAGCTTGTTCTGGTTGAAGAAATTGAAACTTCATACGACAAAAATGAACTGTTAAAGCTGATTCAAAAGCATTATGATGAGACAGGTTCTGCATTGGCAAAAAAGATTCTGGACAGTTTTGATGAATATATTCCTAACTTCAAGAAAATTATTCCAAAGGATTACAAGCGCATGCTGAACGAAATCAGTCGCTGTGAAGAAAAGGGATACAGCTATCAAGATGCTGTTATGGAAGCATTCAAGACTATAACTCAGAAAGGAGCATGATTATGGCAATGGCAGAAGGTTTTTTGGAGTATGCAAGAAAAACAAACGGAGATGTTCCTCCAGAGAAAAGGATAAAGAACTTTGAGGAGTTCCACACATATCTGAATAATGAGGAAAGAAAATGTCAGGCCGCAAGGTGCATGAACTGCGGTGTGCCGATGTGTCAGAGCGCAATAAGGTTAAAGGGCATGGTAACAGGATGTCCCCTTCACAATTACATACCGGAATGGAATGATGCATTGTACAAGGGACAGTTTGACATGGCGGCATGGAGGCTGTTAAAGACTTCAAGTTTTCCTGAGTTTACGGGAAGGGTTTGTCCTGCATTGTGCGAGAAGGCATGCAACTGTGGAAACGGAGGAGACATTCAGGAAGCCGTTACAATTCATGACAATGAACTTTACATAATTGAAAAGGCATTTGAAAGCGGATACATGAAACCCCAGATTCCGGAAGTGCGCAGCGGGAAAAAAGTTGCCGTGATTGGTTCTGGTCCTTCGGGGCTTGCGGTGGCGGATCTTTTGAACAGGCGTGGACATTCGGTTACAGTCTACGAAAGGTCTGACAGAATCGGTGGCCTTTTGATGTACGGAATTCCAAACATGAAGCTGAATAAGAAAATCGTTGAGCGTCGTGTAAACCTTATGAAGGCGGAGGGGGTTGAATTCGTCGTAAACGCAGACATTGGCCGTAATGTAAAGGCGGAAAAAATTCTTGAGGAATACGATGCTGTTGCACTGTGCTGTGGGGCAAAAAAAGCCAGACCTCTTGCTGCAAAAGGTTCTGATGCCGAAGGTGTGATGTTTGCCGTTGACTGGCTTTCTTCGGTTACAAAAAGCCTTTTGGATTCAGAATTAAAGGATAAGAAATTTGTAGACGTAAAGGGTAAGGATGTTGTGATCCTTGGCGGAGGTGATACAGGAAACGACTGTACCGGTACTGCAATCCGTCTTGGATGCAAGAGTGTTACCCAGCTGGAGATGATGGCATGTCCACCTGAAAAAAGATCTCCTGACAATCCATGGCCTGAGTGGCCCAAGATCCTTAAGGTGGATTATGGTGCGGAAGAATCAATTGAAGTCTTTAAAAAAGACCCAAGGGTCTACAAGACTACGATAAAGGAAGTTCACGTAAAGGACGGTCATGTAGCGGGTCTGACTACCGTGCAGGTGGAATTTGTAAATGTTGACGGAAAACGCGTCCTAAAGGAAATCGAAGGCAGCGAAAAAGAGATACCGTGTGACATTGTACTTATTGCGGCAGGATTCCTTGGAGCAGAGGAATATACGGCAAAGGCATTTTCAGTTGAGCTTGGACAGAGGGGTACTGTGGCTACCGGCAGTGCGGAAAGCTATGCAACAAATGTGGATAAGGTTTTTACGGCTGGAGACATGCATCGCGGACAATCGCTTGTAGTCTGGGCCATAGCCGAGGGAAGGGCCTGTGCCGCAGAAATAGACCGCTATCTGATGGGATATTCAAATCTCTAAAAAAATGACTTGCAGTATTTGAAAAACTGGCTGATAATGTCTGTGGGCCTTAACGAAAAGCTTCCTGAGAGCGTAAGGATGACTGTTGAATACATCATGGCACATCCAGAACTGCAGGTGGAAGACCCTGATTTTGACGCATGGTGCGACAAGGTCATTCATGCAGTTGAGGATGCAAAGAAAGCTGTTTTGGCCTAGAACATTCCCGGGAAGACGTCCTTCATTCCGTAGAGTTTTCCCGGTTTTAACTTGCCGTCTTTCAAGAGGGAATCCAAGTTTTCCAGGGCGTGTACGGCACCGCTTGCAAATCCCTGTCTGCTGCGGGCTGTATGCGTAAGCTCTATTGTGTCTGCTGTGCTGTCAAAGTAAACAGTGTGTGTGCCCGGGACTGTTCCGCATCTTGTGGAAGAAACGTGCAGCTGGTTTGGTTGTGGCTTTGAATGGAATGCATCCGTGACGATTTCATTCTTGCGCTTAAAGCCTTCCAGTACGCGTTTTGCAATGTCGATTGCAGTTCCCGAGGGGCTGTCTGCCTTCTGGTTATGGTGCATTTCCCATACTGCGGCATCATATTCATCAAAATTGTTCACGAGCTTTGCGGCTTCCTCAACAATCTTGTAGAACATGTTTACGCCGATAGAAAAGTTTGCGCTGTGCATTATTGTTCCGCCAGTCTTTGATGCAAGGTCAGTGACATAATCAATTTTGTCGTTCCAGCCTGTTGAACCGACAACCAACGGAAGCTTTAGGGGAAGAAGGGCAGTGATGTTCTGGATTACTGTGGCGGGAGAAGTGAATTCGATTATGCCTTCCGCTCCGCTTTCCTTTACGGCTTTTGCCACGGCAGTTCCGTCATCGTCCTGAGGAACCTTGTATTTTGCATCCGGTGCAAAAGGATCAATTGTTGCGACAACAGTGTGTCCCAGTGACAATGCCGTCTGTTCCAGCATGTGTCCCATTTTTCCATAACCGACCAAAGCAATCTTCATGTTTTCCCCCATAAAATTCAATTTGAAATTCTTTTGATTATTTGAACAGTGCTGAATGTAAAATCTTTACAGTCCTGTCTGCATCGGCATTTTCTACAAGCATGCTTATGTTCACCTTGCTTGCACCCTGGGAAATCATCTGCACGTTGATTCCTTCGTTTTTGAGTGATGCAAATACGTCCGCAAGAATGCTGCTTGAATGGCCTGCATCACAAATGATTGTGACGATTGCCTTTCCCTTTTTCGCACGTACTTCTGCTACACGGCCAAGGTCTTCCAGAAGGCCTCCCAAATCCTTGTTGCCGTTTACGGTAAGGGATACGGATACCTCTGATGTTGCGATTACGTCAATGCTGATTTCCCACTTGAGGAACTGGTTGAAGATGTGTGCGAGGAAACCTGACGCTCCCAGCATTCGGCTTGACTGTATGTCTATGAGCGTTACGTTCTTTACAGTTGTGATTGCAGTAACCTGAGGGCGGGCGCTGTGGTGTTCTTCCACGATTATTGAACCCGGACTCTTTATGTTGTAGCTGTTCTTTACACGGACTGGAGTTCCTGTCTTGCGGCAAGGAATCATGCTCCTTGGGTGGAGTACCTGAGAGCCGAACATTGCAAGTTCCTGTGCTTCCTCGTATGTAACTTCCGGTACCGTGTGGGCCTCTGCTACGATGCGTGGATCTGCGGTAAGGATTCCGTCCACGTCCTTCCATGTCTGTATTTCTTCCGCTCCGAGTGCCGAACCGATCATTGTTGCGCTCAAGTCTGAACCGCCCCGTCCCAATGTAGTGATGATGCCCTTTTTGTCCTTGGCGATAAAGCCGGTGATGATGGGGATGGCCTTGTCCGTGCCGTTTTTGTAGGAGTTCAAGTGGCGTGGAATTTCCTGCCATACTTCATCCAAAAGCTCAGCCGACATGTAGTTTGAGTCGCTTACCATGCCTATGTCCCAGGCGTCATAATGCCTTGCTTCGGTGCCCAGCTTGTTGAGGTAGGCTGCCATCATGCGGACCGACATGCGCTCGCCAAAAGAAACGAGGTAGTCCCTGGTGCGTTTTGTAAGCTCACGAAGCATGCTGATTCCGGTGAGCAGGGTTTTCAATTCATCAAGAAGCTCTGCAATCGCAGGAACCTGAATGTCAAGTTCCTTTGCAGTCTTAAAGTGGAGGTCCTCAATTTTGGCAATATCCACTTTGCCCTTTACGGCCAAATCTGCCGCTTCCAGAAGATGGTCTGTTGTGTCTCCCATGGCACTTAATACAACAATGGGCCTGCTTTCCTTATATGCCTGAATTATCGAGGCGACGTGACGGATTCTTTCTGCGTTTGCCACAGAACTTCCGCCGAATTTCATAACTATCATGGGCTAATTCTAGCAAAAATCATGCATTCTGTAAACAGTTTTGACGAAAGATATTGCATATTTATGTTAAAAATGCTATATTGAATGCATAAAATTACATTTTTAAGAGGTTTTTTTATGGCAAAAGATAAGGTTGTTTTGGCTTATTCAGGAGGACTTGACACTACGGTCATCATTCCGTGGCTCAAGGAAAACTATGACTACGACGTTATCGCTGTCTGCATTGATCTTGGACAGGGCGATGACTGGGAAGCAATCAAGGCCCGTGCCCTCAAGACAGGTGCCTCAGCATGTTATGTAGTTGATGCCCGCGAGGAATACATCACCGAATACTGCTGGCCTGCTCTTAAGGCAAATGCTGTATATGAGGATGAATATCTTCTGGGTACTTCAACCGCACGTCCTCTTATTGGAAAGATTCTTGTTGAATACGCACGCCAGGAAAAGGCTGTAGCAATCTGCCACGGTGCCACAGGAAAGGGCAACGACCAGGTTCGCTTTGAACTTGCAATAAAGGCATTTGCACCCGACATCAAGGTAATCGCCGCATGGAGGGATGACAAGTGGAACATGGACAGCCGTGAGGCAGAAATCGCATATCTTGAACAGCGTGGACTTGAAGTTCCGATGAAGAAGGACCAGTCATACAGCCGCGACGAAAACATCTGGCACTTGAGCCACGAGGGTCTTGAACTTGAGAAGACGGAAAATGAGCCTCAGTACAAGCACATGCTCAAGAACACCACAGTTCCGGAAGAAGCCCCTGATGAAGGCGAGTATGTAAAGATTGACTTTGTAAAGGGAATCCCGGTTGCCGTAAACGACAAGAAGATGGGAGCTCTTGAACTCCTTACAACCCTGAATGAAATCGGCGGAAGAAACGGTGTTGGTCTTGTAGACATCTGCGAGAACCGCTGCGTCGGAATGAAGAGCCGCGGAGTCTACGAAACCCCGGGTGGAGCAATCCTGTACTTTGCGCACAGGATGATGGACCACATATGCCTTGACCGCGATACATACCACTACAAGCAGCAGCTTTCAGTAAAGGTTGCCGAGCTGATTTATGACGGCAAATGGTTTACCACACTCTTTGACAGCTGCATGGCATTTGTAGACAAGACAGAAGAAACAGTAACCGGCTGGGCAAAAGTCAAGCTGTGCAAGGGAGCAATCAGGGGAGCAGGAAGCGCCTCAAAATACAGCCTCTACAACGAAAGCATAGCCAGCTTCAAGACCGGCGACCTCTACGACCACAAAGACGCCCAGGGCTTCATCACACTGTTCGGCCTTCCACTTAAGGTTAGGGCCATGATGGAGCAGCAAGTTGGCGAAGGTCAGGCCATAGTAGAGAGCAAGGCCTTCAAAAAGAGACCAACCGAGTAAAAGATTACAATTAAAAGAGGCTGCGACCAAGGGAGCAGTCTCCTCCAACTTGCAGGCCTCCTGCCCCCGTGCAGGAGGCCTCATTACTATACAGTGAACAATCAGCACAATTAAGGAAAAGATTACGATGGGTCAAGTTGGCGAGGGACAGGCCATCTTAGAGAGTAAATCGTTTAAGAAAAGGCCTACAGAGTAAACGATTACATGCTTTAGTGGTTGCGACCCAAGGGAGCAAGCACCGCCGACTTGCAGCCCGCTTGTCCCCCACAAGCGGGCTCGTTGCTATATGGTAAGCGGTTAGTACGATTAAGGAAATGGTAGCGATGGGTCAAGTCGGCGAGGAAGATGAAAAAAATCACTTGGCTTCCATTTCTTCAAAAAGACTGATGTAACTAGTTTAAGTATCTGATATAACCCCGGTTTTATATGCACGAGCGATGTCAAGAAAACTCTTAAGTTGGGAAGATGACAGAGAATTGATGATGCGTATGATTTCTTTCTTTTGCCAGTCATCTTTTGTGCCAGATTGAGAAGATGGTGTGGATAAATCTTTTCCTGTTATTAAATATTCGGTTGTGGTGTTTAAGGCGGCTGCCATTTTTACCGCAACATCCGCAGCAGGAATTGATCCTCGGTAAAGATACATATTGAGTGTGTTTATACTGATACCAATCCGCTCTGCAAAATCAATTTTTGACAGGCCCTGATAATTCAACTCGTCTAAAAGTCTTTCCCGGAATAATTTGTTCTTTTCTTTCATAATATTCAAGAATACAAAAAGTGTGTAATTGAAAGTTGACTTTATGTGTTATTGGATTTATAATATGTGTAATAACACATTTATTGAAATGCTATTGAAAGTTTTTTTCAAAATTCACTTGGCTTTTTGAATTATTTTTAATTTTCTTTCTTAGTGTTGCATGAAATGACATAGTGCGGTAGTAGAATAAACATATAAACTCTTTTATAAGGATGGTTAACATGAAAAAGAAAATTATTTCACTCATCATCGCATTCTGTGCAATGGTGGTTGCTTCTGTGGCTGTGTTTGCCGATACAGTGACATTCGACAAGAAGAACAATGGGAATGAAAAGGATTTCGTTGAATCGGACTTTTCTTCTCTAAAGGAACTGCAGAATCTCTGCAAAAAGTACAAGAAGAATAATGCTCAAGTCCTTGTAAAAGCAGGATCTCCTTTTGCTGTCTTTACAACCGTGGATGGTAGTACAGCTGACTTTTATAAAATCTTTGAGTGTTTTGGTGTCTCTGTTAATCCTTTAAATCCACCTATGAGCGAGGGGCTCAACATAGGATTTGATTCTAGAGGTGGCTACTATAAAGATGATTTTCAAATTGATTTTAAATATGATGGGAAAGCATATGTTTTTGATAAGATTTCAGTAGTAAAGCCAAATACTGTAGCATTCCTGAATGTTCAGTACAATAATTATGATTTTAACAACTGGAATAATTTTACTAAAAAAACAAAAGATCCTCTGTACAAGCAGCAGAAAGAAGAATTCAACTCGATGAAGGAATTTGAAAAACTGTATAAGAAGCATAAATCAGAATCTTTTTACATTATAATTCCCGTTGGATCAAAAATAAGAAATGAAAGTAATCTGGAGTCGCTTTCAAAAATTCTTTTTGATGATTCCACGGTAATAAAGAAAAAGTATATGTCATTCTTCAACTCAAATTCTACAGTCGTAATTGATTCGATTGTATGGGAACCTCAGAAATCAAGCTCTGGTGATCTTGTGGATGCTCTGTTCTCTTCAATAGCTTCTGCTGTCAGTATTTCAAGAGATACTACAATCAGTATTGAATCAAAATCAAAATTCCTCACATTGGAAAAGGAATTGTTTGATGCAGAACGTTCAGCAAATGAAAAGAAAGGATACGGCAGGCTTACCGATGCAGAGGTTGAAAATGAAAGAAAACAAAATGAAGCTGCAGGCCGTGGTAAAGTTACCAATGCGGAAATCTTAAGAGCAGAGCGTGCCGCAAACGAAAAGGCAGGATTGGGAAAACTCACAAACGCAGAGGTAGAGACTGAACGCAGTAAGAATGAAGCAGCGGGTCTGGGGAAAGTGACTAATGCCGAGGTAGAAAAAGAACGAAAGGCAAACGAAAAAGCAGGGTTAGGAACTATTTCAAATAAACAGGTTGAGCTGGAAAGAGAGGCAAATGAAAAAGCGGGCTTAGGTAAGAAAACCAATGCTGAAGTTGAAAAAGAGCGTAAGGAAATAGAACTTGCTAAAAACAAGGAGATGATAAAACCCTTGTTGGAAAAAGCTAAAGCTTATGAGCAGAAAAAACAGTGGGCATATGCCCTTAATGCCTACTATGAGATTACATTATTAGATCTTGATTCATCAGTAAAAGAGGAAGCTAAGGGCTATTATACAGAATTGGCTGAAACAATCAAAAATGGAAATCCTGGTAAAGGTAAGTTTAATGATTTTGTCCTGCATGATGAATGGAAAAATCTCTTAATTAATGCAGAGAAATTCGGAACCGAATATGGCCGCTATGCCTTTACTATTGGAAAGCTTAAGAAAGGAGCACTTGACTATGCCAAAAAGACCGCCACATATACAGCTGAGATAAAGTATTCTGAATCTGAAAGATATAAAAACGTAATCGAAGTTATTGACGCTGGTTATACAAAAGCTTATAAGAATGATTGGAAGGATCTTCCTGTTCCATCATATTGGCCGGAAATCTCTGTGTCAGGTTTGAATTCAAAAGCTAATTTAGTAGATGGTGTTGCTGTATATCGCACGAGTGTCACGGATATTTTCTATACAGAATATGATGCAAGAGTTTTAGAAAACCCTATAATGAGAAATGGAAAAAACTATCCTCAGACAATAAACGTCATGGAAAATGGTATTGGTAAAAAATCTTCTACTGCGATATACAATGCATTCTATTGTGACGACGGATGTGTAAAATTAGTTGAAACAAATGGTAAACTTGCGTTATTAAGATATTCTTTATATGACTTATCATTCAACATCATTGATAATAACGGAAAAGAACTTGTAAAGCCTAAAAGATTACTAATGAGAGGAAAGTGGGGACTTGTGGAGTACAATTATATTTCAGGAGTTTATTATGAAATGTCTTCAAAACCAGAGTTGGTAATATCTTTTGAAGGTATTTCTCAAAGTATGATGGAGAAAATCGATAATGGTACCGCAAAAATCAATTTACTTAAAGTGTACCTTGAATATGGTAATTATAACAAAGCAGATGATACTTTTGCAACAACAGGTAATGAAAGGGCTTTCATTAAAAACATGCCTGAACTTGAAATTCCTTTGGAAAAGATATCAGTGAAATATGAGGAATAGGAAGGTGCTTAATGGATAATCTAATTGTCATAATAATCAGTTTTGTGGTATCAGTCGGTATAGGAATTGTTATTCAAGTATTCACTATGAAAATGATAGATGCGGAATATTGCCGGAATAAGTTTGTATCATTGGCAAATAGTGAGATTGAAACAAAAATAAAAAGACTTGAAGATCTTGCTACTAGTTTAGCTCTAAAAATTGGAGCTGGACTTGGTCTGTGTGTGTCTATCTTGTTCTTCTCTATAGGAATCTTTAAATTCAAAGGTATCATTTCTACGATTTTAAAATTCCTTTCCCCATTTATTCCTTGTATACTGATTGCCTTTATTGTTGCAGCCCTAATTGTTAATGTATATTGTGTTAAGCATTTTGGTAAAACACTTGCTTTCCTGGATATGATCAATAATGCTTCGATAGTAAAATATTCTGTCTGCAAAGAAACAGTATCACCTGTTGATGAAAAGAGCACGAAATATGGAGATCAATATCTGGTCAAACTTGGAACTGGGTTGAATTCTTCCATATCCAGAACTGTATGGTTTTATCGTGTAATTGGAGCAGTCATAGGTTTTGCTGCTGGAATTATACCTGTCTTCTTGTTGTCTGATAATATTATCATAACTATTCTTGCAGGTGTTGTTGGAGAGGCCATTTTTGTGATTCTCTTTAATGTACTTGCAAGGAAACACTGCATAAATCATTATGGATATTTGTCAACTTATTATCAGCTTCATATCGACATTTATTCAATAAAGAAACAACTTGAAAATGGCGGGCTCAATTCTGGAAAAGTAATTCCTGAGAATATGAATGCATATAGTGCAAAGACAGAAAACCAGCGGGAAGAGAAAATAAACTCGATTTCCCTTAAGGATGGATATCAGTTTGCATCAGTTCCTTCACGAATCTTTGCGGAGAAAACGGATAATCCCGGAAGTTACTGTTGTCCATACTGCTATACAGAGGTTTCTTCTGAAGTTTCATCTATGTGTGTGAATTGCGGCAAGTCACTAGGTGTCGATGTAACGAAAGATTATTCTCCCAAAGCAGAACCTGTATCAAGTGAAGTTCCAAAAGAAACTCAAGTCAATGAAGCAAATACCAAGGTTAGTGATGTAAAAGAAAATGAAGAAGGAAAAGTTCCGCCCAAGAAGAAAAAGCTTTTCATTGGCATAGGTATAGGGGCCGTTGCTTTGGCAGGTGTGGTAGCGGCTGTGATTTATGTTGCAAATAAGGGATTACCGTTTGAAACTAAAAAAACTGAATCAGTTTTGTCAGATGATGATTGGAATGAATTAATGGATTCTTCTTATTTAGATGCTCTTAATGACATTGACTGGTCAGCTTTCCTCGATGATGATGAAACGGTAGAAAATGAGGAAAATGACGTTATCACTGATATTCCGCAAGAAAGTCATGGTATTGTAGTTGGCTCTGTCCTGCGTTGTGACAGCAACTTAAGGCTTCGTGCAAGTGAAAGTGCCGATAGTTCTGTAATTACAACTATGAGTAAAGACACTACGGTAAAGGTAATCAAGATAGGAAAAGAGGATGTAAGCGAAGGAATAACATCAAATTGGGTCCAGGTAGAGGTTCTTCCTGGCGGTAAAGACAGGGATTCAAAGCGGATCCCGGACGGAACAGTCGGATGGTGTTTCGGAGGATTTTTAAAGCCTTAAAAAATAGGTGTAAATCGTAAGTACCTGACAAAAACAAATTGTCATTCACGACTTGAAACGGCATCTATGACATGTTTTTTTTGTGCATAAATTTCGAATCAAGTCGAGAATGTTACTTAGGACAAGCATAATGAACAAACTATTTTAACTCCTCTAATTCCTTCTGTACAATTTGGAATACCATGCCAGTTCTGAGGCACCGCGTTCGTCCGTGAGACCGTATGGCATCCTCCAGCTCCAGTTGCCGGCCGCAGTTGAAGGTGTGTTCATCCTTGCGTCACTTCCCAGACTGTAGACATCCTGCAGCGGAACAATGCAAATGTCCGCCGTAGAAGCGAATGCCGCACGTATGAGTGTATGTGCCACAGTCATGTTGTCGATGTCTTCGTAGAGGTTAAAGTAGTTGCAGAGGTTTCTCTTGAGTCCGTCTCCGCCTTTTTCAAGCCAGCCCATGCTTGTGTCGTTGTCGTGGGTTCCAGTGTAAATGACGGAGTTGGGGTTTGATATGTTGTGGGGGAGGTATGCGTTGTCTGCGCTTCCTTCTGACCATTCGTTTCCGTCAAATGCAAACTGGAGTATTTTCATTCCGGGGAAGCCGACTGTATCACGGAGCTTTTCTACGGTTGGGGTAAGAACTCCAAGGTCTTCTGCGATGATGGGGAGTTTTCCCAGTTCCTTTTTTATTGTGTCAAACAGTGCTTTGCCGGGACCTTTTTTCCATTCACCGCCGATAGCATTTTCAGCGCCAAAGGGAATCTGCCAGTATTCATCAAAGCCGCGGAAATGGTCGATTCGCACTATGTCCACAAGGGTAAGCATGTTTTTGATTCTTTCCATCCACCAGAGGTAACCGTCAGCCTTCATGGCGGTCCAGTCGTAGAGGGGATTCCCCCAGAGCTGGCCTGTCTCGCTGAAGTAATCCGGTGGAACGCCGGCGCATGTTTTCTGCTCAAGTTTCTTTCTGTCAAACTGGAAGAGGCTTTGGTTTGACCACAGGTCTGCGGAATCAGATGCGACGAAAATCGGTATGTCTCCTATGATCTGTATGCCCAGGGAGTTGACGTATTTTTTTAAGGCGCTCCACTGTTCCCTAAAGAAAAACTGAATGGCCTTAATCTCTTCAATTTCTTCCTCATGGTCACGGTTCCATTTTTCCACAGCCTCCTCTTTGTGGGATGCCAGGTCCTTGGGCCAGTATCTGTTCCATGTGCTTGCAGGTCCCTCAACTTTTTCTTCCTGGGCCTTTGCGTCGTAAAAACGCTTGATGCTCATAAAGCTTGCAAAGCTGTCCAGCCACTTTTTGTTGTCTTCTTTGAATTTCTCGTAGCGAAGATAATCCTTGCGCTTTACGTTTCGGAGGAAGTATGATGCGCATGAATATAAAACAGGAGTCTTCCACCATACGACGGAGCCAAAATCAACCGGACCTTCTTCCTTGATGTAATCGGCAACCACGACGTCCTCAGCCTTTGCCCATCCCCGTTCAACAAGGTCATCCAAATCAATCAAAAGGGGATTTCCCGCAAATGTGGAAAAACTCGCATAGGGACTGTCTCCGTAGCCTGTGGGACCAAGTGGAAGAACCTGCCATAAGGTCTGATTTCCCCTGTGAAGCCAGTCCGCAAAAGAATAGGCCTCTTTTCCCAATGTTCCGATTCCTTCTTTTCCCGGGAGGGACGTCAAGTGCAGCAAAACACCGCTTTTTCTGTTATTCATATTCAACCTCGCTAAAATCTATTGTTTTCATTTAGATTATTATTAATCAATCTTCCATAAGCCTTTTAACCAGCTCCTCCGCCGTAACTAAATCGCAGTCCCTCATGACCCTCTTGAAATCCTCGTAGACTTGCTTTCTGTATTGCTTGTCATCATCTGAATTCGCGGCCACTGGATTAGTCGGGCTAGGGATGATTGCGGAGACACAGGTGTCGGAATACTTGGTTCCATCATAGACGCTCTTTATGGTCATCTTGATTTTGGTCGTCTTTTTGGGGAAGGTTATGTAGTTGAAGTAAACCTTGTCGTCGAAACTAACCGTCCAGGAATCTCCGTTAACAAGGTCGTCCATCCGCACTTCCTTGAGCCTGGAATTTTCCTTGTAGAGCTTGAGCTTGTTGATGTCGGTATATCCGTTTAAGACAGACATGCCAGCCATATCCTCAGTAAACTCAACCGTGATTGATTCTCCGATTCCGTTCCCCTCGGCTCCTTCAACCCAGGGAATGTGCGAGTAGTTCCACCAGTAGGGATGGCACTTGCAGCCAATCTCAAAGCACTTCTCAAGGTTCTCAGGCTCATAGACGACTTTTCTTCCTCCAAGAGTTTCAGAATAGGATGAGCTTGCCGAAATGGACTTAAAGTAATAGCTGTGGTACCTCATAAGGTCATCGTCCTCTTCATCCCTGTAGCTTAAGGCACCGTCATTCTTAAAGTTTGTAAAACGCTGGTTTATCTGGCCTCCCATGATAAAAAGATAGCTGTCGTTTTCGCCGGGCCCGTACTTGAATTTCATGAATCCGTCTTTGTCGTAGGCCATTCTGCTCCTGTCATATTTTGCAAAGGCATTGCAGTAGTAGGGGTAGGCAAGATAAATAACATCGTCGTTGTAGTAGATTGCAGAACCGTCGTCCTCACCCAAAGTGATTTCAGCCAGGTCGTCGGGGATGGATGAATAGTCAACCTCGCTAAGCTCGATCAGTCCGTCCTTGACTCCATTTTCAATGATAGAATTTCCGTATTCATCCGTCAGTGAATTGTCCCAAGGCTCTATGTCGCCTCCGAAAACCCAGCCGTGATTTGAATATTTTTCAACATAATACCAGTTGTTTTCCTTTCCGTTAACCTTATAGAAATCCTTGGTTCTTCCCAGCACCGTGATTTCAATTCCTCTGTACCAGTCAAAAAGTTGGGTTCCATCATCATAAAGCCGCCTGACTTTTTTGTCTTTGGAGTAGGCCTGCCAGCTCATGTTTTTGACCGGTATTTTTTCGCTCGTTACATCCGGCCTGGAATAAACGCAAGTCCTGTCCTTGGGCGTGTACAATTTTCTCCCAAGGTAGGTTGCGGGAAGTCCTTCAATAATGGTGTCGGAAAATTCAGCAAGGTCCTGTGTGTACGCTCTTAAGTAAAAGGCAGAGTCCTTGTAGACAAAGGCACCCTTATTGTCCAGGTTCATATAGTCAGGCATGTATTCAATCATACAGTCCTTTCCGTCGGGGAAGAGATAGTCCAGTATGGCCTGCTTTTTTTCATCAGGACCGTCGGATGCAGAAAAATCAATTTTGTCTTCATCAGGGGATTCAAGCAGGATGAACTGATGGCGGACATTTCCATCTTCATCTATTCCTCCGTAAGAATGTCTTAAAAGTCCGCTTGCAAAAGCCCTTCCGTTTCCGCAGAAAAGCTGGTAGTTGGCAGTCATACCGCTTTTGTCTTTAGAGCCAATGTAAAACTTAATCATTTTGTCGTCACTTTGCCAGTCGGACGGGAAACTGTCAGGTATATTGCTGTATGTGATTTCCGAATTTACTGTTGCCATGGCCTCGGAACTGGAGTTGGGTTCTTCAACTTTATCCTTTCCCTTGCATCCGGAAAAAAGGATGAGGATTGAGACTATAAAAAAAAGGTGAGCTTTCACTGCTTTCATTCAGGACCTCCTGCTTTAGGATAACACAAGACATTTTATAGTTCAATACCTCTGCTTATAATAAGAATAATCAATTCTATGCCGGATTTTACAACTTGCAGTCTTAATGAAAAAAACAATTGACAATTAAAAAACATTGCTTTAACATATACTTAACGAGCGTTAAGTAAAAGGAGAAAACAGCCCATGAAAGTTTATAATTCAAGAAAAAGCGAGGCCTTGATTAAGGAAACTTACTCCCAACTGGTAAAAATGTGGGATATTCCGGTTAGTCCTGTTGATTTAGAAGGAAGGTATGGAATCACTCACATCAATGTTTTTGGAAATGAAGATGCGCCTCCACTTGTTTTGTTTCATGGTGTAGGGGATGACTCTGCCCTGATGTGGATATATAATGCCGGTGAATTGGGAAAATATTTCCGGTGCTATGCGGTTGACACAATCGGCGGTCCGGGCCTAAGCATTCCAAACTCAGGATATGACAAAGATTTTGACGATGCCGTCTGGATAGAGGAAACGCTTGACAAGTTGAATCTTTCAAAGGTCTATATGGCGGGAATTTCAAACGGGGCCTATCTTACTCAAAGCTTTATGATGGAAAAGCCGGACAGAGTTATAAGGGGAATATGCATGGCGGGCGCTCTTCCAGTTTTTGGCAAGAAAGGCTCTATGCTTGCAATGATAAAAATCTTTTTCCCGGAAGCCCTTTTTCCGTCCGATAAAAATGTTGTAAAGCTTATCAAAAAGATTACAGGTTCAAATTATAAAGTCTTTACAGAAAATGATGCTGTTTTTAAGCACTTCAAGTATTTAATGACGGGCTTTAACAGAAAGGCCATGATGAACCACAAGGTTAAGGGTTTCCAAAAGGAAGAGATAGAAAGGATCCGTGACAAATGCCTTTACATAGAAGGTGAAAAAGACCCCTTTATGATTCTGGGTGGAAAAAAAGTTTTGAATGATTACAAGATGAACGTCTTGTGGATTGAAGACGCGGGCCACGGCATAAACCACGAGGCGGCCCATGAAGTTAACTCCGCCATTATTGATTTTTTCAAATAAAGGATAAATGATGAACAACAGAGAAAACATGCTGAACGTTGCCCTGGATATGTTTTCAAAAAGAGGCTACAAAGCGGTTTCTGTCCGGGACATCTGCGGAAAACTGAAACTTAAGGAAAGCGCTCTCTATTATCATTTCAAGAACAAGCAGGCATTGCTTGACGCACTGTATCAAAGGATTCTTGACCTAATAGAAAGCATGAGGTCTTCTTTTGACCAGGCATTCGCTATGATAACTAGTGTGGGCATGGAAGAAATGAAAATGGTTTCGGTATCTTTCCTTAAAGATTATTTCTGCAATTCCCACGTTTCAAAATTCATTTCAATGCTGACAATAGAGCGTTTGTCCGATGCCAAGGCATACAGGATTTACAGAAAACTTGTTTATGACATGCCACTTGAACAATGTGACAAAGTATTTAAGCTGATGGTCCAGAAAAGAATTGTGAAGGCAGCGGGACAGGAAAATTATTCAAAGATTTATTGTTCGATAATATTCAACGCCTATAATGAACATGTATTCGGAAAAACGGCTAGCACAAGGGCAGTTGAAAAAGCCGTGGCTCAGGTGAATCAGGAAATAGAGGCTTTCTATAAATTGATAAGGATATGATTTTTTTAAAGACAAGTGGACTATATGTAAAATGGCGCTTGACATGGTTCGAGATATGTCGTAGGCTAATTTTATGGAAAGTGATTTTATCAAGCAAAAAAAAATTGAATTTGAGGAAAGTGAAGATGAAATACTATAGAATCCACACAAAAGACATCGCATATATTACCCAGCAGCCAAGGGGAATCTTTACGGCAATTTTTAAACTCGTTGAATCAAAAACTATGAATGAAGATGAGATAAAGGAATACTGGAAAAATCGGGAATACTTTGAAAAAGTGCTGCCACTTCCTCCCTATTATGAAAAAGGGAATCCTGACAAGGCGGTAACATGGTTTAAGGACAACGAAAAAGGCAATGACATTTTCAGGCAGATGACATTTTATTTAAAGATGGCTGAAAAATACCATTTGGATTTGTACAGGTCAGAGGCAGAAGAGATTCCCGGTGAGTTGGTTTACGAAGACGCCTTTCAAATCGCGGTAAAAAATTGCCGGGAAGAAAATATTAAGACAGTAAGGCTTTAGGATTTAACTCATTTCCTTGTTTTTACATGATAGTACGATTCTAGCGAAAAATCTACTCTTGTGTGATGCCATTCAGGCTAGTGGGCTGACGTCTCAGCAGTTTCCCAAATACTACTTTACATATCCTTCATGCCATCCAAACCAACCGGTATAGTTAATGGCATTTTTAAACATATAATCTTCATAACCTTGAATGTTTTTAAGTAATTCTTTTAATTCTTGTTGTTTTTCTTCACTTAAGCTGATTGGAGTTTCATGGGAAATAAGCCATTCATAAGAAACATGTATTATTTCTTTCATCAAATTTAAGGTTTCCCTTTCGTCATTGTTTAGTTTGGTTCCTTTATTTAGTATTTCATAATCGAGCCAAGGATTTTTCCAATGACTTAAAAAGAAATCTTTATCAATCATTT
Organism: Treponema sp.; assembly: GCA_016281495.1. Taxonomy (GTDB): domain Bacteria; phylum Spirochaetota; class Spirochaetia; order Treponematales; family Treponemataceae; genus Treponema_D. The sequence continues at coordinate 1,891 of JAEEIU010000046.1, read as the reverse complement.
CTTAACTCCAAATCTTTTAATTAGGTAGAAACAAAAGATGTTATTTATTTTACCCACCAATCATGACTCCAATATCCCCATTTGCAATTATCCTGATGAATCCACAGATGACAAGATGAAAAGGATAATAGAAATAAAAGAAATATTTCATTCCTTTAAAAGAGCCTCTTTGTCCATTATAATTTTTCAATAGTGGAATTGTCAATGCCACGCCCATTTGAATTATTCCGTAGATTGGATTGATAAAAATCGCATAAACTGTCGCATACATCGCAATGCACAAAAGCATCATAATCATCTGTTTTTTGAAATTTCCGCGGTTCCATCCAAAATACAAGATGACAAGAAAAGCAGGACTGGACCAGTCTGAAGGAAAAGCCAATGCCGCAAGTACAAATATCAATATTGTTTTCTGCCACTGCTTTAACTTTTGTGAATCAGAAATTGACAAGCCTAAAACCCCGAGAAACAGAGGCCATATTACGCTTGTTTGATTGAAACAGCCTGTCTTAAAGGGAATGAATGGAATTCCAAATGCAAAATTATATGCAAAATGCCCGATTACAGAAAAGATAAATAGTCTTAAAAGATATTTCTTTAGATTATGCGTGTAATGATATCCTTCTGCAACCATATACCAGAAAATAGGAGCGGCCAGCCTGCCAAGTATGTGAAGCAAAATTATCCACCAGTCTGTCGGGTAGTTCGGGAAGAGCACGCATATTACATGATCCAATGTCATGGAAAGTATGGCAATTACTTTAAGTTGATTACCTGTCAAACCTTTTTCCATTATTATTCCTACCTTTTAGCTTTCTTCATAAAGTTTTGCAAAAGCCAGCTTTAATAATTCAACATCACCTGGACAGAAATCAAAGTCTGTTAATTCTTCTTTGCCAATCCATTTTATTTCTGATATTTCGTCCTTATTGAATACTGGCTTATCAAGCAATTCTCCGTAATATGCGATAGTAATATACATCAGATCGTTTAAATACATTGCCCTTGAATGCAAATGCTTTAGGTCCTTTATTCTGCAATTTATTTCTTCCTTAACTTCTCGAATTATGCAATCCTTGAAATCCTCTCCAAATTCGAGGTTCCCACCTATCACTTCCCATAGTCCGGGAAAGTATTTTTTCTTCATGCTTCTTTTTGAAATTAATACTTGTTTTCTTTCCCTGTCAATTGGAAGGAAAGCACAACCGACCATCTGTATTTTATCTACCATTTTTCCTCTCCCAGGTGTCAAAGTTGGGGTGACCTGATGCCTGCTACGAAGCGGTGTTAGGTCCCCCTTTACTCCTTAGTCCAATCTTCTACTTTTATCCAGGGAACTCTTTCAAATTCTCCGACATTGTTCGTAACCACAATCAAATCGTTTGTCATGGCCTGTGCCGCAATTTTCATATCATATGGCCCAATAGGAATTCCTTTCTTTTCAAGATATGCTCTGATCAATCCAAAATTTTCTGCATCATTTGGCTTGAAGTCTATAATCTTGAACGGAGAAACAAAATCCAATACAGCCTGATGTTCTCTATACTTGCTCTTATATCCATTTGTTTTCACCCATTTCTACCAGCTTATTTCTTTTTTCAAAAGTGTTTCTACCCAACAAACTCGAATTTATCGCTATAATTCCATTTTCTAATCACATCATAAGTTCGCTAACAGCGAAAACTACAACTTTTCCTGAAATAATCACCCTGTTTTCTCTTAACTCGCAGATCAGCTCGCCTCCACGTTTTGATGCCTGGTACGCTTTGATACTGCTTTTGCCAAGCCGCTCTGTCCAATACGGTGTTATCATACAGTGAACAGAACCTGTGACCGGATCCTCAGGAATACTTAGTTCAGGTACAAAGAAACGTGAAACGCAGTCATAGTC
>JAEEIU010000045.1 GCA_016281495.1 Treponema sp. | reverse complement strand
TGACCATCCATTAAAACATATTATTAAAAATAATAAACTAATAATTATTCTTTTCATTTTTTCTCCAAGCACCCCAGTGCGGGCGTCCACATAACAATTCTTCTCCATATCCAGCATAATATTCTTATCTTGTATTTTTATCCGTAATAAAAAATCCGCTGAAAAACCTATATCTCTATATTACCATAATTTGCAAATAATTCAAGGGTCTTAGGCGTATCCGTATAAGATTCCAAGCATGCGTAGCTTTTCCTACCTGAAAAAGACTTGCACGGATGGAGCCCGGGTACCTTTTATCTTGTATTTTTATAGAAGACTTATAGCAATAAATTCAAAATTTTCATCACAATCACAAAAAAAATCCCCCGCCAGAACAAACCGACGGGGGTTAATTGTCATTCAGGTAACCTTAATTACAGGGATGCGTGGCATGTACGTGCGATGACGTCGTCCTGCTGTTCCTTTGTAAGGTTGATGAAGCGAACTGCATAACCTGAAACGCGAACTGTGAAGTTTGCATATTCCGGCTTTTCAGGGTGAGCCTGGCAGTCCTTGAGCTTTTCTACGCCGAATACGTTTACGTTCAAGTGGTGTGCGCCACGATCGAAGTATCCGTCCATTACGTTTACAAGGTTTTCTACGCGCTCTGATTCATCGTGTCCCAAAGCATCCGGGTTGATTGTCTGAGTGTTTGAGATACCGTCGAGTGAGTATTCGTATGGAACCTTTGCAACAGAGTTAAGGGACTTTACGAGACCCTTTGTTTCTGCACCGTATGATGGGTTTGCTCCAGGTGAGAATGGCTCGTGTGCCTTGCGTCCGTTTGGAAGGGCACCTGTTGCCTTTCCGTAAACAACGTTTGATGTAATTGTAAGAATGGAGGTTGTAGGCTCTGCGTTGCGGTATGTGTGGTGCTTCTTGATCTTTCCGATGAATGTCTTGAGGAGCCACTTAGCGATTTCGTCTGCACGGTCGTCATCCTGTCCGTAGCGTGGGAAGTCACCTTCAATCTGGAAGTCGTATGCCATGTTAGGAGCAAAGATCTTTTTGCCCTTCTTGTCTGTGATGTCGATGTCGCGGCGAAGAACCTTAACCTTTGCATACTTGATTGCAGAAAGTGAATCAACAACATGGCTGAATCCTGCGATACCTGTAGCAAATGTGCGGCGTACATCAGTGTCGATAAGGGCAAGCTCTGCAGCCTCATAGTAATATTTGTCGTGCATGTAGTGGATTGCGTTGAGTGTATTTACATACAGACCTGCAAGCCATTCAAGCATGATGTCGTACTTGTGCATTACCTCGTTGTAGTCAAGGTATTCGCTTGTGATTGGTGCCATTTCCGGTCCAACCTGAACACCTGGTGTAAGTCCTGCCTCTTCATCCTTACCGCCGTTGATGGCGTAGAGAAGTGCCTTTGCAAGGTTTGCACGTGCTCCGAAGAACTGCATCTCTTTTCCAGTCTGTGTTGCAGAAACGCAGCAGCAGATAGAATAGTCATCACCCCAAACAGGGCGCATGATGTCGTCGTTCTCGTACTGGATTGAAGATGTATCGATTGAAATCTTTGCGGCATAGTTGCGGAAGTTCTTTGGAAGTCTCTTTGAGTAAAGGACTGTGATGTTAGGTTCTGGTGATGGTCCCATGTTCTCCAGGGTGTGGAGGAAGCGGAAGTCGTTCTTTGTTACCATTGAGCGTCCGTCCTGTCCAAGGCCTGCTACTTCAAGTGTTGCCCAAATCGGGTCACCGGAGAAGAGCTGGTTATAGCTTTCGATACGTGCAAAGCGAACCATGCGGAACTTCATGACGATGTGGTCAACAAGTTCCTGTGCCTGTGATTCTGTAAGGATGCCGTTCTTGATGTCGCGTTCGATGTAAATGTCAAGGAATGTTGCGATACGGCCTACAGACATGGCTGCACCGTTCTGTGTCTTGATTGCGGCGAGATAACCGAAGTAAAGCCACTGGAATGCTTCCTTGGCGTTCTTTGCAGGCTTAGAGATGTCGAATCCGTATGATGCGGCCATTTCCTTCATCTGACCAAGAGCCTTGATCTGCTCTGCAACTTCTTCACGGAGGCGGATTACATCATCAGTCATTGTACCATCACCGATGTTTGCAAAATCCTTCTGCTTCTGTTCGATAAGGAAGTCGATACCGTAAAGTGCGATGCGGCGGTAGTCACCAACAATGCGTCCGCGTCCATATGTATCCGGCAAACCAGTCAAAATGTGAGCTGAACGTGCCTTGCGGATTTCCGGTGAGTATACCTGGAATACTGCGTCTGAGTGTGTCTTGTGATATTCTGTGAAAATCTTGTGCAGTTCGGCATTTGGCTTGTAACCGTACATCTCACAGCTCTGTTCTGCCATGCGGATTCCACCAAACGGCATGAATGCCCTCTTAAGAGGCTTGTCTGTCTGGAGACCAACTACCTGCTCAAGGTTCTTTCCATCCTCGCAGATGTAGCCAGGCTTGTGTGATGTAATTCCAGTAACAATGTCTGTGTCAAGGTCAAGAACTCCAGAACGCTCCTTTCCATCAAGTCCCACAGACTTCTTGTTGTGCTCTTCTTTCTGAAGACGCTGCAACTCAGCAAACAACTTGTTGGTTACATCTGTTGGACCAGCAAGGAAGCTTGAATCACCGTCAAACGGTGTATAATTCAGCTGTATGAATTCACGGACGTTTACTTCGTCCTGCCAAAGGCGACCTGTTTTGAAGCCTTTCCATTCTTCTCGTTCGATCATCTTGAACCCCTTAAAATATAGTTGTATATAAACAATAGTTAGTTTTCCGGCCGCTGGTTGCGGCGACCATAAGCAGATTTTTCAACCTGTTTATATTAGAGAATATAACTCATTTAGTGAAAAGTATCAACAGATTTTAATCGATTTTTAATTTATTTTACATCTTTATCTAGCGTACTTGTAAATAGAATCACCACAATTTACGCTTTATTTAGTGCATCTCCGATTGTATTTATATGCAGTTTCAATTGAATAAGTATACAATTATTAAATTATACTTAATATGTCAGATTAAGATAAAAGCTGAGAAATGAAGGTTGAAAGTTTTGAATTGTCACACCCGATAGAATTCAATTTGCTTGGTTGACACGGGTAAAAAACACATGATATGATTTTTCAAAAGGAGAAAAAAGATGAAAAAAGTATTTGCGATTATCTGTTTGTTTTTATGTGTCACACTTTTTGCATGTGCAGGGGGGAATGGTTCCAAGACAAGTAAACTGGTCGGAATCTCCATGCCAACAGAAAATCTAGAACGGTGGAAGCTGAACGGTCAGGACATGAAGGCCCAGCTTGAAAAATCAGGTTATACGGTTGACCTTGCGTTTGCAGACAATGATGTGTATACCCAAATCAGTCAGATTAAAATGATGATTGAAAAAGACTGCAGGGTTCTTGTGATTGCACCGGTTGACTTTTATTCCCTTACCGATGTCCTCAAGTCAGCAAAGGAAAAGGGAATCACGGTCATATCACACGACCGTCTGATCATGGAGTCGGATGCTGTCAGCTACTACATCACATTCAACAGGTATAAGATTGGCATCGTTCAGGCTGAATACATCCTTGACCGTCTGAACATCAAAAAGCACTCAAAGAAAAATCCGATATTCATGGAATTCTTTGCCGGCGACTACAGGGACAGCAGCGCCAACACATTCTTCGACGGAGCCATGGAAGTTTTAAAGCCATACATCGACAAGGGGATAATCGTGTGCCCCTCGGGACAAACATCAATACAGCAGTGCTCTACTCCAGAATGGTCAACGGAAGAAGCACAAAAGCGCATGAAAAACATGATTGTTCTAAACGGATACGGTCCCAAAAACAGAAGGCTTGATGCTGTGTACTGCACAAATGACTCAACGGCCTTAGGAGTGACAAACGCACTTCTTGAGGCAGGATACACTGCGGATAACATTCCTATAATCACAGGGCAGGACTGCGACATCGCCAATGTACGGAACTTAATCAAAGGAACACAGTCAATGACAGTCATCATGGACACAAAGGATACCGTTTCGATGACAGTCAAAATGGTCGATGCAATCATGAAGGGAAAGAAGCCCGAGGTAAACGACAAAAAGAATTACAACAACGGAAGCGGATTCATGCAGTCATACCTCTGCGATCCGACAATCGTCACAAAAGAAAACTACAAGTCCATTTTGATTGATTCAGGATATTACACGGAAAACGACCTGATGATAATCAACGATTATTCAGATCTTATTGGGAAATGCATCATCGTGGACAACAATTGGGCGGGGGCAGGCTACTATTTCAAGGAGCGACAGAAAGACGGCTATCTGATTGAAGCCATTACCTTTGGAAGCGGCGTATATATTGCGGGCACAGAAGATTTTGTCTGCAAGGAAAACAACGGCGTCATCAACATAGACGGAAGCAGGAAGTTCGTCCTCAAAGACGGAGACCTAAGGTTCTTTTTCAACGGCAAGGAGCAATACATAGTATTCATCGAGGACTGGGAAGAACAGGGACCTGTCACTGTGAAATAAAATAGGAATCGAACTTTCTAACAACATTCAACTTTTACAATAAAATAAAAGGGGACTTTACAGGAAACAAATCCTATAAAATCCCCTTCTGTGTTTTATGCACTCAAACTAGGCGTTGAGTCTCCTCTCCAAATCATGTCGCGGGCAAGCCCGCTAACCAGTTTACTTGCGTAAACTGGCATACACAATCTAAGCGTTGAGTCTCTTATCAAGGTCATCAAGAATGTCCATAAGCTCCTTTGGAAGGTGCTTGCCGAACTTTGGATAGTGGTTTTCGCGGACGTCCTTGACTTCCTTCTTCCATCCTTCAACATCAACCTTGAGGATTTCAGGAAGAGTCTTCTTGTAGTAGTCTGCCAGACCGTCTGTGTTGATTGCTCCTTCTTTCGGCATGAATCCGATTGGTGTATCAATATAGTTGTCCTTTCCGTCGCAGCGGTCGAAAATCCAAGCGAGAACGCGGCTGTTGTCACCGTATCCCGGCCACATGAATCCACCTGGAAGCTCCTTGTTGTCGTCATCCTTGCGGAACCAGTTGACGTAGAAGATCTTTGGCAGCTTGTCTTCTGTTGACTTCTTGCCAATGTCGATCCAGTGCTGGAAGTAGTCGCCCATGTTGTATCCACAGAATGGAATGATTGCGAACGGGTCGCGGCGGATCTTTCCAACTTCGTCAGCGTTGATTGTAGAAGCGGCTGTGATTTCTGAACCTACGATAGAACCAAGGAATACACCGTGGTTCCAGCTGCGTGCCTGATGTACCAGAGGTACTGTTGACGGGCGGCGTCCACCAAAGAGGATTGCAGAGATCGGAACACCCTTTGGATCTTCCCAGTCAGAGGCGATGCATGGACACTGTTTTGCAGGTGCTGTAAAGCGTGCGTTGGGGTGAGCGATGCATTCTGCCTTGTCCTTGGGGTTCTTGTCGTTTGCCGGACATGGCTTTTTGTTTCCGTGCCAGTCAACGATTTCCTTGCCCTTTGGAGCATAACCGATGCCTTCCCACCAGATGTCTCCGTCTTCGGTAAGACCACAGTTTGTATAGATTGTATTCTTTTCTGCAGAGATGAGGGCGTTCTTGTTTGACTGGGCTGATGTTCCTGGAGCAACACCAAAGAAACCAGCCTCGGGGTTGATTGCGTAGAGGCGTCCGTCTTCACCGAACTTCATCCATGCAATGTCATCACCGATTGTCTCAACCTTCCATCCAGGAATTGTTGGAATGAGCATGGCAAGGTTTGTCTTTCCACAGGCAGACGGGAAAGCACCAGTAACATACTTTACCTCACCGTCTGATTCGCGTGTAAGCTTGAGGATGAGCATGTGTTCTGCAAGCCAGCCTTCATCACGTGCAAGAACTGTAGCGATGCGGAGTGCGAAACACTTTTTGCCCAAGAGTGCGTTTCCACCGTAACCTGAACCATAAGACCAGATCAAGTGCTCCTCTGGGAACTGTGAGATGTATTTGTGTTCTACGTCAGCGCATGGCCAGATGCCGTTGTCCTTTTCGCCATTGTTGAGTGGCTTACCGACAGAGTGCAGACATGGAACGAATTCTGCGTTTGGATCTGCATTGAAGATGTCCCAGACTTTCTTTCCTGCGCGTGTCATGATGTCCATGTTCAAGACAACGTATTCTGAGTCTGTAACTTCAACACCGTTCTTTGAGATTGGAGAACCGAGCGGTCCCATGCAGAAAGCCTGAACGTACATTGTGCGTCCGTGCATGCATCCCTTGTAGAGGCCCTTCATGGTTGCCTTGAGTTCTTTCGGGTCAATCCAGTGGTTTGTAGGACCTGCATCATCTTCTTTTACTGAAGAAATGAAAGTGCGTGATTCAACACGTGCTACATCAGAAGGAAGAGAGCGGAAAAGGAAGCAGTTCTCTTTTGCCTTCAATGGGGTTGCCAGACCGGCATCCACACATTTTTTCATAAGGCGGTCATACTCTTCAGTTGAACCGTCAACTACAACAACATTGTCGGGTTCACACATGTCGATGCATTCCTGAACCCATGCCTTGATTTTTGGATGTTTGATATCCTCGAGGGTCAAACTCATACAGGTACTCCTATAGTTAAGGAAATGAAAGATGAAACAGATGTCTTAACAACGTAACAGAGCTGTTTTCAGCAGTGCCAGGCACTAACTCCACTCCTTACCGCTATAATATACCCCAAAATCGCGTTAAGTTCAACTAGGCAAACCGACTTATCTCCACCACCGCCTAATTGACTAAAAATGACCAGTCAACATCGTCAAGGTCTTTTAGCGCATCCTCAAGTTCCTTTGAATATGAATCCCAGTCGAATCCTTCCACAAAGAACAATGAATCATCATCGTCATTTGCAGTTTCTTCAGCTTTATCCGAATTTTCCTCAAGCTCAAGCCCAACATCAAGGTCATCCATGTCATCAATGCCTTCAGAATCCTGGACCTGCTCATTCAATGTTTGCCCAAATTTTTCGGAGACATATTCTGAAAAGAGTTCTGTCTCGTACCAGCTTATCTTTATGAATCCCAGGCTGTCGATTGTATCATAATCTTCTGTCTTGAATTTTCCGAACTCCCTGATTTTGTCCAAAACTTGACCGTGAATGTTTTTCCTTTCGTAATCGTTTTTTGTAACAACTGACTTGATCAGTAGCTTACATCCGTAGGCCAGTTTCTTTAATTCCATGTATTCATCTGCCATGCAGGTCAATATGTTCAGTTCCGCCTTTCCTCCGTCATAGAACAAGGCCACACAGTCTTCCTCATTTTCCACAAGACCGAAAAACACCTCGTCACCACCGACAAGCCGGACATCAAAAACCACCTGGTCAAATTCATCCTGCAATCCAACAGGCAAGGCAACGGCCAATGAAGTCAACGCAAAAATCATGCACAAAAAAGAAAAAAGCCTTTTCATATGTCCTCCAACAAGATTCCAGCAAAAAGTGCCAGGCCCAAATGGCATAAGGTGATTGCCTATTGTATCATGCACGAAGGATAAAGTAAATCAGGCAGTTTTAGACAGGAAATCAACTATTTTCTGTCTAAATTCGCATAAATTTCTGAAATTTAGACACATTTTCCCCTATTTTCTGTCTAAAATCGTAAAAAGCTGTACGGTCTCCTCTTTACCCCTCACTTGGCAAGTCCATATAAAGCTGATATAATTTATTGAAAGGAGAAACAAAAATGAACGGCAAGGACAAGATACGAAGCGCATGCACTCTGATTTTGGGATTTGTCTTTCTTACGGCAACGATATTGGGGTATTACAAGGAACCAATCAACATGAGCGAATACTGCTTTATTTCCGGAATGACGGTGGGCCTTATCCTCATTGCATCCTTTTTCTATTCTCTTGCGAAAAAAAGGTTTTTCCCTGAATGGATTTATGCCGACTGCATGATAACGGTTTTCGTAATATTCCTTGCAACCATAATACTGCGCCTTAACCTTGACGGAGCATTCGTGGTCATTCACATTGTAAATCCAATACTGCTGTTTTTATATTGGGCAGTTTTCTGCAACCACAACAGGATAAAGAAACACCTGTTGATTGCAACCTGCCTTGTTTTCCCACTGGTTTATCTGATGATTGCAAAAATCGTTCAGCTTGCAACAGGTAACTGTCCTTTCCCGGCTGTCCTCATATTTGAAGGAAATCCACTGCATCTTGTGATTGTTTACATCGTTGCTGTGTGCCTTATTTATTTGCTGCTGAGTTTTATCCTTCACTTCATCAACAGGGTCATACACAAAAAAACTCCCCAGTAATATTCTACCGGGGAGTCATGGAGAACCTAGGACAGTTTGCTTTTAACGAAGAATCTCTGTTCCTGAGTAATCGCGGTTAAGCTGGGTTGCCCTCAGTTCAATAACTCTATAGAACATGGCAAGCTCCACATCAGTCAGAGAGAAATCTGCCTTTCGTGATGCCCAAACCTGCTGATCATAATCGTACTTTCCGACTATATCTCCGTTCTTATTCTTGAAGACAATCATCTTGGTATTCTCATCTACACTTCCCGTAATTCCCTTTTCCATGAAAATCATTACCTGACGGCTAATTCTGTAATCATAGTCATAAATCAGACCGTAAGAATTCTTGCGTCCATAGGTGATTTTGCTCTTTGTGGCATTTTTTTCCAACTCAGCTATTCTCTCATCTTCTTTGGCCTCTACATATTTAATTGCTATGTTTTTCCAGCCACCACAATAAATTCCCGTTTTGGCACGCATAAGTTCAGTCTTTGACAAGTCTATCTTCTCATAAAGCAGAGAGATGTCCAAAGCATCCGTATTTAATCCTCGTGCAGACTCCCAGCATTGATTCTTGAGGTCATAGGTGTACCAGCCTCCTGTTATCATGCTTTGAATGCTTACCCAGTCTGGATTTTTAGCGGATTTCATTATGGTATAAGAACCGAGAGTCTTCTTGCCCGCCGGAAGTTCTATATGCACTGCATCAGGGTCGTATGGAAGTCCATATTCATTTAATGCAGCGGCAGAAGTTTGTGCTTGAGGGACAGGTTCTTCCCTTGCTTCATTTACCTGAGGTCCAAGAGGAGCTCCCGTAAAGTCGCGGTTGAGTTTTGTCTTTGAAAGGTCTATCCTGCTGTAGAATTTGGTAAAGTCAATTTCCGCTTCCTTAATCCTGTCGTGTGTCACCCAAAGCCAGCACTGTTCCTTCCAGTCATAGCAGCCATAGGGACCCTGTTCCATGATATAGAAATAAATGTAGTTGTCTTCTGGGATTCCCAGGATACCTGAATTAAAATAACTGGATGCATCAAATTCAATTTGTTTGCCGTTAAAAGCAGCATTCGGATCGTATGGAAGGCCGTAGCTGTTTGTATTGGCTGATGCAGATGAAGCAGATTGCCTTGTCACAGTCCTTTCAAATTCAGACACACGTGAAATGATAGAAGATACCGTAATGCCGGGTATACAGTCCATCCAGCGGTAGCGGTTTGTTGAGTCGATGTAGAAAATCTGTGCAACAGATTCTATTCTACCATTGAATCCAGCTGCCCACCAGTAATATTCCTCACTGTCAAGACCGATGGCAAGTTCTGATACGGCAAATACCTTGTCCGCAAAGGCCTGGTCGTAAGAATTTCCCAGGGAATACTTTAGCATGGAATTAAACTGTTTGGTTGCACTCATGCGGTCGCAGGCAAATTTACTGTCTGTAATCACAAGGTCAATATTCCTGAATTGTGTAGAAGCGGCCATGATTTCCTTTGCAAGACGCTCGCTGTCTTTGTCACCGCACAGATATGGCATGCTGATCAGGACTTTTGGTTTTCCAGAAGCCTGATTGTTTACAGTTCCGCCACCCATTGCAGGAAGCTCTTTCTTATTGGTGTTTGGAATATTAAATGATGAGGTATTGAAAGATTTTGTTCCTGTTGCCTTTGCAATCTGTTCCACGCGTGTATAGACATCCGGAACCGCACGGAAGGCGTCGATATACTGGAGCTTATTTGATGAGTCAATGAAAACTGCCACTGGAAGTATAAGGTCGGAACTTGAAAGTCCTGCCTGTGTCATGTACTTCTGTATGAGGGCACGGTTTTCTGAAGCATCCTGGAGGGCAACAAACTGGCTTATTCCGGCTTGTCCGGCACAAGTCTTTACATTGTCCTTTACTTTATTGGTGGTCTTTTCGCTGGCGTCGATAAAGAAGACGTCAACATCATTGAATTTACTTGAATAAATTGTCAGAGTGTAAAAGAATGCATAAGTATCGCTCTTGCTTCCGTCAAAGAATACCAAAACTTTAGGCTTACCGGATGCGACATTGTCTTTCTTGCTTCCGTCTGCCATATTAAACTGGGTCTTGCTCAGGTTTTGTGCCTTAAAGTATTTTCCAGACCAGTTTTCAATCATATTGAATTCAGTGCTGTAAACCATTCCACACTGGCGGCCAAAGTTAAGTCTTGCATCAGCCTCCGAAGTTGTATTCGGGGTATAGGAGAAATCTTTTCCCGAAGTTAGCGTCTGGCTTCCAAAAGTCATTGCCACACCCTTTGGAATTGTAAAGTTGAATGTATAAGTCTTGTTTCCAGTAAGGGTTTTGGTCAACGGCAGCTTGTTGATTTTTACACCGCGATCAACATAAAGCTCATTGTAGCATTTTGGCATCCATGCATCAGGATTTACCTTGAAGAAGTCATACAGTTCCTTTCCGTCTACACCAAGACGTGCAAGTCCCGGATGAGCCGTAGGCAGCTTCTTGAAGTATTCATAGAATTGTCCCAGATCCATGCTGTTGTCTGCAATATAGGTATGTTTCAATTCCTGCGGGAAGTGTGAGAAAATGAAAAGATAAGGATCAACATCAAACCAGTCGCCGTTGAAAGTAGAAGGATCATCAAGCTTTGATACTGCACCCCATGTCACGTCAAAGAGGACATGCTTTCCGTTTATGTGAACCACACCCCAACCGTGTTTTTCAAGAGGGTTTCCCGGATTGTAGTCGGCAGTGTTCTTGGCATAACCTGAAACGTATTCCGCATTGAGTCCTACAGCCTTTGCCATCTGAATGTAGAGGAGAACATAGCCCTCGCAGACACCGGTGCGGTTTTTCCATGTACCGGCTGCAGTGTATGATTCCTTCTTAAAGCTATAGTCATAGACAATATTGTATCCTATCCATGAAAAGAGTGCCCTTGCCTTTTCCATATCCGTTTTTGCAGATGCAACGATTTTTTTTGCGGCATCTTCCGGAGTCATTGATGCAGGACAGCTTATCTTTTTTACAGCATTATCTATTGCAGTATAAGAGGTGACAACCGGATGCTTTCTAGCAGTAAATACAAGGTTGTCAACTTTCTGTGCATCGGGAACATAAGGCTTTGGAGCAGAAGTTGCGGTTGATGCAGATGTCTGCTGGGTTGAAGCCTGCTGGCTCGAAGTCTGTTGACTTGTAGCACTCTGTGTTCCTGTGGAAGTTCCTGTGCTTGGAGTACGGGGTGTTGTTGATGATGCTGACGATGTATTTGAAGAACTTGTCGTGGTTGATGAGTTTGATGTTCCTCTTGTGCTTGATGTCGTTGATGAACTTGAAGTGCTTGGCTTGCCTGCCGTACCTGACGTTCCTGTCATGGTCGTAGAGGGTTTTACAGCCGGCGCAGGTTTTGAACTTGTAATCCTGGTTCCGTCCTTTGTCCTTATAAACGAGGTTTTTGACGTATTAATCTTTTTGTAGAATGCCTTGTAGTCAATCTTGAGCGGATCCAGCTTGGATGAATCCCATTCTTCCCAATACTGTTCTCCCAGATTGTACTCACCGACCTGTTTTTTGAGTTTGGAATCGGTATAGAAGAAAACAACTTTTTTCTTCACATCCACTTTGACATAAAAACCGCTCATTTTCTTGCCGTCTTTAATTGATTTTACCACGGCATCCGGGTCATATCTTAGTCCCGCCGAATTAGTCTGGGCAAATGCAGAAAGGCAAAGCGTAAATAAAAGAGCAAGTGCCAGCAAAACACGTTTTACCTTTAGCCCTCCAGCAGATTGAACCATTTCGAAAGTCATGAGAACTCCTCCTTGAAAAAACTAATATTGGGCATTCAAAAAACTGAAGTTTTTCGAGGTACCCTATTATTTTATTGTAACATCCCTACCGTTGAAAGTAAATGTTTTTTTCACGCAGTTACAATATACAAACAGTTGAATGGACAAAAAAATTACATAAATCGGGGGAAAGGGATATGGATTTTTCTGTCAGCAAATCTTCCTCACCCTTCCAGCATAAGGGACTTCTGGTACTTGGGGAGGAACTTTTTTGTGCCGCCGTTTTCAAATTGAACGGAAACCACATAATCTCCGTCTTCGCTGAATTTTCCGCTGATGATCTGTCCATGGCCCCAGTCGTCATGATACACAAGAGCTCCCTTGTGCCATTTTTGCGCTATTGGGTCGGAATCTCCTGTGGCAGAACCCGGAGAAAATGAATCCGGCCGGTCGCCAAGAACCTTAAGCAAGCCCTTGTCTATTTCGTTCAAAAACGGTGACGGTGACATGAACTTTGTCTGTCCGTACATCCTGCGCATTGAACATGAAGTAAGATACAGTTCATCCCTTGCACGTGTGATTCCAACATAACACAGGCGGCGTTCTTCTTCCAGTTCTTCCGCACTTTTGTTTTCGCGGGGGAACACTCCATACTCCATGCCTGTGATTATTACACGCGGATATTCAAGGCCCTTGGTGTTGTGTAGGGTTATCAGAGTTACACGATCCTGATTTTCATCTTCTTCCGCTTCGTTTTCCAAGGTACGGTCAAGCTCTATGTGGTCAAGGAATTCCAAAAGGCCTTCGCGCGTGCACGGATACAATGAAGCAGAGTTTACAAGTTCCTGAAGGTTTGCAAGCTTTTGTGTCCCTGCAACTTCATCCTGACTCTTGTGGTAATCTTCCAGACCCGAGCCCTTTACCGCTTCCTGAACGAAATCCGAAAGATGCATTATTTTTTCTTCGTCATCCTGTTTTACATCAATCATCGATGCAAGTTTTTCATTCAAAGAACAAAACAGTTCAATTCCCTCTGCGGCTTTTTTGGAAAGCTTTATTCGTCTGCATCCTTCCAGAATTGAAAGCCCCACACTTGCATCCACAATTTTATCCTGGGTTGTAGGCCCCACTCCACGCACGGGTTTATTCACGATCCTACGGAATGCAATCTGGTCGCGGGGATTTGCCACAAACGAAAGCCATGCAAGCGAATCCTTTATTTCCTCACGTTCATAAAACTTAAGCGTACCCACCACCTGATACGGAATCTTGTCGTGCAGGAACTGGGATTCAAAGCCGAGTGACTGTGCGTTGGTCCTGTACAAGATTGCCCAGTCGGAGAATGGGACTCCTTTTTCATGAGCATTTAAAATCATTGTTGAACAAAAGCTTGTCTCTTCATCCTGATTCGGAAGGAATACCAGCACAGGCTTTTTTCCCTTGCCGCGTTCTGCATGAAGTGTCTTTCCCAGACGGCCTGAATTGTTTTTTACAACTGAATCAGCACATGCAAGAATCTCCGCAGTTGAACGGTAATTTGATTCAAGGCGGACAACTTGAGTTCCGGGAAACAGCCTGTTAAAATTCAGGATGTTTTGAATCTCGGCGCCACGAAATTTGTAAATGCTCTGGTCATCGTCACCAACGACGCATACATAGACTCCAGCCTCATCTTCCACACCGGCAAGCTGCTGCAAAAGCAAAAACTGCGCCACGTTTGAATCCTGGTATTCGTCCACCATCACCACACGATAACGCAGGTGAGTTTCATGGCGTATGTTCGCATTGTTCTTGAGCACAAGATACGGAAGCAAAATCAAGTCGCCAAAGTCCACGTTGCCTGTTTCACGGAGGAGCCTCTGGTAACTGTCATAGTAATATGCAAAATCTTCGTCGGCATCGATTGCAGAAAAATCATCGCTATCAGGTGTGAGTCCGTAATCCTTTGCAAGTGAAATTTTATGTGCCACCATTGCGGCATCTTTTTTTGTGAGCGACGGAACTGCCTTTGTAACAAGAGTCACCATGTCATCGTCATCGTAGACCGTAAAGTTTTTGTCCACACCCGCCTGACTGTAATACCTGCGTAAAAAGAATGCACCCCATGAATGGAATGTCCTTAACTGTGCGTATTCTGCTTTTGGCTCTAGATGTATGGCCCTTTCCTTCATTTCATTGGCGGCCTTTTTCGTAAACGTCACTGCAAGAATTGAAGCGGGATCAACATGTTTCTTTTGAATAAGGTATGCGATTTTTGTAGTGATTACGCGGGTCTTTCCTGAACCTGCACCAGCCAGAATCAAAAGCGATGAACCGTCATGTTCAACTGCCTGCCTTTGCGAAGGATTCAATACGGAAAGGTATTCTTCAGCCTGCAATGTAAACTCCGTCTATGTCCACTTCAGAACTTGCAAGAGCCTTTGCCTTTACAACAGCACCTGGAACGATTACCTTTACCGCATCAGCATCATCAAGGTCATAACGGATCACAAAATTTCCGTCCACCTCGGGGGCATCAAACCATGCACGACCTATTGCAAGGCCTTCGTCAGTGCCGGATTTGTTTTCGATTATTTCTTCAACAAGAACGTCGTACACTTTTCCAATCCGTCCGTTCAACCTTTTGACCGTTATCTGTGACTGTATTTTTTCAAGCTCATGGGCACGTTTCTCTGCAATCTTTTTTGTAACGCGTCCCTTCATTTTTTCTGCGGGGGTTCCTTCTTCTGGTGAATACGAAAAGCATCCGCTCCAGTCGCTCTGTATTGCCTTTAGGAAATCTGCCGTGTTGTTGAATGCATCTTCATCTTCGCCTGGAAAACCTGTAAGGAAAGTCGTGCGTATGCATGCATCGGGAAACACGCCCCTGATTTTATTCACAAGATCAACATAGGCCTTGGACGTACCCTTTCGGTTCATGTTCTTAATGATGCCATCGTCTCCAGACTGAAATGGAATGTCAAAATACGGAAGGAAACGAGGATCCTTTTTCATCGCATCAAGAATATCTGCATTAAAATGATCGGGGTGAATGTAAAGGAGCCTTACCCAGAAATCTCCCTTGATTTTTGAAATCTGTTCAACCAGCATAGAAAGGAACGAGGCACTGCAACCGGAGACTTCCATGACATCATCATCTTTACCGCATCCGTAAGCCGCAAGGTCCTGACCAATCAGGTTTATCTCACGGACATTTTTTTCTTCCACAAGCTTTTGAATTTCCTGAACTATTTCCGCACATTTTCTTGAACGAAGCTCACCACGGATGATTGGAATCGCACAGAAAGTACAGCAGTTGTTGCATCCCTCGGTAATCTTGACGTAGGCCGACCCCTTGAACGAAAGGAGCGTATTTCTGTCTGCACAGCACACACCCTTTTGCGGTGGCCTCACGACAGGACGCCTGTCATTAAAAAGTGAATCCACTACTGAACCGATTTGCGTCAAATCACCGTTACCAAAAAATCCGTCTGCTTCGGGGAGTTCCTTTTCAAAAACATCGGCATAACGTTCGGCAAGACATCCTGCAAGAAGTATTTTTTTATCGGGATATGCGGAACGGAAATCCATTATGGAATTGATGCTTTCTTCTTTTGCGGGTGCAATAAAGCCACAGCTGTTTACGATGATTAAGTCTGCTTCGTCTGAATTGTCTGTCTGAATGTAACCAAGGGATTCAAGATGCGTGGTGATGATTTCTCCGTCAACCTGATTTTTTGCACAACCATGCTGATCAAGAAAAAACTTTTTGCGCTTATCCACGTCAGTTGACTTCCTCAATTACAAGGCGGTATTTTCCGTCGTTTCCGTAAACCCACTTGATGTCCTCTACAAGAACATGTCCTGCAGGTCCTACTTCAATGGAAATGTTCTTTGTTCCGGCGGCAACCTGAAGGCTTACTGCATTGATGTTGCTTGTCCAAAGCCTGATTCCATTCTGTGCGGTAAGAGGCAGAGACTGGCTGTTTGACGTAAAATGATTTTCAACTTTTGCATTGCGGTCAATCCTGTAGCGGAAAAGACATGCACTGCGGAAAGAAACTGTAAGCGTGAACGGGAATGCACGGTCAGATTCATAGATTACAGTCTGTTTTGAATCTTCTGTTGCAACTTCAATCGGAACTGCAATCTCCTCTCCGTCAAGGCCTTCCTGAACAACTGTGGCAACCGGCTGAGGAATAAGGCTTTCGTCCTGCAAAAGCATCCTTACCTGAGCGCCTCGGCTTCCGTCACGTGTATCAACATCGCTGACATAAAGGATTACATCCGCCATGCTGTCACCATCTATATCAAGGGGACGTTCTTCTCCAAGATCAATCTTCTGGTCACCTGCCGGAGTTTGAATGACAAGAGAACCTATCGTGCTTTTTACTTCAAGCGGAATGTTTCCCTCACCTTCTTTGGCAGGAACAAGAATCTGGTCTCCCTCGTACAGGCGGTTTGTTTCTGTCTGTCCGGAGAAAGTATACTGGTGGACTTTTTTTGTTTCGGCCATGAGCCTTTCTTTTTCAATCTTCTGCTGTGGTATCTTGAACACACCGTAATACAGATAGCATCCGACACCCGCAACAGCAGCAAGTGAAAGAAGGACAATCAACGGCACAAGATACTTCTTCTTTTTCTTTTGAAGGAGTTCAACAGGAACAGGAGATTCCTGGATTTTTTTTGCATGATACAGCTTGAGCACATCATCGCTTTTGAGCCCAAGAAAGTCGGAATAGTTTTTTAAGAATCCGACCATGTATGGTTCACCAGGGAAAGCTTCGTTCTTTTCTTCCTCAAGACCTTCGATATATTGACGTGTAATCGATGTTTTTGTTTCTACTTCTTCAATTGAAAGATTTAAATCTTCCCTTGTTTTTTTTAATAAAGCACCGTAGCTTTCCATTTTATGCTGTTACTCCTGGAACAAGAAATTATTGTAGGCGTTGATTGAAGACGGCGGGTCATACATAAAGCGTTCATCGGTGATACGAACGTTAAGACCGTAACCGGTAAAGTCAAAGCGGTATACTTTGTTCTGGGGAGTTGTGGCAACTATGCGGCGGATCAGCTTTGTGCTTGGGTCAATTGACATCTTGATTGTACTGAAAGCCTCTGATGCTGCCCTACGTGTAAAAAGCAGGTTCACAACCTTGAAAGAACTTCCTTCATCAAGTGGAACCGGTTCTGCACTTGTCTCAAATGAAACTGAATAATACCTGCGCAAAAGCGTAAGTCCGCGTGGAGAAACCTGTGCGTCGGAGTTATTTACAACCTGCTGCAGCAAAGTCTGCTGGCTTGGCAGATAGATGATCAGGGTATTTCCGTCAAACATTGCAACCTGTCCGCGTGGTGAAGAAAAATCAACACGAACCATTTCCGGACGGCGGTACAGGACATGACCCGACATTTTCTTTCCGTCGGCAACAATAGCCATGTCACATTCAAATGTAATTATTTCTTCGTATCTATCGCTAATTTCATTAAAATAAGCCGTGGCCGTAACAATCTGCGAAAAGGCAAGTACAGAACAAAAAGCGGCAACAAAAAGGCAAGCTATCAGTTTCTTCATGACTGTCTCCTAAAATCAAATAATACTACATAATAGAAAATATAGATGATTAGGTCAAGGGGAATTGTAAACAAAAAAAATGTGCTCCCATCGGAGTCTGCCCCGCCCCAACGGCTTCCTCTCTTCGTTCGTGCAGATGTTGGGGCGTGTCAGCCTTCGATTCCGCACATTTTTTCCATTCCACATTCAACAGACATAATCATGTTATATTTTCATACCGGCATAGAGGGTTAAAACAAATACTTAATGGCCAGGGAGACTTCTGTCTCGTCGTAGGCAGGCTTTAGGATGAACAGGTCGTGCATTCGGATGGTGGCGCTTAGGGTTGTTTGGAAATGCTCTACAGGCGTAAAGGTGATTTCTGCGCTGTAGCTTTGGTTTTCGTAGGCGCGGTAAAGGAACCTTTCGTAGGTGGAGGCGGAAAGTGTGAAGGAGGTCATGGGGACATTTACGGTCATGGCAAGCCTGGCAGCTATGCAGTGTTCAGGGTGAAGGTAGTCGTATTTGTCTATCATTTCCCCCAGCGTCTGTAAATTAAGCAGGAAAAGGCAGCTGGTCTGGAAAAATATGGTTTTGTTCGGGCGTATTTCAAGGGAAAGCCCCGCAAGCTGACAGGTGTCAATTCTGGACAGTTCGTAAAAGTCAACGTTGCCAATTGCCACAAAGGAAAGCCGGACATTATCAAAGGTAAAGGGACGAAGGTGAAGCTGGGTGGTAAGGTAGACCTGCCTGTATTGGATCTGAAGCCCCACAAAGATCAGCGCAGGCCTGGAATCTGCCTGAAAAATCGTCTGACCCAGTATTTTCTGTGATTCCGGGGTGTCATCCTTTATGTGGTAGCCTGCAACAAGACCCGCAAAAGAATCCTTGGCAAAAAGTGGATTCTTAACCGGCTTTTCAACGGTTTTTTCCTCCTTAGCAGGGGCATTTATCCTTGGTGCAGATGCTATGGTCTCGGCATGAACAAACTGTGCCACAAGCGGAAATAACAGGATGAATGAGGCTTTTAGGAAAACATTCGCTTTCATTGAAAAAAATTCTACTATATTTTATCGTATTCTTCAAGATGAAGTTATGAAATAACAATTGCCAATTTGGAGATCCTGGAATCGAGGTTCTGGCATACACAGACATCTGCACAAGCGTAGCGCGGAAGCCGTCTGGGGATGACAGGTCCTCGATGGGAAGGATCTTTTTTACAATTTTATGTTCAACACATAAATTTATCTTAAAAGAAAAAAGGCACCCCGTTTCCAGGGCACCTCCTATATTGTGTAAACCTTAAATCAGCGGGGGATTACTTTTTCTGTTGAATTTTGTCTTTTTCCTTCTTGACCTTAGTATCAAGAACATCCATCAGCTTGTTAAGTCCTGCGGCAAAATCATAGTCATCGGCTGCAACGTGTGCGGATGCTCCCCAACGGAAGTTTACTGTGGCATCAAAGTAGTATTTCTTGTCCTCCTTTACCCTCAATGCCAGGTCGATAATCAAATCATCGGCATAAGCGATTCTCTTGAGTTTTTGCTCAATCAATTCGCTCTGGTCCTTTTCTAGTGTAAATCCCTGTGCTGATACAGATTTATTCATGGTAGTACTCCTTGAAAAATATTTTGCTTACATGGCAAACTGCCACTATATAAAGTATACTATGCTTTCCCGATTAAGGCAAATTATTTTTGTGACGTTTTTGCACCGTTATTTTTCAGACTATTTAAAGAATCCAGGATTATAATTGATATGTCTATTTTCACAGTTTACAAAAAGTGTAAATTGTCTGACGGATTCGAAATTACCTAGTAATTTCCCTTTATAACCATCTTTTTGGGAAATATCTGATGACGAGTAAACCGATTTTTTTCCACAAATACCTTTTGATTTTAGTTCTAATACCGTTTTCCTGCTTTTTTCAACCCACAAGGGCACATGCAGACACAAACCCCAGACTGTTTAAGGCAGTTGACTATGCAGGTGCGACCCTTGGATTAAGCACTGGAACGGCCGCAGATGAATATCATTTTTTTGCCCAGGCTGATTTTCAGTACAACCTGTATGACTGGACCTTTTATGCGGGGGCACAGGGCACAAAGGAAAGCGGAGGCATTACACTTTCGGTTCAATACTGGCCTTTTACATGGGAACACACCCGTCTAGGTCCCAAACTCATCTACAATCTGGACATTTACAGCGACATAAGCATAACAAACAACATCCTTCCCGGAATCACATTTGAATGTCAGCCCGTGTCATGGTTTTCATTCAGCATTGACACATTCTACCTGTTCAAGGGGCGTTACATCTATGCACTTGAGGACGAAGGATTTGTACCGGTCAACACATTCGCATACAGCCAGCACTTGAATTTTTACCTTCCATGCAACATCACGCTTACACAATACGTTGCCACATACAGCACATTCCGCTACACGCAGCCGGCAGATTTGGAAATTGGACTCAAGGTTTCCTGGGACATGAACCAAAGCTGGCAGTTTACGGCGGAGGCAGTTTCAAGGCAGATCATCTATTATCTTTTTACCACCGCATTTACGGCAGGGGAATTCAAATTAGGAGCGAGGTACATATTTTGAAAAGAATCACAAACATAATTTACCGTACAGTTTTGTCTCTGGCCCTTTTGCTTCCCCTCTCATGCCACTATGCTCCAAGCGAATACTTTAACAGGAGTGAAAGCGCAAACAAGCGTGCCCCGGAAATAAAGGAACTGAACGACTCTCAGACAGCCAGCGTAAAAAGTTCCCTGGGAGCAAATTACGACATACTGGTTCTTACCGACATCCACTTTGGACAGGACAGAGCCGACCGCCACGATGAAGATGTCCTTGACTGGCTTGACTCTCTGGGAACAGGAACTAAACCCAAGTTCTGCGTTAACCTTGGGGACACAGCAGACCACGGCTATGAATCAGAGTTCGACGACTACCTTGCCAATCTTGAAGGCGGCATAAAGACTAAAATCAGCGCACCAGTTTATTCTGTCATAGGAAACCATGACCTAAGGAGAGACGGATGGGAAGTGTTCAAGGAAAAGCTTTATCCCTACACTTCATGCTATCATTTTGAAAGCACCGGCATGAGCTATTACTTTTTGGACAATGCGGACGGAACCCTTGGCAAAACACAGATGAAAAATCTGGAGGATGCCTTTAGTTCTGACTCAAAGCCCAAGGTCATCTTCATGCACTGCCCCATATACCACGACAAGGCAAACCTTCTTTCGGCCACGGCATTTCAGGACACCCACGAAGCGGACAAGCTACTTTCGCTCTTTGCCAAAAACAGGGTCCAGCTGATACTGGTCGGTCACAGCCACGCATTCAGGAAAAACGACTTCGGTTCATTTACGGAATTCAACCTGCCCAGCTACGTCCATTCCAGGGCATGGGGAGTGATTCACATTGACGAAACGGCCGGAACCGCCACCCCGGAATTGGTTTCGGTTGAAAACTGATGGTCGGCTAGTTCGTGCTCTTTTTTGAAAGATCTTCCACCTTTTCAAGCGACAGTCCGACAGCCTGTGCAATCTGCTCATGAGTTAACAGATTCATGGCAAGAAGGTTTTTGGCATTTTCAATCTTGTTTTTTTCAGCTCCCTTTTCCATTCCTTCCCTAATTCCCTCACGGCGTACGTCATGGTCATGCAGCCCCCAGGAAAGGTAGGTCTGCCTGAGTTCTTCAATTTTCTTCTTTCTTTCCACCATAGCATCCAGTCTCCTTGTAAAATTTGATTCCGCCTTATCCGTTTGAATGAACTTGAGGAATGCCCTTAACCCCTCGTTCTCCACCTTTTCATATGCAGTACAGTTAAACACTTTGAGTGTAGCTGCATCATTAAGGTTAACTCCAGAATCCTCCTGGCATATCCGCCTAACATTATAGCACGGAATTTGTTTTTTGAAAGGGTCAAAACGACACAAAAATATGACAATGCTTTCCTTCAGGTCCTCGTAGTTCTGACCCTTTAAAAGTGAGTCCATGTCCATCATGCTCTGGTAATAGCGGGACCTTTTTCCGATGTCATGTTCATCCCTGTTCTGGATTTCCACATCGTAGATCCTATTCCCATCCTCCACGTAGACGTCCAGCCTTATTCCATGTGATGTATACAGCGGATCAAATCTCTTCTGGGGCTCAGGATACTTAATCCATTTGATTTTTACCCCCAGAAGGCATTCCAAGGCTTCCCTGCAAATCTCTTTGTCCTGCATCACAATACCAAACATGAAGTCATCATGATAGGTCAGTTCTTCAAATGGTTTTAATGTTTTCATTTGGAATCCTCCGTACTATCTAATTAGCACGCAAACTGTGATTTTTAACAATTTTGGGGAGGAATTTTTTGATTTTTTTTGTCACGCGGATTGACGCAAGCTAATGCTTGCTAAAGCTCTGTGACTTCAGGAAGTTTTCTGGTATAAGTTGGCGTATTGGGAGCGAGTTTTCTTGTACCAACCGGCAAGAGTCAACATCTACAAAATATACAACGCCAAGATTCCGGGTCAAGCCCGGAATGACCAAACAACAAGATGTAAACACCAACCATCTAGACAACTTCTTACCAGGATTTTGCGTTATTTGCAGCGTAGCTTCCAGCAGCAACATGCGAATAGGTCTCTCCGAGCCCTTTCTGTAAGGAATGTGATTTGACGTTGTTGCTAAAGCAACATGCGAATAGGTCTCTCCGGCCCTTTCTGTAAGGAATGTGATTTGACGTTGTTGCTAAATCAACATGCGAATACGTCTCTCCGAGCCGTTTGCATGAGTGGAAGTTATTGAAAACGTCGCTATCGCGACTTGCGCATCCGCGTGACAACCTCTCTTCTTCAATCACCATCCGGCATGACATAAAGCAAATCAGCCAGACAATCCTAATTCTTAATTATGCATTCTGCATTCTTAATTAATTTATCTTGCCTTAACATGCGGTTAATCTGCGTTGCGCACTACACGGAAACCATTGGTACTATAACCATGGTACGGCTCTTCAGCAACACGCTTAGTAACTAGGAGGTTATCTGTACTAGTAAGACTATAATGGCCACCACGATGATTGTGTTTACCACCACTTACTGCATCCCAAGTCCATTCCGCTACATTTCCGCTCATGTCGTAAATACCCAGTTCATTCCTAGCTTTTGATCCTATTTCTCTAGGACTTGAATCAGAAACGTTGTAAACAGCGACCACAGAAGCTGTATTGGAGCCACTAA
This sequence comes from Treponema sp., assembly GCA_016281495.1. GTDB lineage: Bacteria > Spirochaetota > Spirochaetia > Treponematales > Treponemataceae > Treponema_D. Next base: position 74,418 of record JAEEIU010000045.1, on the reverse strand, counting down.
ATTGATAACCGTGCGTAAGTAAACCGCCGCTTGCGGCATATTCCCATTCGGCATCTGTGGGCAAACGGTATCCATTGGCATCAGAGTTCATCTCTATGGTATTCCATTCTGTATTAGAGGCATCAGGACCAGCACATTTACCTGACTCTTTTTTAACCCCATTCCATAAAGCAGGATCGGTATTTCCATTCAAACTGTATGCTGGAGTAAGGTTTTCTGCCATGGAACGCAAGTTGCAATATACTATAGCACTGTACCAGTTAATGTAGGTTGCAGGATAATTTAGACCTGCCCAGAATGAACTTGGACTATTTCCACTGTAGCAGCAATATGTCTCATATTCACTCTGTGTAACCTCGTGGTTGCACACAATCATATTACCGATAGAACCAGATCCCTCGACATTAACAAAACCTGTTGGTATAACATCAAAAACAGCTCTTACAACGACATTGCAGGATGGCATGTTAAAAATATAATTTCCGCCTGAAATTCTCGTAAGTGCAAAATCATCATTCTGATATTCGTCTTTAACAGTTAGTTTTTTTAAATAATAACCTTCGTTGGGTGTAACCGTCAGCGTTATTTTAGCTCCCTCGGAAACATTCTCTGTCACATCAGAAGAGACATTACCATTTGGTGCAGTAATATTCACACTATAAGTTTGGGGCGGCGGGTCGTCGTTGTTTTCTTCTCCTACAACAAAGTTATAGCCGCTTTTGCCTTCAAAGGAGAAATGGTGGCTATGTCCATCATATTTTACATTTACTGCCTTTTCTTCCGGAAGTTCAATTATTACCGGGGTTGTGGAATATTGCTCTTTTATTTTTCCGTAAACATATTCTGTAAGGTAGAGGGTAAATGATTGTTCAAGTCCAAAAGGACCTAGTTCGTCATTATAGGCCTCGCCACACCGCCATAATCCTTCTGAGATAACGCCAACGTCATAAATCCGTATTAAATATTGTCCGTTTTGATATAATTCAATTGATGCTGACTCTTCACTTTTGTTGAAATAAGAAGAATCCATAAGAGGATTCAATGCTAGTGGAAGATAGTTTTCTCCGGGAGACACAGTAATTGTCTCTGACCTTCCATTATATATTTGTATGGCCGAGACATAATTGTCGTCTGGTTCGACTCTTCGAAATACATTTATCTCTGCATAAACCTCGCTGTTCAGGGGGACATAATCAAAAACAAAAACACACTCGTCATTCGGGTTTATAAAGGCTGTCTGCGACTGATTAAAATCACCGCGGATTGCGGCCGTGACAAAATATCCGCCTTCATCGCTGATCGGGGCAACATCCCTTGCAGCAGAACGTGCCAGATCCCTGCCATTAATTGAAACTGAAATGGAATTGGTGTTCTGGAAGTTTGCGCAGGAAAAAAGGAATAAAACCAAAAAAGGAAACAAAGACAACAGTTTTTTCATAAGTCCTCCAAAAAGAGTTGATGCCCCAAAAAGAAGAAACCCTGATCAAAATAAAAGCCGCCCTTTTTTATAAGGACAGCCTTTCCATTTTTAGCCAACTATGTGACTCGAACACATCACCTGCGCGTTACGAGGGCGCTGCTCTACCGGATGAGCTAAGTTGGCGAACAATATGAGTAATTCTAGCACATCCGGTTAAAATGGTCAATGTGTAGCAAAAATGTCAGCGCTTCAAGAGCCTCATGTCTCCGCCACCGACCTTATACTTAAACTTGGGGCCTTTTGAATCCTGAGCAAACTCTGAGCGGAAACGGCCGCTTCCTACATCACCGCTTGTCCAGAAATCTGCAGAAGAAGGCAGAGAAATCTTGGCTGTTCCTGAACCGACGGAAACTGAAGATTCTTTTTCGAACATCTTTGGACAGTCAAGATCAAGAGAACCCTTGTCGGTTGAAACTGCAAATGACCTTGCCTCTGCATCGCTGATGTTCAGGTTGCCCTTGTTTGAGCTGATCTTAAACTCAGTTGTAATAAGGTTCTTTACCTGAATGTCTGCGTTTGAGGTAGAAATCTCCGTGCTCTTTGCAACCTCGGCATTGTTTACGGCCACAGCACCACTGTCTGACTTGAATGAGAAGGAGTCAACCTTGATGTCAGAAATGCTTGAAAGTGCGTCTTCGTTCTGGATGTTCAATGTCTGGATGTTGTTTTTCTTTGGAATTGTGATGTTTATCGTGCAAGTGCGTTTTGCAAGCTTGTTCGTCTTTTCCTTTTGTTCAATCTTGATTGATTTGGCATCGATCACTACCTGTGGGTTGCCGACCTGATGATTTGAAAGAACCTCAATCGTGATGTTTTCGTTCTCTGAAAGTGTTATGTTCAGGACCTCGTTCTTGAGGTTGATCTCAATTTTCTTTATGCCGTCAGCCTTGATTCCCTGGTTAAGAACAGCCTGCGGCTCCGGCCATGTTGGGTCCCCGGATGGAGCTCCTGCTGAAACACAAGCAGTAAAAGTCAAAAAAGCCAGTGCACTCAATAAAATACGTTTCATACTTAAAATCCTCCTGAATCAGGCTTTCACCTGAATGTTTTTAAAATATTATACCATCGTTTATAGCATAATACAAGTTAATACTATAAATTATAACCAAATAAAAGGAATATGGTTACTGTTGCAGGCCAAATCTGGAGGCATGCCAAAGCTCTCAAATGCCTGCTTTAGACCTTGACACAATACCCTTAATCTTGTATGATACAAGCACTTAATTTTTTAGAGGTAGTAAAATGTCTAGAACATGCGATCTTTGCGGAAAGCACCCGGTTCATGGAAACAAGGTAAGTAATTCATATCATCATACACGCCGCACATGGAAGCCAAATCTTATTAAGATGAAGACAGAGATTGGTGGAACAACTATGACTCTGCGCATTTGTACACAGTGTCTCCGCAGCGGTTTTGTTACCAAGAAAATAAACGTTACCCCAGCCAATGCCGGAGCAAAAAAGGACAACTAAGTTAAATCAAGCTTTTAGTTGCTATGCCAGCCCGTTCAAACGTTCATGCGCCTGAGCGGGCCGTCTTTATTTTAAATAGTCATTCCTTTTCCAGGGCGGCCTTAAGTGCACTCAGCCTTTCCTGCAAGCCGATGTAAGTAGCCATGACACCGCATGCCTGAATTACAGCCGTAACAAAAAAGCTTTCAAAACGGATTAAAAAAGGAAGGGCAATTACAATAACAGAAATAATCATAATCATCAAAAGACGTGATTCTGCAGCAGGCACTTCTTTTTCGGCCTGGGCAAGCTTCTTTTTCATCTGCCTGATCCGTACCTCAAACACAAGCAGTTCCAACAGCCAAAGTCCGGCACACACAAGGCAAATCAAGAGCCTTATCTGATTCTCTGTCATTTTTCCTCCAGCCACTTTAACAGGGCATTTTTTACGCTTTCAAACGCAATGGGACATTTTTCAACATCCCCTGCATTTTGAATTTTTACCCACACAAAACAGTCAACCTCACCCTGCTGCGGTTTAAGCTCAAATCCAGCCGGTAAATCCGCCGTAAAAAAGATGTCGCAGGTTTTATATTTGACTGCCTTGTATTCATAATTGTTTGGAAAGGTACAAAGATATTTGACTGCATCCGGCCTGATGCCTGTTTCTTCCTGACATTCCCTGAACGCCGCATTATCTGCAGTTTCATCTGGCTCGGTAAAGCCACCGGGGATAGTCAGGAATCCTTTGCGGGGGTCCTTGCTTCTTTTTTCAAACAGAATCTCTCCATTTGAATTCTGAATCAAAAGCCCCACAGCGCTTGCCACATTGTTGTAAAGGTCAAATCCACAATCAGGACAAAGCCATTTCCGCCCGTTCATCAAAGTTTGAATGTTTTTTCCGCCACACTCCGGGCAAAAATTAAAGCGATTGTTTTCCATAGTTCAAGTATACTTCTTATACCTGGAATTCGTCAATCTGCTTTCCTATCCTGTCGATGGACTGGTTCATGTCGCCTGTAATGTTCAGGAGGGATTCGTCGGACTTCTTGATGCGGTTAACTGTGCCGCCCATTGCCTGTACAATCTCCTGAATTGAAGAAGACACCTGCTTTAGGCTGTCAACTTCCTTAACGATTGTCTGGCTGCCCCTGTCCATTTCATCAGACGCATAACGCACCTGGTCGGAAGAATCATTCATCACGCTAAGTGCATCACCAATCTGCTTTGAACCGGAGGCCTGCTCGTCCATTGATTCCCTGATCTGCTGGACAAGAGTACCTGTATGACGGAGCTTGTCGCTTACAATACCAAAGTCACGGTCTGACTGGGATGATGCGGTAACAACTGCCTGGATTGAATCCTGGATGGCATGAAGCTGAGTACCGATGTTCTTTGACTGTGAAGAAGATGTCTCTGAAAGCTTACGGATTTCGTCGGCAACAACAGAGAAACCTTTACCAGCTTCACCTGCGTGTGCGGCCTCGATTGCGGCATTCATGGCAAGGAGGTTTGTCTGCTCTGCAATGGAAGAAATGACAGCGTTAGCCTCGTTAAGCATCTGTGACTTGTTCTGGATTTCCGCAACAAGTTCACTCACCTGATGATGATGCTCCGTTCCGTTCTGCACATTCTCGGTAAGGACATTATATTCGTTTGCAAGTTTTTCTATTGAAGCATTTACGGATCCGATGTTTCCGATCATCTGGGTTACGGCTGTAGCGGCGACATCAGCACTCTGGGCCTGATTTTGAATCATCTTGCGCAAACTGCTGATGCTTTGGGCAATCTGGTTTACTGTAGCGGCGGTACTGTCCACACTGCTGTTCTGTACGGAAAGAATTGAACCCATTTCCTCAATCTTGGAAAGGATATCGCCGACGGTTTCCGTGTTTTCCTTTACTGTTCCGTCAAGCATGGCATCCGCTTTCTGCAGCTGATTCTTTGAGCTCTTAAGGTCGCTTACGATTGCCTGAAGTTTTTCTGTAAACTGGTTGAATCCATCAACAAGCTCGTTTATTTCCGATGTGGCCTTTTCATCAAGACGCTTTGAAAGGTCTGCATTTCCTGATGCAATAAGCTGGATTGAACTGCTTACTTTCTTGAGAGGATTTACGGATACAGTGATTACAATAGAAGACAAGATGAATGCTACGATAATCGTGATTATACATGTGATGATCATTATCCTGAGCATGCCTTCAAGTCCGCTGTAAAAGTCTGAGTAAGGAGCAATACATACAACAGTCCAGTCACAGCCTTCAACAGGCCTGAATGCAACAGAATATTTTACTCCGGTAACTGAATCCTTGTAGATTGCAGTATCGGTTTCTCCAGCCTGAATGCGCTTGATTATCGGGAGGAATTCAGGGGAGGCATCGTCCGTTATGAGTTTTCCCTCGTTTACGTTATCCTGAACCTCATGGGCAACAAAGGCGCCTGTAACACGGTTAACGACATAAGGATGAGAATCTTTTCCAAAGGTAATTCCTGCAACAGTGCGGCACAATTCCGTACTGTCCAGAACAGAAACGACTACACCTTCCTGCTTGCCGTTATTGTCATAGAACGGAAGGGCATAGAATGTTGAAAGGTTTCCGTTTACCGGACTCCAGTTAGGATCCATAAGAGAACGTTTTCCTGTAAGTGCAATCTTAAGGTATTCGCGTTCATGAAGGTCGCTGTATTTTTCCGTGGTAGTCCAACCAACACCCTTGTCATCATAGATTGCCATACCAAGATACTGAGCAGCACCACCGGTGGCAGTATTTATAAGACGCCATTTGTCATGAAGGTCAATGGAAGGATCACGGATTGAGCTTAGGTTTGCAAGAGCCTCAAGCATTTTATATTCGCGGTCATTTACGTTAAAGATTTCTGAAGCAGTCGCATGTGCAAGATTAAGGTTTTCCTGTTTTACGGCTTTATCAAGTTCTTTTTGTGATACAGTAGTAGACAACATCACCAGAATTACACTGGCAAGTACGATGATGCCCAACATCCAGATTCTGATTTTTGTTTTAAGTGACATTTTTATTCCCCTAACAATCTTTTTAGAATATGAAAACATTAAATCACAATTCAAAATATTTGTCCATCAGTTGAATCAAGAAAATTCAAGAGGAAAACTGAATGAGGCGGCTGTTAAAAGAATGATTTTACCCAGACTATCAGGATTACCGTTGAAACAACAAGCCTTATTCCGCTGCCGGTCAAAAAACCCAGGAACGAAAACCATGCGGACTTGAACACTTTCTTTAAATCTGAGGAATCATGTATGAGTTCACCTATGAGGGCGCCGACAAACGGACCTATCAGGATTGTCACAATGGAACCCATCAAAAGGCCCGCGAAAACTCCAATCGTAGAACCTATCGACCCTGCCTTAGACCCCCCGGAGGCTTTGGTCAGCATTGCGGGAATGAAGAAATCCAGCACCTCAACTATGACGGTAATGACGCCCAAAATCAATATGGACACCCATGTTATTGAACTCTTTGTGGTAAAAAATGCAAGCAACAGGGCACTCCAGCACAACGGAGTACCAGGAACACCGGGAATGATGCATCCGATGAGGCCTATGACAATAAGGAGGGCTCCAATAGCTATAAGTGCAATATCTTTAACAAGCATATTATAAGTATACAAAAAAACTTGACATCTGACAATAACGATGGGATAATACACACGAAAATCAAATTTTAATGTATAATTTTCCCAAAGAGATATTTTGATTTTTAAAAGGAGTATAATATGAAGATTTCCGGAGTTGTTGAATCCGCAAGTGTCCTTCCCGTTCAAGTTGACGGCTGCTCTCAATTCATGCAGTATTCTTACCGCTATGACGGTCCCGTAGGCAACACAAGCGAATCTTCCCCCGACAGAAGAAACCGTATTGTCTCCATGCATGACATTCAGGAATTGTTAAGGCAATGCACGGATGATCCGGAACTCATCTCATATTCCAAGAACCACGATTTTTATTTTTACGGTGGCGGCTGGCAGTCATGGGGATTTGGAGGAGAGCTTGCACCAGGTGAGTATCCCAAAAATTTCGGTCCGCTGCTTTCCGGATTAAAAACCTATTTCATGTTTCCTGGAAGATGGCCTGATGCAATCAACAACAAGAAAACCATGGACAAAACAGTCCTGAAGGGGCAGTTCATCATCTATTTCAGATGGAAGGAGACCTACCTTGTGCTTGCGTCCACAGCACCCATCGTTGGAATGGAAGCAGAAGTGTTGCCTCCCGTTCAATTCTATGTAGACAGGGAAAGCAGAAGCGTTTGCGCCACCATTTATGCCGACGGAAAAAGATGGAAGCCTTTTGAGCTCATGAGCCAGATTACCGTTTTCACCGCATCAACTTATTTTGCATTAAAGGACGGAATCAGGAAACTCTTTGGCGGAATTGATGACAAGCGTTTTTCTTTCCTCTCTTTCCTGAACACAGACACAAAGCAGATAAAATGTGCCGGATGGGAATCATGGTACAACCATTACTCAAACATCACCGAGGAATTGATTTTAGCAGACCTTGACACGATAGACAAAACCGAGAACCTGATTACACAGGCCTACACAAGCAAAAAACTTCCTGCGGTTTTCCAGATTGACGACGGATGGGAAAAAGCTCTTGGACAGTGGCAGGCTGACCCACAGAAATTTCCTTCAGGGATGCAGGTACTTGCTCAAAAAATAGAAGAGAAAGGCTATATCCCCGGACTTTGGATTGCACCTTTTATAGTTGACTATAGGAGCGACTTTGCACAGCAGCACAAGGACTGGATTCTGAGGGATGAAAGACGAAAGCCTGTACCCGCCGGATTAAACGCAAAATGGGGCGCACGATGGGGAAAACATCAGCCGTCAAAGGCACATTCATTTTTCTGCCTTGACCTAAGCCGTGATGACGTTCTTGATTATCTGGACAGGCTCATGGAAATCATAATCGAGGAATGGGGATTCAGGTATTTGAAGCTTGATTTCATGTATGCCGGAATGCTTAACGGAAAATTTGCAGAAGGTGGAGCCGCATATCAGTGGTATGACAGGGCAATAAAGAAAATCACACGCAGATGGGTAAACGCAAGGGGAGAAAGCGTGGCATATCTTGGATGTGGAGTTCCGTTTGAACCTTCATTCACAAGCCTGCCACTTTCACGCATCGGACCTGACACAAAGCATGAATGGGATGACCGTTTCTTTGAAAAGCTGCACTACCCTGCACGCCCTGGAGCAAGACCTAACCTTCTTAGCACACTGGGACATGCCTTCTGGGACCAGAGCATTTTCATCAACGACCCGGATGTTGTATTCCTGCGAACCACAAACATTTCCCTGAGCGACGGAGAAAAGGAACTGATTGCACTTGTGAACAAGCTTTTTGCAAGCCAGATAATGCACTCAGATGATCCGGTTGACTTTAACATAAATGAAAAGGAATTCACCGAAAAAATCTCGGCCTACTACGAAGCTCTTGACGGACAGGAATTCGGACTTAAGACAGTTGAACCCGACATGCATGTGATTTTCTCCAGAAACGGAAAATTCTGCGGCTTTATCAACATGAGCGAAAAACCTTTTACCATGGACAAGGAAGAACTGATTAAAAACATAAACTATCAGCTCGGACTTTCGTTAAATGCAGAAACCGTTGAATTAAAGCCGGTGGTGGAAAACTGCCTTAACGCAGGCGACCTGTTTACCTCGGAACGGCATTCAATCTCGGTGTTTGAGATAACAGAAGAAGCTGAATGACACGGGACACACAGGATTGAAAAAGTTCAATTGGAAAACCGAAAGGACTCAGACTTTAATCTCTTTCTTGCAGGAAAAGAGGCACTATCTTTCTCTTGGGGCAGGTGAACTTTCCAACTCAAAGATAAGGCGGCTGGTCATCTCCGGCTCTGTTCATGTAAACGGGAAATGCTGCAGGATACCCGCCTACACCCTATTGCCGGGATCCAGTGTGGAAGTACGCATCGACAGCGAGAAACTGTTTTACGAAAAGCAGCCTGACGACATTCAGTTTGAGCTTACAGATGATGACGTTCTGTTTGAAGACGAATGGCTCATCATCGTAAACAAGCCAGCATTTTTTCCTGTTGAAAAGACAATCGTTCAGGACAGGAACAACCTTCACCAAACAGTAATCGACTTTTTGTACAAAAGGAATCCTGAGCTACGGAATCCACCCTACGTCGGAATGATGCACAGGCTGGACAAGGAAACTTCGGGTGCAATCCTTTTTACAAAGACAAGGGAAATCAATGGAGCCATGCACGATTTGTTCGAAGGGCACAAGGTAACAAAGCAATACCGAGCCGTAGCATTCAACAAAGGTAAAAGGGAAATACCAAACACTTTTTCCGTAGAAGGATACATGAACCGCATCAGCCCGAAATCCAGTGCATGCAAAATGGGTATGGTAAAGGACACAGCTGACGGACTTTTTTCGCACACGGATTTTTCTGTTGCCAAAACTGAAGGAGAATATGTTCATCTTGATTGTATTTTACAGACGGGAAGGACGCATCAGATCAGGGTTCACCTGTCATCGTATGGACTGCCACTTGTCGGTGATGAACTTTACGGAGGACCAAAAGGATTTGCACAGAACAATTACAGAATCATGCTGCATTCAAGATCACTGGAATTCATTCATCCAAAAACGGGTAAAACCATAAGGGCAGAAAGTCCTCTGCCACCGCTATTTTAATTTCCCAGTTCCCCTAGTCTTCAAACGAGCCTGTCTTTAATTCCTGCATTATCCTCATCCAGCTGTCATAACGCAGTTCGCTTATCTTTCCGTCCTCTACGGCCTGCTTTATCGCACAGCCTTTTTCATTGATGTGGGAGCAGCTCATTCCAAAATCACATTTTCCTACAAACGGCTTGAATTCACGGAAATACAGGTGAAGGTTCTCGGCAGAAATGTCATGAAGCAAAAAACGCCTTACGCCGGGGGTGTCGATTATGTCAGCAGTCAGGCCCTGCAATCCGCCCACAAGAGACTCCGACAGCTCAATGTGCATCAGGGATCCCTTAGTTGTGGTATGAGTTCCACGTCCGTATTTTTGGCTGAGGCTGCCTGTCTTTAAGACGATTGAATTGTCCAGGACATTTATGATTGAACTTTTTCCCACACCGCTTTGACCTACCAGTGCAGAAAGCTTGTTTTCCAGAAGGCGTGACAGTTCCTCCATTCCATCTCCTGTTGAGGCGGAAATGCGGAGTACCTTGTAGCCAATCTCTTCCCAAGCTGAAAGCTGTTTTTGAAAATCGGGGTCCTGGGATTCTGCAAGGTCATATTTGTTGCATACGATAATCGGAGTGATTTCCTGATATTCCGCCTGGGCAAGGGCACGGTCGATAAAGCGCGGCCTGAACGGAGGCTGATTTGGCGTGGTCACGATGAGCAGGTAGTCAAGGTTTGCGGCAAGAAGCTGAGGCTCACGTTTCTTTATGTTCCAGCGGACGAATTCATTTTTGCGCGGAAGCAGGCCTACAATCAGGCCCTTGTCCTCTTCCAGGGAAGAATCCTCAAGCTCCACATAATCTCCAGGGGCCAGAGGATTATAATACTCTTTGTCGGTCTTTAAAATCTTTCCCTTGATGGAACAAAAGCGCGTACGTTCGTCATCACATTCAACTTCAAAAACGTTTTTACTGCCGTTAAGAATCAATCCTCGCATTTATTTAATTCTGAATCAAAAAATCTATACTGTCAAGAGGAAAAGCACAATGTTAGCCAACTATTTTAAAGTTGACCAGAACCTATCCATGTGTTATATTATTAAATATAAGGAGGAGCTATGTGCAGGACATCTATTTACGAAGCGCGCAATAATTTCTCGGCCCTGGTAAAGATGGCAGAAGAAGGTGAGGTCGTGGAGCTTACACGATATGACAAACCTGTTGCCGTAATCATAAGCTACGGGGAATATGAGAATAAACAGGAAACAAAGCCATCACTTCTGGACAAACTCGATGCATTAAAAAAACAATTTTCAGATGTCGTAGATGATCTTGGATTCGACATAACACCTTCACGGGAATGTCCGGATTATTCAAAAGATCCATGGGCATAGCATTCACAATTATAAATCAGGAGATTTAATCAGGAGATTTACATGAAAAAAACTTATTTATTGGACACCAATATTGTTTCTGAGTTTTCTAAAGAGCGTCCTAATGCTCAGGTAGTTGAACTATACAAAGCTAGAAGAGATTTGTGTGCAATTTCTGCAATAACATGGCAAGAACTGACAAGAGGAGTCCAACGTCTGCCAGAAGGCCGAAGAAAGCAGTATCTTCAAAACTGTCTTGAAGAATATGAGGAGGACCTTGATGTCATTCCCTACGACAAATTCACTGCACGGATTTGCGGGGAGATTCAGGCTGATGCGGAGAAAACAGGAAAATCACTGCCCTGCTATGACTCACAGATTGCGGCCACAGCAGTCTCAAACGGCATGGTCCTTGTCACCCATAATCTTGATGATTTCATAACGATAAGGGAAAAAACTTTTTTACGCGTGGAAGACTGGTTCTCTGAATGAACGTAATTTGCACTTCCCTTCCACATCCTATATTGACGTATTTCTTATAATCTGATATATTATGCACATTATTTAGGGGGTGTAGCTCACCTGGCTAGAGCGCTTGCATGGCATGCAAGAGGTAACCGGTTCAAGTCCGGTCATCTCCATCATAGGCCTAATGTTTATGACACTAGGTCTTTTTTTATGTCTGTTCATCAAACATGCCCCAAAAGGAGTGAATCATGATAAAGGAAATCAGGCCGGAACAAATCACCGACAATGCCATCTCTTTGATCAGCAAGGACTGGATGCTTGTTACCGCATGCACAAAAACCGTGGACCCGGAAGGTAAAATCACTACGGGACGTGTCAATACAATGACCGCAAGCTGGGGCGGACTCGGTGAGCTATGGAACAAACCTGTGGCAACAATTTACATCAGGCCTCAGCGCTACACAAAAGAAATAATTGATGAAACAGACACCTTTACCCTAAGCGTGCTCCCGGAAAAATTCAGGCAGGCGCTCAATTACTGCGGAAGCCATTCGGGACGTGACGGAGATAAATTCAAGAGTGCAAAACTGGACGTACTCTACAGCAACGGAACTCCATACATCAAGCAGGCAAGACTGGTCCTCTTCTGCAAGAAACTGTATGCCCAGCCATTTGATCCCGACTGCTTTGTGGAAGAAAAAATGCTCAAGCAGAATTACAAGAACGACGACTTCCACACAATGTACATCGGCGAGATTTATAAAGTACTGATTGACAAGCGCTAGGATGCGTTCATAAACAGGGCACAGAAATCAGAGACAAGTTTTTCCACGGTCTCAAGCGAACTTGAATCTGCAGGAAGCGAGAACAATTCTCCTTCTCCGGATTCAGGGTTGTCCATTATCAGCTGTTTTTTTGCAATGATGTAATCGCATAGTATTGAGCTTACCCCAGAACAAAACCATTTTGCACATGCAGGAATCGATTTTTCCTGAACATTGATTTTTTGATTTTTTAAAAGGGCCTCAAGAATCTGCTCTGTTTGTGATGTGATTTTTTTCAATTCATTTTGAACGATGAACGCCGCCTTTTTGCTGAAATATTTCTGGCTTTGAACAAAGGTGTAGACTTCGATTAACGGAAGCTTTTCGTGCATTTTTACATAACGGTCAACCACCCCCTTGAACACTGTCTCGGCAGAATATCTCTGGGCAACAGAGTCAAGATCCGGTGGAGAAAATGTAATCGAAGAATAATACTTTCCGCAAAAATCCAGAGTACTTTCCATTATGTCTTCGCGGCTGAAAAAATGATTGTAAAGGGATGCCTTCTTTACGTTAAGATCATCCGCAACGTCCGAAAGCGATATTCCACCCGGAGAACGGATGAATGCGGCATGCAGCACACTTTTAATAATGACATCCCTGGAAAGCCCCTTGGCCAATTACGGTACCCCTCCCTTGAGTTTTTTTATCTTTGCTGTGCGTCTGCCTTTACCTGGGAATAAACAGCTTCTCCCATAAGAGACTTAACTATCTCCATGGAGAATTCCTCGGCAGCTCCGGGACCACGACCTGTAATAAGGTTTCCACTTTTTACAAAAGCTTTGCCACTTACATATTTTGACTTAAATGCCGCAGCTTCATTTTCCATTCCCGGGTAACAAGTCCATTCCTTGCCATCCAGAACACCTGTCTGAGGAAGCACAAGAGCGGGGGCGGCACATATGGCACATACAAGACGGCCTTCTGCATTCATCTTTTTGACGGTTTCCACTACAGTTTTGTCTCCGGCCAGAACCTTTGTACCGGGCATTCCACCGGGAACAACAACCGCATCAGGAAGATCATTCAAATCCAGCTCTGCTATCGTCTTGTCCGCAGTAACCGTTACACCACGGGAACATTTTACAGTCTTGTTATTGGAAACAGCAACCAGGGTAACATCAACCTTGGCACGCCTCAGGTAATCTACTGGCGAAAGAGTCTCTATCTCTTCCGAACCATCAGTAATAAAAACTACAGCTCGTTTCATGTCATTCCCCTATTTGTATTATTTTTTTCCTTTGCCCTTAACGTTGTTCACAAAGAAGCCGGCACAAATCAATGTAATCAAAAGAAATACAATCATCTGAGGCACCCTTTTGAAATACAGGTTCCATCCAAACAGGAAGGCGCCGATACAAAATCCGACGATTGACAGAACTGTCACAATTTTATTTCCTGTAATCACATTCTTTGTTTCATTTTTGTTCTCGTTTTCCATTTTTTATCTCCTGTTAAAATTTTGCATCATGTCTTTTCATTATAATCCCCCATAATTCCTAAAGTCAAGGTTTATTTGACATACATATGGAAATTCAGGTTTATTATCACACGGATTCGAAATCATTACATGATTTCCTAAGATTGACTTATCCAGTATTACCTCATATAATAATTTGGAAGGTACATCTTAATGAAAATCGCTAAATATCTTATTTCAACTTTTTTCTTTTTTTCTATCTCTGCTTTGACCTTTTCTGAGGACTGGTGCATCTATCTTGGTTCTTTCAGGAATTACACGAATGCAACACGACGCCAGGAATTATTGAGGAAAAATGACATAAAAACAAACATTTCTCATTATACAGCCCCGGATTATACAGTCTATTATAGGCTTATGTGGGAGGAACATCAACCAAACAAAGAATCTGCAGACCTTCATGCAAAAATGCTGACAAACCTACCCATTGTAAAAAAAGAACGGATAAATGACATCTGGTATGAACGGCTTGACAAACCTCCCGTTAGTAGTAGAGCAGTTTATATTACGGACAGTGTTACCGGAAAACCAGTTGCAAATGCAGAAATGGTTATTGACAATAAAACAACCTTGAAGGCAGATTCAAATGGCAAAGTAATTATTCCAGATGACATTACAGACGGCGACCATAGCATTACAGTAGAAAAAAGTACTGATAACTATTCAAAAACCCAAAGAACTCTTTCACTAAAATCTGGTGAAATAACATCTCCAAATCAACTTATATTAAGCAAGTCGGATGTAAACAACCAGAAGTTTCTTTTGATTTCTGATAGCGACACAGGAAGTCCCATTACAAATGCTGACATCACCATTGACAAAAAATGGTTTTTAAAGAGTGATAACAATGGAAAAGTTGCCTTGCCGGAAGATATAGAGGATGGTGAACACAGTTTCGTGATAGAAAAGCAAGATGGAGACTATGTGAAAACCGAAAAATCATTCTCAATCATTAACGGATGCTTACCCTCCGCAAACCTTGTATCACTTCCAAAAGCTGTTGATTATGACAGAATAAAGATTATACTAACATGGGGTGAAGCTCCCAGTGATTTGGATTCTCATATTTTCAGTCAAAATTACCACGCTTATTGGATAGACAAAGATGATGGAAACCTGAATCTTGATCATGACGATACAAGCTCTTACGGCCCTGAAACAATAACCATAAGAGAACCAAAAACAGAAGATAAATACGAATATTGGGTACATAATTACACAGATGGCGGCAATTATGAAAGCGACAGACTTTCTTTATCAGGTGCACGTGTAGAAGTATATTTTGGGAATGAACATAAGCAAACTTTTACTATAGAACCTGGGAAAGCTGGTGTTTTGTGGCATGTTTTTGATATAGAAAACAAGGATAAAATCATAGTGAAAAATGTTATCACCTCATCAAGGTAGCATTTCCCCGATCTGAATGGCAAATACTCTTTAAAAGGATTTTGCGTTAGCAAAATCGAATCCGTGTGATGTTTTTTAAACTTTTTCCCCAGAAACAAAAAATCACTTGAAATTATACCATAGTTACTATAGAATATTAGTATGAAACAGGTTCTTTTGATTGATGCTTCTCCTATTTTTATGGAGTTCTTGAAGGAAAGATTACTCGCCGAGCAGATTAAGGTTGAAACTGCAGCAGGAAACCGAGACGCTTTTCAAAAAATGGTGAGCCTGATGCCTGACCTTGTCATCGTGGACGTTGAGTCAGACATTCTTCATATACAGGACTTCCTTGACAACAAGATTTCAGAACCGAATGCCGCCAAGCTTCCCATGATGATTGTCGGTCCGGAGATTCCGCGCTCAAGCATTTCAAACCTTGCAAAGTACGGTGTCTTCAACTATTTTACAAAACCCATAAAGTTCGATGTATTCTTTGAAGCCATAGGCCGCATCATAAAGACCAGGCTTACAATAGACGAAACTCCAAGCGTAATAGAAACCCATGTCAACGGAAACATCATCTTTGTTGACATTGCACAGGGCCTTAACCGCGACAAGATCGAAATCCTTAAATACAAGCTTGACGAAATTGTAGAAAAGAACAAAATGCACGATCCTAAGATCATCATCATGATGACCAGTTTGGATTTGACTTTTGTTGACGGTACGAACCTTGAGATACTTTTTGACAATTTGATAGGCTCATTCCTGCTTAAAAACATCAAGGTTCTTTCGCTTAACAAATTTACAACCGACCTTATCGAGGGGCACCCCGCATACCATGGAATTGAAGTTGTAGAAAGCCTCAACGACATCCTCAACTCTCTTGTGGACAGCGGCACCACCGCGGATGATGTAATTGACATTGTTTCAGATAAAATCCTTTTTGCTGATGATGAGATTGTTCCCAGTTCCATCGACACACGTTTCGGCAATGACAACGGCGGTTCAGCAAAGAATGACGAGCAAAAGAGCTCAACAATAAAGGTTGCCATTGTAGACAATGACGAACAGTCACGCAATATTCTTGTTGCATCGTTCAAGGCAATTAATGCAGAGGCTGTGGTATTTGAAAACGGCACTACATTCCAATCATCCATTGCAAACGACCAGTTTGATGTTGTAATCATGGATTTGAACCTTAGCGACATCAACGGACTTGATATCCTCAGGAACCTTCAGAGGCAGGGATTTACAACTCCAATCATCGTTTATTCCCAGCCCACAAGCAAAGAGGGTGTAATTCAGGCATTGAGTCTTGGTGCAAGAAGCTTCCTTGTAAAGCCTCAGAAACCCGCACTCATAATCCAAAAGGCCCTTGGAGTCCTGAACAGTTAAAAAAATGGACGACAATTCCGTTATTTCCGGCTCAAGATTTTTGGCAAGCACACTCCACGAACTTAGGACACCCTTGCAGACAATCGTAAGCACAACGGAATTGATGCAGGACACCCCCCTCAACAAAGAACAGCGCGAATACGTACGGCAGATTCAGTTTAGTGCAGACGTTCTTCTTCAGCTTGCAAACGACATCCTTGACGTCTCAAAGCTTAATTCAGGCGAGATGCAGATGGAAAACATTCCCTTTGACATTTCCGAGCTTGTTGAACATGTCGTTGACCTGGTTGCCATAGAAGCGTTTGAAAAAGGACTTGAGCTAGCCACCGACATTGACCCATACATTCCAAAGATGATAATGGGCGACCCCACGCGAATGCAGCAGGTAATCTTGAATCTGGTCAAAAATGCGGTTAAATTCACCGAGAAAGGCTACATTTTTGTTTCGGTCCAAAGACTGGAAAACACACTTTGTTTTCAGGTGGAAGACTCCGGCGTTGGTGTTCCCGAGGACAAGCAGGACCTTATATTCAAGCAGTTTTATCAGGTTGATGCATCCACGACAAGACGGTTCGGCGGTTCAGGACTTGGGCTCGCAATATGCAAGAGCATTGTTGACCTTATAGGCGGTTCCATCGGAGTAAGGACAAATCCAAGCGGAGGTTCCATCTTCTGGTTCAACATTCCACTTACATGCGTCAATCTTGGTAATGAAAAGCAGTTTGAACTTGAAACCCCAGCTTCATCCCACATGCTGATTGTTGACGACAACAGTCTGGCACTCAGGAGCATGGTTGACAAGATGAAAGGCCTTGGCATTCATTCAGTGGAAACGGCAACCAGTGGTAATGGGGCACTGCAAAAACTACTGGACGCTTACGACAAGGGGCATCCTTTTACGCTTGCGTTCATCGACATGCTAATGCCCGGAATGGACGGATGGTATCTGGCGGCAGAAATAAACAGCAACCCGAAAATCAACAACATGAAGCTTTACCTGATGGTTCCAGAGGGACAGATGAAGGGAGAGGCAAAGATGAAATTCCTGAACTGGTTCAACGGATACCTTTACAAGCCGATCAAGAGAAACCAGCTGCTGAATACTCTGGTAGAAGCCTTTAACCAGCCGTTTGAACTGGAACCCGCAGATTCAAAACGCACGGACGAAAACGAAAGCACATATCCGATTTCATCACTTACTAACGAGAACACCCTTATGAAGGGAAAAACGGTCCTTGTTGCAGAAGATCATCCGGTAAACAGAAAAATCCTTGTGTCATTCCTGGAAAAATTCGGAGCCACAGTGATTCAGGCAGAAAACGGACAGGAAGCCATAGAACGCATAATAGAAAAATTCAACACCGACCTTATCTTCATGGACATCCACATGCCGGTAAAGAGCGGGCTTGATACTACATCAGAAATCCGCAACATGGGATACAACGGCATAATCATAGCATGCACGGCAAACAACGATTCAAATGATTTTGCAGAATACCACAGCATAGGCATAAACGACATCCTTGTAAAACCGTTCAAAAGGGATACGGTAAAGCAGATCCTGGAGAAATGGAACACGGTGCTTTCGTTCCCAAAGGCAAGAAACATAATGACAATAGCCAGCGTGAACAGCAAGTCATCGGGATTATGGGACATAGCATCCTTTATCGGAAAAGCGGACAAAAGCCGGGACAGGGCACTCTCCATGATAAGGGAATACATAAGCGGAACAGAAAGCCTGTTGAACCAGATAAACGACAAGCTGGAGCATGAGGAAAAAGAATACGGAAACCTGGAAAAGCTTTCAAGAAAAGCAAAAGAGACCAGCAACTCTATAAGCAGCTCAAAACTGGCAGTCTCTGCAGGAAAAATGGAACAGGCCGCACACGACAACAATCCCGTGGCACTGGAAGCCGCAAAAACAGACTTTGCCCTGGATTTTATTGAATTAAAAAAACTTGTAAAGCAATGGAACAGCACACTTTGAAATGAACTGTTCTGTCAGGAGAATATATGACAGCAAAGACTAACTACCACATGCACACGACATTCTGCGACGGAAAAAACACGCCGGAAGAAATGGTTCAGGAGGCCCTGGCGAGGGGCTTTACCACCATAGGATTCAGCTCACATTCAATGTATCCGTTTTCAAGCGACTGGCACATTTCATGCCGTGACCATTTATCATATGCAAATGAAATCAAGAGGCTAAAAGAAGCCTATAAAGATAAAATTGAAATAATGCTGGGATATGAGGCAGATTTTGTGGAGGGTGTATGCTGTCCCATTCCAAGCCAATATCCAGATGAACTTAAGCCGGAATACCTTATAGGTGCGGTTCATTATGTTCCATGGAGCAAAGGTTATTTTGGGGTCGATACATTCTTTGACAAGGCAAGGGAGCAGATAAAGAGAGTGTTCAACGGTGATGTAAAAAAAGCCGTTCAGGAATATTTTGCATGCGAAAGGGAAATGCTCAAAGCCGGAGATTTTCAGATACTGGCGCACTGTGACCTGGTCAAGATACAGAATTCACCCAAGGCCCCCTATCCGCTGTTCAACGAGGAAGAAAGCTGGTACAGGGATTGCATAAAGGAAACCGCAGATGCCATTGCAAAAAGCGGCGTATGCGTAGAGATAAACACGGGTGCGATGGCAAGGGGAAAACTTGATTCTCCCTACCCCTCACCTGAGCTTCTTGAGATGCTTCACGAGAAAAACGTTCCCGTTACATTGAGTTCAGATGCACATTCAACTGAACACCTGGACTTTGCTTTTGACAAGGCAATACTTCTGGCAAAAAAAGCCGGCTACACGGAATTCATGTATTTTTCCGGCGGCAAGTCTTTAATGCAGAAGTTTGACGCTTAAACCTATCTGGCCCGCCTTTCTTCCTGGGTCTGACAGTCCACACACAAGGGTGCATACGGAATGGCAACCAGACGTGCTTCCGGAATGTTCTTTTCACACAAGAGGCAGCGGCCATATGTATTCTGCTGGATGCGGTCCAAGGCATTGTTTATCATGTTAAGGCGTCGTGTCTCATGATCACTAAGCTCATTCAGGAGGTTGCCGTCTATGGCTGTAGATGCCACGTCCACCTCGTCTCCAGGCTCAGAAGTGCTAGCCAGTACAGCAGCCTCTTCATGGCGGTCTTTAAGCTTGGTTAATATTTCTTCCCTCATCTCAAGTAATTTTTTCTTTTGTTTTTCGACAAAGTCTTTTTTCATTTAAATCCCCTTTATTGACAATTTATGCTATTTTGTACATACTAGTATAAGTATAAATCCTAAAAAAAGCAAATAAATTCTGGAGGAATTTGTGGCTAATAAAGACGAAGCTATCGAAGTTGAAGGTGTGGTAAAAGAAGCCCTTCCAAACACTATGTTCCGCGTTGAACTGCAGAACCAGCACATTATCCTTGCCCATTTGAGCGGAAAAATGCGTAAACATTACATCCGTATAGTACCGGGCGACACCGTAAAAGTGGAATTGTCCCCTTATGACCTTAACCGCGGACGCATCATCTTCCGTGAGCGCTAACGGTTCCGATTATACCGTATTTTACTTTTTGCCGGGGAAAATGTACTTGAATGCCCTTATGGCATTCACAAATCCCTTGACACCAATACAAAGACATATAATATTTACAGGCAAGAACCACATCAACAGGTCAAAGAACGCAAGTCCCGCAATGCCCTGAAGGAGACCGTTAAGGAGCATTGTGACCCCCTGACGGCGCGTATACTTGGTATTTGTGTTGCGCGTTGTCCATGTGTAGGTGTTGTTCTTTTGTGACGAATCCTGACTGTTCTCCGCCTGCCTGAAAAACTCCCAGAACGCACTGTCACTGGAACTCCAGTCGTTTGAGCCGTACGGACCGTATGTACCGTAGCTTTGTCCATATCCGGAACCACTGGTGCCTGAGCCGGATGATGAATATGACTGTGAGCTGCTTGAACCATAAAGGTCATACTGACGGCGTTTTGCCTCATCACCAAGCACGGAATAAGCCTCGTTTATCTTCTTGAACTTATCCTCAGCAGCCTTGTTGCCCTCGTTTCTGTCCGGGTGGTATTTAAATGCAAGATTGCGGTAAGCTTTCTTTATCTCATCGCTAGAGGCATTCTTATCTACTCCAAGTTCCTTATACAGATCGTCCATTCAAATTCCTTATAAATCCAAGATTTCTCCTGCCTTAAAAAGCGGGAAAAACTTCCATCATAGGTAAAGGTACTCAAAATCGTCTTTAAAAACAAGTGAAAAATGAAGAAAAAACAAATTTTTATCTGCGTAAAAGCACCCAGGTTGCCCCGTTGCCGCCGCCATTCCTGTCAGGATGTCCTGAAGCCCCAAGACGCTTGTCCTTCTCTATGAAAAGCCTTACCATCGGTCCCAGAACAGGATCTGAGCCTGTAGTGTGCATTCCCTTGCCGTGTATGATCAGAATCTTCCTGTATGACCTTCTCTGCGCATCTGTTACAAACGCATCCAGCCTTGACCATGCCTCATCCCGTGTAAGGCCATGCAGATCGATTACAGCCTCCGGTTTAAGGTTCTTAAGGTATTCCCGGTCATTAAGGGCATTTTCCCTCTCTGCCTCGTCGTTTATCTTATCCTTGTCCACGGTTCCATGCTGATTGAGCCATACCTCTATGGGATTTGCACGCCTGGAATTATCCTCGTTCATCTGCCGTTCAAGGGAATATCCCTGCTTAAGGAGCTCACGCTGCTCTTTTGTGAGTGCATTTGCCTTTTTGTTTGATTTCTGAGGCCCCGTCTTTTTCTGCCGCTGCTGTTTTTGCTCGCCTTCCCACTGGCTAAGAATGTCTCCAAAATCCATGGCCGCCACCTATTGGATCAAGCGTACAGTGTCTTCAGGAACCCAACCGTAGGTATCGTTGAACACGACATAAAGCCATCCCGCAGCACTGTGCTTTACCAGTACCGTACTGCCCTTTGGCATGTCTATTCCGGAACCGCCTGCGCTTTCGGGAATTGAATAAATCTCTCCGCCCTCGTAAATTCCGTATTTCTTTGATATCTGGTGGCCGTAAAGGATTCCCGATGCCAGAAGAAGTATGAACAGGACCGCACAAACAGACGCATGAGGAATTTTCTTGAGTATGAAGAGCACGATTGTGGCAACAAGGCAGGAAATGCACAAAACCCACACCAGGATAAAGAGGGGCATGCTCGGCATGTGGACTATGGAAGAAAAGCCCAGCTCCTCCTCCAGTGCCATACGCTCATAATGGGCAGAGGAGAAAAGCACTATTGAATGGCGCTCTTTTGTATAAAGTTCATAGAGCCTGTCAACAGGAACTTCCTCCACTGTCTTTTCCTGAACCGCTTCCTGTGAAGATGGAGGACTTACAAAGGCATAGGCAAAAAGGCCCTTGTCCTGCTCGTCATTTACAGGCGCATCAACAGCCTCTAGCACCTCTATAGTATAATCAGGAGACGCGACATCATAACGGATTCCTCCATAGGATGTGGCGACAATATCAAACTCAGGGAAATCATAGGTTCCGGGTTTAAGGGGCTGCCAGTCAAAAAGTGCTATCGCTATCTTTTCCGGGGTAAAATCACCTGGATTTACTTTTTCGCTAAGGTCCGTATAATCAAGCCGTTTAAAAAGGGAATCTTCAGGAAGGTTCCAGTCAAACTTGAGGACCTGAATCGCATTTTGAATCAGCATCCTGAAAATGATATGCTCATTTGCGTTTACGGTTATCTTCTTGCCTGAAACCTGCACGTTGGGACTTTCAAAAGAAAGGAATATCTTTGGCCGCACGGTGTTGGGATGCTCATACACCTCAACAGCATCCACTGGAATCTTGGCATAAGTCTCATCAATACGGACATCAATCGCCTTTATCTGATACACACCCGGCTGGTCAAACCTGAAAGAAAGCGTAAGGGTTGTTCCATACTGCTCGCTTGAGGCATTTGAGTAGGGCATGTAAGCTATCTTGCTTGAACCGACAAAGCTTACTCCCTCAGGAACATCGTTAACCGAGACAGTCACCTTTTCCGGCGGGACATTCTCTATGTTCAATGTAAAGGAACAGTCAGTGGCCGTGTAGAAATAATTTTCAACCCGCTTGAACCTAAGGCTCTGGACATAGGCCCATGACAATGCGTTTACATCAGGCGCCCAAAATACAGGCAATATCTGAATTAAAAAGAGGACTAGTAATCCAATTCCGAACTTTCTGTTTCCTGCTGCTGGTTTTTCCATCGGTTTTGTTCATCCTCCCTTATGGTTGAATATAGTGAATTCTCGCTTGCGTTGGGCTCATCGGTATTCTGCGTAACCGGAGTCAGCACCTGTTCCTGTACACGGGCATGAGTCTCTACCTCGTTCAAAGACAGCTCAAGGTTTATCTTTGCATTCATGTTCGTGCTGTCCACAAGAAGGGCATTCTTAAAATAGTCAGCGGCCTTTGCATAGTCTCCGTTGCGGTGTGACAGAATTCCCAGATTGTAAAGTGTTGAAAATTTGATTTTTTCATCTGCATCAGGTGATATTTCCTTGTAGCGTTTTTCCGCCGCCTCATTTTCGTTCTGCATCAGGTAGGTTGTTGCAAGATTATAGAGTGCATAATCCTTTACCGCGCTGTCTCCCCTTTCCTCTGCATTTTCCGCCACAGACATGAACGATGCCACGGAATCCTGATATTTTTTCCTGTTCCAGTTGAGTTTGCCTGACAGAATGCTTGCACCATCCGCTATGTCCTCCGAACATCCAGAAAGAAGGAAGGTCATTGCAAGCACGGAAGAAGCAAAAATCCTTTTTTTCTTGAGGTAGGACACTGGAATCGTAAGCTCTCCGAATATGAACGAAGCGGCAATAAACACAATTGCTAGCAGGATAAAAAGATTATGGCGGTCAACTGTTTCCAGTTCATAAACCACGGAAGTTTCATCATCGCTGCCATAAACCTGATTCTGCCATGAACTGCCCGGGGCCTTTTTTGCAAAGCTGTCGAGCACTTTGTTGGCCGAACCAAGTACAGATGCATCTATATAAAAAAGATCAGGGGTTGTAGGAGAGTCTCCTGCCTTTTGAAGGTATTTTTCCTTTACTGTCGCAATGGTCTGCTCAAGCGACTCTGAACGCAAGGCTGTCTTTACCTGAGTCTTGCCGTCTCCTGCCAGAACCGAGATTTCCCTTTCTGAACCGAAGCCGATTACCGTTACGGGAATTCCAAACTTCATTGCCTCTGTAAGTGCATTTGCCAGGGTTCCGTCCGTTTCCTCTCCGTCCGTAAAAAGCCATATCGTACCTGACTGGGAAGATTGAACCGGGAACGAATTGATTGCGGTCTCAATGCCTTTTCCAAGTGAACTTCCTGCGGCTGTCATAAGATTAGGAGAAAGGGAATAAAGCAGGGTCCTTACAGATTCCAGGTCCTCGGTAAGAGGAATGGCAACAACACCCTCACCCTTTGCTAGGACAACGGAAACTGATGTATATGGAATGTGCTCAAGAAGACTGTCAGCGTAATTTGCGGCGGCCCTGAGGCGTGTCATGTCACCTGGAGCATCCTCAGCCTCCATGCTGTGTGAAATGTCAAACACCAGGGAAAGCGCACGACCGTTTTTCTGAACGGGGACATAATTTGCACCCCAGGAAATGCCTGCAGCACCCAGAACAATCATTACCCATGCAAGACAGCGCAAGAACGTGCTTGGAACAAAACTTGACCTTGTTCGCGTAAACACAGCAGAATCCTTTGCCAGGGAACGGTGTGGACCAAGGTTTTTCATGATCCTTGCAAAACGGGAGGACATGAAGTATACGTATGGAATAAGAAGAAGCAGGCCGTACAGAACCCAGGGTCTTTCAATTGAAAAATTCATAGTACCTCCTGCAAGAGCACACAGCGGATGAAAACGGCAAGAAGGAACAAAGCGGCTGCAATAAGGACAAATACCTGATAATACTTTTTATCCGTATTCTTGATGTGATAGCTTTGAACCATGCTTTCGTTGCGGCCAACTGCATCAAGAGCCTGTGACAGCTCACCGATGGAAGCCACCTCGTAGAATTTACCGTCCGCCTCACTTGCAATCTGAGACAAAACCGTACTGTCGTAATCTGAATTCAAGAATCCTGAATATGCTTTTCCCGTCTGGGGGTCCACATACTCCAGGGGAACAGTTCCCTTTGTACCGATTCCCAGAACATACACGGATATGTTTTTCTCTTTGGCAAGGCGAGCACCTGTATGCGGGTGAATTGCCCCGGAATTATTTTCTCCGTCCGTTATCAGGACAATGGATTTTCTAGGAGAACGTGAGGTAGCAAGATGGAACACGGCGCATGACAGTCCGTTTCCGATTGCAGTACCGTCCCCCATCTCACCGATTATGACTGAATCAAGTTTCTTAAAGAACACGTCCCTGTCCATTGTAGGAGGAACGACAACCGCCGCAGTCTTTGCCATCTCGATCAGGCCCACGCAGTCACCTGTGTTTTCTGATTCAAGTGTCTTTATTGCCTGTACAGCTGCCTGCAGACGGCTCATTCCGGCCATATCCTTTGCCGCCATGGAAGGACTTGTATCAAGCACAAAGAGAATGTCAGAGCCACGTGAAGAATAAACCCTGTCCTGATGATGCATGACAGGATTGGCATATGAGATTACAAGGCATGTGAATCCGGCTACGGCACAGAGGACGGCAACAACTCCAAGAGCAGTTCTGCCCGGGCTGTTCCACTTGAAATAATGTCCGTGCCAGTCACCCAGCGTAAGGGGAAAAGTTATCGGCCTGAAAAGCTTGAGGTAACGCAAAAAGAAGAATACAGGAATCAACAGCAGCAGAAAAAATGCCATGGGGTTTTCAAATTCCATCATACGCCAACTCCTATATTTTCATCCACCGATTCCAGTCCTACAATGCAGGCATCCGTTATCTTTACGATTTCCTTTCTCTCGCCCTCTGCAAAGGCGGCCTCATGTTCCTGGGGTGGATCAAGCCTTGAGTCAATTGAACCCTGGGCAAACACGATATAGTCAGTGCGTGTAAACAGGGAGACAAGATCCATTACGGCGCTTTCCTGATTATCGCTGAGCATGTTTCCGGTTGCATTGTTGATTACACCGGCCAGATGAGAAGCCGTTACCGATGCAAAAGGACACGCAAACCTGTATTCAAGATAGGAGCGGACAATCTTCTGCCATGATGAGGCAAAATCAACATCACTGTCATCCGCATCCAAAAGCCTCTTTAACTTGTGGCGTGTCACACGGGAGTTCCGCATGAGCCCCAGCTTTTCCCTAATGGTATAGTAGAATTCCTGAATCGTCCTGAGACGTGCAAGAAGGAAAGTTATGAGGAAGAGGAACAGGACACCGCCGATAATCAAAGTCCACATGACATAATTTGTTCCGGGAAGCAGGATTGGTGCGGCAGGCGGCCTTAGGGAAAGGTCTCCGTTTTTCTGTGACAGTGACTCAACCGTAAAAGGCTGAAGGTCTATTCCATACGCTATGTACTGCTCGGTATTCTGCGAATCGTCAACCTTCACGTCCCTGATGCATGCATTCAAGTCAAACACAGGAATGTCGATTACACCAGGCCTCCATGGAATGAACGAAACCTGCAGCGTATATGTCATTCCGTTGCGGTAGAGTATAACCTGCTTTACGGTAAACGTATCGTCAGCGGAAAGGAACTCCGGGCGTGACGGCTCAATGTAAAGGGAATCACCGGTTATTTTGGCTGGATCCGCCAGTGCAAAAAAATCTATCGGGCTGTTGAATGTAAACTGCAGTTCCGTCTGATCACCGACATAGACAATTTTCGGGAACAACAGCTGCTGGACAAAATCATCGGCCGCAGAAAGGGAACTCTGTGCAAAAAGCGCATAACATGAAATTGCGGCGCATAAAAGCAGACTGCAGAATTTCTTCATCCTAGCGCTCCCTGATCATAAAGAATTTTGTAAGCTCTTTGACGGGATCCGAGCTGGTGTTCAGGACAAGGGGGAATCCTCCGTTACGCTCACACTCAAGCTCCCACTCGGTCATGTGGGCATCATTTTCCTCACGCCACATCCTGCGGAATTTTGTGGAGGAAGTCGGAAGCACAAGACGGTAACCGGTTTCGCTGTCTGCAAAAGGAATCGCACCCACGGAAGGCAGCATCTCGTCCATTGGATCAACTATGCGGACTGCTATGACATCATTTTTCTGGCAAAGGCGGCCAAAGCTTTCCTGCCATGATGAAGTACGGAAGTCGGAGAAAACCAGGATCAAAGTGCGTTTCTTAAGGAGCTTTTGAGCACCAAGAAGGGCATTGTCCAAAGCCGATCCGTTTTTAAGGACCTTGTTGATTTTCTCGTATTCAGACAAAATGAGCATAACCTGGTCATGACCTGCACGCGGTATGCAGTTGAACCGTATGTCACCGTCAAAAATGACAGTTCCCACAGGAGATGAGTTGTGGAACGACGCAAGGGTTAAAATTGAAGCGCATTCAAGGGCAACATCAAGCCTTGAGCGGCCGGTTGAACCTGAGCGCATGGACTGTGACACATCAACAACAAGAAGCACGTTAAGGTCGCGTTCTTCCTCATATTGCTTTACAAAAGGACGACCCATGCGGGCTGTAACATTCCAGTCAATTGCACGCACATCGTCTCCGTCCAGATATTCACGTACACCGCTGAATTCAATTCCACGGCCCTTGTACAGGGAACGGAAAGAACCAATCCTCATTCCCTGGGCAAGCTTTACGGAATTCAGGTGTAGATAAGATGCTTTTTTCGCAAGAGCTTCTGTTTCCATCATGCACTCCTTTTATTATGGAAGTGGCATGAGTTCGATAATCTTGGAAATCAAGTCGTCGGATGAAACTCCGTCTGCGGATGCCTCATAATTCAGGACAAGGCGATGGCGGAGGACAGGCTTTGCGACATTCTGAACATCCTCAGGAAGTACAAATCCACGTCCTGCAAACAAGGCGGCGACACGTGCGCACTGCAGGAGGGCAATACCGGCACGAGGTGAAACACCAAATGAAATATAGTGAAGTATGTCGTTCTTTTTCTGTGCTGCTGAAGAGCGTTTTTCCTGGCGGTTTGGATCAGGCCTTGTTACGTTTACGATAGAAACAATATAACGCAGAATCTTTTCGTCTGCGGTGATGGCCTGTACGGCAGCCTTGCATTTTTCAAGTACAGTGGGGGAGAAAACCTGCTGAACTGGAGACGTGATTGATTCTCCGTTAGCCTTTATGACCTGAATCTCTTCCTCCGGAGTAGGATATGTTATGAGGAGCTTCATCAGGAAACGGTCAAGCTCTGCCTCTGGAAGGTTATAGGTTCCCTCCTGCTCTATCGGGTTCTGGGTGGCAAGGACAAAGAACGGTTCCGGAAGGTGATAGCTTGTCTCACCGATTGTAACCTGATGCTCTGCCATGGCCTCAAGAAGCGCTGACTGAACCTTGGCCGGTGCGCGGTTGATTTCGTCTGCAAGGACAACATTGGAGAAAACAGGTCCCCTCCTTACGGCGAATTTTCCCAGGGTCTGCTGATAGATCAGGGTTCCCGTAACATCCGCTGGCAGAAGATCCGGCGTAAACTGAATGCGCTTGTACTCAAGCCCAGAGATTTCCGCAAAGGTACGGACTGCAAGAGTTTTTGCAAGACCAGGAACACCTTCCAAAAGGACATGACCGCCTGCAATCATGGCAGTAAGAATGCCGTCGACTATATCTTTCTGGCCGACAAGCCTTTTTGAAACTTCCGTACGACAGCGATTTATGTATGATACACATTCATCAAGCTCATATTTTGAAATTTCCATAAGAACAATCCCCTTTTTCCAATAAAATACCGTTTAAGAAAAGTTACGCAATATAATACGTTCAAGCTTAATTTTACACATTTAATTGAATAATTTCAACAGGAAAGTTGAAAGTTGAGAGTTGAAAACTTAATTCAGAATTAAGAATGCATAATTAAGAATTGAACTTGTCAGGCTGGTGTTCTCACCCTTATTTCTACCCCACCAAATTCCGAATTATTGAAAATTTCTCTTTTCTTTTCTTGAATCATGTGATAAAATTATAGAATAAGAATTTATCTTGGAGGATAATGTAATGAAAAAAGCGTTTATTGCAGCTATGACTGTCGTGGCAATCGTGGCCATGGGATGTGCTTCGGGCTCCAAAACGGCACAATCACCGGAAGAAGCAGAAGCAGCAGCCGCTAAAGCCGCTGAAATACAAGGACTTTTTGAGCTTGTTGATGTTGCCGGTGGCAGCTTTAAGATGGGTGACGCTCAGGGAGAAAAGGATGAATTCCCGGTTCACTCTGTAGAAGTCGGCTCCTTTAAGATGTCAACCACCGAAATTACCCAGGAACTCTACAAAAAGGTCATGGGAACAAACCCTTCATACTTCAGGGGTGACAAGCTTCCCGTAGAAAAAGTAAGCTGGATGGATGCAGTCAAGTTCTGCAACAAGTTGAGCGAGATTCAGGGTCTTGATCCCTGCTATTCAATCGGTTCAACAGTGAGCTGTGATTTTTATGCAAACGGATATAGACTGCCGACAGAAGCTGAGTGGGAATATGCAGCACGTGGTGGAAAAGCCAACGAGAAATTCCAGTACGCTGGAAGTGACTCAATTGACGAAGTGGCATGGTACACCGGAAACAGCGAAAACAAAACCCACGAGGTTGGAACAAAGGCTCCGAACTCACTCGGAATCTATGACATGAGCGGCAACGTTTGGGAATGGTGCTGGGACAACTACTCAGAGACATATTATTCTGAAGGTTCACAGAGCAACACCAGGGGACCGGGCTCAGGAGACAAAAAGGTACTCCGCGGCGGTTCACGCTCAAGCATCATCGGAGACGGAAGCAGCATCTGCCGTGTTTCAAACCGCTCTTCTGCCAAAGCTTCCGAAAGCTATTACCTGAACGGATTCCGCATCGTAAGCACAGTAAAATAAAACCGTCAATATAACAGCGGGGCTGGAGGGGTGACTGCTTGCAGGCAATGCGCGGCACCCATGCCGCACATCGAGCGTTAGCGGGCCCCGCAAGGCCGGTACTGTTGCATCATATACCGCAGCAGGCCGACCCAAAATTCCTTAAAAAAATCTGGTAATGACAAAACGACGCAAATATTGTAGAATGCGCCTATGCCAGAGAATAATCCGATAATTACAGCCGAACACATTGCATACACTTATCCTCAGTCTACGGTACGCGCTCTTGATGACGTGAATTTTTGCATTCATCAGGGGGAATACATTGCGGTTGTTGGTGGAAACGGCTCCGGAAAAAGCACTCTGGCACGGATTCTTGCGGGATTTTTCTCTCCTGATTCCGGGAAACTGGATTTTGAAGAAGGACTTTTGCCCGGGATTGTATTCCAGCAGCCCAAGGAACAGATTGTAGCGGGTGTAGTTGAGCGTGATACGGCATTCGGCCCCCAGAACCTTGAGATGACCAAGGGGGAAATTGAGCTACGCACTTTGGAATGTCTTTCTGTTGTGGGGCTTGCGGACAGGGCTTCTTCCAGGACATTCGAGCTTTCGCTTGGACAGACACAGCGGCTTGCATTGAGCGGAATACTTGCACTTTTTCCCGAGGTCCTGATTCTTGATGAAATTACGGCCATGCTTGATCCCGGGGCACGCACGGAAATAATTCAGCTTATAAACCAATGGCACAAGAGGGGCCACACAATCATACACATAACCCACGATCTGGACGAGGCTTTTTGCGCACAGAGGGTCATCGCGCTTGACAGGGGAAAGATAATTCTGGACGGAACAAAGGCCGACTTTATGGCATCCGGTTCCATCATAGACAAAGTGTTTGGCTCTCCCATATCAATTGGCGGCAAACCCGATGCACAAAAGGAAAATGAAACGGTGCTTTCTGTTTCCGGGGCATCGTTTTCATATCCAGAGCGTGAAGTGTTCTCTGATTTTTCATTCAGCTTAAAAAAGGGAACCCTTACTGCAATTACGGGACCGTCCGGCTGCGGTAAATCCACTTTATTTGAATGTCTTGCAGGCCTGAACAAACTTAAGGGCGGTGAAATCCGTGCAAAATCAAGGCCTGTGCTTGCATTGCAGGAAAGTGAGGCTGCCCTGTTTGAATCCTATGCCGCAGATGACGTTGCATTCGGACCTAAAAACCGCGGTGTAAAGGGAAAGGAACTGGTTGAGCGGGTAAAGCAGTCGATGCAGGATGTAGGCCTCCCCTACGAGGAATTCGGCAACAGGGGAACGTTCAGGCTGTCCGGTGGGGAAAAACGCAAGCTTTCTCTTGCAGGCATTCTTGCACTGGATGCTGACATTTTGATTTTTGACGAACCGACTTCGGCACTGGATGCCACATCACGAAAAACCGTACTGGAGACATTGCGGAAGCTTGCAGATTCAGGCAAAACGGTACTGTTCAGCACGCACAGGATGGAAGAATCGGACATTGCGGACGAACACTTGATTTGGGAAGACCTGATTAAAAAGAATGATTCCGTCAAAGAAGAAGCTCAAAAGGCATCGGAGGAACTGGACCTTCTTTTGCCGCTCAAGAACGCCTCAATGCTTCAGAAAATCCAAAAGACAAGCGCAGCCCTTATGGCACCTCCAAAGATTCCAGACTCGATCATAAGCCGATTGCCTGCCCTAATCAAATTCATCCTGTTCCTTTTGATCTTGACATGCTCGATGGTTGCACGTCCGGTTCCGTTTTTGCTTACCATGCTGGCCGTTTCCGTTTTGTATGCACTACTTGCAAAATATCCGCTTACAAAACCGCTCTATGCTTTTTTAAAGCTGCTTCCATTCCTCCTGATTTTTTCAATCATCCAGTTCCTGTTTTATCCCGCAAGCGTTGACAGCTCAAGGGTTTTCTTTAACTGGAAATTCATAAACATAAGCGCATACAAGGTCGGCATAGTCTTAAGGATGCTGATCAGGGCACCTGCAATAATCATCACGCTGGGCACCTTCATCTTTTCCACGGATGAACGGCAGATCATGGACGGCATTTCCGCTTTCCTTACACCACTGGCACTTATAAAGATACCCGTACGCTATTTTGTTCTGACCATGGGAATCATGTTCCGTTTTGTACCGCTTTTGATTGACGAGCTTTCCGGAATAATAAAGACGCAATTGATTCGGGGTGCATTTTCAGCCGCAAAGGGCCTGGGCAAAGTAAAGATGCTCATTCCACTTTTTGTTCCGCTTATTTTACAGACATTCAGGAAATCTCAAACCCTTGCCGACGCCCTTACCGCAAGATACTTCTCCTAAAGTTGACCTAGAATGAATATGTCCAGGAAATCGGGAGGCATGCTCCAAAGAGGGCTTCCCTTTCCGCAGATTTTACGGTGTTGTAACTATGGTCAAATTCCATCTTGAATCCCGCCTTAAAGGTGTGTTTTCCCATTTTGTAGCTTAGTTCCGGATAGATGGAGATGACCGGTGATCCGCAATAGTTGAAATACTCATTGTTTCCGCTGTCTGTAAAATCGAATGCCAGGGAGCCTGTACAATTAAAGTTGAACGCATCATTTATTTCGTATGATACCTTAAGCCCGGTGTACAGGTCATATGAAGGATGGTAGTGTCCGTCATAATAGGCATTGCCGTTTACAAAAAGGTTTGTGGCAAGATCCGCCCCCAGAACGAATTTGTCAATTCCCCTGTATTCAACTCCTGCACTCAAAAGGAGGTTACCCCTAAGGTATGTATCGTTCAGGACATATGACGGAATGCACAGGAAATCTCCGGCCTTATGCTGATATGTGAATCCTGCATAAATGTCAAAATTCTTGACAGAAGGAATCTTTGCATATACGCCTAAAGAAAAGTTGTTTATTACATCATTGAATGTAAGCGCGAAGGTTCCGATTTTCTTGAATTCATATTCCGCGCCCAAGTTAAGATAAATCCTGTCATAACTTTCGGCAAAATCATTGTAGATGAATCCGTAGCCGTCCAGAAAGTCAATTCCAGTTCCAATGGACAAACCTTCAATCGGCTTGACTAAAACACCGAAATCACCAGTATAGTTGCCGTGACCAAGCTTTGTATCCAAAACCGGAAAATATGAACCGGCTGCTTTTTCGTTTCCCCTTATGGCAAGCTGCAGCATATCTATGGGACGGAATTTAACGTAGGTGTCTCCGAAATCAAAACCGTCAAATGCCATCTGACTGTTTTTTTCGATATCATCATTGTACCTGTAAAGCCAGAACGAGATGTCTGCCTTGGCATCAATTTTGTCACCCAGATATTCAATTTTCATTCTTTCTGCAATACCGGGGAAGCGCTGGTTGCCGTTGTAATCCCCAATGCGATATGTGTTGGTTGAGATTTTGTTCTCAAAAGAAATCTTGCCATCCGCAAAGACAGTACCCATTACCGCAAATACCAATGCAGCACCTATGGCCAGTGTTTTGTGAAACATTTTCATATTAACTCCATTTTGACACTTATCCTGTGTCATTTTCTCTTGCTGCTATTTCACAGGAAATAAATCAACTATACAGGAAAAACAGGGAGTACGTCAATATTTCTGTTTTGCCACACGGGGGAGGTAATTCATAATTCATAATTCATAATTCATAATTCATAATTCTGAATTCTTATTATTTTTTTCTGTAGATATAATGGAAAACTACTTCAGGATCCATGGCATACTCACGGACATGCTTAATCTCATTTTTTGCACCATTGACTTTGTTTGAAATTGCATTGGTCGCAAAAAGATAAGATTCAACGGTAAAATCGTATCCCGAAGCATCTTTTCCAGGTGACTTTGTTTCATCCCTCAGGACAGAATCCCTGGTTCCTCCGGCAATGATCAGACGCTCATATTCATAAGTAGTCGTCCTGTCAACAACATTTCCATGATCATCAACTTCCCATTTGACAAGTTCCCATTCACCTTCAAGCCAGCTTAAATCACCGTCCAGCGTGTACTCTGTAAAACCGTCCTTTGAATTTGAACTACAGGAAATGAAATGCAGGGAAAAAACCATGCACATACAAAAAACAAAGCAAATACTTTTAATGCATTCTTTAAACGTTTTCATAATAAAGCTCCAATATTTAAATATGACTTGTTATAATTTGATAAAACAAACGGATTTGAATGTTAAACGATGAAGTGTCCGTAACCGCTTAAGGCCATAAATTAACATGCAAGGTGTAAGGATTGCTGCGATTTCCGTTTCCATCCTCAAGATAAAAAGTTAATTCCTTATTATATTCGTAAGAACCAACATCCCAATGCACGTTGGACCACCATGTTATTTGCTGTTCATATTCTGGTGTCATAGTATATTGAGATTCTCTTACTGTACCGTTAGAATAGTATCGTAAAATGAGTTTTACAGCATCCATATTTGGCTGGTTAAAATCGGCAACAAGATAATAGTTTACTCCGTTTTGAATATCAGACACTTGTTCAAGATCTTCAAAATGCAATCCATATGGATTTTGGCTGGTATAACATACTCCACTAATTGTAGCGTCAAAAAAATCATTCTTGCACCCAAAGAAACACAGGGACAAGACCAATACCATAAGACATTTGATAAACTTTTTCATTTTTTTACCCCTTTTTTTATCAAACTTTTTCTGTTAATACAATAAGTGATTGCTTTCACTTCACCGTTAAAATCATTCTACAGGAAATAAAAACATGGGTCAAGACAATCAAATCAAAATTCTAAATTAGAAAAAAAAGTTGCAATACACAAAAAAAAAGCGGACTTGAATGGCAAACTTTATACCAAACAAATCCGCTTGTTAAACTAGGTATGAATTCTTATGAATTACAAATTAGAATGAATACTTCCATGACAGTGGGATGGTTCCCCAGAAAATGTCGTCGCTAAATGACATACTAAATCCAGCCTTGAAAGTGTTATTTCCAAGTTTATAAGTTACTTCAGGAATAATCATAAAATTAGACTTGTTACGATAATCAATATACTCATTGTTTCGACTGTCTACAAAGTCAAACCACATACGGGTTTTTGCACCTATGTTAAAGTTCTCATTAACATCATATCCAGCCCTCAATCCAGCATGCAAATCATAAGTGTCATCTGCTTCTGTAAAGAAATTAGTAATAAGTTCTGCTGCCAGAGAGAATTTTTCGGTATTCTTTAATTCAAGACCAGCGTTAAAGAAGAGTTTTCCATTAATGCTATAGAAATTTTCATTTCTGTCCTTTTGATAAGCCAATCCTGCATAGATGTCCATAGCCTGAACGGCAGAAATCTTTGCAAAAGCACCAAATCCAAAATGATTTGCAACATTGTTGAATGTTACTGCAAATGAACCAATGTCCTCAACTTCATATTCTGCTCCAAAATTCAATTTAAGGTTCTTATAGGTATTTTCATATCTGTTCTGGAAAAGATAACCAGTATCAATTCCTGCGCCAATAGAAAGGCCTTCCATCGGCTTAAACAAAAGTCCAAAATTACCTGTGTATCTTCCCAAAGGATTATATGAGGTATAGTAACCCAATACAGGCAAATAAGAACCGGCAGCTTTTTCAGCACCCCAATAGTACGCAACAGAAAGCTGCAGTGCATCTATTGGTCTGAATTTTACAAAACTGTCATTTCCATTAACATCATATAAGTTAATAACAGTCTCTTTACCATTAACACCGTCATAATTTCGGCCATTTATCTCGAGTGAAAAATCTGCATTTACATCAACCTTCTCGCTTTCGTATTCAACCTGCATGCGCTCTTCGAAATAAGGAAAACGATTGTTGTCGTCATAGCCGTTCCCAAATTTGTACGTACTTGTTGAAAGCTCGTTCTCAAATGTAAAATCACCTTCTGCAAAAACAGAACCCATCACGGCAAATGCAAGAACTGCACCTGCGGCCAAAAGTTTGTTAACTTTCTTCATAGTAACTCCTTGATTTAAAAAATCCCTATCACTATACAAAAAAAAGAGCACTTGGTCAAGATTTCTGAACTTTACCTTAAAAATGTTTTTCATCCCCCTTTTTTCCAACTTTTTTTGCGAATTATTGTTAAAAACGCCACTTCTGGTGCCAGTAATATTTCTGGGGGGAATTGTTGCCCCAAAAGCAAAACAAAGGAGTATTAAAATGGACATGACAATCAAACCTCAGCGGGAATACAAGGACAGGCTGTTCAAGGCAGTATTTGGACGCGACACGGAGGAAAGCAAGCGGTGGCGGCTTGACCTTTACAATGCACTCAATGGAACAAACTATAGCAACCCGGACGACCTGGAACTCAACACGATTGAAAACGTCATTTACATAACGATGCATAATGATGTTTCGTTTTTAATTGATGACCAGATGGTCCTTTTGGAACAACAATCCAGCCATAACTGGAACATGCCGTTACGTGGATTCCTGTATTTTTCTCAATTATACAACGAATACTTAAGTACAAACAAAAAGGATCAGAATCGGAACACCAAAATCAAAATTCCAACCCCAAAATTCATTGTTCTATACAATGGTCCGTCAAACAAACCAGAAGATTTTGAACTGAAACTTTCAGATTCTTTCATTCATCCTGATAAAAGTGGAGCCTATGAATGGACTGCTTATGTCAAGAATATCAATGAAAACCGTAATAAAGGACTTCAAAAAAAGTGCAAACCATTGTATGATTATATTAAGTTCATTGCAAAAGTACGGGAAAACTCAAAAAATGGAATGGATGAACTGGACTCAATAAACAAGGCTGTAAATGAAGCCATAGAAGAAAACCTTTTGGAAGGATTTTTTTCACAGCAGAAATCGGAGGTTATCGAAATGGTATTAACCGAATTTGATGAAGAACTATTCAAACAGAATGTCCGAGAAGATGGTTACATAGATGGCCTAGCAGACGGAGCCACTCAAAAAGCCCTGGAAGACGCAGAAAACTTTCTTAGGGAAGGAGATTCCCCAGAAAAAGTTGCCCGCTGCATAGGCCTTCCACTGGAGCAGGTCATGCAAATTAAAGAAAATCTATCTGTTAAGGCATAGGGGAAACCTTTTAGGGAAGATTAAAAAAGCCGGCAGTGACCTGACAAAATCGCTGGAAAAGAAGGTTCGCTTCGCCAAGAAAAACATGATGTGGAGGAAGCAGTACATGACATGGCAGCAGACAATAGACGAAGAAAAAGACATTTCCTATGAGGAAGGAAAAATAGACGGAGCCTCTCAAAAAGCCCTGGAAAGTGCAGAAAACCTTTTACGGGAAGGAGACTCTCCTGAAAAGGTTGCCAGATGCATAGGTCTCCCACTGGAGCAGGTCATACAGATTAAGGAAAACCTTTCTGTTAGGGCATAATGTCAAGGCATAGGGATAATGCGGATTGACTCACTGTAAATGTATGAGGCATTCCGCCTTGACAAATTTCACCTAAACTTTTACATTGTGTATAACTCATTTTAAAGGAAAAAAGATGCTTAACCTAAAGTGGATTATTCTGGCCATTGCCGTTTTAATGTATGTTTTTGTAATTGCATTTCAGAGCAGGAAGGTTTTGTTTACCACCGCCGCCGCAATTCTTGTCATTGCACTGGGATTCATTTTTCCCAACGCCATTTTTGCACTTCCTGAGGCTATCACGTCCAGCTCTTCGGTTCAGGCACGACTTTATTCACTTGTACACAGCTTCCGTGACATCATCAACTGGAACGTACTTATGATTTACCTGGGCAGCATGATCATCGCCGCCCTCTTCATTTATTCCAAGGTACCTGCACGAATCGCCGATTCCATCATATCGCACAGCAAGAATACGGGTCTTGCCATAATCGCCATCCTTGCAATGACAGGCATCATTTCAATCTTTGTAGAAAACGTTGCCACTGTCCTTGTCATGGCACCAATCGCACTGGCCCTCTGCAAGAAACTCAAGATGAACCCGACGATGTTCATGATAGGCCTTGCAGTAATGAGCAATCTTGAAGGAACCGCAACCCTTGTAGGAGACCCGCCATCCATGATTTTTGCAAGCTATGCGGGCTACAATTTCAACGACTTCTTCATCCACAACGGAAGGCTTTCAATTTTCTTTATCGTACAGACAGGTCTTCTTGCCGGATGCATTTTCTTCTATTTCTTCTTTGCAAAGGCAGGCAAAAACAAGATTCAGGTAGACAATGAACCGGTAATCTCATGGTTCCCCTTTGTCCTGCTTTTGGCGATGATTATGGGACTTGCGGCCGTTTCATTCATCCACACGGATTTTGGATATCTGAGCGGACTCCTTGTCCTGGGTCTGGGCATCATCGGGCTTTTGTGGTACCTCCTGTGTCAGAAAAAGACATTCAAGGATACATGCACGGTAGTAAAGGAACTTGACTGGGAGACAATCTTTTTCCTCATCGGCATATTCGTGGTCATAGGCGCAATAGAAGCGGCAGGACTTTTGAATGACCTAGCCCTTTTCCTCTCGCGTCTGACAGGTGGCTCAAAACTTTTGGGATTCATCATCATCCTTGTGGTTTCAATCATCATAAGCGGTTTTGTGGACAACGTGCCCTACATCATCACCATGCTTCCGGTTGCTGACACAATGGCAAAGACCATGGGCATGAACGGAGAGCTTTTCATGTTCGCACTGCTTGTGGGAAGCTGTCTTGGCGGCAACCTGACACCGTTTGGGGCATCCGCTAACGTGGTTGCAATGGGCATAGTCAAAAAGGAAGGCTATCCGATGAACTTCGGCAAATGGCTAAAGGCAGGCGTCCCCTTCACAATCTTAACAACAGCGGCGGCGGCCATCGTCCTCTGGCTCCTTTGGGCATAATTTGCTAAAGTCACCCCTCTTTTTTTCCGATAGGGGAAATAGAGAGGTGATTGTTATGTACGCAAAAGAAATCAACTTGAATGCACACACATATAATACGCTCTTCACATCCACTTCGTCAGGGCGGATTATTGTACCCGTAAAGAATAATGTAGCTGTCTATACTCAGTTTGAGCATGTTCGCGGTACCCCGGCTCCAAAAGGCGAAAGAGGTGTTCCCGTCGATAAAATCAGAATACTCAATACTCTTATAGACCGCCTTATCACAATGAAGCAGAAGGTTCCACTGGAAAATGAGGCCGCAGGTTTAAGCGATGCAGATCTTGAATCAAGAATCGTAAACTACCAGAGGCAGATCAAGGATGTGGTTACGCTTTCAACTTCAAACGGAACCTACGGACTTGCAGGTTTAATGCCTGAAGCCGGCGAGGTATTCTCCATCTCTGCATAAAAAAAGCACGAGACAAGCATAAATCTGAATAAAACTCAAGACAAGAATTACGTTGATAATTCCGAATGTGCATGGTTTATTTTACCATGCCGTACGGTTATAATTGGCTATAAGGTCTTCAAGCGGAGTACATTCATCCGGGTTGACTGTTGTGTCACACCTTTCTGAATAATATGGAATAAAAACCTGATTCCTTATGTTTGCCCACCTGTTTGGCAGAAGGGAGCCGAACTCCATGTTTTCTTCTGTCGGAAGGTTTTCCAAAAGCACCCTGTAATGGCTCGGGAAAACACTTATATTCACTTCCTTTAGTGATGAGAAACCGCCTGCAATTCCAAAAGCCTTTGAATCCAGGTTCATTTTTTCGTTGCGTTCAATCAGGGCCTGCTGAGTCTCTGTGGAATAGAACCAATAGAGGAATTCTCGAGCAAGCTTCTTGTTCTTTGATTTTTTATACATTCCCATGGTGACAATGGCATCCTCAACAGGGAATTTTTCCGCATCGGTTATAAGCCATCTGAATGTAAAGCTTTGGGAAAGCTCATTGGACAAAGAAAAAAGCTCGTCACTTGTCATAAAGGCCAAAAGGCATTTCTCCGTAGAAACCCACCTGTACTTTGGCATGTAAAGATAGTTGAACATGAAATTCTGTTCAAGAGTTGTACTCTGGTTTACTTCTTCCGTCCAGTTGCGCATGTATTCAACTGTGGCATTCAGGCCGTAATCATTCCATTTAAAACCGTCGTCTTCCTGTTCGTAGCCTGCCCCAAGGATTTTTGAGGCCTCATAAACAAAATCATAATCCCATGACGGTGCAAAACCAATTGTTGAATAATCGCCATATTTATCTGTTGAATTAAATTCTGCCGCACATTCCTTTATTGCATCAAGTGTAAGGACATGCTGATCCGGCAAAAGGTCCTCGTTTGACTTTAGGCATACCATAGCGGGAAGATTATAGCTTACAGGAAGAAGATATTGTTTTTCATCAACCACGCCATATTCAAGGAGCTGGGGATAAAAAATCGATTTATCCAAGCCTTCCTCTGAAAAAATCTTGTTCAAAGGTGAATAATACTTTTTTGCAGAAGGAGTCTTGAGCCATGGTCCCACAATCAAATCCGGCAGCTTTTCATTTTTAGCTGGAGGAAGTGAGGCGGCAGGGTTTTCCTTGTATACGACCACAGCCTTCATATCCTGATGTGTTGAATTGAACAGCTCGGCATAGGAAGCGAACTCCGGCCGGTTAGTCCAGATGACAATAGTTGAAT
The DNA here is from genome assembly GCA_016281495.1 of Treponema sp. Taxonomy (GTDB): domain Bacteria; phylum Spirochaetota; class Spirochaetia; order Treponematales; family Treponemataceae; genus Treponema_D. The sequence continues at coordinate 34,323 of JAEEIU010000045.1, read as the reverse complement.
CCTTTTCAGAACAACCGCTGAGGAATACAACAACTGCAAGGGCAAGGACCAGCCCCGTCTTTTTAAGCACGCGCAAGTTCATCAGCACTCTCATAAATTGCAGAATAAACCATCTCTATCTTGTCATCGTCCAAGCTTGAGAATGCAATACGCAAAGTTTGGCTGTCAATTGCAATGGTTCCGATTCCCTTTTCTTCAAGAAGCTTTTTACGCAATGCTTCGGCATCAACTGAATTCAAATGGAATGACATGAAGTATCCCGAGTTGAACGGCAAAGCGTACAGGGCATCACTTTTATGTGTATTGACAAAATTCTTTACGATTTGATAGCGTTTTTCAAGAACCTTAAAATATGCGGCCTTTTGTTCCTCAATCTTGGGATCCTGGAATGCCTTGAGCAAAATGTTCTGCGGTGGAGTTGAAGAACATGAAACGGAAGAACGGATTGTTCCCATCAGCTTTTTCACAAGAGCATCATACTGTTCCTCTGTCATTCCCTTGCTTGCAAATGTGATGAATCCGCAGCGGAATCCCCATGCAAAGTCTTCTTTTGTAGGACCGTCGATTTTTGCGGCAAGAACGTTGGGACTCAGGTCGGCAAGATATGCAAACAGAGACTGACGCTCAATCTCTTTTTCATAGGCAAGGCCGAAATATGCATCATCGCACCACACCATCACCTTTACACCCTTGTCGGCAAGACCCTTGATGAATTCAACAAGGCGCTTTACCTCATCTGTAGTTGGACTGTAACCTGAAGGATTCTGCGGGAAATTCAGGAGCACGCGGACAGAACCGGATTTGGCCTCCTCGCTCATTTTTTCCTCAAGTGCATCGATGTTGAACTTACCGTCCTTGAACATGGGGAACTGAACAAAGGAAGCGTTCCTTCTGGCAGATGCGATTAAAACATAATTGTCCCATGATGGATCGGATGCAACAAGCCCCTTTGACTCATCCAGGAAAAGGTCTGCAAGATATGAAATGCCTGCTGTAAGGCCTGGAACTAAAACCGGCATGGATATTGGAATGTTTTCAAGACGCGGGTTTTTCTTTATGATTGCATTTTTCCACAAAGCGCGCAAATCAGGATTACCGGCAGTGGGTGCATATGCTACAAGCTCCCTAGAACTGAAACTTGGAACCTGATCCTGAATTGACTGCAGGGTTACGGGAGAGCCGTTGATGACGGTCATGCCGATTGTGGCGTTGGCAGTCTTACCAAGCTTTTTAGCTTCTCCACTCTGGGCAATAATGCCTTTAGGGAAATAGAGCCTTTTTCCCATATCAGAAAGCAGGTCACCGGCAGCAGTCCCCGCAAGGACGTCGTTTAATTCTTGTGCTAATGCTGAAATCATAATAGTATAATTATGCAGAATTATGCATTAAATGTCAATGTATCAGACATGCGCAGGGTTATAATAGTATAAATATTCATATATTTATATTAACTGAGGTAGCTCTTTCATTCCCGCCGGGAATGGAGATGCTCCCCCTATTGATTGTTAATTACAAAGTTTTATTTGGAATTGCACTTGCCTTCCATATTCTTATTCATTACTGATTGTAAATACCCAATTATTCTGCTATACTCTCCTATTATGGTAATTTCTTCTATTGATTTGAAAGACGGACATGTCGTTCAGCTTAAAAACGGCAGGGATCTTGTATTGCAGCGGGATGATGCGGACTCCCTTATTTCTGAATTTGATACATACGGCGAGGTTGCGATAATCGATCTGGATGCGGCAATGCGCAATACGGACGAAAAGGGCAACACCAAGAATACGGCACTTTTAAAGTCACTGCTCCGGAAGGGCAATGTCAGGGTTGGCGGTGGTATCCGTGACGTAAAGAAGGCCCGGCAGCTGATTTCCCTTGGGGCGGAAAAAGTCATCATCGGTTCGGCGGCCTGGAATGCGGAAAGGAAAAGCGAAGGCGACCCAATCCTCAACACGGCTTTTCTCCAGGAACTCTGTGATGCAATCGGAAAGCAGCGGGTCATAATCTCCGTGGATGCCATCAACGGTAAAATCGCACTCAAGGGATGGACTGAAACCGCAAACATTTCCCTGGTGGAGGGGGCAAAGGCGGCGGAAGAATATGCCAGCGAGCTTTTGTTCACCTGTGTGGAAAAGGAAGGCTGCATGCAGGGCACGGACATGAGCATGGTCAAGTCCCTTCGCGAAGCCGTAAAGTGCCGTGTGGTTGCGGCGGGTGGAGTGAACTCCCTTGATCAGATAGAAGAACTTGAGCGCTTGGGCTGCGACGTTCAGCTTGGAATGGCCCTCTATACCGGGAAAGTTGGACTAAAGGACAGCTTCATCAGATGCCTTGACTGGAAAAAGGTTGACGGCATGATTCCGGTAATCGCACAGAGCACTCACGGTCAGGTTCTGATGATGGGATATTCAAACAAAGAGGCCATTGAAAAATCATTCGAGACAAAAAAGCTCACATTTTTCAGTCGCACACGAAACACCCTCTGGACAAAGGGAGAGACAAGCAACAATTACCTGAACCTTGTGCGCATGCGAGCTGACTGCGACCGTGACACAATCCTTGCAACAGTTGTACCCGACGGACCTACATGCCACACCGGACACTGGACTTGCTTTGGTTCGGAAGCGGACGAAAAGAGCAGCATGGAACGCCTGTACCAGACCATAAGCGAACGTTTTGCAAACCCAAGACCCGGAAGCTATACGGCCACCCTGAACGACAAGCGTGTTCGCGAAAAGGTAATGGAAGAAGCCGAGGAACTTACAGAGGCCGAAGGAAAGGACGAGGTTGTCTGGGAAGCGGCTGACCTTTTGTATTTTGCAAGCGTGCTGATGTACAAGGAAGGCGTGACCTGGCAGGACGTCTATGATGAACTTGACAAGAGGCACAAAGAGAAATAACATCTTTTTGACTGGCGGATAAAATGGAATCGATCATAGCTTTTTTCAGCAATTATTTTACTTACTGGCCTTTAGTCTGTTTTTTCTCACTCATCCTTTCTGGTTTTAATCTGCCCATATCCGAGGATGTCCTTATAGTGATTTCCGCACTAATCTCTTATGAGGATCGTTCCCTGCTTATACCGAACTACATCGGACTTTATGCGGGAATCTACGCAAGCGACATAATAAGCTATTGGCTGGGACGCATGATTGGAAACGGGGTCCTCAAGCTGAAGCTGATATCAAAATCCCTTACACCCAAGAGAGTTGCTTTCATATCCAACAAGCTTGAAAAACACGGATTCCTTACTTTTATTGTCACAAGATTCATTCCGTTTGGAATGCGTAACGTCCTGTTCATGACATCGGGATTTACAAAACTGCCATTCCCAAAGTTCCTTCTGTTTGACGGCATTGCGGCAATCATCAGTTCAACGACGCTCTATGCACTTGTCCTGTTCATAGGTGAGTCTGCAAAAGAAGGCTTTAAGATTCTGGGCATAATTCTATTTGTGCTGATATGGGGCATTCTGACTGTCCTCATCATAAAAAAAATTGTGGATCACAAAAAGAAAAAAAAGATGGAGATGTCAGCAGAGCAAAACGATTTAGAGAATTAATCTATAGTTTTTTCGCCTGCATCCTGTCCGACAGATTTTTCTTCAGTTTTCTCTTCCGGTTTTACAGCATTCTCAGAAAGCTCGGGGTTAACCCAATACCAGTACTGGGAATTCTTCCTTATGAACAGGGCCACCCTTATCGCCACGAAAATGACGATATACAGGAAAAATACCGTAAGAAGAACCGGGTGATGAAGCTCAAAGATCAATGCGACACACATTGCCACAGTAAGGAGAATATCCGGTGCGGGATCCTTTTCCTTCATGATTATAGAAGAAAGCAATGCGGCAGAATAATTTACATGATAGAATGTAAGCGTAAGGAAAACATGGAAGAAGGAATCCTTTTCCACAAAAGCAGCGGTGGCAGTAAGGACAGCACCAACAATCATGTAAAGCGCAAAATTCAAGGAAACCTTTTTTGTCCTTATCAGAGTCGTAATGGAAACAATCAAACTGCAGAACAGGGCCACACAAAGAAACACATCCACAAGCCTTACATTATACACACCAAGGGCGGGAATAAATTTTCCGACTTGCTGTGATAAAAAGACATTTACCGGCTTAATAAAACCAATCGTACCAAAAGTTGAAAGGGAAAGAATTGACTCTGTTGCACTAAACCGTCCAAGATGAAGTCTGTGCGTTACATACTTTTCCCAAAAGGCGGATATCTGCGCAAAATACGAAAGATACAGCATTACACCGATGAAGATGGGATTCCTTATCCTAAAGGAAATGCAGATTATGAACAGCATTTGCCCCGTAACGAAAGTATCAAGGAAATGATCACAGAATTCTCCAAGGGGTGAACCTGTTTTTGTACGTCTTGCCTGAAGTCCATCAGCGGCATCTCCGACAAGGTAGACGATATAGCATACCGGAATCAATATCCAGATAGGCCAGTTGGTTGATTTTACGGTTATCGCAATAACAGAAGCCAGGAATACAAGGGCACTTGATACAATTGTGATTATGTTGGCAGGAAGCCACCACGGAAATTTCTTTACAACCTTTTCCGCAAGAGGATTAATCACATAGCAGTCAAGTATGGACAAATCCTCTGAAGAATATGAATATTTTTTATTTGAATCTGAGTCACTTGTTACTGTCGCTTTAAGTTTCATATCAGAAAGTATAGCAAATAATTAAAATATTTACAATAATTCCCTTGTCCCCAGAGCCAAAGACTAATTTCCGGTATAATTGTATGTCATTGTAACTTTCGTAAGCTTCTTGCAGTCACTAAAAAAGTTGTTGCCCAGTTTAGTTATTGTATTTGGTATATAAATTTCTGTAATAGCTGTACCCTTAAACACACCTGTATAAGCAGACAAATCGCCCGCAAGTTTTGTTTTCGCAAAATCAGTAGAAGCCTTTAGGATTCACACTGTCAATTACCCCCTCTTTAATGGTGGTCAGACCTGTTGTTCCAGAAAGGTCCAAAGAACAGTTTTCAACTCTCAACTTTCATCTTTCAACTTTCCACTTTCATCTTCCTAATATTAATGGTATAATATGCCTATGTTTGAAATCAGAGTTGAGGCGGATTTTGCGGCCGCTCATTTTTTACAGGATTATCACGGTAAATGCGAAAACCTTCACGGACACAATTACAAGGTTTATGCACATGTAAAAAGCAATACGCTGGACGAGGGCGGAATGGCCTTGGATTTTTCCGTACTCAAGAAAACGCTCAGGGAAGTATGCAAGATCATGGACCACACGAACCTGAATGACATGCCTGTGTTCAAGCAGAATCCCTCTGCGGAACGGATTGCACTTTTCATTTTCAATTCGATTGTGGAAAAAATGCCTGAGCTTGCATTTGACGGCGACACGAACAAACTGCACCTTTTTGCCGTGGATGTATTTGAAACCGACACCAGCCGCGCAAGATATACGATATACTGAACCGCAATTTGTTGGAGGGGATAATTGAAATTCGTTCATCTTTCGGACCTTCACATCGGGAAACGCGTAAATGAATTTTCGATGATAGAAGACCAGGACTTTATTCTTAAACAAATACTTGAGATTGTCAAAAAAGAAAAACCGGATGCGGTCCTGATTGCCGGAGACATTTATGACATCCCGCAGCCATCGGTAGAAGCCATGCTGTTGCTGGACAGATTTTTGGACGAACTTTCCTCTCTTGGACTCCATACGATGATAATAAGCGGCAACCATGATTCGGCAGAAAGAGTTGCATTCGGTTCAAAGCGTATGGTAAGCCACATGCATACATGCCCCGCCTATGACGGCAAGACGCATAAGGTAACGTTAACGGATAAAAACGGTGAAGTTGATTTTTACATGCTGCCATACATAAAGCCCGCCATTGTACGTGCCCAGTTTCCGGAAGAAGAAATCGTAGATTACACCGACGCAGTTAAAGTTGCCATCGCACACATGAATGTTGATGTGACAAGACGAAACGTCCTTATTGCACATCAGTTTGTAACGGGAGCCACACGATGTGACTCAGAAGAAATTAGCATTGGAGGTTTGGACAATATAGATGCAGGCGTGTTCTCACAGTTTGATTATGTTGCATTGGGACACCTCCATGGCCCCCAAAAAGTTCAGCGTGATACAATCCGTTATTGTGGCACTCCCCTTAAATATTCTTTCTCTGAGGTTAACCATAAAAAATCCGTAACGGTAGTTCAATTCGATTCAAAGGATGACATCAAGATTACAGAACAGCCACTTAAGCCCCTGCACGAAATGAGGGAAATAAGGGATATTTTTTCTTCCGTATTCCTATGCCCAAAAAGCGACGACTACATTCGTGTCATACTCACAGATGAAACACCAATACCGGACGCACTTTCGGATCTGCGTAAGATTTTCCCAAACATCATGCGACTTGAATACGACAATTCCAGGACACGGCTTATTGATTCGGGAACACAGGGAATTCAAAACCCAAAACAGCTTGATCCCTATGAAATATTCTCCACATTCTACAGGGAAAGAACGCAAAACGAAATGGATCAAAAACAGGCCCAGTTCATAAAAGATTTAATCCAGCAGATATGGGAGGAATCCTGATGCGACCTCTTAAACTGATAATCACAGGCTTTGAAGCATACATTAACCGATGCGAAATTGACTTTACATCTTTTGGAGACGGAACACTTTACCTCATCACAGGAAACACCGGTGCGGGAAAGACAACAATCTTTGATGCCATAACTTACGCTCTATACGGAAACCCCAGCGGAACCGCAAGAACCGAAAAAATGCTCAGGACCGTAAATGCAGGCCCCGAGACTCCAACCGAAGTTGACTTTACATTTGAATTCAAAAAAAAGCAGTACAGGATTGTACGGAACCCGGAATACGAAGGGATTTCAAAAAACAAAAGGACAAAGACATTTTCCGCAGACGCTACACTTTGGGACAGTGACGGCAATGTTCTTGCAAGTTCCAAATCAAAAGTTACCGCATACGTAGAAAAACTTTTATCGCTTACAAAAGACCAGTTCTGCAGGATTGCGATGATAGCCCAGGGTGATTTTTACAACGTCCTGAATGCACCGACAAAAGACCGCAAGGAAATCTACAGCAAGATTTTTGGTACCGACCTATTCAACATCCTGCAAAAAAGAATCAGCGAGGAAACAAAAAAAGCCAGGGATGAAAGCGAGGACATAATCAGGGCAAAAAATTCTGCCGTATCAGAAATCGTAATCCCGGATGAATATGACGAGGATAAATTTTCAACCCAAACTCCAGATGCAGAGCTGAATCAAAACCTTACCGAACTTCTTGAATACGATGTCAAAAAGCAAAAGGAGCATGCCAAGGAGCTTGAGGAAATAAAGAAAAAAATCAAAGTAGCAGAGGACAAGCTTAATAACAGCAGGAACCTTGAGCAGCAAAAACAAAGCCTTGAGGAATCAAAACAAAAGCTTGGAAAACAGGAAGAAGAGTTTTCCACCCTTAAGGAAACTGTAGAAAGGGAGATGGCAAGACAGCCGGAAACAGACAAGCTTAATTCAGACCTTACCCTAATAAACGAAAGCTTTTCAAAATACGATTCACTTGAACAGAAAAAAAATCAGCTTAACAAAAACATCGGCATGATAAATTCAAAATCAAAGGAAGTGGAAGAACTCAAGAACACCAACGAGCTCCTTTCCCAGTCCATTGAATCCGCAAAAGAAAAAATCAACTCATATTCAGGAGTTGAAGTCGAAATAGAAAAAACCAAAACCGCAAGAGACAGGATTACGGAAGAGGGGAAAAATCTTGTTGACGCAATCAACCAGATAAATGCGCTTGGCGAACTCCAAAAACAAAACGAGGAATTTAAATCGCAATACATAAAGGCATCCAAAGAATCAGCTCAGGCAGCGGAGGAATATCAGGGTGCATTAAAGGCATTCCTTGACGCTCAGGCAGGCCTCCTTGCAAAAGATCTTGGCGAAGGAATTCCATGTCCTGTATGCGGTTCAACAAATCATCCAAAGCCCGCAAAACTCAGCGATCACGCACCCGACCAGAATTCAATCGAAAAGCTAAAGAAACAAAGCCAAAAACTGGAGGACATCGCAAAAGAAAAAAGCACACTCGCGGGAAACATGGACGGTCAGGTAAAAGGCAAAACCGAACAGATAAACTCAAAACTTAATGAGCTTGGCATAAAAGGAAATATTCAAGAGGCCACAAAGGAACTTGAATACAAATGCGAAGAACTGCGCAGAGATTACAAGCAAAAGGACGATCAGCTAAAGATACTCGTTGCAAATCAAAATGAAAAAACGGAGCTTCAGAAAAAAATCGAAAAGAACCAGGCCGAACTAAACCAAAACACAAATGCATGGCATCAGGCCGAAACAGAAATTGCCGCATTAAAAAGCTCAGTCAACGAAAATGAAAAGTCCATCAGGGAACTGGAAAACACGCTTCCCTACCCGGACAAAAAAAGCGCACAAAATGCCGCCACAGAAATTCAGGATAAAATCAACGGCATAAAAACCGCACAGGAAAACGCACGCACAAAATTTGATTCATGCAGGGAAGAAATATCCAGGCTAAAGGGAATCATCATCCAACAGGAAAAGAACGTAGCCGAACTCAAGCAAAAACTTGAAGAGGAAACAGACATTGAACAGCAGGAAAACGCACTCAACGAACTTTTTGAAACTCAGGACCAAATGCAGGATGAACTGGACGAAATAAAAATCCGGCTTGCTCAAAACAAGGCCACATCAGAAAAACTGTCCCAGCTGCAGGCAAAGCTAAAGAAAGTGCAGGAGACCTACCAGTGGATGAACGACCTGGACAATGTCGCCGGCGGAAAAATGTCGGAAAATGGAAAAATTGATTTGGAGACTTATGTTCAGGTTTCCATCTTTGACCGAATCCTTTTTTATGCAAACCAAAGGCTCAAGGACATTGCGGGAAACCAGTACCGTCTTGTACGCAAGCAAAAAAGTGATGACAACCGTTCAAGCTTTGCACTGGACCTGGACATTCAGGATAATTTCTCTGACAAGGTGCGGCCTGTGCAGGGACTGTCTGGTGGAGAAACCTTTGAGGCATCCCTTGCACTCGCTCTGGGACTTTCCGATGAGATTCAGGCAAATGCGGGTGGCATAGAACTTGACTGCATGTTCATTGACGAAGGATTTGGAAGCCTTAGCGAGGAACCACTGGAAAAAGCCGTGAACTGCCTCTACTCTCTTGCACAAGGGAAAAAGCTTGTCGGCATAATCTCGCATGTAGAGCGGCTGGACAGCAGGATAGACGACAAAATAGCGGTAACAAAGGACCCCGTATACGGAAGTTCGGCAAAAGTCATCTCAAGTAAAATTTAATTTGTGAATTTGTGTTAAAAATTGCATTCCCCGTGCCATTTAAAGTATAGGGGGCAATATGAATTTCATTCAACTTGAAGAAGAAAACGAAATCGAATGTGATGCTGCTGCAGAAAAAGATTATGTCACAGAGGCGGCAAAAAATGCCTTTGGGATTACATACCTTTATCCGTGGCAGAGAATCGTAATCTCAAACATTCTGGAACCAAACGAGGACAACAACAGGCAGATTGTACTCTTGCCAACAGGTGCAGGTAAATCACTTTGTTTTCTGACACCCGCTCTTTTACTGAACGGACCCACACTTGTAATCTATCCCTTGCTTGCATTAATGGCGGATCAAAAACGCAGGATGGAGGACGGAAAGCTAAAATGTGTGGTATTCAAAGGCGGCCAAACACCAGAAGAACGCGAGGAAAATTTTACGCTACTCGGACAGGGCGCCCAGATAATCATAGCAAACCCGGAGGTCCTGCAAAATCAAAATCTGGTTGAACGTCTATGCCATTGCAACATCCAGCACATTGCAGTCGACGAGGCACATTGTGTAAGCGAGTGGGGAGACTCTTTCAGGCCATCGTATCTTACGCTTGGCAACATCATCGACAGGATTAATCCTCCTGTTGTAACGGCATTTACGGCAACAGCCTCTCCTCCGGTTCTTTCCCGAATCTCGGAAGTGCTGTTTCATGGAAAATCTCATGTTGTAAAAAGTGACTTTGACCGCCCCAACATACACTATTACGTCCAGAACGCCTATGCAAAAAAACGTGCGGCATTCAGGCTTGCGGTGACGGAACAAAAACCACTCATCATCTTCTGCGGCACAAGGGCAAAATCGGAAGACATGGCACGTGAGCTTTCGGAATATATGGGAAGCTACAAGGTAAGGTTTTATCATGCAGGCCTGGAACGAGAAGAAAAGACGGAAATAGAAAAATGGTTCTATGACAAAACTGATGCGGTTTTGTGCTGCACTGTGGCATTCGGGATGGGTGTGGACAAAAAGGACATACATACGGTCATTCACCTTGAACCTTCTGCAAATGCGGAAAACTATCTTCAGGAATCAGGAAGGGCGGCAAGGGACGGTTCAATCGGAAAGGGAATCTTACTGTGGAGTCCGGCAGATTCAGTTCATTTTTCGCGGTATAAAAACGGAAGCCGGGAACGTGTGATGAAGGAATTTGCAGAGGCCAAAACATGCAGGAGACAGATTTTACTCGATGCCCTTGCAGGGGAACAGGCGGCATGCGATGGCTGTGACGTATGCCTTAACAAAAAAGAAGCTGATTTTGCATGGGATGCGGAACTTGCATTAAAATACATCCGTAGCCACAGGAAAATGTTTGACTGGAGGGAATTGAGCGACAAACTCCTTGATTTGTTCAACAGGCATGATGAAAAGCGCTTTGGCATGCATATCTGGGAAGGAGCGGACATAGAACAGATTTTGTTTCAGCTTAAAAGGAAAAGGCTCATACGCGTTTGCCTATGGCCCTGGTTTGGAAAAGTTGACTGTTCCAATAAAAAACAAAAGCCACTTCCTGCAGCTTTTTACGGCAGAAAATGGCTTTATTTACAGAGTCTGGAAATCAAGATTCTTCGCTTTCTTTCTCTTTATCTTTTTCATTCTTTTTCTCGGTCTTCTTAGCGGCCATATTGTCCAGAAGTTTTGACTTCTTCTTTGGCTTAGGAGGCTTTTTCTTATATTTTACAACATAGCCCGCAAGAGACGTAAAGACGATAAAGAAAATCGCTATAAAAATTACACGCCAGTCTGTAAGGACCAGCTTGCAAAGTTCCCAGAATTCGTTAATACTCATATTTTCCCTATCGGCTGTTTTTCTTCCATTCTTTACAAAGATATTTTACAGCATATAAAAACGGTTGAATATATTCGCTCGGGAAGGTATAATCAAAACATGACTGGAATAGTTGATTATAATGCAGGTAACATCAAGAGTGTTGAACGTGCGCTTGACTATCTTAAAGTACCGTTTGTACTCTCCAAGGACCCACGTGACCTGGAAAAAGCAGACCGCCTCATTTTCCCTGGTGTAGGAGATGCAGCCTATGCCATGACTCAGTTAAAGAAATCCGGTTTTGACTCTTTCCTAAAGGACTGGGCTTCTTCCGGAAAAGATCTTTTGGGAATCTGCCTTGGATCCCAGATTGTGTTTGACTACAGTGAAGAAGGCGACACAAAATGCCTTGGCCTCCTGCCCGGTGTTATCCGTCATTTTGACACGATATGGGCTGAAACAAATCCAAGCGAAAAGGAAAAAAAGGAATCCGACACTCCCATGCTCGACTGCACGCTAAAGGTCCCGCACATGGGCTGGAACGACGTGACATACTGCAACGGTTCAAGCAGGCTGATGCAGGGTGTTCCGGACGGAAGTGACTTTTATTTCGTACACTCATATGTAATCCACCCCGATGATCCTGAAATCATAAAGGGATATGCCACTTACGAAACGATGGTGCCCGCCATAGTTGAAAAGGACAACATCACTGTATTCCAGTTCCACCCCGAAAAATCAGGACGCTTTGGCCTTCAGATCCTAAAGAACTATGTTAAGGACGACATGTCAGGAGGAAACGGTTCATGCTGAAAAAACGAATCATCATTTGTCTTGACGTAAAGGACGGCCGGACAACTAAAGGCGTTAAATTCCAGAACAACATCGACATCGGTGACCCGGTGGAAATGGCGGCTGAATATTACAGGCAGGGTGTTGACGAACTTGTATTCTACGACATCATGGCATCTGCACGTGGACGCGGACCAATCCTGGATTTGATTTCCCGTGTGGCAAGCCAGGTTTTCATTCCCTTCTGTGTGGGCGGAGGAATCGGTACAATCGATGACATACGTTCCACAATTCTTGCAGGTGCGGAAAAAATATCACTAAACTCTCAGGCCGTAAAAAATCCTGACCTTATAAAAGAAGGTGCACGCATTTTTGGAAACCAATGCATTGTCCTTGCAATGGATGCCGCACGTGACGAAAAAATGCCAAACGGATACCGCGTATACCTGAATGGCGGACGTGTCGCAACCGATCTTGACGCATTGGAATGGGCAATAAAGGGCGTAAAGCTTGGTGCCGGAGAAATCGTACTCAATTCAATTGACGCAGACGGAACAAAAGACGGCTATGAGCTGAACCTTACCCGCATGATAAGTGAGGCGGTAAACGTTCCGGTAATCGCTTCCGGTGGTGGTGGAAAACCAGAGCACCTTACAAAAGTCCTTACTGACGGAAAGGCAGATGCGGCCCTGATTGCAAGCATGGTTCATTCGGGACAGTACACTGTGGGTGACATAAAAAAGGCACTTGAAAAAGACGGTGTTCCCGTAAGGTTAAGCTGATTACCTTGTGCGGATAAAATCAAGCAGTTTTTCCGTAAGGTTTCCGTAAGACAAAAGAGTTTTTCCCCATTCGGCAAAACATTCAGATGCACTTTTGTACATGCCAAGGAATTGCAGCATTGACTCTTCTATTTTTTCCGGCTGAACGTCCTGTGTCTTGTTGAACTCCAGCATAAGGGTCCTGTAATTCTGGAAAAGCGATTCATCAGAAGCAAAGTGACTTTCCATTCTGTCCAACAGGGCACCGGCCTTTACTAACTGCAGCTCCTCATCCTGAACATAGGCATTCCACAAAAACGGTTTTCCGCAAAGGCATGCTCGTGCAAAAGAATCTTCCCCACGGATAATGTTCAAATCCATGAGGGTCAAAAGGGCATCCCATGACTCCTGGGCCATATACGGAAGCAGAATGAGCTTAAACGGTTCCCCTTCCCTTTTCCATTCATCAAGACAAACATCACGGCTCAATCCCGGTGCCACAAAAACACAAAGTTCAAGCCCCGATTTTTTTAACGCCCGTACAATTGGAGACAAATCACGCTTATATGTAAAAAGGGAAACACAGAATACATCATCAGAACAAATCGCCTGCTGAATCTCGTTGTATTCAGGATAATTCTTTAAGCGACAGAGAGCGTCATCCCTGCTTTTAAGGGAAGATGCAAATTCATTGTCTATTACAAGGCCACCTGTTTTTTCCGTAAAACCTGGCATGAAATTCACTTTCTTTACCAAAGCAGATCTTGTTCCGCTTTTCAGGAGATGAAAATCATCCGCCCATGACTCTGCGGTAAGGTATTCTATGTTTATGATTTGAACTTCTTCTGTCCGTCCAGGCTCAAACAATATGTCATCCAGCCATTGAGGCCTTGAGCACTGAAAACATTCCAAAATAAGTGTCGGGGGATTTTTTGAATATTCAATATGACAGGCATCATCCGCATTCCAGTCCAGCACAGTCCACGAACGGTATTCCTGAACGGCCTTGCTCGGGTCAAGTCCTGGAGCCATGGATGCAAACGATTCAAGATTGCTTACCACCAGGCGCAGCTTTAATTCCGGTGCCAGAGCACTCAGACTGCGTGCCAGACGGTAAACAAAACCGATGTCACCATAATTATCCACAACACGGCACAAAATGGTGACATCAGAATATTTGTTATTCACGGTTATTATTTAGCCTTTCTAGCAACAGTTTTTCTTGGACCTGATTTTTTAGCAGCGGGCTTCTTGACTGCCGTTTTTTTAGCAGGCTTTTTTGCCGCTGTCTTTTTTACCATGGCCTTTTTGACGGTTGCTTTTTTGCTGACTGTCTTTTTAGCTGTGGATTTTTTTGCTGTTGTTTTTTTCTCAGCAGCTTTTTTAGCTGTGGTCTTTTTTGCCGTGGCTTTTTTGGCAGTCTTCTTAGCGGCTGTCTTTTTGGCTGTGGTCTTTTTGGCACCAGCTTTTTTTGCAGTCTTCTTCTTTGATGCAAGCGGTTTTTCTGCCAATTCTACGGCACTGCCTTTTTTCCACGGATTTGCACGTACGATTGTCTCGGCACGGTCACTACCAACGGAAACGATTGTTACCGGTGTTGCAGTAAAGTCCTCGATGAATTCGATGTATGCCCTTGCATTCTCAGGAAGGCGTGCATAAGACTTGCATTTCTGGAGTGATGACTTCCATCCGTCAAACTTCTTGAGGATTGGCTTGGCATTGTTCATGTCGTCAACATTTGCAGGGAAATCTGTTACGATGCGTCCGTTGATGTCGTATGCAACACATGCTTCGATTTCATCCATCTCGTCATAAATGTCAAGGTGAGTAAGGATTAGGCCGTCCAGTGAATTGACGCGGCATGCATAGCGGAGGGCTACCAGATCAAGATAACCGCAGCGTCTTGCCCTACCGGTTGTAACACCGAATTCGTGTCCAGTGTTCCTTACGTATTCGCAAAGTTCGCTCTCTGTGTCATTGTTGAATTCAGAAGGCATTGGTCCGTTTCCAACGCGTGTCTCGTAGGCCTTGAAAACACCCACGATAGTATCAAGGTCATGCGGTCCGATTCCGGTTCCAACAGCGGCACCAGCGGCACATGAAGGACCTGAGCTTACAAAAGGATATGTTCCAGAGTCGATGTCCAGCATTGCACCCTGGGCACCTTCAAAAAGAATGTTTTCCTTTCTGTGCTTCCACATTTCTGCAGTCAGGTCAACACGCATTTCCAAAAGCTTCTTCTTGTATTTGTCAAGGTAGGCTTTATCTTCACCTGTGAACTCAGACATCTTTTCCTTCCAGTCAAGGTCGGCAAGACGAAGTCCGTCACGGTTTGCCTTTTCACCATAAGTGATTCCTATTCCACGTCCAGTTGTTCCTATTGGTCTTGGGCGGTTTGCATCCCTTTCCTTATCCATCTGCCTGTACTTTGGCAAAATGATGTGTGCGCGGTCAGAGATGAATACACGGCCTTCCCAGTTGATTCCATTCTTCTTAAGCATTGCAAGCTCATCAAACAGGGCTTCCGGATCAATAACCATACCGGCTCCCAGATAGACGTCTTTCTCGGGATAAAGGATTCCGCTTGGAACCTGGTGCAGGGCATACTTTTTTCCATCAACAACAATGGTGTGACCTGCATTGGGGCCACCTGAGTAGCGAACAACGTAATCGGCTTTTTCTGCAAGGTAGTCTACAATTTTACCTTTTCCTTCATCTCCCCACTGGGCACCAATAACAACAACCTTCATAATTTGTCCTCCAACAAATAACTATGAAATTTTTAATTAACTCTTGTAGCTCACAGATGCGTTCTTGACCGTAACATCATGCGCACCGCTTTCCTGAACTGTAACGGCAGAAACCAGGGTTATCTTGGCCTTTTCCTGCAGTTCCGGTATTGTCAACGCTCCACAGTTGCACATTGTATGAACAACCTTGCTGATCGTGATTGCAACATTGTCATGAAGATGTCCTGCATAGGGAACATAGCTGTCTACGCCTTCTTCAAATGACATTCCGGCTTTTCCACCAAGATCATAGCGCTGCCAGTTTCTAGCACGGGAACTTCCTTCGCCCCAGTATTCCTTCATGTAATTTCCGTTGATGATTACCTTATTTGAAGGAGACTCGTCAAAGCGGGCAAAATAACGTCCCAGCATAACAAAGTCCGCACCCATGGCAAGTGCAAGCGTAATGTGATAGTCATGTACGATTCCACCGTCAGAACAGATTGGAACATAAATTCCTGTCTTCTGATAATATTCATCACGGGCTTTTGCAACCTCGATTGTGGCTGTGGCCTGTCCGCGTCCGATACCCTTTTGCTCACGTGTAATACAGATTGAACCACCACCGATACCAATCTTTACAAAGTCAGCACCGTTCTCTGCAAGGAACATGAAACCGTCCCTGTCAACAACATTACCGGCACCAACCTTTACGTTCTTGCCAAACTTGTCGTGTATGTCATGAAGGGCCCTTGCCTGCCATTCAGAATATCCTTCGGAAGAGTCAAGGCACAGGACATCGACTCCGGCATCAAGCAATGCTGGAACCCTCTGCATGTAATCGCGTGTATTGATTCCTGCACCAACGATATAGCGGTGTTTTGAATCATGCAGTTCATTCGGATGGTTTGCGGCTGAATCAAAGTCCTTTCTGAATACAAGTGAAACAAGGTTTCCGTTTTTGTCGATTATTGGCAGCTGGTTGACCTTGTGCTTCCAGATGAGGTCGTTTGCATCGCTCAATGAAATGCCGTCCTGACCTGTAATCATGTCCTTGAACGGAATCATGTAGTCCCTGACCTTAGAGCCTGCCGGGAAATGATCTACGCGGAAGTCACGTTCGGTAATGATGCCCTCAAGCTTTCCGTGTGAAGTTCCGTCTGCCGTTACGGCAATTGTTGAATGTCCTGTCTTTTGAATCAGCTGGATAACTTCCTCAAGAGTCTGATCCGGACGAATGTTTGAATCTGATGTGACAAATCCTGCCTTGTAGGACTTGGCTCTGGCAACCATGGCAGCCTGGGCTTCTATGGTCTGGGAACCGTAGATGAACGAGATTCCCCCTTCCTGAGCAAGGGCCACCGCCATCTTGTCGTCAGAAACGGATTGCATTACGGCACTGACCATCGGAATGTTCATGTAGAGGTCAGATTCTTCCCCGGCCTTTTTGTTAAATCGTGTAACCGGAGTGCGTAAAGAAACATGTTCTGGAATGCAGTCTGCAGAAGTATAGCCTGGAATCAGGAGATACTCGCCAAAGGTGTGTGACGGTTCGTCATAATAGTAAGCCATAATGTCCTCTTTAAATGTGAAATTAAGGTCCCCCCGCAACGGAGCTCCCTCTTAATTTCAACTAATAATATCATATTTTATGGAAGAATTCTAGTAGTGGAATTGGTTAATTCATAATTCATAATTCTTAATTACTTTAATCCGCGTGACAAAATTTTTTCAAAAAAACATAAAAAAGTACTAAAGTCTAAAATTCTTTTTCCGATAACAAGAATTAAGGAATATTGTTTACTAATTTATTCAGGTGGGGTATTGCTATGAGTTACAATTCTTATGGTGGGTATAACACATACCGCGAAGTCGGCGTCAAAACTGCCAGTCAGGGGAAACTGGTTGTCATGCTGTACGAAGGGGCCGTCTCTCATTTAAAAGACGCTGTGAACATGATCGATGACGAGAACAAGATCGCAGCTCACAACATCGAGAAGTTCGGCATACACATTCAAAAGACACAGGACATCATCACGGAGCTTCAGGTAAGCCTGGACATGGAAAAAGGCGGAGAAATCGCCCAAAACCTCATGGCCCTGTACATTTACTTCAACAAGGAACTTTTAACCGCAAGCATAAAGCACGACAGGGGCAAGCTCAAATTCATCCTGAATCTTCTTGACCAATTGAGGGATTCTTGGACAAACGCCGCAAATACACAGGCTAATAATACAGTAAAGATGACTGTTGACAGACCGACAATCAGTATAACAGGATAATTTGTTTTTAACTTAGTGGGAAATAAAGGTGGGAAAAATGGTAGAACAGGTCAGTCAGGAAGAACTCAACGAACGCATTGCCATACTCAGAAGGTTCAGGGCATTGCTGGAGCAGCAGCGTACCAAATTCAGGGAATACCTTAAGGTTCTTGAACAGCAGGAAAGCAAGATCTGTGAGCAGGACGCACAGGCCCTTATCGCACACAGTGAACTGGAAGCCCAGATTGTAAGGGGAATAGGCTCACTGCAAAAGGTTATAGGTCCGATGCAAAAGCTTTATCTGAGTGCCAAAACCTCAACCTACAATCCCCAGGACATCATTCCAATCGAAAAGCTACAGGACGATTTAACCCACCTGCAGACCCAGGTCCTTGCCCAGAACGAAAGGAACAGGCAGCTCCTCCGCACCCAGCTTGAAGACCTTAAGGAACAGATTGCCACATTAAGGAACCCCTACCGCAAGCTGAATTCCGTCTACGCCGCCGACCCCGACTCCGGTAATTTGATTCAAGTGGAAGCTTAGATTAATTCGGAATGCAGAATTAGGAATTAAGAATCCGGAATAAAACTCAAACAGGGCTGTGTTTTCCCAAAATATAAAAAATTCTAAATTTATCTCTTCACTAAAGACATTTTTTTCCATATATTATATAATTAGCGAACTGTAGATTTTTCTACCATTAAGAAAATGAGGATGATGATGAGCGAGCCTAACGAAAACAAGAATAACGATCCAAACGATCCGTTTGATTTTTTTAAGCTTTCCGTGGATCAGGACGACAAGGACGATAAGAATAAAAAACCTAAAAAACCAAAGCCATTCCCGATTTTTACTTTAATCTTCCTGGGAATAGCTGTTTTTCTGCTTTTTTCAACCATTAGAAATTCCCGCAATTCAGAGAATTTGATTGACTTTTCCAAATTCCGCGAGATGATAGAGACAAACGAGATAGACACCGTAATACTGAGTGACTCGTACTTTATCGGCTACAAGGAAAGCGGTACAGACACGGCCGAAAAGGAAAAGGGTTTCAGCCTCTTCTCTTTTGCCACTTCAAACACAAAGGAATACCGTACAGTCGGAATCCTGACAGATGAATTCATCGATTTCCTGAACCAGAAAGGCATCACCTATTCTTACCAGGCAAGACAGAGCGGAATCTGGATACAGATCCTTATTTCCCTGCTTCCGATTGCCATCCTTGTGGGACTTTATGTATTCATGTTCCGCAAGATGGGCGGCGGCATGAGCGGCATGGGTTCCCTGTTTGGTAATGGCGGTGGAAAATCCAAGGCAGTTGATGAAGGCAAGGTAAAGACCAGGTTTGCAGATGTTGCGGGTGTTGACGAAGCCAAGGAAGAACTTGTTGAGGTTGTTGACTTTCTTAAGCAGCCCAAGAAATACACAGAAATCGGTGGAAAGATTCCAAAAGGTGTCCTTCTTGTTGGACCGCCGGGAACAGGTAAAACTTTGCTTGCACGTGCAGTTGCAGGAGAAGCCGGAGTTCCGTTCTTTAGGATAAGCGGTTCCGACTTTGTTGAAATGTTCGTTGGTGTGGGAGCAAGCCGTGTCCGCGATTTGTTCCGTACCGCACGCGAAAAGGCACCGTGCATCATCTTTATTGACGAGCTTGACGCAATCGGTAAAAGCCGTGTAAACAATCTCGGTGGCAATGACGAAAGGGAACAGACCCTGAACCAGCTTTTGGTTGAAATGGACGGATTTGACAACGAAAAGGGCCTTATCGTTCTGGCTGCAACCAACAGGCCGGACATTCTTGACCCAGCCCTTCTCCGCCCCGGAAGATTTGACCGCCAGGTTCCAGTTGAACGCCCGGACGTAAAGGGACGTGAGGCAATCCTCAGGATTCACTCAAAGAACGTAAAGCTTGACCCCGATGTTGATTTTGAATCACTTGCACACGGTACAATAGGTTTTGCAGGAGCAGATCTTGCCAACATGGTAAACGAGGCAGCCCTTCTTGCTGTAAGGAACGGCAGAAAGCTTGTTTCTATGGAAGACTTTAACGACGCAATCGACAAGGTAAGCATAGGCCTCAAGAAAAAGACAAGACGTGAAAACGAAAAGGAAAGAAAGACCGTTGCATACCACGAAACAGGACATGCGCTTGTTGGAGCCTTTACACCGGATTATCCGCCGGTAAACAAGATAACTGTTGTTCCACGTTCCCACGGAGTTGGAGGTTTTACACAATACCGCGAGGAAGAAGAAAAGAATCTCCAGACCAAGAGGGATTTGCTTAATGAAGTTGACGTACTCTTGGGTGGACGTGCCGCAGAACAGGTAATCTTTGGCGAAATAAGCACGGGAGCCGCAAACGACATTTCTCGTGCCACAGGAATCCTAAAGAGCATGATCACCGACTACGGTATGAGCGACAAATTCCTTAACATGACATTGGGAAAATCTGGCAAGGGTTACGGTGGACCGCAGGAGCCGGAACTTGTA
Organism: Treponema sp.; assembly: GCA_016281495.1. Taxonomy (GTDB): domain Bacteria; phylum Spirochaetota; class Spirochaetia; order Treponematales; family Treponemataceae; genus Treponema_D. Next base: position 14,088 of record JAEEIU010000045.1, on the reverse strand, counting down.
CGTGAGTTCTCTGAGGAAACCCAGCACTACATCGACGAAGAAATCGCCCGCATCATGCAGGAGCGTTACAAGCATGTCCTTAAACTGTTAAAAGACCACAAGCAGCTTTTGGAATACATCGGAAACAACCTCCTTGAAAAAGAAACCATGGACGGAAAAGAGTTCGCCGAGATTGTAAAGGCAGAAATCCACTGCAAGGAAATTGCATCCGACAGTTCAAGCAGTGCTTCTACAGCAGAAATAAAGGTGGAAACTCCTGAAACTCCCAAAAAACGCGGAAGAAAGCCAAAGGAAGACTAAGGCAGGACTTTATGTGGAAATACTTTGCCCTCAATTTTAAGAAATACCTTACCCTAAGGGGTCGTACATCACGCATTGAATTCTGGAGTTTTGTAACATGCTCCCTCATGCTATTGCTGGTAGGTGTGGCCATTGCAGGACTCTTTCTTGCCATCGATCATTTTTTTCAGGTAAGGTTCAAGATAGGTTCCATAAATGCAGCTACAATCGGAATAATACTTTTTCTTGTTACGGCCCTTGTTCTTGCAATGCCATTAATAAGTGTCGCCGTCAGAAGGGTCCATGATGTTGGACTTACAGGATGGCTGATTCTTGTTCCAGGCGTGAACCTTATCCTATGGTGCATGCCCTCCAAAAACAACAACAATTATTTTGATGACAACAATGTGTTTGAGCCAAGCCGCATCATAGCGCTTTCACTTATATGGGCGGGATTCATTGCCTCGATTTTCTATTCAATTGCCGCCACTTTTTTACTCGACGAAAAGCTCGTTCTAGCAGGCAGTACGGTTGAACAGATCCAGGAAAGTCCGGCAGAGAATGGCATTCAGGCGGAAGAGAAGACAGAGGACATCTTTACCGGGACGGCAGAGGACAGCAACAATATTCAGAAAATTGAAGAACCAGAACAAATGGACGACCAGACTTCCTCCACAGAGTATGACGGAGAGATAATCCAGACAGACCAGCTTGATGACGGAACAATCATCACCTTGCGCCGCCACACCCAGACGCTTACAGTCAGGCTTATTCAGGATACAAACATCTATGATTCGATAAAAAACAAGGTCACAGTAGGAAGCATTTCCATTCCACAGGAAATCAAGATTACGGGCATTGCAAAAACAATGAATCCGCTTACCACATCCAACACAACGGAAATATGGCTCAGGATAGATGACAACGGCCTGGACGGGTATTTGAACGCGGGTGCAATTCCTGATCCTTACGAAAACGACTTTTACATGGTTACCGACCAGATTAAATTCGCAGATGAAAAATGGACAGTCCGCAATCTTGGGGAACGAAGCTATACGTTTAAAAACGGAACCGGGATCTATGACGTCCCAGGAACAAGACATTCAACAAAAATCGGCATAGTCAGCTTCAAGGGAGACACATCTCCTGTATATTCAATTACTGCCATCACGGAAGAAACCACTCTGGACAAGGAAAGCGGTATGGAATATCCATGGCTTCGTCTGGACATCGACGGAAAAAGCGGATGGATTTACGGCAAGGATGCAGTCTTTGAAACAGGCACTTCAAGCTTCCCCAGCCCCAAACGCACTTTGGAAAAGAACCTGCAATAGTCATGAACCTTTGTGATGCCCCTGCTTCAAGAGGTTCACATAAGGTCATTCTTGTGGTAAAATCATGGTATGTCTAATACCAACGATAAAACTGTCTATATTCTTGATTCATATGGTTTAATCTACAGGGCCTACTTTGCCCTGATAAGTCACCCGCTCACCAATTCACGTGGAGAAAACATCGGTGCCCTTTCCATTTTTTTCCGTAACCTAAGGGCGCTGCTTGCTAAATACAAACCCGCATATCTTGCCGCCGCATTTGATTCACGCACACCGACTTTCAGGCATGAAATGTATGCCGAATACAAGGCAACAAGACAAAAGACCCCCGATGATCTTCATGCCCAGGTTCCGTGGATAGAAGAGGTCCTGAATGAGCTTAAGGTTCCGGTACTCAGGGTGGACGGATTTGAGGCCGACGACATAATCGCAACCGTTGCAAAAAAATGCAGGGAAGAAAACAGGCCATGCCGCATCCTAAGCGGAGACAAGGACCTTCTTCAGCTTGTGGACGAACAGTGCAAGGAAATGCAGCCGGACAAATTCAACGGTGGATGGACAGAGGAAGGCATTGAGGAAGTCAAGGCAAAATGGGGCATACCGCCGGAAAAAATCCTGGACTATCTTTCTCTTGTTGGCGACAGCGCGGATAATGTTCCCGGTGTAAACGGAGTCGGAGACAAAACCGCACTCAAGCTGCTGAATGAATGGGGAACCCTGGACGGCATCTATGAGCATGCTGATGAGATAAAGGGAGCTCTCGGAGAAAAAATCCGAAAGGACAAGGATAATGCGTATTTTTCAAAAAAGCTGATTACACTTGTAGATGATGTTCCTGTAAAAATTGATTTTGAGGACTTTTCAACTTCAAACCTTGACTATGGTGCCGCAGCAAAAAAATTGAACAGCCACGAGGCATTCTCTGTTGCAAAAAGCTATGCCACAACACAGACAGAAACAACAGACGCAGGCCCCCTCTTTACACCGGAAGAAAAAGTCCTTCCGCAAGTTAAGGATAACCATGGAAATTATTCAGCAATAACGGACATTCAGAATCTTAAGAAATTAATCGATGAAGTCTTGGCCTCCAAAGAAAAATGCGTGGCCTTTGATACAGAAACTGACGGACTTGATTCAAACGCAGCAAAGCTTGTGGGATTCAGCCTGTGTAAAAAAACAGGAGAGGCAGTTTATGTCCCGGTGTATTTTGCAGACCTGATGTTCGCAGAAGAGGATACCGTTCCAAAAGACGAATGCATGAGGGAACTTTCAAGACTCCTGGATGCAGAAGACTTTACCCTCATCATGCACAACGGAAAGTTTGACCTGGAAGTGCTTTGGGCAAACGGATATGCAGGCATTCCCAAATGCAAAATCTTTGACACCATGGTGGCAGCATGGCTCTTGAGTCCTGATGAAATGGGTAAATCTCCCTATAGCCTGGAATACCTTGGAGAAACAAAGCTGGGCCTCCGTGGAATTGAATTCAAGGATGTGGTTCCCAAGGGAAAGACATTTGCAGATGTGCCCCTTGATAAAGCTGTTCCTTATGCCGCAGAAGATGCTGATTTTACATGGCAGCTTAAAGGATATTTTGAGCCTCTGATTGAAAAGAATTCACTTCACGAACTCTTCTATGACATGGAGATGAAGATTCTACCGATACTGGCACGCATGGAAAGGCAGGGCATTCACCTGGACAAAAAGGCACTTGCAGAATACAACGTCTACCTGACCAAAGAGATTCAGGAAAAGGAAAAGTCCATTTACTCCGAGGCAGGCCACGAATTCAACATCGCAAGCCCAAAGCAGCTTCAGACAGTTTTATTTGAGGAACGTCATCTTGTTCCGGGCAAAAAGACAAAGACAGGATACAGTACGGACACCGCAGTTCTTGAGGAATTGATGGAACGCACGGAAGATCCCCTCCCCCGCCTTATACTTGATTACAGGAGCCTTACAAAACTTCAGGGCACCTATGTGGAAACACTTCCCACACTGGCAGACAAGGGCAGCAGGATACACACCACATTCCTTCAGACAGGAACCGCAACAGGCCGCCTTTCATCAAGCAACCCCAACCTTCAGAACATTCCGGTAAGGGACGAGGCAGGCCGAAGAATAAGGAGCGCATTCACGGCAGTTCCGGGCACCGTTTTGATTTCCGCAGACTACGCCCAGATTGAACTTGTGGTACTGGCACACCTCTCGCTGGACAAAAACCTTTGCTCGGCATTTACTCAGGGGGTGGACGTGCACAAGGCAACCGCCGCACTCATTCATGGAATTGAACCTGAGCAGGTTACACCGGAAATGAGGCGAATGGCAAAGACGGTAAACTTTGGCGTCATGTACGGCATGTCGGCATTCAGGCTGGCAAACGAACTTGGAATCTCACGCACGCAGGCAAAGGAATTCATCGAAAAATACTTCCAGACCTACAGCGGAGTCCGAAAATTCCTTGACGACACAATCTCCTCGGCAAAACAAAACGGATACGTGGAGACTATCCTGCACCGCCGCAGATACATTACGAACATCAACAGCAAGAATAAAATCGAGCAGAACGCAGCCCAGAGAATCGCCGTAAACACACCGATACAGGGAAGTGCCGCAGATATAGTAAAGACAGCCATGATGAATGTTCAGGATGCCATAGACAACGATCCAAAGCTCAAGGGAAAGCTGAACCTTCTTCTTCAAGTTCATGACGAGCTTATATTTGAATGTCCAGACGACAAGGAAACCGTGGACTATGCCATAAAACTGATACGCGAAAAAATGGAAGGAGCCATAAAGCTGAATGTTCCCCTGAGGGTAAGCATGGAAAGCGGAAGCAACTGGGGGGAATTCCATTGATTCTGTGCGTGACGGGGCCAATGGCGGCAGGGAAAAACCTTGCGGCGGCTATTCTGGAGAAAAAGGGATTTACAGGCATAGACGCAGATACAGTCGCACACGAGGCGGTTGATGCATGCAGGGACAAAATCCTAGGTGAATTCTCCTCTATCGCAGGTGAAAAAAACATTCACCTTGAGACCCCTGATAAAAAAATAGACAGGCGTGCCCTGGCATCCATTGTGTTCTCTGATCCGGAACTGCTTAAACGGCAGGAAAACATCGTCTACCCCTACATCACAAAATACATGGAGGACTTTATTGCCGCAAACAACGGCAGGGACACAGTTCTTCATGCAACGGTTCTTTATAAAATCCCCGATTTATTGCAAAAAATGGATAAAATCCTGTTCATCGACGCTCCAGGAATCATCAGATTCATAAGGGCCAGAAAAAGGGATGGGCTTTCCACACGCCATATCCTCCAGCGCTTTGCCAGTCAAAGGAATCTTTTTGCTAAATACAAGGCTTTAAATGCCGATATTGTAAGAGTATGGAATATCGGCTCCGGGAAAAGTCTTGAAAAAAAGATTGAAAAATTCCTTTACACGAGCCGGCCGGGGATAAAAGAATGGAACAGAAAAGAACATTGTGGATTTTAATTGCAGCAGGACTCTTCCTTTGTGCTGTTTTCACCTTTGCCTACCTTATGAGTGGCAGAGGAAATAACAAAAATGTCACCGCCACCAGCTTAAAAGATACATCTTCCATCTGGATGTCACCTTCAACTTCTGCAAAACCTGCAGTCAAGGAACCAGAGCCAACTTATACACAGGGCGTAGTTGCAAATGATGATGAGGTAAAGGAGCCTGGAATCAGGGAAGGCCTTTCAAGTCCTAAGGAAGGAACACCCACGGTTACGGCAAATGACAATGCCATCGCTCAAACCGACAACCTTACCGTAATTGCAAACGGTCCGACAAACGTATATGTTCCGGAAAGCACAGAAACAATAAACGCCAACGGAAGCACTACAACGACATTTGACTTCAGCTCATACACCAACGCCTATTCATCAAACAATGTAAAGGCCACGAACAAGGCTGGAGAAAACGCAATAAAGAACAAGGAAACTGCAAAAACAGCAAAAACCCTTGACGAAAGCACCTCAAAGAAAAGTACACCGACCACTACTGCAAAGAAAACCGAAACAAAGGTGGCAGAGAAAAAGGCCGAGACCAAGACAACAACAGGCATCCCGGACAGATACTGGGTTCAGGCAGCATCTTACTCAAGCAAGAACAAGGCAGAGGAAGCACGCAGCCTCCTGGACGAAAACAAGATACAGTGCGAAGTGTTTACATACGATTCAAACGGAACACTCTATTACCGTGTACGCGTAGGTCCATATTCGACAAAGGATGAGGCATCATACTGGAAAAAGCAGGTTGATGGAATCGCATTGTTTGCAGAAGCTGGAACTTACATCGTGAACTCAAGCGCACCTCTTGCAAAGAAATAAAATGAAAAAAACAAATGCCATGCGGATTCTGGACGGTGCAAAAATCGCCTATGAATGCCGCGAATACGACGATGACGGCGAGCATGAACTGGAACGGGGAGCAGCGGAAAAAACTGCCCAAAAACTGGGGATTGACGCCGCCACTGTTTTTAAAACAATCGTAATGAGGACGGAAAGCAAGGAAGTCGTTGTTTTCTGTCAGAGCGCAATTCACGAAATAAACCTTAAAAAAGCAAGAACCGCATGTGGGGCAAAGGAAGTAAGTCCCGTAAAGCAGGACGAACTTTTGGCATTGACCGGATATGTCAGGGGAGGATGTTCCCCCATCGGAATGAAAAGGACATACCGGACTTTCATTGACCAGAGCGCCCTTCAGTTTGAAAAGATATGCATCAGTGCCGGTGTTCGGGGAGAGCAGCTTGTACTTTCCCCAAACGACCTGGTAACAATTACCAAGGCAACCGTCACCGACTTGATTTTGGAACAATAACCAATTTACATTGCACGATTACATCGCAGTATACCCGCCGTCAACTGGCAGGGCCACGCCTGTAACATATGCTGAATCCGGGGCTGCAAGGAAGATGGTTGCAGTATCAAGCTCACCCTCTTTTCCATAGCGTTCCTCAGGAATCATTGTCTTTGCGTTCTGCTGGAAGAAATCTGAATCCAAAGTTTCCCTTGTAAGATCCGTGTAAAAATATCCAGGGCAGATTGCGTTTACCGTGATGTTGTATTTTCCCCATTCGGCGGCAAGGGCACGAGTAAGGTTGACTACACCACCCTTTGCGGCATGATATGGAGCGGAACCTGCAATTTTGTTTCCCACAAGACCGTACATTGAGGAAATGTTGATGATGCGGCCGTATTTTGCAGGAATCATGGCTTTCTTGGCGGCGGCACGTGCTACCCTGAACGTACCAAAGAGGTCTATGTTCATCTCGTTGTTGAACTGATCGTCAGAGATATCCTCAGCGGGGGCAACGGCACCTGTTCCGGCATTGTTGATGACGATATCGATGCGTCCGAACTTTGCCATAACCTTATCTATTGCTGAATCCACAACAGCAGTGTCGGTGATGTCACACTTGATTGCCATGGTTTCAACACCATAAGTGTCCTTGATTTCCTTGGCAACAGCCTCTATCATTTCCTGTCTGCGTGCTATGGCAACAATGTTTGCACCCTGATTTGCCAGGGCCTTTGCCATCTGAACGCCAAGACCTGTTGAACAGCCGGTTACGATTGCAACCTGACCTTTTAAATCGAAATATGATTTCATATATAACTCCTTAAAGTCGTATTTCCCAAAGTAAAAAAAAATACCCCCCGCATCGTTCAATACGGAGGGTTGTTTGACCCACGCGCGAGTCGAACGCGCTACCTACAGCTTAGGAGGCTGTCGCTCTATCCAAGTGAGCTAGTGGATCATATGTTTAGGGCCACCATAAAGGCAACCCTATTTAACTGACAATTTATTTGTCTTTGGCACGTTCTACAAATGTGCCTTCCCGTGTATCAATTACGATGCGGTCATCTGTGTTGCAGAACAATGGAACACGGATTTCTGCGCCTGTATCCAATGTAGCGGGCTTAAGAGATTTTCCAGAAGTATCACCCTTAATTCCCGGCTCACAATATGTGATTGTGCGTACAACTTTGATTGGGAGATTTACACCAACGGCCTTTCCCTCATAGAATGTGATGTTTACGTCAAAATCATCATCCGGAGAAATATAACCGGCATTGTCACCGAGGTCTTCTTTGCTCAGGCGAACTTCATCCCAAGTTGTCTGATCCTGGAAAACGTAATCATCTCCGTCAACATAAGAAAGACGTACAGTCTGTTCGGTAAGCTCTACTTCCTCAAACTTTTCACCGGCATCAATACCGAGATCCTGAGTACTTCCAGTAACGATGTTCTTTACACGAAGCAAAACTGTGATTCCCTGACGGCCACCCTTCTGGCCAAGCTTCTTCTGAACAATAAAAGGAGATCCTTCGAAAATGAAGGCTGATCCTACTTTGATTTCATTTGTTGATATCATAACAGTTCTTTCCTCTTCAAAAGTATGCCTAATTATATAGAAAAAATAAGAATTGTTCAAGAGAGGTGATGTTAATTCATAATTCGGAATTCTTAATTTTCACATCTTGTGCTATAATCGGATTATATAGGGGAATGGACCATGCTGGAAAACAAGAAAAATGACATGACGCCCTTTGACATGATGGCGAGCCCAAAACTGACACCGTTTTTTCTTCTGCCGCTGATGTGGGGCGGTTCACGGCTGATGACGGCAATTTCAAACTCAAGGCTCAGGATAAAAAAGACAGGCCTCAAGGGAATACGGCCACCCTACCTCGTGATTTCGATGCACCAGGGATTCTCCGACTATTACATCGCACCCCTTGCACTTTTTCCGCGAAGGGCATTTTATGTTTCCGACATGGAAGGCTTCGCAGGTTTTGGAAAGGCCCTGTACCGTGCCCTAGGCTGCATTGGAAAGAGGCGTTTTGTCTCCGATTACACTGTCATTAAAAACATTTCACATGCATTTTCAAAAAAGAAATCGGTCGTGATTTTTCCAGAGTCCAGGCATTCAAACATCGGCACCACTTCACTGATCCCGGACAACATGGGAAAGCTTGCAAAACATTACGCAAAAAAATTCAACACACCACTTGTAATGCTTTTGATTCACGGAAGCTATCTTAAAAATCCATTTTGGGATGAAGAGCACACGCGAAAGGGAAAACTTGAGGCAGAACTCAAACTGGTTTATACCGCAGAGGAACTACTTGAATCAGACGAAAATGACGTTCAGAAAAAAATTGAAGGACTCCTATCTTATGACGAATATGCATGGCAGGAGGAAAACAGCCTTTCATACACAGGAAAAAATCTTGCACAGGGAATGCATCTTCCACTTTACAGGTGCTTCAGCTGCGGAACAAAATACAGGATGACAAGCAGCGGAAACAAACTGACATGCAGTTCATGCGGAATAGAATTCACTCTTACACCACAGGGGAAACTTTTTGACATAGACGGCCATGCAATTTCTCCAGTTGAATGGTACAACAGCGAAAAAGAAGAGGCCATCCGGGATTTGCACAAACAGGGCGTAAATAGAAAATTCAAGGTAAGGATTGAATCCCTCCCAAACGAATACGGCTTTGTCAAGATGGGGAGCGGCACCCTTTATTTGAATGAGAAAACATTTGAATTGAATTTCCATCCGTCAGAAAAATACAATTACACGCCGAAAGACTGGCAGTTCAATCAGGACGGTTCTGTTACAGTCAGCTTTCCACACAAGATCAGGGAGTCAGTTCAAACCGAATACAATTACCGCGGGCATGGACCTGCAATTGTCCTTTCGCACAGGGATGCGACCTACTACCTCTATTCCGATGACAAAGACTTTAATCCCACAGAAATTCAATTCATTGCAGAAGAATTATACGCTAAAACTCGTATCCCGAATCAATCACCGTAAGCTGATCATCTTCAAAAAGATAATACTCTGTGATGCTCCAGCGTGGGATTTCGTCATCATCCCCAACAAGCTCATCCTTCCAAAAATTCAAAATGTCTTCTTTGGGATTGCGGATAATCAGATTGCTGTCTATTGAATAATCAAGACTATATTCGAATGTCGGCCCCTCAGTGACAACTCCGGTTTCTAGGTTTATGATGAAAGATCCGTGAGCCATGGTTCCTGCGCCAAAGCTTGCGATTTTATATTTGCCGTTAAAGTCAGGCGGAAGTTGGGACGCTTCCGTGATTATTGTCCTGTAGTTTTTCTTTGAATCGGTATCAAGAATCGGCTGTGCGTTCGTGCCGTTCCATGTCAGGCTGGAAGGATAATCCTCCTTTACATGTTTTCCCCTGACATAACTTGTGGTAGAATCAGGCTCATCAATAAAATCAATTGACTCAACAGAAAAACACATCAGAGGCTTGTCGTAATATTGAATGTCAACTGATCCTTCGTATTTGAAAATCGTGCTTGTTTCAAAAATCACCTCAGATTCCAATTGATTGTCCACTATGTTGCTGACAAGTTTATCTTCAGGCCATTCTTCCATGCCGATTCCGATTATTTCATTTTGATCCGTAACAAAACGGACATTCGGTGGATATCCGTTAAAGACAACAAAATGCCCCTTCAAATTGATTGTGTCGCCGACATTCAGATTTGCAAAAAACGGTTGGGGCTCATTTTCATCCTTTAATTCGGAGTTTCCATTTCCCAAAGCTGTGTCTGGATTTTCTTTTTGTTTTTCATTACTGTCCTGGAGTAGCTGTATATCGAACAGATAATCCTTAATTCTTTTCTGCATCTGACATTGCCTTATCCCAAAGAACACACCGGCAACAAGTATTGACGCGAAACAGAATGTAAGCATGGAAAATATAATTGTGCAAATTTTGTTTTGTTTCTTAACGCTTCGGACAAGGGCGAAAATCACAATACCAAGCAATACCAATATGACTGCAAGCAAAACGATGGGCCCTATTACACCCAATCTTCCGTGACTAATAAAAACACTTGTAGGCCCGTCAGCGCCCCCAATAAAGCTCATAGCGTATGCTGGATCAAGTTCCATTTTATTCCCCAAATCTTTTTAAAAACTCTGTTGGTGTTATGACTTGTATAAATGAATGATGAAAATCATCAATATTTCTTGTCACAATATAATCGGCTCCAATTTGTACCGAGGCTTCGTGTTGAACGGCATCTTCAAAATCTTTCCACGATGAATTCAAAGCATTTTTTATGCATGTTTCATCAACACCTGCGATAGAAACTATTTCTAACAGAGAGTTTAAGTGATTCTTAGCTTCATCAGGATTTTTTATAAACTTCCTCAAAAGATAAAATATATCAGTAATTGATGAAGCGGAAATAAAGAAATCTATGTTATCTAAGTCAGCAAGATTTAATAACTTTTGGCTTTCATCACAAAAATCTTTATTTTTGAGGAATACATCAAGAATAATGTTAGAGTCAAGAAAAACAGTCATATCAATACCCATAACGTGAGTTTATGCGCTCTGAATGGATATCTTCCATTGTATAAGGTTTATCGGTTTCAATAATACCAGTAAGTTCCTGTACAATTTCAGATGCACTACGTTTCCGACAGTTTTTTTGTGAGGATTTTTTGAATTGGCTTATAACAAACAAAGCATACATCTCTATATTATTCTGCAATTCAATTGGCAGACTTTGAACTTCATTTTTTAGAACATCAAAAGACATAACATCCTCCTTATTGATATAATAACACAAAATGGAAGGGAATTGAATAGCTAGATTCAAAAATAAAAAAATTTAATTCTTCAACCAGCCTTTTTCTATGGCGTTGTCGATGTTGGCCTGTACCCATTCGTACACTTGCGGCATGAATTCCCTGACTACGGACATTCGTTTTTCTACGGATGCACGGTTGGTCCCGCTTTCTACCCAGGTGTGGCCGTCCGTCAATGTGTTGTGCAGGAATGGCTGAAGCCTGTCCATGCATGCGGCATATTTACCATCTGGCGTTTCCATGGCATCGAATTCTTCCCAGAGTGAGCGGAGTTCAGCCCCCTGTTCTGGTGGCAGTTGGGAAAAGAGTTTGTCTGCGGCTTTGGCTTCTCGGTCTGCCTTGTCCTTGTTTGCCTGGGGGTCGTAAGCGAATGTGTCTCCCGCGTAGATTTCTATGAGGTCGTGTACAACACACATTTTTACCGCACGTCCTATGTCCACAGGTTCCACGGCATATTCGGAAAAAAGAAGTGCCATCACAGCAATGTGCCATGAGTGTTCCGCATCGTTTTCGCGTCTTGTACCGTCTACAAGCAGAGTACGTCTGAGAATGGAAGTCATCTTGTCGATTTCCGCCGTAAATTTGAGCTGCTGATCCAACCGTATGTTGCAGCTAGAAAGAAAGTCCTTTTGTGCCATGAAATGATTATAGCATGTTGCAGCAATTAAGTTAAGGCTGTATCATCACGTCGTCAATTGTATTACTGAAAATACTTTCTTCTTATTTCGAAGTATTCGTCCGTTTTGCTTTCATCGTAATCTTCAAGCCAGGCGCCGAAAATCCAGCCATAGTCATAGTATGCGATTGTTGGCATTCCTGTGTAATACCAATAGGCTGTTTCTCCATCGATTGTTTCCAGGTTTTCTGTGCGTGCATACAGTGTAAGAACTTGGCCTTTAATGAGGCAGTCTGGCATTCTCCAATTAGGTTCATTATGAAAGATTTCCTCATAGATTTCTGGAACTATGGTTTCTGAATTCGTGTTTGGCTCAGTGCGGAATTTTACGTTGTCGGTCAAAACTTTTTCTTCGCTCACCGCAATTGCGTTTATTCCGTTTATAAGTGCATGTGAACCGGCTAACTTCGGGCATCCGTAAGGAAAAAACTTTACATCATTTAGCAACAGTTCATTGTCAACTAGAAAATGGTCACTTTCAAACCTCAATTCACCTATGACTTCATCGCTGGTAAAAATCTTATCGTAATAATCCCTGCCTCCAACATGATCATAATCATAAAGAATCAGCTTGTCGTCCTCGATTTTGTATTTCCCGAATGCACTTGGACCAATATAACCGGAACCAATCATAAAATAATCATCGGAATAAAAAACGAGCTTAATGGATTTGCCATACTTTTCATCCAAAAACCAGACTGTGGAAAGAAGTTTTTCTTTTGAAAGTGTTTTGTCATTTATATCGTAATTGCATTCTCTGCTGTGCCAGGAATATCCGTCATTAGGACCATCTCTGTAATTCACTTTCAACATGTCTTCATGTTGGTATCCAAGCGCATCGATTTTCGCATGAATAACTGAAGCAGGGGTTCCTGGGATTTCTGGCTCTTCTTCTGCTGCTTCAGCTTCTTTTTTAGCTTCCTCTTTTACCTGGGTATGTGAGGTTTCTGCCGTCTCACTTTCTTCTGCGGCAGGCTCCGTTTCGGGGATGACTTCCGCTGGAATTGGGTTGTTTTTTTTGCAGGCGCTAAACAAAAGACTGAATGTCAGTAGGATTGTAATAAAATGTTTTAAAAGGCTTTTCATTTTTTTCTCCTACTCCCAATAAAAATCACCGGAAGAAAACTCGCCGGTCTTGGGATAATACCTATAACATCTGCTGGGGTCAAAGTCATAAGTCGTAAGGCCTTTTTCTTCCATTGCCTTTTTGTCACCTCCCCTGCTTATGTCCATAAGAAGGGAAGAATCTTCCATCAATATGAAAAGATTGATGTTTGGTATTGAATCAGTTTTATAAGAGTACCAGGCCTTTATCAGGTTATCATGCGCGATCTTTAAATATGCGTGAGTATAGCGATAGTTCAAGTTTTCATGTGATTCTGAATGTATCGAATCCTGTATCTGCAAAACCATTCCCCTGTCCTTTTCATCCTGTACAAATGGGAGTGTGGCGGATAAAAGATCATCCAATTCCTTAAGGCACAGTTTGTCGATTTTCCTGGCGATTTCCTCTTCATTTGAAGAATAAAATTTCTTTGTTTTAAAATCATACCACATCTGCTCCGAAAGCCCATCTAAAACAATGCCGTCATCAAAGACAGACAAAAGGTTGCCGATAAAATATGTGTTGTCATCATTATTTTCTTTCTTGAATCCATCAATATCCTTTATCAGTTTTTTAACCCTGACACTATCCGTAAGCTTTCCGTCCCTGTAAACTGAAAAAAGAATTGTGTTTTCGTCAAAAACTTCAGGAAGAATACCATAGCAATAATCTTCGACTAAAATGTTGGAGTTTTCCAAAATGAGTTTTGGCTTTGGCAGATTCTTTGGCTGTGATTTGTGGGAAACAAGAATTATTGTCAGGATAATCACGGCTGCAACCAAAGGTACAACAGTCAGAACTTTTTTCACTTTTTTACCCATCCTTTTGTCAATATGATTCAATTATAACACCCATGCGGTAAAAGTCAACACTTGTGCACTGAACAGATTCAACAGATTCAAGACCGATATCGTCTATGTATCAATCTCAAAAAAATACAGAGTGTGAGTGTCAGAGTCATAGACGGCGGCGGTATAGTTCCAAGGCATTCTACTTACCGCATTTATGTCTT
>JAEEIU010000044.1 GCA_016281495.1 Treponema sp. | reverse complement strand
TTACAGGCTCAAACTGCTCAATCTGTTACAGGTGCGTCAATTCCTGCCCACGACAGGCGGTGACGATTATTGGAAAACAAGTTTTGGAACAGTGTCGGTTTGGAAATTACTAAAGCAAACGGGTACCCGAGTGGGGCTTGAGTCTAGGTTTTAACGGCAAGTCAGTTCCAGGCAATTTTGAAAAACACAAAGTCACAATAAATAAAGATAGCGAGATTGTGATTACATTGTTTATGATGTGATGGAGATCACCTTGCCCCCTACCCCTTCAAAATCCTCCGGGCGGCCTTTGCGACTTCTTTCTTTAGTTCCGGGGGATTCAGGATTTTTGCTTCTCCTGCAAAACTCAGCACCCATGAAACGGTATGTCCCAGCTGCTTGGTCTTGAACGAAAGGTATACGCTACCGTCGGCATTTTCCCGCAAAATCTGATTCTTGTGCCAGATCCTCTCGCTCACAAAAGTCTTGAGCTGGCTTTCAAATACAATTTCAACCGTAAAGGTTTTGGCGCTGCTGGTCCAAACTCCTATCTCGGGGTCAATGTGGTTTTCAAGCTTAAAATCCTTGGGGAGGGAAAAGCTCTTTTCAGTAATCTTACAATTTCGGATTCGGGGCATTGCATAGGTTCGGATTTTATTTGACGAGTGGGAATAGCCCAAAAGATACCAGCTCCCCTTCTGGCAGATAATGTGGTAGGGATCGAATTCCCGCATCTCGTAGTCGGCTGATGTGGCGCTCTTGTATTCCAGCGTAAGCGTGCGGTGAAGTTTAGTTGCGCGAAGGACGTTTTCAAAGACGCCCTCTTCAAGCCGCGTGATAGGATCCGAGATGAAGTGAACCTCGTTGTTGATTAGCGAGGAATCCACAGAGATTGAGTCGGGCAGCATTTCCAAGAGTTTCTGCATGAGCCCCCGGTAGGCCCCTTCCAGCGGAGTGTTCTTGTACTGGTCCAGCAGGGGCAGAATCGTGGAGAGTGTCAAAAGCTCCCCTTCAGCCAGCATGACCTGTGGCATAAAATAAGTCTTGTCGGTGTAAAAGTATCCGTTCCTCTTAAAGTCAAATTCCACCGGCGCCTTGTAAGTGTCCTTCAGGATGTCCATGTAGCGCAGAAAAGTGCTCCGGCTAATCGTCCATCCCATCTTCTTGTTCATGGAAGACGCGTTGGGAAATTCCCCGTTCCGTATCGCCTTGTCAATTTCCATTATGTAGGCCAAAATGTGGGGTGACTCGTGCTTTTTATTTGCCATTTTCGTGTCTCCTATAATTTCTAAAGGAACAATGCCATGTAGTGGGGGATCGTGATTTTTTTTCCGACTTTTCCTACGTTGCCGTTCATTATTTTATATCCTCTTTCAATCTCGTCCTTTTTGAGGAGAGTGTCCAAAGAAGACGTTTCACCCTTGTGGCTTTTTACCTCAATGGGAACTACTGCGGAATTTTTTTCCAGAAGGAATTCAACTTCAGAGCTTGAGTCATCGCGCTTGAAATAATGGAGGGGAATGTCTTTTTTAAGGAGAAAGTCAGCAATCAGGTTCTCGTAAATCCCGCCCTTGACGGATCCTGTTAGTGTATCGTTTACAACAGCGGCTTTCATTTCGTAGCCGAACATGGCAATTAAAAGTCCTATGTCGTTTGTGTAAATTCTAAATTGTTCCTGCCTAACATACGCAGCAAGCGGAAACTGCGGAGGAACTACATTAAAGCAGTAGCGGACTATGTTTGAGTCACGGAGCCAATCCAGGGAGTTCGCATACTTTCGCGCAGTGCCTCCGTTTTCCACAATTCCATATTGAAACTTTGTGTTCTCTTTTGCAAGCTGCCGCGGAATGGAAAGATAACAGTTGCGTGCCTTTGGCTTGTCTCTTGTTGGAGCGTATTTTGCAATGTCGTTCAAATATGCGTCAAGAATCATCATCTGCGTTTTGTGAACTTCATTGTAATTGTTCGTCTCAAGGAAGGAATTTACGACGGCGGGCATTCCTCCAACGACCATGTACTCCCGTAGAATCTGCTGCATTTTTTCGTTTATGGATTTTTCAACAGGAATGAATTCGTCAAAATGATTTTTCAAATCCGCAATCACGTCTTCGCCAATTCCCTTTGCCCAGAGGAATTCTTCAAAGTCAAGTGAATGCATTTCTACTTGCCGTTCATAGCCTACCGGGAAAGAAGAGACTTCCCTATAATTTAGACCGAGTAGAGAACCGCTTGCAATTATGTCAAAGCGACCGTCCTGTGCCCAAAATTTAAGGGAAGAACGTGCCTGTGGACAAGATTGAATTTCATCAAAGAAAAGAAGTGTTTTCCCGGGAATAAAGGACACGCCTTCTTTAAAGAGAGAAATCTTCCGAATCAATTCATCAACCGAAAGGTTTCCTTCAAAAGCCGCCTTAACTTCCGGTGATTCTTCAAAATTTATTTCGATATACTGCTCATAGTTTGCCTTCCCGAACTCGCGAATTATAAAAGACTTTCCGATTTGCCTCGCCCCTTTGACTAAAAGGCATTCATTTTTTTTTGAGGACTTCCACTCCGTAAGGTAAGAATAAAATTTTCGTCTGAGCATACCCATATTTTACATATTTTTAGGCCATTTTTCAACAAGAAAGTGCATATTTTTAGAAGCTTTTTCGTAAGCATCTGCACATTTTTAGGTAGCAAACAATTCTTTATCCTGCTTCATTTCCTGCTACACCCCTTGATTTATAATGGTAATAAAAGTAAAGGGACATTTCCCAAAAAGGAGGAAGATTATGGACAAGCAGATTTTGATTAAGACGGCAGAGGCCTGGTTTGAATTCAGCAAGAGCAGGACCGGCCAGATTGATTTTGTTGGAAAAGTGGTGGAGGCGCTAAGGGAAGATGAACTTAGGGAAGGGGGCTATCAGAAAATCGCTTCCAGTGCATATTTTACTCCAAGCTATTACATCTATTTGCAGGACGGCGAAAACTCAAATCCCCTTGTTTATGTCGCAGGCGATGTTGACGTTTCCGATTCCGACACCTTTGATTTTCTTGTTCACATCGGGCCGCTCCTTGCCGCAGTGGACTCAAAGGACTCCCTTTTGGCGGGAGAGCTTTATCTTCGCCGCAGGGCAGTGTTTGAGAAATTTCCCCAACTGACTTCTTTCATTATGGAAGAACTTTGTGCGGAAATTCTTTTTTCACTCTGCTACGGAGAAATGCAGAATATTCTGCCGGATACCATTCCCCTTTTGTTCAACTCGGCAAAAAAGAAGCTGGAGTTTGATTCAAGCCGGGAAAGTCTGGATCAGGCCTTCATGCGCTACTTTAAGGACAATGCCGTGACACTGACCCTTCCCCTTGTTGGAACCTGCTATTACGACTGGGAAGACGAAATGTGTCCCTACGTTCTGGATAAACTCTGCGACAACCTGAGCGCGGAAAACCTTCTTGGCGATGCAAAAAAAATCCGTAGGGCAAAGCATGACTTTTACAAAAGCCTCGAATGCGCTGTACAGGCTGAACCCTACAATCTCCACGACCGCAACGCAATCATCGTGTGCATTGAAAATCCTGGAGCCAAAATCAGCGGAAATCCCGGACTTGAAAAAGCCGGCCACATTCGGGCCCTTGCCGCAAAAATCATCCGCGAGTCTAAGCCGAAAAAAATGAGCTACGACGGAAAGTTGTGCAGTCTGAGTGAAAGGACAATTTGCGTACAGGTAACAGTTTAGAATGAGAAAAAAAAATTATTGGAGGAAGACTATGGAAAGAAATCGTGAGATTACAGTTAAAGGCGTTGGAACCTACCATGTGCCGGTTGATTTTGTGACGGTGACATTTACCTTGGACGAGTTGAACAAGGACTATCAGAAGGGGCACGAAGATTTTGAAAGCCACATCGCCGCATTGCAAGAGACAGTGGAAAAGATAGGGTTTGAGAAGAAGGAATTAAAGACTTCAGCGATTCAAATCAGTCCGAAGTACGATGATGTAAAGCGAAACGGCAATTATGTGGAAGTGTTCAAAGGCTACGAATTTTACACGAAAATGAATCTTGCTTTTGACTTTGACTCAAAACGGTTGGGTGCTGTGTTTGCTGCTGTTGGTGGATTAGGTTTTGAGCCTAAGCTGGATGTCCGCTTTTCTGTAAAAGATGAAGAGTCTGCAAAAAATGCCCTTCTTGCAAATGCCGCAAAAGACGCTAAGACAAAAGCACAAATCTTGTGCGAGGCGATGGGCGTTCAGCTTGGAAAGCTTGTTACAATAAATTACAATTGGGATGAGATAGAGTTTTATTCTGATACGGATTATTCTGTGAAGGGTAGGATTACGGGGGCACGTCCTATTGCTTTTTTTCCCGAGGATATTGAGCTGGAAGATTCGGCGGCGTTCGTATGGGAGATTGAGGGGTAGGGTGAATTATGAATTGGATTATTGAAGACAGCGGTTTTGCAAACGGCGATATTCTTCTTCCCGCATTAAAAAAATTGGGAAAGCAATACTGTTTGTGGAGCGATGATTTTTGGAAGACAGAGGAATATAAATCTTTCCCAAAGAACTCTATTTTTCATGGAAGTCTAGGAAATGCTTCGCGGATAAAGAAGGAACTGGATTTTAGCCCTGGTTCTTTGTGTGATGAAAAATCTTTTTCATACTCTTACATATACAAAAATTTTGGTGATTATGTTCTGACGAAAAATGTTTTGTTCACGACAATTGACGAATTGTTGCGGAATAAAAAAATGGTGGATATCGTTACTGGCAGCGGTGATAGATTTTTTACAAGACCAAACAGTCCGTTAAAAGAATTCAGCGGCAGAATTTTGGATAAGAACAACATTACTCCGGCTCATTTTGACTATGGATTTTATCATTCAAACATGGATTTGGAAATTGTAATTGCCGAAGTTAGGAAAATAGAAAAAGAATATAGGTTCGTATGCATAAATGATAAAATTGTAACAGGTTGTGAATACTTGGCGGATGGAAGAAAAGGTCTTGTCGCAATACGAGAGAATAATGGCTGGGAATTCGCTCAAGAAATAGCAGACTTAAAAAGCCAAAATGATTTTGCCTATATAATTGATGTCTGTGAAAGTCATGGAAAACTATGTCTAGTGGAGATGAATCCCTTCAGCGGAGCAGATTTATATTGCTGCGATGCGGAAAAGATTGTTGAGGAGATTATATAAAATGCCTCTGCATAGATGATAAAAGTGTGGTATAATATGAGGAGGAGCGGTAGGCGATGAGTGAAGAAAACTGGTGGCCGACAAAAGAGGAATATGATCTGAAGATAACAAAAGAAAAGTATTCCGATTTTATGGAGCACATGAAATCTATTGAAAACAATATAAGGAGACCCCTATGCCCCACGACCTAACCCGATTCAAAAAAGCCCAGGAACACGACTACGAAACTGCCCTTGCCGAAATCCGTGCAGGAGAAAAGCGGAGCCACTGGATGTGGTACATCTTCCCACAACTGGAGGGCCTTGGATTCAGTGAGATTTCACAGTACTATGGAATCAAAGGCATTGAAGAAGCGCGGGAATATCTTGCGGACGATCTGCTTCGCTCGCATCTTGTGGAGATTTCGGAAAGTCTCCTTGCCCTTGAGTCAAACAATGCAACTCAGGTTATGGGCTACCCCGACGACTTAAAACTCAAATCCTCCATGACCCTCTTTTTGCTTGCATCTGGACATGATTCAAAATATGAAAAGGAAGCTCGGGTGTTCAAGGCTGTGCTGGAAAAATATTTTGGCGGAGAGATGGATGAGCAAACTGTGGAGATGACGCAGAAGGAAATTCAATGCTGAGAAGGTAGATCCCGATAATCAGTGAACCAAAAATTCCCCGTCTACTAGAGCATATTCCACATTTTTGCTATAATTACCCATCTCTTAAATAGGAAAACAAAATGAATCCAGATACTGCTTTTGAATTGTTGCGGAAATATGTGCACGGCGAGACTTTGCTGCGGCATTGTAAAACTGTGGGCCTTGCGATGCGTTATTTTGCGGAAAAATATGGCGAGTCCCCCGATTATTGGGAAAGTGTGGGCATCCTTCATGACATTGATTTTGAACTTGCACCGGAAAGTCACTGCACGAAATGCCTTGAAATATTCAGCGCGGAAAAATCAAATTATCCGGAGATTGACGAGCAGCTTGTTCATGCGGTCCAGAGCCACGGCTGGAATATCACGGTGGATGTAAAGCCGGAGCACATAATGGAAAAAGTCTTGTACACGGTTGATGAGCTTACAGGTCTTATTTTTGCCTGTGCCATGGCGCGCCCCAGTAAATCCGTAACCGACATGGAAGTAAAGTCCGTCACAAAAAAATTCAAGGCCCTCAATTTTGCGGCAGGCTGTAACCGTGAGGTAATCAAGGCGGGAGTTCAGCTAATGGGAGTTGAGTTGAATGATGTAATTCAGGACTGCATCCTTGCAATGCGAACCAGGCACGAGGAAATCGGATGTTAAATCAGTTTTCACGAACGGAATTGATTATAGGCAAGGAGGCGATGGGGATTTTGAACTCCGCACACGTTGCCGTATTCGGGATTGGCGGAGTAGGCGGATATACGGTTGAGGCCCTTGTCCGCTCGGGGATTCAGCATATTGATCTTGTTGACGATGATAAAGTCTGCCTCACAAATTTGAACAGGCAGATTATTGCCACCCATTCGACTGTTGGAAAATACAAGGTCGACGTGATGAAGGAGCGCATCCTTGACATCAATCCTAAGGCCGAAGTGAACGTCCACAAATGCTTTTATCTTCCTGAGACCCGAGACCAATTTGACTTTACGAAATATGATTATGTCGTCGATGCCGTAGATACAGTCACCGCCAAAATCAACCTGATTATGCAGGCAAAGGAAGCCGGAACTAAAATCATCTGCAGCATGGGAGCCGGAAACAAAATGGATCCGACCCAGTTCAAGGTGGCGGATATTTCAGAGACTTCAGTCTGTCCGCTTGCCCGCGTAATGAGGCAGGAATGTAAGAAACGCAAAATCAAGGACGTAAAAGTCGTCTATTCCACGGAAAAAGCTCTCCGCCCGATTGAGGACATGGCAATCAGTTGCCGAGCGCACTGTATCTGCCCGCCGGGAGCCCAGCACAAATGCACGGAACGCCGCGACATCCCCGGAAGCAACGCATTCGTCCCGTCAGTAGCAGGCCTAATCATCGCAAG
>JAEEIU010000043.1 GCA_016281495.1 Treponema sp. | reverse complement strand
TAATTCTTAATTAGAAAAAGGTCTTTTTCAATGCCTCAGAATATGCTAATATGAAAGGAGAAGAGGCAAAGAACTTCTTCAAGTACCTGAAGGAGCATAGCGCCCAAAGCGAACTGACCAAATCCATTGAGGAAAAGGTGAACTTCGCAAAGAAAAACATGACATGGAGGAAGCAGTACATGACATGGGAGCAGACAATAGAAGACGAAAAAGAAGACGCATACGAGGAAGGCCTTGAAGATGGACGTGCCGAAGGGGCTTCCCAGAAAGCCATGGAAGCCGCCGAAAACCTTTTGCGGGAAGGAATACCTATGGAAACTGTTTCCCGGTGCATTGACTTGCCACTGGAAAAAGTACAGGAAATGGCGGAGCAATTAAGAATGCATAATTAAGAATTAAGAATTAAGAATTAAGAATTAAGAATTATGAATTATGAATTATGAATTATGAATTAATAAATCTTGTCTGGGGCCTCCCCCTCAAATACTATAGATATTTTTCTGCAAATTCGGTAAAATGGTTCGCATGAAATGTTTTGTTAGAATTGTAAAGGCCGTTGTTGCGGCTGCTTTTGTTTTTTCTATTACTGCATGCTCTAATGTCATTGGACGTAGTGTTGTTCTATGGACAATCCCGGAGAGGGAAATTTCAGACGGCACTGTTGTGGATGTTTATCTAAAGTCAAATATTGCAAAAACCTATGTCATAGCGGATCCCGTTACCGGAGAGGAACTTGAAGTCCCACTGTGGAAGCTTTCTGATCCTTCCTCAAAATCAAAGGCAAAGAGACTTGCGGCCCAGTATAATGAATATAGCGGAATGTACGCGTGCTGCCTTATGGATGGTCTTCCGATTCGTGCTGAACCTAAGAACGGAGCAAAACAGGTTTACCGTCTGCGCAAGAATGAGATAATCAAGGTCCTGTACAAGGGTGAGGGAGAGACTCCTACAAGCGGTGGAAAGCCTCTTGAAGGTGACTGGATGAGCGTTCTTACTTCAACTGGGGTAAGCGGATGGTGTTTCAGCCTGAACCTGCATCTTTTTACCATGGCACCCGACGGAACCTATAACATTGAGTCTGTAATTGGTGTAGCATCCAAGTCAGATGACATTCTGGAAAATGTCCTTTCTGCAAGATGGTATCCTGATTACTATGCCACTATGATAAAGAATGAGCAGATCCGTCTTGAATACATGGATCCTTCTTACGGATTTGATACTGGAGCGGAGACCGGTACGATTGCAATCAAGATTCCAACCCTGGATGTTGAGGCTCCGTTTGGTGGCGTTACTAAATCTCAGAACCGTGTGTATAAATTCAATGATACCCAGATTACGATGACGGTGCGCAATGAAAATACTGTTGTCGTGCGTTATGTTGATGACGAGGGCCGTCCGATAAGCAATACATTTGTTACTATAGAAGATGACGTGGATGAAATCATCACAAAGGAAAATGACAGGCGTGATGCTGTATATACCTCACTTTCAAAATTTGGTCCGACATACTCAAGTACAAACTATGGTACGCTTTCATTTACTGGAAGCAAGCACTTTACATGGACCGGTTATGATGAGCTTGTTCCTACGGTAATCAGTCCTGCGGCAGGATCGTCTGGTACGGTTGATGTCAAATACTTCCTTTCAAAAACTCAGGCTGAAGAATGGGACGGCCTTTTGACATTTGTGTTCGACAGTTCATCAGAGGAAGTTTCTTTCTTCTATAGGAAGGAATCAAACGGAATAAGGTTGAGTACGTGCCGTGTGGTCCTGCGTCCAAATACCATGACAAAGCTGGACGACGTGGATATAATCACGACTTCCGGTGATGTGGTCCTCTTCTTCCATAACTGATTCTGAATTAACTTATTTAGATTTTTCATCGGGTGGATTTTAGCTATGGCCTTTGTCCAGTTTTCCAAGGTTTCCCTGGCATTCGGGGAACGCGACATATTAAAGGACGTCACGGTTTACCTCCAGAGCGGGTCAAAGGCTGCATTGACTGGTGCCAACGGTGCGGGAAAATCAACACTCATCAAAATCATGGCCGGCATTCAGGATGTGGATTCCGGGGAGCGCATTGTCCAAAAGGGAGCCAGGATTGCATATCTTCCACAGAGCGGTCTTGTTCACCACGGATGCACCCTAAAGGAAGAGGCGGACAAGGCTTTTGCATGGGGCTATGAAATTCAGGAGCAGATTGATTCTCTTGGCACCCAGATGCAGGAACATCCAGAGCAAAGTCAAAAACTGGCTGAGGAACAGGATGAGCTTTTGTCCAAACTTGAAAATTCCGGCTGGTACAGAAGGGAAGGCACTTGTGAGCAGGTTCTTCTGGGTCTGGGCTTTTCCCGCGATGACTTTTCAAAACAGACTGATGAGTTTTCCGGCGGATGGCAGATGCGCATTGCACTGGCAAAATCCCTGATGTGCGGTCCCGACATCCTTCTTCTTGATGAACCTACGAATTATCTTGACATAGAGGCACGCAACTGGCTTGAACAGTTCCTGTGCGACTTTAAGGGCGGTTTTCTGCTTGTAAGTCATGACCGTTATTTCCTTGACCATACGATAAACGAAGTCTACGAACTTTTTAACGGCGACCTAAAGCGTTATCCGGGCAATTTTACCCATTACGAGGAAGTGCGCAAGGTTGAGCTTGAATCCCTTATCGCGGCGTATGAGCAGCAGCAGGAGGAGATTCATCATCTTGAGGAATTCATACGTCGGTTCGGATACAAGGCTACAAAGGCGGCCCAGGCCCAGGACAGGCAAAAGCAGCTTGACAAAATGGTAAGGATAGAGATTCCCGAAAGCCTCAAGAAGATTCATTTTACATTTCCCGAGGCACCTCATTCGGGGCAGCTGGTACTTACTCTGGAAAACATATGCAAGCAGTACGGACAGAACCCTCCGGTGGTCAAAAATCTGGATTTTGTGCTTGAAAAGGGTGAGCGTCTGGTTGTTGCGGGGCGTAATGGTGCGGGTAAGTCAACTTTGCTAAGGATTATAGCGGGACAGGACAAGGATTATACGGGAAACGTAAAGCTTGGTGCGGGTGTCAGCGTTGGATACTTCTCCCAGGATTCGGCTGAAAGGATTACAGGCAGCGAGTCGATTCTTGACCGGCTTGAGTCAAAATGCCCTCTGGAGCTCATTCCAAAGGCACGGGACATGCTGGGGGCGTTTTTGTTCCGCGGCGATGACGTGTTTAAGAGCATAGACGTGCTTTCCGGTGGTGAAAAGAGCCGTATTGCGCTTCTTGAGCTTCTTTTGAGGCCTGTAAACCTCCTTGTGCTTGACGAACCTACCAACCATCTGGACATGCATTCAAAGGACGTTTTGCTGGATGCACTTAAGGATTTTGGCGGAACTGTGATTTTTGTAAGCCATGACCGCGGTTTTATAGAAGATCTTGCCACAAGGGTTCTGGAACTTCATCCGGGTACGTACAGGAATTTCCCCGGGGACTACCGCTATTACATGCAGAGGCTTCAGGATGAGGCTGATGGTGTGGTAAGCTACGGACAGGCCCCCGAGAATGACAAAAAAGCCGTTCCAGCCCAGGAAGAACAGTCTGAGACCAAAAAATCATGGGAAGAGCAGAAAAAGGCCGCTTCTGACCGCCGCAAGATTGAGCGCGAGATAGAACGTACGGAAAAGGAGATTGCCTCCCTGGAGGAAAAGCAGAAGGAGCTTCATGCCCAAATGTCCCTTCCGGAAGTGTACACAAACGGTGAAAAAGCCAGGGCAGTTCAGCTTGAACTTGAAAAAATTGGCTCTGAGATAGAAAAACTTACTTCCAGCTGGGAAGAATTATCCGAATCTTTGGCCTGAATCATCCGAAACATAAAACAGCAGAAATTCAGCAAAAAATTGAATTAAATCCTTGCAGTAAACAAGAATGTGTAGTATTCTATAGTAATGAGATTACTGTATGCTTGGCATGGTTTGTCCGGCATGCGTAGACCATTTATAAAAGAAATTATTTCAACCAAAAGAGATTGGAGGAAAAATGATTAAGCACAGACATTTTGTGGCACTGTTGGCTGCTATAGCTTTAGTGCTCGCTGGATGTGAATCAACAGATCAGGCCCTTCGTTCAGCAGTTTCTTCTTTGCAAGAGGAAAACACTGTTGTTCCACTGGGCAAGGTGGATTCTTCAAAATCCAGTGTATCAGAGAAGCCATCTGTTGTAGTTCCGAGTTCAAAGAACCAGAAGGATGATGGAACGATAGAGGACTCTGGAAAAGAATCCAAGACAGACGATGAGACCACCGGAAAGACTGACGATAAGACAGATACAACCGGAAAGGATACAAAGACCGACGATCAGACAGGTAAAACTGACGAACAGACTGGTAAGACCGATGAGGAAACCGGCAAGACTGACGACCAGACCGGCAAGACCGATGAGGAAACCGGAAAGACTGACGATCAGACCGGCAAGACCGATGAGGAAACCGGCAAGACTGATGACCAGAGCAGTAAGACCGATGAGGAAACCGGAAAGACTGACGAACAGACTGGCAAGACCGATGAGGAAACCGGCAAGACTGACGAACAGACCGGAAAGACCGATGAGGAAACCGGCAAGACTGACGATCAGGCTGGCAAGACCGATGAGGAAACCGGAAAGACTGACGAACAGACCGGCAAGACCGATGAGGAAACCGGCAAGACTGACGAACAGACCGGTAAGACCGATGCGGAAACCAGCAAGACTGATGACCAGACTGGAAAGACTGACGAGGAAACCGGAAAGACTGATGACCAGAGCAGTAAGACCGATGAAGAGACCGGAAAGACTGATGACCAGAGCAGTAAGACTGACGAACAGACAGGCAAGACCGACGATCAGACTGGTAAAACAGATGACCAGACCGGAAAGACCGAAGAAGAAACTACAACTCCATCAAAGAGCTACCTCAATACAAACAAGATTCTCATGCAGCGCATAGAAGCAGCCCGCGAAAAGGCAATTGACGCTGGGGCCCCAACAACAGCACCTACACTGTTCAAGGCAACGGAGAAGATTTACGAGGCAGAAAAGGCCGTTGTTGATGCTGGTGCAACAGAAGATCTTTCTCCTGTACTCAATGACCTTCTTGCCCGCTATCAGGGACTCGAAAACATTGCCCAGGCCAAGGAACTTAAGGACGAGATTGACGAGAACAATTTTGCTCCATTCCGCCAGGCAACATACGATGAAGGCAACAAGCTTTATACAACACTTACAAATCCGCTTTCTGTAATCAATTCTGGGGCAGACTACAACAAGGATGCAGCACAGGCAGAGGCAGATTTCCGTCTTGTACTTAAGACAGCATATTCAAGCCTTGCAAAGGATGAGCGCACAGCCGCTTACAATGCAAAGCTTCAGGCCGACTCCGTAAAGGCATACATCTCACGCAAGGATGATTATACACATGCAGTTTCAATGTACCGCAACGGTGAACTCCGCCGCTCTGTAGATCCAAAGGCTGCAAACGAAAGCTATAAGGCTGCAAAGGAAGAATTCCTTGTTCTTTATGACGAAATCTCTAAGGCACGTGCCCAGGCTCAGAAAGAAATTGACGAAGCAAAGAAGCGCGTAACTGAATCCGAGGCAACAGCAGTACAGGCAGATAAAGAAGCCCCGCTTGGCAACCAGCCGGTAGAGGGAATCGAAAACGAAAATGCCAAACTCCTGGAAGACGATGACTTCTCTGATGCCGAAAAGCCGGCAGAAATTGAAGCGCCCACCGAAGAACCTGCAGGAGGCGAAGAATGAGAAAAGTAATAGGTATTTTAACAGCTCTGAGCCTTGTATGTGCAACTGTGTTTTCAGTCAGCTACACAAACAACACATATCAGAAGCTTGCAGAGGAATATACTGTAAAGGCACAGAAAGCTCTTGATGCAGGTTTTTATGACCTGGCAGAGGAATATGCCGCCGAAGCAAAGAAAAATGCCGCACTTTCTGAGGAATTCATCAAAAAGATGCTGCAGCGTTCAGAAGCAGAGGATGCAATCAATGCCGCAAAGGACCGCATGGCTCGTGCAAGAAATGCCGGAATTGATCCTGACTCCACAGATTATCGTCTGGCAGAAGCATATCTGGATGACGCAGAATATTCATTTGATCAGGAAGATTATCCTGCCGCTAAGGCAAGCGCAGATAAAATCAATCTTTTGTTTGACGACAGCTATCTGGGTGACCTGGAGGCACAGAAGGCAGCAGATGATGCTCAGGCAAAGGCAGATCAGGAAGCCGCAGACGCTCAGGCAAAGGCAGACCAGGAAGCAGAAGACGCTCAGGCAAAGGCAGACCAGGAAGCAGCAGACGCACTTGCAAAGGCAAAACAGGAAGCTGCAGATGCTCTTGCTAAGGCAAAACAGGCCCTTGATGCCGCTAAGGAAGCCGGAATTGATGAAGATTCTCCTGAGTACAGCAAGGCAAAGGCATACTACGATCTTGCAGAAAAAGCATTCGATGACGAGAAATATCCAGAGGCAAAGGATTACGCACAGAAAGTTCTTGATGAGCTTGCAGATGCAGATATCGATGACTTGATCGGAAAGGCTAAGGCAGAGGCCGCAATCGCAGAGGCAAAGGCTTTGATTGATGCAGCACGTGCCGCAGGTCTTGATGAATCTTATGAACCGTTCAAGGAAGCTCTTGACTTCTATCAGCAGGCCCAGAGGGATTATGCCGACGAGAACTGGGATGATGCCGTAGAGAATGCAGGAAAAGTAAAGGACCTCCTTTCTCCGGAAGATGTCGCTGACATGATTGCAAAAGCACGTCAGGCCGCACAGGAAAAACTGGAAAAGGCAAAAGAAGCCCTTGAAAATGCAGAAGAAAATGGAATTGATCCTGATTCTGACCTGTACAAGCAGGCTGTAGAAGATTACCAGAATGCAGTTGATGCATTTGAGGACGGAAAATACAAGAAGTCAGAGGAAGAGGCAGACAAGGTTCTTGCAGCTCTTGATCCAGATACAATGGAAAAACTTGCCCTTAAGAAACAGGCAGAGGATGCTATAAAGGCAGCCCGCGCATGCATTACAAAGGCACAGGAAGCAGGTCTTGACTCAACCAATGAACCGTTCGCCGAGGCACTTGACTATTACCGCCAGGCACAGAAAGATTATGCCGGAGAAGATTACCAGGCAGCAATCGACAATGCAAAGAAAGTACTTGAATTGCTTGGTGGTGAGGATATGGAAGAACTTCTCGAGGAAGCTCAGTCAGAACGTGACAAGGCAGCCGCAGAAGCAGCACTCAATGCCGCAAAGGAACGCCTGGAGATGGCAGAGGCAGCTGGTCTTGATACAAGCAACGATGCATACAACAAGGCACTTGAGGCATACAACAAGGCTCTTGATGAGTTTGAGGCAGAGAACTACAAGGATGCAAAGAAAGAGGCAGACAAGGTTCTGGAACTCCTCTCTGACGACTACTTGAATTCACTGATTGCACGCTCACAGGCAGAAGACGCACTCAAAGCCGCAAAGGAACGCCTTGACTATGCTGAGTCAATCAACGCTCCACGTGACTTCCCGATTGCATACAATGCCGCAAGCGAATACTACAAGCAGGCAGTAGAAGCATTCGAAAACGAGGATTACGAAAAGGCAACAGCTCTTGCACAGAAGGTAATTGATGCCCTTGCAGAAATCCACGAGATTACACCACTTCCAAAGTTCTACATCGTACGTCCATGGGCAGAGACAAAAGACTGCTTCTGGAACATTTCCGGACGCTCTTATGTATACAACAACCCATGGCTGTGGGAGAACCTCTACGAGGCAAACAAGGACAACATTCCTGACCGCAACAACCCGAACTTGATTTTACCAGGCATGAAGATGGAGATTCCGTCAATTACTGGAGAATATCGTGACGGTGTTTACAGCCCGGATGTTGATTACGAGACATACAGTGCAAACCGCTAAGCATTTGTAATCATGGTTTGATACTATTCTTTAATTGATACCCCGCCGCAATTTGTTTTGTGACGGGGTATTTTAATCTTATAAGGGGGATTTGATGGCAGACATTCACACTTTCCCGGACGCACCGGAAGGAACCCCGGAAAGTAAGTTCGTTCACCTGCATGTACATTCTGACTATTCGCTTTTGGACGGAGCATCCAAGCTGGACTCCCTCATTGCACGTGCAAAAGAAATGAACATGAAGCATCTTGCCCTTACCGATCACGGAAACATGTTCGGCATTCTGAATTTTGAGCACATCTGCCATGCCAACAAGATAAACCCCATCTGCGGCGAGGAATTTTATGTCGCGCACGGAAGCCATCTGGAAAACAACAACCTTCCGTATTTGAGCAGTACAGGACGACCCCGCCATCATTACCATCTTATTTTACTTGCCAAAAACGACACAGGCTACAAGAATCTCTGCTGGCTTTCTTCAATAGCATATACCGAAGGCCTCCACGGTGGAATTTTTTCCAAACCAAAAATCGACTTTGAGCTCTTGCAAAAATATCACGAAGGGCTGATATGCCTATCCGCATGCATCCAGGGAGAGATTCCCATGGCATTGTCCAACGGTGACGATGAGCATGCCTATGAAACCGCAAAAAAATACAAGGAACTTTTTGGTCCCGACCACTTTTACATAGAAATACAAAATCACGGACTTGAAGAACAGAGGAAGGTTGCCCCAAAACTCATCAAGTTGGCCAAAGATCTGGACATTCCTCTGGTTTTGACAAATGACGTCCACTATACCAGAAGGGATGACGCAGAGGCACAGGATGCCCTTGTCTGCATCGGGTTAAAGAAATCCCTGAATGATCCCAACCGCATAAGCATGTATTCGCAGGGGCAGGAATGGTACCTTAAGTCTGACATAGAGATGGCGGAACTGTTTCCCGACTATCCTGAGGCCATGGAAAACACGCTGAAGATTGCCTCCATGTGCGACCTTACGATTCACCAGTACAAGACGCAGGAACTTAAGGCATGTCTTCCACGCTTTGAGCTTCCAAAAGAATTCCAGATTAGCGAGGATTATACAAAAAATCAGGATGCATACGTCCGCCACATCGTAGAAGAAGGCCTAAAGGAGCGCTACAGGGAAATTACCCCGGAAATCCGCGAAAGGTGCGAATATGAGCTTGGAATAATTTTCAGCATGGGCTTTTCCGGTTACTTCCTAATCGTCTGGGAATTCATCAACTGGTCAAAGAATAACGGCATACCGATTGGGCCGGGACGTGGTTCTGGCGCGGGTTCTCTTGTTGCCTACTGCATGAAGATTACAGACATTGACCCGTTCCGCTACAAGCTTATTTTTGAACGCTTCCTTAACCCTGAGCGTGTTTCCATGCCGGACTTTGACGTTGACATGGACTACGAATTCCGCCAGCGCATCATAGAACATACCGTTGACCTTTACGGTGAGCCCCAGGTAGGCCACATCGTTACCTTTGGTACGCTTAAGCCAAAGCAGTGCATTTCCGACGTGTGCCGAATACTGGACATTCCCCTGTCAGAAGCGGAAAAGCTCAAAAAATGCATTCCGGACAACCCAAAGGCAAAGCTAAAGGATGCATTCACGCCGCCTGATGAAAAGAATCCCGACAACGGCCAGCTAATTCCATATACCAAACTTGAGACGTTCAACAACGACCAGTCCAAATTCGACTTGTACCAAAAGCTCTTTGACTTGTGCAGGAGGCTTGAGAACGTAAACCGCAACACTGGACTTCACGCATCGGGCATGGTCATAGGACTTACGGCACTTCCTGACTGGGCACCGGTTTTCAAGGACGTTAAGACCGGAAGCAAGGCAGTTCAGTATACGATGGACATAATCGAACCGTGTGGCCTTGTAAAATTCGACTACCTGGGATTAAAGACACTTTCACTCATACGTTATGCTGAAAACATAATCAACAAGCACCTTCCGCCGGAAAAGGAAAAGTTTTCCATCGAGGACATTTCAGATACCGATCAAAAGACATTCGACTTGTTCTGCCGTGGTGATACTGTTGCGGTATTCCAGTTTGAATCCCCGGGAATGCAGAAAATCCTGCGTCAGGCAAAACCAGGCTGCATAGAAGAGCTTGTTGCCTTGAACGCCCTATATCGTCCGGGACCAATGGCATACATTCCGAATTACGTAGACGGTAAATTCAAGCCGGAGACAATACATTATCCCGACCCATGCCTTGAAGACATACTCAAGGAAACCTACGGAGTCATGGTCTATCAGGAACAGGTCATGCAGGTGTCCCAGAAAATAGCAGGCTTCAGTCTTGGTGGTGCAGACATGCTGCGTCGTGCCATGGGAAAGAAAAAGCCCGAAGTCCTTATGGGAAAGAAAAAGGAATTTGAGGAAGGTGCGGTTAAGCAGGGATTTACAACTGAACACGCCGATGAAATATTCGACATCATGGTGCCTTTTGCAGGATACGGATTCAACAAGTCCCACGCTGCTGCATATTCTGTAGTTGCATACCGTACAGGCTACCTAAAGGCAAATTTCCCCGCTGAATTCATGGCGGCCAACCTTACCAACGAAATCACTTCCACCGACAAGCTCCCGGCATACATCGAGGAAGCCAAGAAAATGGGAATCCCGGTAGATGCACCGGATGTAAACCGTTCTGATTCAATCTTTGACGTAGTTGACGGACGCATCGTTTTTGGACTCATGGGCATAAAGGGTCTGGGTCAGGGTGCGGCAGAGGCCATTGTAAAGGAAAGGACGGAAAACGGACCCTACAAGTCATTCATAGACTTTTTGGACAGGCTGGACATTCACGAGGTAAACAAAAAGGCCATAGAAGTGCTTATTAAAACCGGCGGCTTTGACCATCTGGATAAAAACCGTGCCACACTCCTTTTAAATTACGAGAGGGCGATTGAATACGAGGAAAAAAAGAAGAGCGGTTCGGAAAACGGACAGGCTTCCCTGTTTGAGGAAGCGGGCATTCAGGAATTTGTGGACTTTAAGTATGAGGACTGCGAGGAAATGCCCAAGATGGAAGCCCTGAACATGGAAAAGGAGCTTATCGGCTGTTTTGTAAGCGGACACCCACTTGATGACTGGAGGTCTGTGATAGAAAAATGCGTAACCCTGGACAGTTCCAATTTTGCTGTTGCGGCACAGGAGGATAAAAGTTTCAAGGATTCTCAGATTGCATCCGGACAGAGCATGTGGAAACTCAGGGATTCAGGCCGTCCTTATGTTGCCATCGGTTTGATTCAGGGACTCCGCGAGATTATGACAAAAAAGGGTAAGCAGATGGCATTTGCAAAGCTTCAGGATTTTAAGGGAGAAATAGATGTAACCTTCTTTCCTGATAACTGGGCTAAATTCAAGCCGATAATTAAAAATGAAGAAGTATTCGCCTTGAGGGGCAGGGTAGACGGCAGCCGTGACAATCCTTCGTTTATCGTGGACAAGATAGAGGATCCGCATGAACTGGAGGAAAAATCAATTACCAGCATTCACATTCAGCTGGATAACGGATTCAGTTTTGTCAGGGACATCAACCCTCTTAGAGATTTTTTATTTGGCGCTCAGGGCAATTGTTTAGTATATTTTCATATAGAGGTGGATGGATCTTCCTTTGTCATCAAGGCCAATACCCAGATGACTGTAGGTTCGGATCAGGAAACCGTCCAGACAATAAAGGACCTTCCATTGGTCAAAGATGTCTGGTGTGAATAAGTATAGACATATTATATAGGAGTTTTTATGCGCATTGTTTTTTCGATTTTGAGTTCTTTGGTATCACTTTATGCCCTTGTATGTTTGATTCGGGTTATCCTGACCTGGATTCCAAACATCAGTAATTCAAAATTTGCGAATGTCCTGTCACAGATTTGTGATCCTTACCTGAATCTTTTCCGTGGTAAAAAAATCCTGACTTTTGGTAGCTTTGATTTTGGTCCGGCTGTTGCACTCTGTATACTGGGTGGAATTGCAAGCATTTTAGCTTCTTTCTCCAGTGGTAATTTTTCCGTGGGACATCTTCTTGCTGTCATAATAGGTGTCGTCTGGAACATTATCTCGGCAGTACTTGGATTCATCATACTCATCTTGATTATCCGTTTGATCATCCTGCTTGTGAATAAAACTTCAGGAAGCAATCCTTTTGTAGATGCCATTGACCGCACGGTGACAAGTTTTGTCTCCAACATTACCCGCACTTTCACTGGTGGAAAAGCAGTGTCCTACAAGGCCCAGCTGATTACTGCCATTATTGCCCTGATTGTGGTTAATATTGTTGGATGGCTTGTCTTTAGCGGAATATGTGCATTGTTTGAGATGCTGCCATTCTAAAGAAACATGAAGCTCCGAGACCTTGGAACCGCAGTTGAACAGATTTCGGGTATAGGCCCCTCTACCGCAAAGTGTTTGGCCAAGCTGAACATTTTTTCGGTGGCGGATTTGCTTTCGTTTTATCCCCGCGACTATGAGGACAGGACAAGGCGGATAACACTAGCCGATTACACCACGGGAAAGGTTCATACAGTTGCCAAGGTTATGGCTCATGACTGGTTCGGTTATGGCCGCATGAAAACCCTTAAAATTGCCGTTAGCGATGGAACTGCATCTGCCTGGCTTGTGGCATTTGGCAGGTCATTTTTGGAGCGTTCCATTCCAGAAGGCAGCATAATTCAGATAGACGGAAAATTTGAGGTAAAATACAACAGCCTTCAGTCAACATCGTTTGAGGTTCAAAAGCTTGCAGATGACGGTGAACTGACCGAATGGATGGATGCGCCTGTTCCCGGAAGCCTTGTGCTGCCCGTCTATCCGCTAACCGAGGGATTGAATCAAAAAAACATTCGCAAGGCTGTGGCATCTTCCCTGAATCAATATGGCCGCGGAATTGAAGATGAGGTTCCTGCACACGTAATACAAAGCCGTTCCCTTTTGCCAAAAGCTCAGGCATTGGAGCTGATTCACAGGCCCAAGACTCTTGACGATGCAGTTAAGGCCAGGCGTACTTTGATTTACGAGGAGCTTTATCAGTTTGAATACAAGCTTGCCTCAAGGACTCTTGAACACAGGGGTGCTTTGCCCACAGTATCCGAGACGCAGATTTTTGAAGGTGCAGGCCAGAACACTCCCAATGCGGCCCCGTATTTTTCAACTCCAGAAATCAGTGAAGGCGACTTTAAGAAACAGCTTTCTCCAAGCCAGAAAAAACTCTATGAAAGGCTTCCTTTCCCATTGACCCAGGGGCAGATGAATGCAATCAGCCAGATGAACCGGGACATAGACAGGAGTCAGGACGAGTATAAAAAACTTCTTGAGCATCCCGATGAACTGACCAATTCCCCGTTTTCCATGCAGAGGCTTTTGCAGGGTGATGTAGGCTCAGGAAAAACACTTACTGCATTTTTCATGTGCCTCCGTACAATCGATTACAAGGGACAATGTGCACTTTTGGCTCCCACGGAATTGCTTTCACGTCAGCACGCGGAGAATGCCGCTTTAATGCTGGAACCTCTTGGCATAAGGGTAGCCTTTTTGACGGGAAACATAAAGGCTTCGGGAAGGCAGAATCTTCTTGAGGCCTTGAAAAGGGGAGACATAGACATTGTTGTGGGAACCCATGCCCTGTTCAGCAGGAATGTAAGTTATAAAAACCTTCAGCTTGCGGTTATTGACGAACAGCACAGGTTTGGTGTGGCACAAAGGGAATCCATTGTTGCAAAGGGACGTGTCACAGCCGGAGACAAAACCCACAGCCCGGATGTATTGATGATGAGCGCGACACCCATTCCGCAGACTCTTGCACTTACTGTCTTCGGTGATCTGGACATTACGGTAATACGGACAATGCCAAAGGGACGTAAAAGTGTAAAGACCTACCTGAGTGTGATGGGGCATGAGGATAACGTCTATCGTGCGGTAAAAAAGGAAATTGATGCTGGACATCAGGCATATTTTGTTTATCCGCGCATAGCAGATCAGTTCGGTGATGAAGGTCCTGATTCAAACTCGGGATCAGGTTCGGGAACGTTAAAATCCGCCGAGGAAATGCATGAGTTTTTGAGCAGCCGTGTTTTCCCCAATCATAAGGTTGCCCTCATACACAGCAAGGTTGACGAAGAAGAGCAGAACAGGATACTTAAAGATTTCCGTAACGGTACAATCCAGGTTCTTGTTGCCACAACTGTTGTAGAAGTTGGTGTAGACGTGCCCAATGCCACATGCATCGTAATAGAGCATGCAGACAGGTTTGGACTTGCAGAGTTGCATCAGCTTAGGGGTAGGGTAGGCCGCGGTACAGAGCAGTCCTATTGTTTTTTGATTTACGGTAAAAACATCAGCGAGGACGGCATTCAGAGGATGAAGGCCCTTCATGAAAGTTCGGACGGATTTGTGATTGCGGAGGAAGATTTAAAGCTAAGGGGCCCTGGACAGATGAGCGGTACTGCCCAGTCAGGCTATTTGTCCCTTGGAATTGCTGATTTGGTGCGGGACAAAGACATGCTGAACCTTGCCCGCTATGATGCCTTTGCAGAGTGCAGGAAGAATGCCTCAGGCAACGTATGATGCAAGACGTTCCATGCGTGCGGGATGCTGCATCCTTACTATGGCCTTTTTCTCTATCTGGCGGATTCTTTCTTTTGTAAGGTTGCACACGGCACCCACTTCCTTGAGCGACATAGGTTTGTCTCCGTTAAGACCGTAGCGCAGGCGGAGTACTTTTGCCTCATTTGGCCTTAATGAATCAAGTATTTGGGCAATGTCGTCCTTCATGGATTCGTTTATGGCGTGTTCCTCTGGGGATACTGAACTTGTGTCCTCCAGCAGGTCTCCCACTGACCTTGATTTTTCACCGTCACCGGACAGTTCTGCATCCAGACTTATCATGTCACGTGAAAGGTTTATCATCTCGCGGATATGAACCTCGTCCATTCCCAGCATTTTTCCAATCTCCATGACCTCTTCATCTTCGTTCTTTTTGTTGCCGATTATCTTGCGTGCCTTGTCAATCTGTACAAGCTCGTTGCACCTGTTGAGCGGAATGCGGATCATGCGGCTTTTTTCGCAGATGGCCTTGAGGATGGCCTGCCTTATCCACCATACGGCATAGGAGATGAAGTGGAATCCCTTGCTTACGTCATAGCGTTCAATTGCATTAAGTAGACCGATGTTTCCCTCGCTTATCAGGTCTATGAGGTCGAGGCCCTGATTCTGGTAGTTTTTTGCTACTTTTACGACAAAACGCAGGTTGGCGTTGATGATTTTTTCCTTTGCGGCATTATCTCCTTGAGCGGCTTTTGCGGCAAGTTCATTTTCTTCCTCGCGTGTCAAAAGGGGAATGCGGTTGATTTCTTTCAGGTACATGTTCAGGGTTGCTTTGTCGTTAATCATATTCTACGCTCCTTGCGGTTTTGTTTCTTAATTAAAGAATAGCAAGTATCGTGCCAAGTATTAAAAACTGTCTGGATTTCCTTAAAAAAGGATAAAATCAGTGAATTTTGAATGAATTTTCGTGCTTTTTGGGGACAATCAGCATGTCTGTCATGTTAAAGGTGGCATTTTGATACAGGAAGGATTTAGAATTTGAAGTTTTGGGTCAATTTGACGCAGTAAAAAAAAGACGGAAAAGCCATGATCCAGCTGTTCCGTCCGTAAAAGAATCTACTCTATGGTGGCAATGATATCTGAGTTTTTAAGGATCAAATAGTCCTCGCCGTCAATTTTGATGGCTGTTCCAGAATATTTGTCATACAAAACCTTGTCACCTGGCTTAACGGTGATTTTTTCCTTTTCAGTTCCAGGTCCAACGGCCTCTACAACTGCCTGCTGAGTTTTTTCCTGGGCTGTCTCAGGGATAAAAAGACCACCAGCTGTTTTTGTCTCTGCTGCGGCCTGCTTTACCAATACACGGTCTGCCAAAGGTTTTACTTTCATATTTTCCTCCATAAAAATCACAGGGACACCTGAATCGCCCCTGTATATCTATAATATACTAAAAATCCTGTCATTCGGCAAATTTTATTTGAGCAAATCTTGCATGAGCTGATCTCATTTGCTGTTTTCTTCTTCTTGAACCCTCTGTAATATGAACCTAGCCTTGTTGTGGGAAGGATTCAGCTTGATTGCATATTGGAGTGACCTTGCCGCACTGTGAAAGTCCTTGAGGTAATAGTTTTCTTTTCCCATTCGATAAAGGACTTCGGCTTTAACCTGCGGGTCTATGGCTCTTGAAGATGCCTTGTTCAGGTATTCAACTGCAACGCTGCCCTGTTTTGTTCCGGAATAAATGTTTCCCATGTTTATGTATGAGTTTACCACGGATTCGTTTTGGCCTGTTGAATTCATGACGGGACTGCGGTCTGAATATGAATCTATGATGTACTGGTAAATCGGGATGGCCTTTTCAAACCTGCCGTCATAAACACAGAACCATGCGGATATCTCGTTTTCCCATAGGGACAGTTCCTCGGGGTGGTCCCATGGCACAAAGGTCTCTGCCTTTTTCTTTTTCTTCTTCTTTGAATCATCTGTAGGCTGCCTTGATGCATTTTCATAGCGGGTGAAAAGGTCACGGGCTTCTTCGATATAATTGCTTTCAAGCAGTGTTACGATGGCATAGTGTACGATTTCTGCGGGATAAAGTGAGGTTCCCTGTTCGTTCTTTTCCAAAAGTGGCCATACGCGTGCAGCCCTTTGAGCCGGTTCCTTTATGGATGCGGCTTCTGCCTCAAGTATTTCCTGAAGCACGATTAAATCTGCAGACGATGTTTTGTCCTGTGCTGCCTGAATCAATGCAATGGCATCCTGGAGGGTTATTTCCGGAACTGCATTCTCTTTTTCCATCTTGAGTGTGGCAAGTCCTGAGGCCCTGATGCGGGCTGTCATCTTGTCATCCGGCGGACGGCGCATCTGCTGAATGGCAAATTCCCCGTAAGCGGCAAGACCCGGCCTGTACTCTGGGAAGCTGGTTACAAGATCATGGAGCCTTGAGTATTCTGTGTAATAGTCGTCTGTTATGCGTGAGTATAATGCGCTGTTTACATAAAGGATTGGAAGGATCTTGGAAGATTTAAGGCTTTCCTCATTACCTTCCACGTGAGCGAGGATTTCGCTTCTTGACTGTTCAGCATCCTGATCCAGGCCCAGAATGTACTGGTTGTCTGACTTTAATGCCATGAATTCAAGGCTTGTCTTAAGGTCAGTATAGTCCGGCGAATGCTTGTTGAGTGCGTCCAGGCTTTCTGCATAACGGCCGCAGTCAAAAAGAACCAATGCCCAGAAAAGCGCGTCCTTTGCATTTTCCAGCTCTGAAGGATATTTTGAGGAAGCTGAACCATAGTTTCCTACCCTCATGTCAAGAACTGCTGAGTTCCAGTTCCATTTGGGTTTCTTAGTTCCCCTGTAGGCATCCTCGTAAACCTTGCTGAACCTGCTGTCAAAGAAAACCTCGTTGAATCTTGAGGAATCCTTTTTCCATTCACGGTCCTGCTTGTTTGCCCTTCCACCAAAAAGCTCGTTAGCGCTCAGGTGCTCGTTTATTGCCCTGCGGAAAACTGCCTCCGCATAAATTGATCCGTATTTTGTTCCGGAAAGGGACTTTGATTTCTTTAATGCATCTTTTGTACGTCCCTGGTTCAAGAGAAAGTTTGAATATACAGCCGTAAGCTCAATAGATGAACGGTCTTTCTTTATGGCTGTCTTGATTATCTTTTCCGCCATCTTTGCGTCACCGAGAGTCTCATAGCGCTTGAAGATGCCAAGACGGTCAAGGGTAGTGCCTGCCTGCTTTGTTGCCTGGCTAAGATAGCTCATGGCCTGCCTTGTGTCACCGATGGAGATGGACTGGTCTGCCATATCCAGAAGGGAAGTGATGGAACCGCCCTCTGAATGTGTCGTACAGGAAAGTACCAGACATGACAAAACCACCGAGGCAGAAATTACCCTCAGTGGCCTGAATAGCGAACGTAAACTTAGTCTCTTTCTCTTTTTAATCTTCAACTTCTTTCTCTTTTCTGATATGATCCAGAACCGCATTTATGAACTTATAGGATTCGTCTGCTCCATATTCCCTGGCAATATCAATTGCTTCATCTATGACGATTGTCGGGTGGATTTCCGGCTGGAACAAAAGCGTAAAGCAGCTGATGCGTAGGATTGCAAGAGAAACCTTGTTCACCCTGCTGAATTCCCAGTTTTGCGTCAAGTGCCTTTTAATCACTTCATCGACTTCTTCTATATGGTTGATGGTTCCGGAAATAAGAATACGGGCAAAATCCACGGTATCCGCATCTTTCTCGGATTCCTTAAGATCTGCCCATTCCAATTTCAACAGCTGTTCCAGACTTTCTCCGCCCACATCATATGAGTAGAGTGCCTGGAACGCCAATATCCTGCCTTTTCTGCGTGACACTTTGAACCTACCAGGTAAGCAGTTTTGTCAACTCTGCACCAGTCTTCTTGCGGTCAACATTTGCTGCTGTGTCAAGGTTTTTGGCAATATCCTGAATTGCCTGTGTAAGGAAAGCTTCCTGTTTCTGTGCAGTAAGGTTCTGTTTGATGTAATCGTATACAGTAACAGTTGTTTCCGGCTGAATCTCGTCGCTGAGTGTGAGCATTTTTGCCTCATACTTCTTCTTTACGACATAGAACTGATACTGTGATGAATCTTCGTCAACCGGGCTTACATAGCCGATGCTGCGGTTGAACAGCTCAACAAGCTTGTCCATTGACCATCCCATGCTCTGGGCCATTGCAGAACTCTTTTGTACAAGAATGTTTCCTGCCTGATATGTTTTTCCGTTGTCAGAAGATGTCTTGATTGAGTCTTCCTTGGAACTGTCCTTTGTATACTGGTTGCGGAGGTCTGTAATTGTAGCCTTTGCCTTTACTGCATCATTTCCCTTTGGAACTACCACCAGGAAGAGGTTGAGCATGTCGCTTCTTACAAGCTGAGACTTGTTCAGGTCGTAGAAGTCACGGATTTCCTTGTCGGTAGCGGCGATTTTCTGCAAATCAGACTGCTTTTGTGACAGTACATACTGCTGCATTGTAAGCTGATTCTTGATTGTTGCCTTAAAATCAGCAAGAGACATGCCGTATGACTGCTGAATGAACTCATTGAGTGTTTTTCCGGTCTGGCTCTTTATCAGGTCAGAAAGCTGTGACTCGGTGACCTGCTGGCCCAACTGCTGTGAGAATGAACTGATGAAAGCGGCATCCACCTGAGAGTCGCTGATGGAGATTCCCATCTTGTTGGCAGCCTGTACGATGAGTTTTTCCTGAATCATTGTATCCAAAAGCTGCTTGCGCTGATCTACAGTAAGGGTCTGCTTTGAGCCTAAATTTTCAGCCTGCTTTTCCAGAGCGGAAGCACGGGTTTTAAGTTGTTTGAGGGTAATTGTCTCTGACTTGTTCAATTTAACCACAGCTAAAGGCTGCAGATCATTCTGTGCAAAGGCCGAGACTGCAATAGAAAAAATTAAAGCGATTCCAACAGCTATTCGTTTCATAAAACCTTCCTCTTTAATCAAAAAGACTTTGGACCAGCATATGCCTGCCCTGTTTCATAAATATAACAACCCCGGGTAGTTTTTGTTACACGGGAATATTGTAATTTTAAGATTCCAACGGTAAACCGCCGGAAATAACCGCACGGATGCGACGGACACCGGCAGAGCTGGACTGCTCCTTTACAATCTTGAAGTCCCCGATCTGTGCCGTGTGCTGGACATGAGGACCGCCACAGACTTCCTTGCTGAACCAGTCGGTCTTTGGGTCACGTCCAATCGTGTAAACCTTGACGCTTTCGCCGTATTTGTTGGTAAAGAGGGCCCTTGCCCCCTGATCCACCGCTTCCTGGACAGTCATGATCTCCATTGTAACCGGCAAATCTTCCTTTATCTTCTGGTTTACTATATCCTCAACTTTCTTGACTTCCTCGGGTGTCATCGGACGCTCAAAGGTAAAGTCGAACCTCATGCGCTCGTTGTCTATGTTGCTTCCCTTCTGGGCCACCTGATTTCCCAGCACGTCGACAAGGGCCTGCTGCAAAAGGTGGGTTGCGGTATGGTATTTTGTGGTAACGTCTGTCTGTTCTGCCAAACCGCCCTTTGCCTTGCCTGCATCCAGAGATTTTGAGGCCTCCTGGTGCTTTTTCTCCGCTTCCTTGAATCCTTCAACATCAACCGTAAAGCCGTGTTCTGCCCCCAATTCCTGGGTAAGTTCAAGAGGATAGCCGAATGTATCGTACAGGCGGAATGCAACCTTGCCTGAAATCTCCTTTTTCGGGTTTTTCATCAGGTTGGGAAGGAGCTTCTGGAATTCTGCCTCTCCCTTTTTGAGCGTATCACGGAACTTGT
This sequence comes from Treponema sp., assembly GCA_016281495.1. Taxonomy (GTDB): domain Bacteria; phylum Spirochaetota; class Spirochaetia; order Treponematales; family Treponemataceae; genus Treponema_D. Next base: position 127,218 of record JAEEIU010000043.1, on the reverse strand, counting down.
TTTCCTCTGCGGTAAGTTCCCTGTTGATTTTCTCTGAGTTTTCGGCCAGCTCCGGATATGCGTTCTTAAAGTTTTCGATTACGGGAACCGCCAGTTCTGCAAGGAATCCCCTGTCAATGCCCAGCTTGAGACCATGACGTACGGACCTGCGGATAAGTCGGCGCAAAACATAGCCTGCACCCACATTTGACGGAGAAACACCCCTCTGGTCACCCAAAATAAATACTGAGGCACGGATGTGGTCTGCAATGATGCGTACGCTCTTGTCCTTTTCTTCGTCAGAACCATATTTGTATGAAGTGAGTTTTTCGATTTCTGCAATGATCGGCTGGAAAACTTCTGTAAGATAGACGCTGTTCTTTCCCTGGAGGATGCAGTTTGTGCGTTCAAGGCCCATTCCTGTGTCAACGTTCTTCTTTTCAAGCGGAAGGAGTGTCTTTTCGTCCACGCGGTTGTACTGCATGAAAACGTTGTTCCATATCTCCATCCAGTTGGCGCTGTCAGTTCCCTTGTTTGAGCCTTTTGGTGGAAGTCCTTCTCCTACCCAATAGAAAATCTCTGTGTCGGGACCACATGGACCTGTAGGACCTGCAGCCCACCAGTTGTCGCTTGCGGGAAGATATGCGATTTTGTCTTCCGGAATGCCGTTTTCCTTCCAATATCCTGCCGCTTCCTCATCACGAGGGGCATTTTCATCACCTGCAAATACAGTGACAGACAGCATTTTTGGATTAAGGGCAAGCCATTTTGGACTTGTCAGGAATTCGTATGAAAAAGCGATGGATTCCTTCTTGAAATAATCACCCAAAGACCAGTTACCCAGCATCTCGAAACAGGTCAAGTGGCTTGGGTCTCCGACTTCATCAATATCACCTGTGCGGATGCATTTCTGATAGTCGGTGAGCCTTGTTCCAGCGGGATGTTTTTCTCCCAGAAGATATGGAACAAGAGGATGCATTCCTGCCATGGTAAACAGAACGGAAGGGTCATTTTCCGGTATCAAAGACTGTCCGGAAATCTCGGCATGATTTTTGCTTTTAAAGAATTCGATGTATTTAGAACGTAACTCGTTTGCGGTCATAATGCCTTATAATAGAACATAAAAGCCCTTTAGTCAATCATTGAATATTGGTTTCGGGGCATGTATCTTAATTGAACAGCCATGAAAAATCAAACATGGAAGCAAGTCCTATGTGGGGAGAAACCATTGCCCCATTGGTTCCGAATGAGGTCATGCATCCCGCCCGTATTCCTATTATCTCCGCAATATGAAGCATTACCGTTGCATCTACTAGAACGGCTCCACCAATGCCAAAGGGAGTGTTATCACCCGCATACAGGAAACCCTGTCCTCCGGCAGACAGATCAAGATATATAAAATCATTAAAATGCCATGAGACTCCACCCAAAAGCTTCAGGTCTCCCATGATTAAATCGTCCATACCGGAAACACCCATGCCAAAATAAATTATGGGGGAGAAAAAACTGTCCGGGCTTGTATGGATTGTAAGTCCAAGGTCAACTCCATATCCAGTGTGGCTTCCAAAATGACCATATCCGTTTATTGAATAGATTGTACCGTCCTCAGTTGCAGAGGCACATAGCGGAAAAGCAATGACAAGCGCCAGTAATATGATAAACTTCTTCATTTAATACTCCTTGCCGGAATCTCAGGATAACGACAGAGACCTCTAAAATCTCCAATCAAGTTAAATTATAGCATGAGACTGTATGGCGGTCAAGGAAATTATTCTTCCTCGTCTATGACAATAAAACCTTTTTCCAAAGCAGTGTTGAATAAAGTCTTTGTGTATTCAGAATTCCTGTTCTCGTCATAGTCCTCCAGATATCCGCCGAATACCCACCAGTATTGAGTTATGCTTTCTCCGTCCAGATCATTCAGGGCAATCCTGTACCATGGGGCCGTTATTCCGTCAATCGTGCTTTCGTCTGCTGTTTTGGCATCATAAGTCGTAACCATTCCCTTGAGCAAAAGGGTTGATTCATCCTTAAGTGTCAGGTAACCTTCTTCATCTATAACCTTTTGTTTCTCAGCTTCCTCAGTTTCCCCAGTTTCTTCTGTGGCAGCGGTATTTACGGTTTCATCAGCTGCATCCTGTGACTTGGTTTCCTTTCCACTGCATCCCAGTGTGACAATCATCATGCTCAAAATAAAAATATAAAATCCTCTGTTCCTCATGGTGATCTCCTTTGAATAAACTATAACATGTGTGCGGGGCTGGGTCAAGGAAGGGGTTAATGTTGAAATTTTATTTACCACACAGTAAAATCAATACAAATGAAACTCGGAGGATTAAGATGAAGAAATCATTTGTACTGTTTGTTGCGGTCTTGTTTGCATGCGTGGCTCTTTATGCCGGACCAAAGGAATATGTGGGCGACAGGAACATCAACCTACTGCAGGGATATACAACCATGGAAATGGACATGGTAAGTTATGGAAACACTGTTTACGAAGCATTCCTTGGAATGAACCACACGGACCTGGACAAGGGGACTCCAATCTTCATCAACAAATACATTGACAACAGATACAGTTCAACTTTGCAGATAGATGTCGAAGGCTTTGATAATTACGAGTTCAGTGAAAGGTTTACGCATTACGATTTCCTAAAGCTCTATGCTCTTGGTCCAAACGAAATCATACTCACTGTTTATTCCGCATTCTCAGACAACCGTTTTGCATTCTTCAGGCTCAAGGACGACAGGGTGGTGGCATACAAATCCTATAGCCTCAAAAATCAAAGGGCGTATGAAACACAGTACTATGCCTATGACGGAAAGGACACCGTTTATGTTGGGTTTGACGGACAGGTGAATTTTAAAGAGACAGGCTGGGATCTTTTCCTCCTTTCATTTGATTTGAACGGAAACCTAAAGGACGCCGTTACGGTTTATACAAATCAAAATGACGAGCTTGTTGGTCTTGCGGCTTTTGAAGACAATGTGTATTTTGAAATACGAAGGACTTTTGAAAGGCAGGCAGTCGTTCAGCTTGACGGAAAACTTAATTTCAAAAAAATCTGGGCATGCAAATATTACGGTTCGGACATCAGGTACATTTATTTGAAAAGTGGCGTTACAGGAGATGATGATATTTTCCTTGTACAAACTATAATGGAAACTAAAGATGCTGATGATAGCTTGGACTATCTTGCACGTTTTTCTGCGGATGGAAATTTCATAAGCTCATATAAGGTTATGGAAAGAACGTCAGATAATGCATACAATTACTGCAAGGAAAAAATAAGTGATGACGGCATTTTGTATTTTGGACACAGGACTCTGTATGATCCAGATGACTGGAAAAACAAGGAAGTAAGCTGCATTTCATATTTCATGGATTGGGACGGAAACAAGCTCTACGAAAAAATCTACAGGCAGCACGGTGAACTGGAATTTAAAAACTTTGCCAGTGTAAACGGAAAATATTTTTGCAGCGGAGAAAATTATTACGAAGCCGAGGGAATAGGCCACGTCGCCTACACATATCTTGTGGATGCAGAACCAGAGGATACAGATTTTGTCCACATGGAAAAATCCAGTTACAATCCATTAGCCATGCCACAGGATGAAGAAGCCAAAGAAAGCTATGACATTGAAATGGAATACTGGAACAGTTCGGTAAAGGTCGAGCCAATTGAAGTTCCCGCATGGGATTTCGGCTACACCATTAAACTAATCCGCCTCCCGCTCAGGCACATAAAGCCATTGTCCAAGTCTATAACGAATTCTATTCCTTTGTTTGAATTCTCTGAGAGGTAGGGATGGGTGAACTGTCAGCTTGAAGGATTTGTCTCTTGTGGAGCTGGCTCAGATGGTTCTGGTTCATAGACAACTTCAAACCCTGAATATGTTGTAATGAATCCAGTTCTGTCTCCTACTCCAAGAATGTCGTAAACCTTGTTCAGACGGTTTCGTATGGTTCCTTCTGTTCTGTTCAAATCGATTGCGATTACCTTGTACTGTTGGTTTGCCAAAACGCGCCTTAACATTTCTGCATCCGATTCTTTAAGCTCGTTGTATTTGGCTACATTGAGTTTTTTTGTATAATCAGAATTCCTGCTTGCATAGCAATATATGAAAATCATGCCGATAGCATAAACAAAGGAAAATGCAAAATCATAAATTAAAGAATAACATATGACAGCAGAACTGAATCTTAATCTGAAACTTTCTAGGATGACAAGTATTAAGGCTAAAATGGTGATTTTGATTTTGGCATGATTTCTGAAAAATCCTCGAAAGATTAGTATTGAAGTTCCAAGGCAATACATCATTATGCCCATAGAATTGTTGGATTCATTTGTAATGATGCTAACTGAATAATAAAAACATGCAATTGCCACAAGCATGAACTTTTGGGGAAAAATAAATACCAATATACCGAGAATCATGACAATAGTATTTATAATTAAATAATATAATTCTATTGGAACGATTGTATTGTCATCTGTCCTTAATGTAAATAAGAGTTTGAATATGTTTGCTGTGATTAGGAGAGCGACGGCAATAATGGCAATTATCCTTATTATGAGTTTTGCTTTCCTGCTGTACATGTAATTATTCATGGATGTAATTTTATAAAGGTTTTGACATTTTTTCAAGTAAAGCTGGAGCCGTAAAATGTAATGCCAATGTAATATTACATTTATATTACATCCATAGATTCATGTTACATTCGTAATATTCGCGATTTTGAACTTGAAGTCCAGGATTGTCCATTATATAATAAATCAAGAGTTAAACTTTGAAAAAAGGAGATGCGTATGATTCAATGGTCAGTTAAAAAGGCTTTTGCTACTGTGTTGACTTTTCTTGGAATCGGAACTTTGACTTCATGCTATGGAATGGCTCCAAACTATGCAAGGGTTGAAGGAACTGTAACATCATCAGAGGACAATGCTCCTGTGCGTGGAATTACCGTACGTGCTGTTGATTCTAATGGTGTTGAACTTGATCAAACCACTACATTGGAAGGTGGAATGTATTATCTTAATACAAGGTCACTTGGTTCCAAAGTAAAGGTAGTCTTTGAAGATCTTGACGGAGAGGAAAACGGATCCTTCAAAAGACAGTCAAAGGAAATCGGTCTTGTAGATTTGGATACAGAGCTTAATGTTGAGCTTGAGAATGCGGACGACGAAGAATAACAGACTCAGCCTCGGCGACAAGCTAAAAAGAAATGTATTTTCAATCTACCGCAAGGGCATTACAAAAAAGCATGAGCTAAACTACCTTTTTTGGGAATGTACGCTCAGATGTAATTTGAACTGCCGTCACTGCGGGTCTGATTGCCTTAAATCCTCCGGAATAAAAGACATGCCTCTGAAGGATTTTACCAAAGTACTGGACAGCATAAAATCAAAAAACACTGCCAAAAATCTTGCGGTTGCAATTACAGGCGGAGAACCTCTTTTGCGCGATGACCTGGAAAAAGCAGGACTTGAGATAATAAAGAGGGGATTCTCCTGGGGCATTGTTACCAACGCTCTTCTTCTTACCGAAAGCCGTTTCCGTTCACTCAGGCAAAGTGGTCTTACATCAATGAGCGTGAGCATTGACGGACTTGAGGAGCAACACACTTTCTTAAGGAGAAATCCAAAATCATTTCAAACTGTGGTAAACGCAATTGACATAATGGCGGCCGAACATAATCGTAATCCACAGACATTTATCTTTGATGTGATAACCTGTGTTCAGCATGGGAATATTGGTATTCTGCCAGAGCTGCGTGATTTTCTGATTCAAAGGGGAGTCAAAGACTGGCGGATATTTTCGATTTTCCCAACAGGACGTGCGGCCAACGAAGATCTTTCTCTTACACCGGACGAGTACAGAAACCTGATGGATTTCATTTACCAGACAAAGACCTACCGTAACAGAGAGGGAAAAGGAATACACCTTAACTATTCATGCGAGGGATATCTTGGAAGTTACGAGCTTAAAGTGCGGGATTTCTTTTTCTTCTGCAGGGCTGGAATAAATGTCGGTTCCGTGATGTGCGACGGCTCAATTTCTGCATGCCTTTCTGTAAGGGGAAAAGACTTTATCCAGGGAAACATTTATAACGAGGACTTCATGGACGTGTGGAATACGCGATACCAAAACATGAGGGACCGCTCTTGGGCTAAAAAGGGTAAATGTGCCAAATGCAAAAGCTGGAAATGGTGTCTGGGAAACGGACTTCACCTGTACGAAAATATGAGTTCACCGGCTGCACACTGCAACATGGACATGCTTTCTTAACAGGATATGGTTATATTTTAAACAAACCTGCGATTCTGGAAACTTCATTAAAATCAATCATCTCGGCGGCATCCTCAAGCTGATTAAGGAGTGCCTTGTTTTCTTGGCTTAATGAAAATCCACTGAACTTTTCCACGGCGGAATCCAATGCGTTTATGTCGTTGTGCGAACATGCATCAAGTATTTCCTGCTTTATTTCCTGGAACACGTTGGGGGAGATTGCCTTGGAATCGGAAGGTCCGGCTTTTTTTGCTTCATCTTCTTCAATTGATTTTTTAAGGGCTTCTCCGTATTTCCTGTACATGTCAAGAAGGAGTGGTGTCTTTTCCCTGATTTTTGTCATGGCATCGTCCGTGTCGGCGTTGTTTCCTAGATATTCAAGTTCTGCGGCAAGGTCGGAAAGCTTTAGGTTGCCTACAATTCTTGCGGAACTTTTTAGGGCATGAACTTTTATGGTGTAGTTCTTTATGTCGCCTTTTTCAAGGAAGTCATTGATTTCATTTGCGGAAGGTTCAACCAGACGTATGAAAGTTTTGATTATTGACTTTTCAACCCTGGAGCCATTTCCAGATGATTCTTCCATTGTGTTTGTGTCTGATTCAACAATGAGGTTTTCGGGAATCCATTGGCTAAGAGCATCGGCAAAATCTTTTCCCTGCACAGGCTTTGCAATAAATCCGTCAAAACCTGAATCCATGAACATCTTTACTGATTCGCTAACGGCATTGGCACTCAGGGCAATGATTGTACACGGTCCATCCTTGGAATCGGCACGGAAAGACTTTCCCTCTTCCTCCATGGAACGGATATTCTTAAGGACTTCAACTCCATCCATAACGGGCATCTGATGGTCCATGAAAATGATGTGATATTTTTTCCCATTCTTAAGTTTTTCAAGGGCCTCAAATCCGCTTGATGCAGTATCCGGCACGACCTTGAATTTTTCAAGGAATCCCTGTGCAACTTCTACGTTAAGCTCATTGTCATCGACTACAAGAACCTTTGCATCCGGGCATGAGAATTGTTTCATTTCATCGCTGTCGGCAAACAGGCCTGCAATTTCCGGACGGTTGAGTTCCGACATTGAAATGCCGTTGTTTTGTTCAAGCGAGAAAACTTCCGGATATTTTCCACCGGCGGTAATGTCAGATGCTGATTCCTGCGGGATGTTAAAGGAAAAGACCGAGCCCTTTCCGTATTCGGATTCAACTTCAAGAGAGCCGCCCATAAGACGCACAAGATTCTTGGATATGGAAAGTCCCAGACCTGTTCCACCCTTGGACCTGTTCATCTTCATGTCAACCTGCTGGAACTCTGCAAAAATCTTTTCCAGGTCTTCTTTTTTAATACCAATTCCGGTGTCGGAAACAGAAAAGCGGATGTAACCTTCTGAGTCTCCCTTTTCGGCAGAAATTGTAACCGAGCCTGTGTCAGTAAACTTTGTGGCATTTCCCGCAAGGTTTATGAGTATCTGCCTTATCCTAAGGTCATCACCGTTTACTTCGGCAGGAAGCGACGGATCAAGCTTTATCTTAAGGTCAACTTTCTTTCCCTGAATCTTTACAAGGCAGACGTTTCCCACATCATACAGCATTTTAAGAAGGTCATAGTCTGCGCATACAATTTCCATCTTGCCTGATTCAATTTTGGAAAAGTCCAGTATGTCGTTTATTATTCCAACCAGTGCAATGCCAGATGAACGTATCTGCCTTATCGTGTTTTTCTTTGAAGGCGGAAGGTCAAAGTCCATGGCAAGCTCGCTCATTCCTACAATCGCATTCATTGGGGTGCGGATTTCGTGGCTCATGTTTGCAAGGAACATTGATTTTAAGCTGTTCTGGTGGTCGGCATTTTCACGCAGCCTTTGGATCTCGTTTTCCCTTCGCAAGGTTGTAAGGATGTAGTATGCCCTGAAAAGTGAAATGAGGCAGATTGTGGCAACAAAGAAAACTCCGTATGGCATGTAGGGCTCGTAGGTAAGTTCCCAGCCAAAAGCATGCGGCATGATTTCAATGGCAGTGTAATAGACAATTGTGACGGGAATCATCACAAGACAGTCAAGGTACAGTACGGCAGAAGTGACAAGTGTGATGACGTAGAAGAAAGTCAGGTCCTCGCTTCCAAAGACACGGGACGTAAGGATGACCGCAAGGAAGCTTACTGTCTGAAGGATTCCTCCGTATATTTTTACCAGAAGGAGAAAAAGGTTTTCGTTGTTTTCAAGCCCCTTTTTTCTTTTGCTTCTGTAGACAATGTTTGAGATGAAGATGCCAATCGAGGAAAGTATTATGACGGCATCCAGAAACATGAATATCGCATACGCATTGATTTTCAGGAGATGTCCGTTGAATACATATCCCGCACGATCCGGTGAAAGAAACTTCCTGAAATCCGAGATGAATTCTGTAAGCAGATAGACGGCAAGTGCAGGAGGAAAAAGACGCAGACGAAAGCTGTTTGCCTCGTTTATCATCTTCTTGAATGCCGGAATCTCGCTTTTCTTTATGAATTCCTCTTTTACCATTATTAGAAGAATGCCTCTATTTTCTGAAGAAGGTGGGCTACACCGGCTGACTTCAAAATGTAATCCTGAGGATGGAGTGAAATGGCATTCTTAACCTTTTCCGCATCATCAACACCGGTAAGGAAGAATACGGGGATGTCGGCTCCCGCCTTATTGTTGCGTATCATTGCAAGTGTCTGCAAACCGTCTAACTCAGGCATCTGATAGTCAAGCAGGATAAGGTCCGGTTTTTCGTTTTCCAGGAACGAGAGTGCGTCATAACCTGATTTTACGACGGAAACCCTGAAAAGTCCGTTCAGGATGTTGCTCATTGAACGCAGGACCACAGGATCGTCGTCCACGATAAGGATGTGCTTTGGAGGTTCTTTTTCTACAATAGTGTTGCCTTCTGTCTCGTAAAGCTCGGAAATGTCAACGTCGCGTTCTTCAACCTTCCTGAGGATGCGGTTTATCTCTGAGAGGAAATCAGAAAGCTTGATTGGTGTCAATATGTAGCGGAGGATTCTTGCCTCAGTTCTTTCAAAATACTTGTGGAGTTCTTCCCTTGCTCCAGTAAGTATGAATGGGACCTTGTCCATGTCATGCAGGAGCCTTGCAAGTTCTCCTTTTTTATCCTGTGGAATGCCGGAAAGATGTACTACGATGAGGGATACGTCTCCGTTTTCAACAGCCTCGGTCAGAAGTTTTTCATCAAGCTCAATGTAATCACAGTCCAGCTTTGCCTTAATTCTGTCATGCAGGTGTTCATTTGATTGATATTTGCTTCCAGTAAACAGAACCTTTCCCATAAAATTCTCCTGATTGATTCAAGTTTTGTATCCTTTAATTATACACCTAAGTCAAGTTTTTTTGAAGAGGTCAACCTTATTTATTTCGGAATTAGGAATGCGGAATTATGGATGTGGAATGTGGAATTTTGAATGCTAATCTTGAATTTATATGGTCTCATCTTTTGTTTTCTGCTATAATGCCTTTAGTTTATGGAGGAATGGCATGTCACAGGAATTTGACCAGCTTCGATTATATATAGAAGAACATACTCAGGATATGGTGGAGCTTGAACGGCTCCTTACTTCGATACCAGCCCTTGCCCCGGAAAACGGCGGTGACGGTGAGGAAAAAAAGGCTCAGGCCCTGGAAAAATGGCTTTTGGATAACGGCATAAAGGACATCAAACACTACGATGCCCCCGACAAAAGGGTAAGCTCTGGGTACAGGCCAAATCTTGTGGCGACAGTTCCCGGAATCAACGATGATTATTCAATCTGGATATGCGCGCACATGGATGTGGTTCCTGTTGGTGAAAAAAGCCTTTGGAAAAGCGATCCATGGACCCTTGTTCAAAAAGACGGAAAGATTTATGGACGCGGAGTGGAGGACAACCAGCAGGGACTTGTAAGCGGAGTTCTTGCGGCCATGTCTTTTGTCAGGCAGCACATAATCCCCGAACATACAATAAAGCTTTTGTTCATGGCGGACGAGGAAGTTGGCTCAACTTACGGAATGAACTATCTTTTAAAGGAACACGAGGACATATTCGGCAAAAACGACCGCATCCTTATTCCCGACGGAGGGGACCCAAAGGGAGAGACTATCGAGGTTGCCGAAAAAAACATAGCATGGTTCCGCTTCCACACGATTGGTAAACAGTCCCACGGTTCAAGGCCGGATCTTGGGCGCAATGCAAAACTTGCCGCCGCTGACCTTGCCCTCAGGATAAATGACCTGGAGAATTTCTTCAACAAAAAGAATGACTTGTTCGATCCTCCATATTCAACTTTCCAGCCCACAATGCAGTTGAAGAACGTGGAGGGCGTAAACATAATCCCCGGAGACGACGTGTTCTGTGCCGACTGCAGGATAAATCCAGATTACACGCTTGATGAGGTCCGTGCCGAAGTAAAAAAGCGAATGAAGGAAATTGAGGAAAAATATGGGGTTACGGTAGAAGTGTCAGAGCTTCAGGCCGAACAGTCACTCCCAACTCCATCAGATGCACCGGTCGTGCTTGAGCTTAAGAATGCGATAGAAAGGGTTCATGGAATAAAGGCAAAAATCGTAGGAATCGGTGGCGGAACTGTTGCCGCAGGCCTCAGGAACAAAGGATATAACGCGGTTGTATGGAGTACGATGGACGAAACATGCCATCAGCCAAATGAATATGCCATAGTCAAAAACATCGCTCTGGATGCAATGACCATGGCATACATGGCAAGCCACTGAAAGGCCTGTTTTAGCGTATCTTGAGGAAGATGCCCAAAAGTGCGATTGAAATCAAAAGCTGAAGCGTAAGGAATTTGATGAGCACCTGTGCCGGAGACCATCCGTGGTTTTTCTTTACGTGATCATGGAGCGGGAAGCGTACGTTGCTGAAGATGTTTATATGGAAGAACCTCTTTAACGCAACCTTCAGGAGTCCAAGTCCACCGTCTATGAAAATCATTGTTGATGTTGCAAGAATCAGGAATGGGTTTCCGCTGAGCATTACGCATACGCCGATAAAGAATCCCAGGGCGCGTGAGCCTGCATCCCCCATAAGGACCTTGCTCGGATAAGCGTTGTGCCACAGGTAGCCCAAAAGGACGCCGGAAAGTGCAAAGCAGATTACAGCCCATGATGCTCCGTCTGTAAAATGCGGGAAATATTCGATAATCATGGATTTTGCTTCCTCAATGTCATGGCCGGGGAAAAGCAGGTAGCTTGCGATTTCTGAATGTCCAAGAACAATGTACAGGATGAGTCCCATCATTATCAGGGCAAAAAGCACCAGAGTAGAAGAAAGTCCGTCAACACCGTCCGTACAGTTTGTCGTGTTTACCGAGGCCCATAAAATCACAGTGCCGATGATAATGTACAGCCACACAGGAACTGAAACAGGATTTGTCATGAAAGGCAGCCAGAAATAAATCTTGCCCGCAGGAGAATCCCCCTTGATTGTAAGGGCAAGGACTGTTGCCGCCGCCACCGTCACCACAAGGTCAAGGAAAGCCTTGAGGTATTCGCCCCAGCTTTTTGTGCTCCTGTCGTCCAGAAAGCCTGTAAGCATCATGACCCATGTCAAAAACAGGATGCAATACTGCTGAAGGTTAAGCGGTACAATCAGGAAACATAGGATGACGAACATCGAGATGAACACAACACCGGAACCGGTTGGTTTTCCCTTTGCCGCCTCTGCCGTAAGCGTAAATTCACGTCCCCTGTCTGACGGAAGGAATTTATAGAATTTAGGAAGGAATTTCCAAACAAGAAAAAAGCCCACATAAAGAGCGGTGACAATAAGTACAGAATATGACTGTAAAAGTCTGGCAGGCCCCCAATTAAGCAAGTCGCCAAGATAATATAACATTTTTTACCCCTCTGGCCATCTGGCCTTTCAAAATGTACTATATTGTGTGTATTGTAGCAAAATAATCTGAATCATTCAAGCTAAGCGGGAAGTTTACTGTTTACAAAACCTTAAAATAAGACGAAAATAGAGGTATGGCAAAGAAAAAATTCAAATTTTTGTTTGATTCCCCGGTTGTGCTTACGATTTGTGCCGTAAGTGCCCTTGTCTGTATCCTTGACTCCTTTGCGTTTAAGGGAAAGGCGGTCGGAGCGTTCTTTTCATGTCCGATGGCTCATGGGGATGAAGCATTCAAGTTCTCAAATCCCATTCACTATTTCAGGCTTTTGTTTCATGTGTTCGGCTCATACGGATGGCAGGCCTTTTTTGTAAATACGCTTGCCCTGCTTGCCATGGGACCCCAGCTTGAGGAACGTTACGGCTCCCTTATGCTAGGCCTCATGTGCGGAATCTCTGTCCTTGTCTCGGGTGTCCTTACCGCATGCCTTGGTGTACAGCCGATTATGGGAACAATGTGCCTTGTATTCCTGATGATTTTCCTTGCCTCCCTTACAACCCTGAGTAAAAACAGCCTGCTTGCCTCATGGACTGCGGGGCTTGTAATCTATACCGCATATTCGCTTTATTCAGGCTATCTTAATCCAGCGGTACCAAAAAACGATGGAAGCAATTCGTTCATCTTCTTCATGCAGAGGAATGTTGTAACTTTCATAAGCATGGCGGGTGGCCTTTGCGGAAGCCTCTTTGGATTCCTTGTAGCACCAAAAAAACGTGCCGCACCAAAGAAAAAGCCTCTTGATGTTGATGACAGTACAGAATCATCTTCAAGCTGGAAAGAGCAGGTTGAAGAAACGGTTGTTGCCTCCCCGGAGAAAAAGCCAAAGAAAAAGAAGGCCAAATCATCAGATGATGACGAGGTCGTAATCGGAACAATTGAATTGTAAAATATCGAATACAGATAAAGATTAGGGAAAATATGAGTGATTTTAAATGCCATTTTTGCGAAGTGTGCAACGGAACTGGATGCATAGGGGAAATGCCCGGAATGGGTGGTCCCAACAACAGCACTAATTTCATCTTGAATTATGACGAATGGGATAAGGTTAAGAAAATTCCTGAAACGGTAATTCCAGTACACATAAGGCTTTCACCAATGACCGGTGGAGAGCAGAATGTAGGCTATGATGATGAGAGGCAGTTTTATTTTGATTTGATTGATGCCTGCGACGAAGCCGGAGTTGAACTGTCCATAGGGGACGGATGCCCTGACGAAAAGCTTTTGTTTGGAATTGAAGCCGTGCAGAACCGCCGTAAAGTTCACCCGGATTTAAAGACCGCTGTTTTCATAAAGCCGTATCCTGATGCAAGGATTTATGAGCGTATTGAATGGGCTTCTCCTGTTGCAGAAAGTATCGGAATCGACATAGACAGCTACAACATCGTGACCATGCGAAATCTTGTACATCTTGAACAAAAGACACCGGATCAGCTTAAAGAGATAAAAAAATACCTTAATTCCAAGGGCCTCCCTTTTGCAATCAAGGGAATCTTTAAGGAATCTGACATGGAAATAGTAAGGGAAGTCAAGCCGGACATTGCATACATCTCAAACCACGGGGGCAGGGTAGAAACGGTAAAGGGAAGTACAGCCGAATTCCTGGCACGTCATTCTGCCGAACTAAAGTCAAATAGCGGAGAACTGTGGGTTGACGGTGGAATCCGCAATGCAGAACAGGTTCAAACCGCGGCATGTTACGGGGCCACAACCGTAGCCCTGGGACGTCCTTTTGCAACTGCCATCTGCCGTGACAGGGAAAATGAAGTCAAACAGATAATGAAAAAACTCTGCACATGGGAGAAATAAAATGCCCAAAGCCTCTGAAAAAAAGTATATTCTTGCACTGGATCAGGGAACAACTTCTTCGCGTGCCATTTTGTTCAATTCAAAGGCAAAGAAAATTGCAAGCGAGCAAAGGGAATTCACACAGTATTTTCCAAAGCCGGGTTGGGTTGAGCATGATGCAAAGGAACTTTTCTTGTGCCAGCTTACCGTTGCCCAGGATGTGCTTAAAAAGGCAAAAGTCAAGCCCGACCAGGTTGCTGCAATAGGAATCACAAATCAGAGGGAAACCGTTGTTCTGTGGGACAAGAGGACTGGGGAACCGGTTGCCAACGCCATAGTGTGGCAGTGCCGCCGGACCGCAGAAAAAGCATTAAAGCTTAAGCAAAAATATTCTGGGATGATTCAGAAAAAGACAGGGCTCATTCCGGACGCATATTTCAGCGCCACAAAAATCCAATGGCTTTTGGACAATGTTCCGGGAGCAAGAAAAAAGGCGGATAAAGGAAACCTTCTTGCAGGAACAATCGACACATGGCTTTTATGGAAGTTAACCGGCGGCAAGGTCCACGTAACCGACTATACCAACGCAAGCCGTACGATGCTGTTTAACATACATACCCTGCAGTGGGATGACGAGCTTCTAAAGCTGATGAACATACCCAAATCAATTTTGCCGGAAGTCAAGGATTCCTCATGCGTCTATGGTGTTACGGACAAGAATACATGCGGTTTTGAGATTCCAATTGCATCATGCATAGGAGACCAGCAGGCCGCTTTGTTCGGACAGGGATGCTTTAAGAAGGGCGACGTAAAGACAACCTACGGTACCGGCTGCTTCATGCTGATGAATACAGGTTCAAATCCAATTGAATCAAAAAACGGACTCCTTACTACAATTGCAATAGGCATGGACGGAAAGGTTCAATACGCTCTGGAAGGTTCAGTCTTTATGGGTGGGGCTACAATCAAATGGCTACGTGACCAGCTTGGAATAATCCACAGTGCCCATGAATGTGACCTTCTTGCCGAATCAGTTCCTGATGCAAACGGCGTATATCTTGTTCCTGCATTTACAGGTCTTGGCACTCCATACTGGGACCCTTATGCCCGTGGAATCCTGATCGGTCTTACTCGTGGAGTAAACAAGGCCCACATCTGCCGTGCCACATTGGAGGCCATTTCGTTTCAGGTAAAGGATTTGATTGAATGCATGGCGGCTGATGCCAAAATCAAGATCAAGGAAGTAAAGGTAGACGGAGGAGCCTGTGTCAGCAACGTGATGATGCAGTTCCAGTCCGATATCCTGAACCGCCCTGTATTCAGGCCAAAGAATGTCGAAACCACAGCCCTGGGAGCCGCATTTTGTGCAGGACTTGCAATTGGAATGTGGAAGGACAAGAACGAAATACTGGAAGTTGCCGCAACAGAAAAAATATTTACTCCAGTTATGACACCGGAAAAAAGAAAATCGATTTATAAATTATGGAAAAAAGCCGTGGAACGCAGCAAGAACTGGGACGAACCACGGCCATAAGTTTAAGCTATTTCGCAGATCCAGCCTTCGGGGGCCTTTTCGGTTCCCATCTGGATGCCTGTGAGTGTTTCACGCAGCTTTCCGAGCACAGGACCGATGTCATCCATTCCGGACGGAACCAGTATGTCCTTTCCGTGATCAGAAATCTTTCCGATTGGAGAGATGACAGCGGCAGTTCCACAAAGACCAATCTCAGCAAAATCAGCAAGTTCAGCCTTGTTTACCTGTCTTTCCTCAACTTCCATGTGAAGGTACTCTTTTGCAACAACCAGAAGGGATCTTCTTGTAATTGAAGGAAGGATGCTGTTTGACTTTGGTGTAACAAGCTTTCCGTCTTTTGTAACAAGAAGGATGTTTGCACCACCTGTTTCTTCAAGATATGTGTGGGTAGCAGGATCCGTGTAGATGTTTTCTGCATATCCGTTTTTGTGTGCGTCAACGATGTTGTGGAGGCTCATCGCATAGTTCAATCCGGCCTTGATGTCTCCGGTTCCATGTGGAGCGGCACGGTCAAGGTCAGAGATGCGTACGGTAATCGGCTTTACGCCACCCTTGAAATAAGGACCTACTGGAGTAACCAGAATCCTGAACTGATATTCATCTGCCGGCTTAACACCGATGACAGCGTTAGATCCGAACATGTAGGGGCGGATGTAAAGGGTTGCCCCTGAGCCATAAGGTGGAACAAAATCAATGTTCGCCTTGACTGTATCGACTACAGCCTTGATAAAGCGATCCTTGGGGAATACAGGCATCTCCAGCCTTTCGCAGGAATCCTTCATTCTGTCTGCGTTAAGATCCGGGCGGAAGCATACAATTTTGCCGTCTGCCGTAGTATATGCCTTGAGGCCCTCAAAGCATGTCTGGGCATACTGCAGTACTCCCGCACATTCGCTGATGGTGACGGTATGGTCGGAAGTAAGAGTTCCTTCGTCCCATGCACCGTTTTTGTAACAAGACACAAAGCTTTTGTGCGTCTCCATGTAACCAAAAGGCAAGTTGCCCCAATCAAGATTTTGTGTTCCCATATTCATTACCTCTTAGAATCTTACTTTATCACTAAAAAGGGTATTGTGCAAGATATGGCATATAAATCTTGCACATTCAAAACTCGCTTTATTCCTTTACTAATTGAATGAAAATGCCGATATATGATAAGGGATTTTTTAATTTTTTGTTTTATTAACAAGGACGGTGATATACCATGCTGATGCAGACTCGGTTTTCTGGGCAATCTGAATATATAATCAAGAAACAGTACGCTATTTCTGCGGACGAGAAGATAATTTGTGGAATTTGGATACATTTAAGAAGAAAGGGATTTGTCTTCACCGACAAGGGGTTTTACTGGAATCTTCCGACCTCAATCATAAATGCAGCAGGAAAGCAGGAAGTAACTGTTCCTTCAAATATCCTTACAGAAAACAGCGGCAGGCTTAAGGTTGCCATACTCCACAAGGAGAACCAGAGCCACACGAACCATTCAGTTGAATTCCTTCAGTTTTCCACAGACATGGGACGTGTTCAAATAAAACTTGAGCCAATAACAACAGATGATGCCTCGATTTTGCGCCGTATCTTCATTGAATATGCCGCTAGAGGAAAATTCCCCTATGACAACTTAAAGCAGTCTCCGCTTGAATCATTCTCCATGGTGGCAAACGGCCTGCTTGATTTTTTCCAGGCACCGCTAAAAGGCTATAAAAAAGAAAAGGTAGAGAAAGAAGAGCCGGAAGATCCTATGGACAAACCGCAGATGATCTCTGTCGGAAGAAGTCATTCTGTCTCTGATGTAAAGTCGTATTTTTCTGCAAGGGTAAGGCGTCAGATAACACCAAAGGCTGTGTTCAAGAATGTAATGCGTTATGTAGGTGACATTATTGCGGACATTCTTTTCTTTGCAGGTTTGATAATTTCGGTAAAGCCCATCCTGCTTTTCCAGAATACCTTTAAACCGCATAACATCATTTCTGATTTCTTTTACAAAATCGGTTCCCTGCTATTCTGCTTTGATACTACTTCCAGCATCAAGCTTGGTGATATTGAACTTCAGCATACAATAGTGGAATCAATCCTGTACAGACGGAATTCACTTTTCGCCCTTCTGTTCATCCTCTATATTTTAATCAGGCTGTCTGTGATTTTGATTTCCTGCAAGCCTGGAGGGAAAAAATTCCCCATCGTACTTTTGATTGCAACGATTCCTCTGACATTGCTCATTCCGAATCATTTCACCATCTTTGTAATCCTGTGCTTTATAATCTATGTGCTTATTCAAATTGGACTGGACATGGACTGGATTCATCTGTTCACCAAGATAATAGTGTCGGGAATATGTCTTTGCATGGTCTTCTATTTCCTGCACCTGTTCAATTATCCCAACTTCATTGAATATATGGGAGTTCTTGTACAGATGCTTTCGTTAAAGTCTGGTCTGTAAGGGACGTCATTGCCGGACTTGATCCGGCAATCTTTCCGTTTTTATTTCGTAACGTTGAACTTAAAGAACAGAACGTCTCCATCCTGAACGACATATTCCTTGCCTTCCTGACGGTATTTTCCGGCTTCCTTGATTTTTGCTTCGGTGCCGTACTGCCTCAGGTCATCAACAGTGTATGCCTCCGCCTTGATAAAGCCTTTTTCAAAATCAGTGTGGATTACACCCGCTGCCTGTGGTGCCTTGTCGCCTGCATGAATTGTCCATGCACGGCATTCATCAGGACCGCCAGTAAAGAATGTCCTCAATCCCATAAGGTGGTATACTGTGCGTGAAAGAACTGTAAGTCCGCTTTCCTTGAGGCCTACGCTTTCCATAAAATCACGCCTGTCGTTTTCGTCGGTTACATCAGAAAGGTCGGATTCAAATTTTCCGCAGATTACGATAACCTCTGATTTTTGTTCGGCGGCAATTTTCTTTACTGTCTCTACGTAGTTGTTTGTTCCAGCCTGGATTGTGTCTTCGTCAATATTGCAGACAAAAACCTGTGGCTTTATTGTAAGAAGATGCAGGTCATATATGGCTTCACGTTCTTCATCTGTAAGTTCTGCTATGCGTGCACATTTTCCGTCGGTAAGAAGCGGCTTGATTTTTGCAATTGCACTGTTGTATGGGGCAAGCCTTTTTTCCTCTTCCTTTCCCAACGCACGGATTTGCTTTGTGATTTTTTCCTGTCTTTTGTTGATTGTATCCAGGTCTGCCTGTGCAAGCTCAAAGTCGATTGTAAGGATGTCGCTTTCCGGGTCAATTGGAGCGTCCGTCTTTGCATCGTCCCTTACATGCTGGATGTCTGGATTGTCAAAACAGCGTACTACGTGTGCAATTACTGTTGTCTCGCGGATGTTTGCAAGAAATTGGTTTCCAAGACCTTCACCCTTGCTTGCTCCCTTTATCAAACCTGCAATGTCAACAAAGTCAACACTGGCTGGGATTTTCTTCTTAGGGTTGAATACGGATGCCATAAAATCAAGCCTTTCATCAGGAAGGTCTACGACACCGATGTTAGGGTCTATCGTACAGAACGGGTAGTTTTCGGCAGAAGCTGGTGCCTTGGTCAAAGCACTGAAAATAGTCGATTTTCCAACATTAGGGAGTCCTACAATACCACAAGTCAATTTCATGTTATTATCCTCAGAAACAAATAATACAAATATTATAGTGAATTTTTACATTTTATGGAACAGCCTTGACAAAACAAAATGCTTGCCAATTCACAAAACTGTGGTATAATGAAAAAAGAGTACCGAGCAAAATCGGTCAAGGAGGTTTAATGGCTAAACAGCAGAGGACATGGGGAATCTTTATCATTCAGCTTTCCCTTGCAATTTATCTGGTCGTAACAGGACTTTTCTTGATTACATCAAGGTGGGGAGCATCAATTTCTTCTTATGAAGTTGGAACACTTGCTTCTTTCCTTCCAAGTGGTGCACGTGAGATTTGCAGTATCATCCTTGGCATCATCTTGATTCTTTGTGGAGCATGTTTCCTTATCAAGGCATTCGGCAAGGATTTGGGAAAATTCGACGACATAGTAAAGATTGTAACACTGATTATCTGGATCATCGTAACTGTAGTTGCATTGGTAACTTATGCTAAGACAGATTTTGCAAAGGGCGGAAGCATTTTCCACTGGCTTTTGTCTCTTGCTAAGAACGGTTTGATTATCGGTGGCATCATGACGATCAAGAAGGGCGAGTAATAATTCCCCTCTGCTTATATGACCGGATTCGCGCTTGTGGGTCCGGTTGTTTTTTTTGCGTTTTCATTGAACTGTGTTATCAAATCCTTTTCAAGTGGCTTGTAAAGAAGTTCCTTTTCCAGATGAAGGAAAGCCGTCCTGCTTATGTTGGATGCTCCGTAACGGGCGATGTTGTCCGTATATACCTGACTGTCGATCATTTTTCCGCCGCATTCCTTAAAGCTCCGTGCAAAAACGGTAAATGCCGCCTTGGATGAATTGTCCTTTTTGGTAAACATGCTTTCGCCAAAGAAAACTGAACCGATCAAAACTCCGTAAAGTCCGCCGACAAGTTCCCCATCCTGCCATGCCTCAACGCTGTGTGCATATCCCTTTTTGTGAAACTCCGTGTATGCATGAATCATCTTGTGACCAATCCATGAACCGTCCTGCCCCTTCCTTGTGACATTCCTGCATTCTTCCATAACTTGAGTAAATGCCTTGTCCATCGTGAAGGTATACGGACAGTGCTTTAGGAAACGGTCTATGCTTTTGGGAATGTGCAGCTTTTCCATCTGCAGGCAAAACCTTATGTGCGGATTGTAGAAAATTACAGGCTCACCCTCGTCCTCGTTGAACCATGGAAATGATCCCTGCATGTAAGCCGAATACAAAAGCTGAAGCGGAAGTGTCTCTATTGCAAACGTGATGTCAGGATATTCCGGAAAAAAAACACCCGGTGGTGGAAAGGGAAGAATGACATCGGGATTTAGGAAATCATGAGGAATCTTTTTGTACAGTGTGAACAGGTCTTCATTGTTCTCCATTATTTTCCTGCATCCTGATTTATGGAGTGAAAGTCAAAGGCGATTTTTCCGTCTTTTGCACTGACAGTAACTTTACCGCCAGAACTTAGTTTTCCAAACAATATTTCGTCAACAAGAGGACTTGCAATTTCTTCTTCAACAACACGCTCAACATTTCTTGCACCATATTCCCGGCTGTAACCTTTGTCGGCAATTAACTGAATCGCGGATTTGTCTGCCTTGAGCTTTATCTTTTTTGACTTTAATCTTTCTGCAATTCTGCTGACTGCTTTTTTTGCGATTCCTTCAACTATGGCAGGAGGAAGATGTGCAAACGGAATTATCGCATCAAGCCTGTTGCGGAATTCAGGAGTGAACTGTTCTTCCACCGCATGCTTTAAGGTTGCCTCATCGTTTTGATTCTGGGAAAGGCCTGCAAATCCAACTGCACCTTTTTCCATGTCACGTGCACCGGCATTGCTTGTCATGATGATCATGCAGTTCCTGAAATCTGCTTTTGTTCCATGGTTGTCGGTAAGGGTTCCGTAATCGAATATCTGAAGCAATACATTGTAAATGTCGGGGTGAGCCTTTTCAATTTCGTCAAACAGAATGACTGCATGGTTTTCTTTTCGCACTGCCTTTGTCAGGATTCCGCTGTCGTCAAATCCTACATATCCCGGTGGGGCACCAATCAAACGGCTTACGGTATGCTTTTCCTGATACTCGCTCATGTCAAACCTAAGGAGTGGTTCATTCAGGGTTTTTGCAAGAACTTTTGCAAGCTCTGTTTTTCCCACACCAGTTGGACCAACAAATAAAAAAGAAGCCTCTGGTTTGTCCGGGTTGCCCAATCCTGAACGTGCCTTCTTTACCGCAGTACACAGTTTTTCGATGGCCTTGTCCTGACCCAAAACCTGTGAGCTCAAAGTTTCTGACAAATCCTTGAGGTTTTCCTTTTCGTCAGTTGTCAATGTTTCAAGCGGAATCTTTGTAAGTGCGGATGTCACTTTCCTTATGACGTTTGCATCAACTGTTTTTTCACTTGAATGAAGTTTAAGGTATGAGCCTGCCTCGTCAATTAAATCTATGGCCTTGTCGGGAAGCCTTCTGTCTGTTATGAATTGAATGGAAAGGTCAACGGCTGCCTCAAGTGCATCAGCTGTGTATTTAACCTTGTGATATGATTCGTAGCGTGGGGCAATTCCCTTTAATATCTTGAGCGTTTCGTCCCGTGTAGGTTCTATTATGTCAATCTTTTGGAATCGTCTGGACAGGGCGCGGTCTTTTTCAAAAATCCTTGTGTATTCATCAAAAGTTGTGCTTCCAATGCATCGTACCGTGTCATCTGCCAAAAGCGGCTTTAAAATGTTTGCTCCGTCAAGTGTGCTGTGGTCTGCGGTTCCGGATCCAATGAGAGTGTGTATTTCATCGATGAATAAAATTGCCTTCTTTTTTTTCTGAATCTCCGTAACAATTTTTTTTAGGCGTTCCTCAAATTCTCCGCGGAATTTTGTGCCTGCAACAATGGTTCCCATGTCAATTGAATAAACGGAAAAATCCTTTAGTAAATCAGGCACCTTTCCCTGAACAATCATTTGAGCAAGACCCTCCGTGATGGCTGTTTTGCCAACACCTGCGTCACCTACATGAAGCGGATTGTTCTTTGTCCTGCGGCATAAAACCTGAATGGTCCTGTCTATTTCATTTTCGCGTCCCACAAGTTTGTCAAACTTTCCTTCGCGTGCTTTTTGGGTTAAGTCTGTAGCATATTTTTTCAAGAATGAATTGTCTTCCTTGTGTCTTGTTTCAGTTTTCTTTGATATTTCTTCTGCTTCTTGAACACTTGTATCCTTTAGGATGCCTGATCTTAAAATCGAGACATTCTCAAGGAGCTGCATTTCTTCTATTCCGTTTTTCTTAAGGAAATATGTACAGTAGAGGTTTGGCACATAGAGCATGGCCACAAGTATGTCCAGTGTACCGATTGATTTTTTATCTGCGTTGGAACATTGTATTGCAGCATAGTCAATCAGGGAATTAAAACCATCAGTTACAAAAGGCTCGTGCTGTTTTTTCGCATCTTTAATTACCATTACTTTTTCTTTGATATAATTCTTTACATCACTCTTGATTTTATCAGGATCAACATCACAAGAGGTAATGACTTCGTTTACTTCTATGTCAGAAAGCAATGCCAAAAGCAAGTGTTCCGGCGTTATGAATTCATGATGCTGCTTAAGGGCATTCTGGTAGGAGGAATCTATGCATTTTCTTAATTTCTCGTTAATTTCCATTTTATCTTTCCAAAAAAATTATGCTTTTACAACAGTGCATTGCAGCGGGAATCCTTCTTTGCGTGCAAGGTTCATCGTCATGTTTGATCTTGTAACAGCAATGTCATAAGGATAAATTCCTGCGGTTCCCATGCCTGTCTTGTGAACCATTTCCATTATGGAGACAGCTTCTGCACTTGACTTGTGAAATATGGTTTCAAGAACCTCTACTACAAATTCCTTTGTAGTGTAATCATCGTTTATCAGCAGAACCTTGTAATCATCAGGAGGCTGAATTTTTGTTTCTTGAATTGTAGAAGACCAGAAATCACTTTCGTTTTCAAATCCCATTTTCTTTAATTCCTTTCCAATTCATTTTCTTGAACGGCCAGGGTTCAAGTTCAAGTTGATTGAATAAATCAGACAAACTGATGAATTTAACGCTTTTGTATTTGGGAAGATCCATCCATGAAGCCTTGTGTCCCGAATCTTCCATAACATAAGTGCAGTTGGGGCCAAGCTTTTCAACTATGACTCCACCGTGGTTATATATCAATCTGAATAAATCGACCTTTTGATTTAAATCCCTTTTTCTTGATACGTTGAGCTTGTATCTGCCATTCAATTTTGTACTTAGTGGGGTAGGGTTTTTCTTGTAATATAGCTCACGGATCTGCTCTTCTGTAATTTTCTTGAATGCATTGATGTTCCTTCTTTCTATGTCCTGTTCAACTGAGCGCAAAGCATTGAAGTTAAATGCAAGAAATTCCTTTAGGCTCATTTTTTTTGCCTGACACATTTTCTGGACAAGAAGCATGGTCATCTCGGCATCATCACTGCTTTTGTGTGCGGTAAAACTGTCTGTGTCGATGTTGTAGAATTTAAGCCATGCGCTGAGTCCGTTGTGGTCGTTGTTCAATCTGTCTGCTATGATTCGTGAATCGTAGGCCATAAAATCAAACTGGGCAAGGTTAAAATGATTGCATGCACATACCAAAAAATCTATGTCGTTTTCAACTGCAAATCCAAGCACTTTCCGGTTCTTTTCTGTCAGGAGCTTCTTTATTCTGTCGTAATAAAACGAAAAATCAGGTTGAGACAAAAAATACTCTTTTGGGTAGGCAAGACAACATTTGGATTTGGGGTCAAATAAAATGGGCTCAAACTCGGCACGTGGATTCATTACTATATCTTCTTTTCCCAGGACATTAAAACTCTGGTCGCAAATTACATATCCAAATGAACAGATATGCCCGTCGCCACCAATGCAGTTGGAACTCTCTATGTCAAAAAAGATATATGTTTCTTCCATGCTCATGACCTAAAGACGTTTTCCGTTCAACTCTCCGGGTACGCTGATAGGATATTCGCCTGTAAAACATCCCCTGCAAAAACCGCATTCCTCAGGATTACATTGACGGCAAGCTTCCATTAAACCTTCCGGGGAAATAAAGTTAAGAGAATCCGCTCCAATTTCCTTGCAAATCTCTTCTTCATTGTGGTTGCTAGAAATCAATTCTGCCCTGGTTGGAGTGTTGATTCCGAAATAACATGGATATTTAACCGGTGGTGATGAAATTCTGAAATGAACTTCCTTGGCACCAGCCCTGCGTAAAATCTGAACAAGACGTTTGCTTGTAGTGCCACGTACGATTGAATCATCAATGACAATGACACGCTTGCCGTTTACTACAGAACGAACAGCATTAAGCTTTACAAAAACCATGTTCTCCCTTTCTTTTTGGGTTGGTGCAATAAATGTGCGGCCGATATATTTGTTCTTGATTATTCCGCTTGCATAAGGGATGCCTGTCTTTTTTGAATATCCCAAGGCTGCTCCAACACCGCTGTCAGGAACTCCGATTACAACATCAGCTGCCACTGGATTTTCCGCCGCAAGTATTTCACCCATTTTCTCTCGTGCTTCTGTTACGGAAATTGAATCAATTACGCTGTCGGGACGTGCAAAATAAATGTATTCAAAAACACAGGTTTGTTTTGAGGTATGTTCTCCAAATTCAAAAGAAAGGACACCGTCTTCGTTAATGATTACTATTTCACCCGGATGTATGTCGCGGATATAGGTTCCGTTAACTGCATCGATGGCACAACTTTCACTAGCAAGAATCCATCCGTTTTCTACCTGACCAAGACAAAGTGGACGTATTCCGTTTGGATCCCTTGCTCCAATAAGAGATTTTTCCGTCATGACAACAAGGGCAAAACTTCCCTTGATAACCTGAATCGTATCTGTCAAGGAACGTTCAAGTCCCTTTTTGTAACTGCGTGCAATCAGTTTGACGATTATCTCCGTGTCGCTGGAAGAAAGAAAAGTGCATCCTGAATCCTCAAGCATTTCACGAAGCTGTTCTGAATTGACAAGTTGTCCGTTGTGTGCGAGTGCGATTGCTCCAAGCTTTGATTTTTGAAGCATGGGCTGTGCATTTTCCAGTGACATGCTGCCTTGTGTTGCATAGCGAACATGACCACATGCTATATGGCCTTTAAGTGATGTAAGGTTGTCCTTGTTAAAGACTTCCGCACAAGTTCCAAGCTCTTTGTGCATTTTGATTTCATTTCCATCGCTGACTGCGATTCCTGCACTGTCCTGTCCCCTGTGCTGCAAGGAATACAGTGAGAAATAGGCCATGCTTGCGGCTTTTGTCTCATCTGTTTTTTCATTCAGATAAATACCTACGACTCCACATTCATCATGCAATTTGTCTTCGTTCATGGCTCCCCTCACTGTTAGGTTGGATTAAAATGTATATCCTGTTCCGCCGTTTTGTTCAGCCTGAGCAGAAAGGTTTTTGCGGAATTCCAAGAGTTTTTGCTTTAATTCTGGATACTTTACTGCAAGGATTTCTATTGCAAGATATGCTGCGTTTTTTGCATTGTTGATTCCAACGCTTGCAACCGGAATCTGGGGTGGCATCTGTACGACAGAAAGAAGTGCGTCCATTCCACCAAGCCCGTTTGAGACACCCGGGGTTACACATTCAAGAGGAACTCCCACAACTGGAAGCACTGTGTTGCCAGCAATTACACCTGGAAGTGCGGCACTTAAACCTGCACCTGCAATGATGCATTCAAAACCTTCATCTTCAATCTGATGAATGGTTTTTACGAGGAGTGCTCCTGCGCGATGTGCTGAAATAATGAATGCCTTGTATTCAACTCCAAATTCGCTGAGTACGTCGGCGGCCTTTTTCATTGTCTGACTGTCGGATTTAGATCCAAAAAAAATTGCAACCTTCATACCCGAACTTTAGCACATTATGCCCTTTTTTTCAAGCATACGGGGCTTAAGCCAAACAATGTGTCATTACAGGCTGTCGTACAAATCGGAAATCTTCTGCATTTCCTGCTCGCGGTTTTTCCACCATGAGCTGGACCAAAGCCTGAAGATTTTCCATCCACGGGATTCAAGATATTTCTGCCTGTGATAGTCGCGGTTTCTTGAAGTGTCAGGTCTTGTGTAAAGATGGGAGTCACATTCAAGTCCAAGAACAAAACGGCCTTCCTTTTTAAGCGCAAAGTCAATTGTGTAACCGCCGATACCGACATTCCTCTGGAATTCAATTCCTTCCTGAGACAGGGCATCTGCAATTGAATCAAAGTATTCCTGCTGTACCTGGCTTTCGTCTTCACTAACTGTGTTGTCGCTGTCATCAGAAGAAAGTGAAAGTAAAATACGTCTTGCCTCATCCTTTTTGTTCATGCTGACTGCCTGGGTATACTCAAGATATTTCTTAAGGATTGCAGGTCCGGGGTTCTTTGTATTCTCTACATTCAACTCTGACGGATCAAAGCTTGAAACGACATGAACCTGTTTTTTTGCACGGCTGATTGCAACGTTAAGACGGTTTTCTCCACCTGCCTGATTGAGCCAGCCAAAGTTCTGGATGAATTTTCCTTCCTTGTTTTTTGCATAACCGATGGAGAAGATAATGATGTCACGCTCATCACCCTGAACGTTTTCTATGTTCTTTACAAAAAGACCGATGTCTTCTCCGTCCTTTGTCCTCTGCATTTCTGTGTGAACTTTTTCTGCAAATTCAAAATCTTGGGAACATTCCTTGTCGATCAAGTCTTCAATTAAGTCACGCTGGCTTGTGTTGAACGTAATGATGCCGATTGTTTCGTTTTCCTTGCGGTTGGCAAATATGTCCTTTAGCAAGCCGATGATGAATGTGGCTTCCTCCATGTTCCTGCGCTTGTCCCAGATTGCATTTTCTATGCGGTGGACCTGAATCGGCCTTTCTTCTTTTTCATATGTGTTTGGTGAAACGTAAAGCTGTGCATTGTAGAAGGCATAGTTGGAGAATGCGATGAGTTCTTCAAACTGTGAGCGGTAGTGGAAGTTAAGCAGGGTATTGTCGTATCTGTATTTTGCAAGATCCAAAAGGCTTTCTTCTTCCAGTGCGGCAGAGATTTCCTCGTCTTCGTCAAGATCATCTTCGTCAAAGCTGATTCTACCTGTTCCAAGGCTTGAAGGCCTAAGCTGCTTTTGGTCACCGGCAACGATAACTTTCTTTGCACGTAAAATTGAGGGGAGGCCTTTTTCAACATACATCTGGGAAGCTTCGTCAAATACAAGCAGGTCAAATACGCCAATCTGAAGCGGAATAATTTCGGAAACAACTTCTGGCGTCAAAAGCCATATCTTGATTCCCTTGAACAATTCAAAATCAAACTTGCTGATGAACTTGTTTACGCTCATCTTTCGTTTGGATTCAATTGCACGGAGAATGTCATTCTTTCGTTTTGATTCCGTAAGCATGCCAAGGCTTTGGTACAACGTGTTCTTTAAGTTGTCGCGTGTAATCTTTGTCTTGTTTTGAATGTCCTGGCTTACAGTGCGGATGATGTTCGGGAAATTGTTTATGGTCATCATTGAGTCGCGGTGTGAGGTCTCAAATTCCATCAGGTGTTTGTAAAGAAGATACTGCATTACCTCTTTTCCTGCGTTGATAAGCGAGTTGTCGCATTGTCTTTGAACTGACTGCATGAAAGTAAAATATGATTTTTCCTCAGGAGAAAATGAATCATAAAGCGGCTTTAGTTCATAGTATTTTGAATACTGTTCAACACCTGCAATAAACTCATCTGGCTTTTGGATTATTGCCTTTGCGTTTTGTGGAATCTGACTGTCAAAATAATTGGCAGCAAGTTCCCTTACGGCCTTTTTAGTTTTTCCACCGGTGAAAAGTTTTGCAATTGCATTCTTCTTGTTGTATTCATCAATCTGTGGCTTTACAGATTGCCATTGAAGCATCAGCTGCTGAATGTCAAAGTCTGTAAGGTTGTTCTTCATCTTTGCAAGAAGCGGGAAAGCCTTGTTCAGTGAGGTAAAGTTATCCGTTTGCTCAACAATGTCTTCGTCAGAGAAAGTGTTAAAGCATTTGGAGAGGACAGGGTAGGTACACTGCAGGATATCTGGACTTGCATGCTGTGAGAAAAACTGCTGGCGTTCAAAATTTGCCGTCTCGGTAAAATTGATTTTTGGACATTTCAAATAAAGCTTGTAAGGTTCAAGTTCAAATGAATCCGGTGTATACAATTCGCGGGAAACTTTCTCAAGGGCATCAAGCTGGTTTTCTATGTCTACAGAGATTGTTGCAGATGATTTTTGCGGTGTGTTCTTTCCTGCCTGCATGTGAACAATATCTGACATCTGCTGGTAAAAAAGATTCTTGTTGTTTACGTCGTCGATAATCAATGCATATTTTGAAAGTTCTCCAAGACGTGAATAAACGACATCAAGGGCTGTTTTCTTTTCGGATACCATGAGGACAGTTTTTCCTGAAAGCGCCGCCTGTGAAATCAAGCTGGTGATTGTCTGGGATTTTCCTGTTCCTGGAGGTCCTTCCATAACAAGTTCATCGCTTACGTTTATCTGGTTCAGTACTTTTTCCTGTGAGCTGTTCAAATCATTGATGTAATAGATGTTGTTTTCCTGGATCGGAATTTCACTTGTTGATTCCTTATCCTCGTTTGCCTGATCTGACAAGAGGTCATTAAGGAGAGTGTTGATTATTCCGCCTTCTGCAATCTGCTGGAAATCCTTTTGAATTGAAGATGAACAGATCGGGAAGTTGCCAAGTACGATGGTGTTGTCAAGATACATTTCTCCCGGTTTATAGGATGGGAATGAGTCTGCCGTGTAATCCTTGAATGCATGGAGTTCGTTTTCTGTTTCAGGAATTTCAATTTCCAAATCGCAGTTCTTAAAGAAAACAGTGATGTTGTCAAAGAAGGTGTCGCGTGCGTTGTCTTCCAATGCTTCCGGCGGCAATGCCTTGTTTATGTTTGCGGTCTTGTAATATGCGAGTATGAGGGTGGTGTTGTAAAGGATGTCCCTTGAACGGTCAAGAGAAAGCTTGATGCTTGACGGAGACCTTTCTTCGTTAACAGGGAATAGAGCCAAAGGTGCCCTAATTTCAAAACCGGCGTCGCCTGCAAGTTTTCCCTTTACAAATGGGTATGCGATAAAGAGGTTGTTCTGTCCTTTTTCACGGAGCATTCGGGAATTGGCACGTAAAAGAGAGATTACCTTTTTCATTGTTGATTCATCTTTGGAATTGCATATCTCAACTTTTTTGCCGGGACCAAGGATTATGTCGCGCGGATCTGATTCTGAGTTGAATAAGTCAACTGCATACTTGCTCTGGATGCGGGGCATGTAAAGAAGATGGTTTCTTTTGTTGATGTTTACAAGTTTTTTCTCAAGTTCTTTAAGTGTCTCAAGGACTGATTTATTGATGGAAACCTTGAGGAAACCTCCGCCCTGAACATTTCTTTCGTGGCGGTTTATTACGCGTAAAAACTGTTCGCCGTAATTGTCGATGAAAGCTTTTCCTACTCCGGGTAAACTCTCCAGGTCAGAAAGCTTGACAGGAACCAGCTTTGCCATCTCGTGCAAAACCTCGTCACTGCAGACTGTGGGAGTTCTTTCGGACTCTGCCGTATCCTTGATGTGCTGTCTTAATGCAACAAGTGATTCATATAATTTCTGGTCTTCTGTCATTTTTTTCCACCTCTGTTTAATTGTTAGTTTTTCTCAAAAAGTGATAGTACTTCTTTCTTGAATGTGTTTCCCCTGTCAAATTCATTGGAGAATAATCCGAATGAAGTTGCACCCGGGGAGAATACGACTGGGATAGGTCCCTCATCTTCTGAATATTTGAAAGCCTTTACAGCATCTTCCTGAATAAGCTCTGTCTTTAATATGCCAAGCAATGCCCCAAGGGAATTGTACGGTCCATTATATTGAATGTTTTCTGCATCCAGATGAGGAATGAGTTTGTCCGTGGCAGTTCCTTCAAGTAAGAAAATTTTTCTGGGTTTGAATTGCTTTCCTCTTTTTCCCGAAAGTGTTTGAATCAATGGATCAAAATCAAGGTTCTTGTCAGTGCCACCGCAAATCAGGATGACGTCTGTATCAAATGCCTGAATGGCAGCGACACATGCATCTGGAACTGTTGCACATGTATCATTGTAAAAGGCAAGCTGAATGTGGTTGAACGGAATAACCGCGTCATAAAAATGCTCAAGACGATGCGGAACACCCTTCCATTCAGAAAGGATTGAAATGCAAAGCTCTGGAGCTACATTCATGAGCCTTAAGACAAGTGCAGCATTAAGCGCGTTTATTTTCATGTGGCGGCCCGGGACAGCAAGACGGCCAAGGATTTTTTCTTCCTCCTGATTCGGGTTTGACCTGCTCCTAAGTTCCTGTGGAAGCCTCGCATATCCAAATACATCTTTTCCATCTCTTGCAAGGAATGCACCCAACACATCCTTTTGAAGGATATCTGAACTGTAGCGTAATACCTTTGCTTTTGTTATGGATGCAAAATAATCTCCCCAGCATGTGCATGATTCTTTTGGAGAAGAGGTTTCTTTTAAGTATCCGTCTTTGTCTGCATCAAGGATTGTAAAATCATTCTCATCCTGGTCTGCAAAGATTAAAGTCTTGTCGTCGATGTAACTGTCCATTCCGTCGTACCAGTTCTGGTGGTCGGGAACTATCTTTGTGATGATTGCTATTTTTGGCTTGAGTGCTTTTCTTCCTCGTAGGTCTGCAAGCTGCCAGCTGGAAAGTTCAAGTACTACAGGAGTTGTTCCGTCTGTTTTGTCAAGGAATGTAAGCGGGCTTACAGTAATGTTTCCGCCTAGGTATGCCTGAAATCCTGCTCCAATCAAACCGTTGTATATTGCACTTACGGTTGAACTTTTTCCCTTGCTTCCTGTTACTGCGATTATAGGAGCTTTTGTGAAATGCAGGAAAACGCTTAAGTCCGTCTCGATTGCCTTTGCCTTTGCAAGATACTGGTTTCCCTGAATCTTTACTCCGGGATTTTTTATTACACAGTCGGCCTTCTCAAAGTCTTCTATTCTGTGCTGGCCTAAAACGTAGGTGAGTCGTGATTTGTCCAGCCTTTCATCCTGTGCAATGCTTTTAAGTGTGGGGGCAAGCTGCTCTGGAGTCTTCATGTCGGTAACTGTGACATAAGCTCCGTGCTGAAGGAAAAACTTTACGCATGCCTCTCCACCACCGTTAAGGCCAAGTCCCATGACCGTAATCTTTTTGCCGGCGATATCATCAATAGTGTTGAATACACATCCTTCCGGATAAACATGAACATCCATTTTTTTCCTCCTGAACAGTTTTGAAATTAATTAAACTATAGAATCAATTTGTCCTGCTTGTCCTAAGCTTCTGGGAAGCCTGATATTGTGCGGTAGCTTCGTTAAAAAGAATTTCCGTCAAGCTGGTAAAATCTATTCCTTCGCTTCCGCATAATTTCGGGAACATGCTTATGCTCGTAAATCCAGGCATCGTGTTGATTTCGTTAAGGTAAATGTCACCTGTTTCACGGTCAATGAAAAAGTCAACTCTGGAAAGGCCTGAGGCTCCAACAGCCATATATGCCTTTTTTGCGGTTTCCTTTATATATGATAGTTTGTCTTGATCAAGTTTTGCCGGAATGACAAGATCTGCTCCATCCGGGTCATTGTATTTTGCATCGTAATCGTAGAATGTATGGCGTGGAACAATTTCTCCGGGACCATAAGACTTTATCAAAGTGTCTTCGTTTGCAGAATCGAACGTGATTGAATTTCCCATGACAGAGCATTCAACTTCGCGTGCGGGAATTGCCTTTTCAATTAAAACCTTGTTGTCCCATTCAAATGCTTCCATCAGGGCATAGGAAAGCTCCTTTTCGTTTTCGGCCTTGCTTGCACCATCGCTTGAACCTGCCGCACAGGGTTTTACGAACAGCGGGAAATGCAGGGTATCGATTGCCTTTTTGATTTTTTCATCATATCTTTTGCTGTCGTTTACATCGGCACGTGTAATGCAGATTGAGGGAACAACCGGAAGTCCTGCGTTTTTCCATAGTATCTTTGTTGTGTCCTTGTCCATTGTTGAAGAAGAAGAAAGTACTCCACATCCGACAAAGGGAATGTCCGCCATTTCAAACAGCCCCTGAATCGTTCCGTCTTCGCCATAAGTTCCATGCAGTACGGGGAATGCAACATCACATGGAATTGCCTTTCCTCCGCAAACAAAGGCACCGTCTTTTCCTCCACCTGGAATTATCGAAACCCTTTTTGCATCGTCAGGATGAATGGAAAGCTTTGCATCCTTGTTCTTTTTTATTTCGTCCAGAAGGGAGTCATCCTCCAGATACCATTTTCCGTCTTTGTCAATTGAAATCAAATGTACGTTGTGTTTGTCAGAAATGTTTCGTGCCACAGAAGTGCAGCTGATGATTGAAATCTCGTGCTCACCGGAGCGTCCGCCGTACAATAAAACTACATTCATTTTTTGTTTTCCTTATATCCCATTTCTTCAAGAGTCTTTTTCGCCTGACTGATTTCGTCATAGGGCATTACGCGATCCTTGAAGATGATTGAATTTTCATGCGACTTTCCCAACAGTAGAACAATGTCATCCTTTTGTGCAATGGCAAAAGCCTTTTTGATTGCTTCCTTTCTGTCGGAAATCAGGAACATGTCCTTGTCCTTGATCTTGCCTTCTTTTTCCGCACCATCGGCTATCATGTTAAGGATTGACATGCTGTCTTCCTGCCTTGGGTCTTCGTCGGTTAAAACAAGTATGTCACAGAACCTTGCGGCAACCTGGCCCTGAAGCGGCCTTTTCTTTATGTCGCGTTCTCCCCCGGAACCAAAGAGTGCAATCATTCTGCCTGTACATCTTTTTCTAAGCGGCGGGAAAATCGTTTCAAATGATGAAGGTGTATGCGCATAGTCAACGATAACTTCAAACGGCTGTCCCTGATCGATGACAGTCATTCGACCCTTTACCGGAACAAGCTCTGTGGCTTTTGCAGAAAGGTCTTCCAACGAAATGCCTGTGGTTCCGTTTACTGCAAGAAGGGCCGCCATGATGTTGTATGCGTTGAATGCTCCTGGAAGCGGTGCCTTTACATGAATTACGCGGTTTTCGTTTTTGATTGAGTCGTGGTCCTGGAACCTGTGTATGCTGAATGAAAGCCCGAATCTTGCTGAAGCGATGTTCCTTGCAGAAAGATATGCCATGTCTTCCGGAATTGATGGAAGAGGGGAGACCTGCTGTTCTTCTTCGCCTGCCTGTTTTCCCGCCTTGCCTTCTGTTGTGTATCCGATGACCTTTTTGTTTGTTGCCGAGACAAAAAACGGAAATGATTCGTCTTCAAGATTTACGATGCCAAATGAGGGAACTTCAACTTCTTTGCCCTGGATTGTCTTTATGTGATTGTGCCTGTCCAATGCACGGAAAAGGTTTGCCTTGTCGTTCCTGTACTGTTCAAAGGTGCCGTGGAATTCAAGATGTTCAAGAGTTACGTTCATGAATACCGCACAGTCAAAAAGCACATCTCCCAAACGGTTGAGCTTGTCTGAAAGTCCGTGTGAAGAAGATTCTACTACGGCATGGGTACATCCGTTTTGAACCATTTCGTAAAGTTCCCTCTGGACGATTGGAGCCTCCGGTGTTGTCTGGTGCTCCGGGTTGTTGATTGCAGGCCCTCCAAGAGAATACTGCACTGTGGAGATGAATCCCGCCTTGTATCCGGAAAGTGTTAAAAGCTGCCAGATGAATGAAACTGTTGAAGATTTTCCTTCGGTGCCGGTTACGCCATAGATGACGAGCTTGCTTGAAGGATTGTCGTAGAATGCAGATGATACTGGAGACATTGCCCTGCGAGAAGATTCCACCCTGATGAAAACAGTCTTTGCGTTTTTCTGTTCCATGGCCTTTTGAATTGAATCCTTTTCTTCAGAAGAAAAATCATCCTGAAAGATGACAGCGGCCGCTCCGTTCAGGATTGCCTGGCTTATGAACCTGTTGCCTGTGGTGTGTGTTCCGGGAAGTGCGAAAAAGAGGGAGCCTTCCTTTACATCACGGCTGTCGAATACAAGCGAAGTGATTTTTACGTTTTGGGTAATTCCTGAATCAGAGATTTCTGTGGAACCGTCGTTCTGAGTGAGTTTATGGTCAATGCAATGAAGCACTTTGTCTAAAGTCTTTTCCATAATATTGCATTTTACTATTTTGGCGTGATAGTTTCAACAGGTGGACAAGTCTCCGTCCTTCCAATGTTTTAGAAGGGAATATGATACGGAGCCCGGGCTTGGGATTAATGGCATGTTCTCCCTTGTGTACCATCCTCCGTCAGCGATTTCCTCTTCCTGAAGCTTTATTTCCCCGGACTTGTATTGTGCGGTAAAGGCAAGCATCAATTGGTCAGGAAATGGCCACGGCTGGTTTGCCACATATTTTATGTTTTGAATCTTTATGCCTGTTTCTTCCATTACTTCCCGTTCAACGGCCTGTTCCAGAGTTTCGCCCTGTTCAACAAAGCCCGCCACACAGGAGTAGAAATTCTTCTTTGAATTTTTGGTCTTTACAAGCAGAATCGAATCCCCTTTTGTAACAAGCACGATTATGGCAGGTTCAATTCTGGGGAAAAACAGTTTGCCGCATTTGAGGCATTTTCTTGCGGAAAAATGAGTGTCGTCAGTCAGTGGTGAAGAGCATGTCGGGCAGAATTTGAAAATCTCCCTTTGCTTTAAAAGTGAACGCGCACGGCAAATAAGTCCGGCCTTTGGAGAAAAGTTAAAGTCAGTTCCCGAAAGTGTTGCAATCATCTGGCGCACGGGGTAGGGTACATAATCTTCGGATGGAGTAAAATCTGCGGGTAATTCAAGGGCACTGTAATTAAGGAATGATTCTGTAAAGGATTCAAGACATGATTCTCTTTTGGAAAAATCAATAAAATCATTTTCCGAAACAAAGGATTCCGGCACAAACTGGAAGTTTTCTTCACAACCCTTTTTTACGAGTATAGATTCACCTGCAAAAACAAAAAACCACATTGACATGAAGCAAGTATAGCACAATAAAATCATGCTGTCGATAGAAAAGCAGACTTGAAACAACGCTCCCAAATCGCTATTATGAGGGGACAAGGAGTTTCACCATGAAAAAGATTATCAGCGGTAAAGTCCGCGAAGTTTATGATTTGGAAGACGGCAGGATGGTTATTGTAACAACCGACCGCATCTCTGCATTTGACGTGATTTTGCCCACGATGATTACAGACAAGGGCAAGGTTTTGAACGCCCTCTCCAACTTCTGGTTCAAGTACACCGGAGACATCGTAAAGAACCACATGATTTCAAGCGACATAAAGGACATGCCTGCAGAATTCCAAAAGCCTGAATTTGAAGGCCGTACTATTCTTGTAAAAAAACTGAAGATGATTCCATACGAGATAATCGTACGCGGTTACATGTTCGGAAGCATGTTTGACGCCCTCAAGTCAGGAAAGCTCCCGGAAGGTGTAAAGTTTGACCGTGACTACCAGCTTGCAGAAAAACTGGATGAACCGATCGTAACACCTTCAACAAAAGCCGCTGAAGGACACGACATCAACGTATCCCTTGATTACATGAGGAACGACATCGGAAAGGAACTTACTGATAAAATCGAAAAGGCTGCCCTTGCAATATACAAGAAGTGCTATGAGCATGCTTACAAAAACGGAATTATAATTGCAGATACAAAGTTTGAATTCGGTCTGGATGAAAACGGAGAACTGGTTCTCGGTGATGAAGTTCTGACACCAGACTCAAGCCGCTTCTGGAACCTGGCGGAATACAAGGTTGGAACAAGTCCCGCAAGCTACGA
Organism: Treponema sp.; assembly: GCA_016281495.1. Taxonomy (GTDB): domain Bacteria; phylum Spirochaetota; class Spirochaetia; order Treponematales; family Treponemataceae; genus Treponema_D. The sequence continues at coordinate 91,240 of JAEEIU010000043.1, read as the reverse complement.
CAAGCAGTTTGTACGCGACTGGCTCAAGAAAAACAACCTGGCCGGAGATCCTACAATCAAGGAAATCCCTGCTGAAATCGTAGAAAAAACAAGCGCCCTTTACCACGAGTGTCAAGAGCGCATCTGTAAGTAAGAATAGGTCATCCCGAACCTGATTCGGAATTCAGAATTGATTGTCATCCCGAACTTGATTCGGGATCCTAATATGTCATAAAGATTCCGGGTCAAGCCCGGAATGACTATATGTCATCCCGAACCTGATTCGGAATTCAGAATTGATTGTCATCCCGAACTTGATTCGGGATCCCAATATGTCATGAAGATTCCGGGTCAAGCCCGGAATGACGGTATTGTCAGCCCGGAATGACAGGATTATCATCCCGGATTGACGGTATGACATCCAGAAATTACGGTTTTACCATTCAGCCCTTAGCGGACAATAGGATCCGAAAACCCAGCCTACAGTTCCATTTCCATCGTCAATGTAGTACCAGTAGTTGCTCGTTCCATCGATATCGTAGGTATCTGACGTCCTTTTTGTTGCCGTGACGTTTGTTCCGTCGGAAAGCTGGTTTACGACAGAACCTGTTACAGGGGCGGTCCTTACGTTGACGTTTGAGCCATCATCGGATGAAATAACCCTCGCTGAATCTCCAATGTCAAGAGTTACTGTATCAATCGCTACTTCCGGCTCCGGTTCTTTCTGAGCTTCTTCAAGAAGATACTTTACGGCAGAAGAAATGTTCAGCTGGTTGATGCTGTCGAGCATGGCGGCCTTGCGCTTTTCGTCCTTGAGGTTTGCGGCCTGCTTAATGAGCTTCATGGCTGTGATGTCGTCCTTGCTTGTGCTTACATTTTCCTTCTTAATGTAACCAACCCTGAGCCTGTAAAGGTTTTCGTCGTAGTATGTCATTTCACAAAGATCGATTCCGTTGACCTTTACGTCCTTTCCAACTGCAACGATAGTTCCGTAAGGAATGGATGTTTTCCTTACGTCTGCAAGATTCGGTGTAAGATATGTTGCGGCATTCCTTGTAGTTACACCAGGATTCAGATAAAGTGCAACCCTGTTAGCGATTACGTAATAGTCTTTTCCCTGATAGTTTACCTTTGCAAAATCCAGAGTCTGACCCGCCTGTTTTGCTGTTGTCCATGATGAAGTGATCAAATCAGGAAGTTTTCTTCCCTGAGAATCCCAGCGTTTTCCAAGATAAACTTCAATTACAGTACCAGGTTCAAGGTCTTTCTTTGCCCATTCCATCATGCCTGGTTCCTTTTCGTTCCAGAGGGCAGTATCCTTTTGAAGTGCGACAGCCTGTGCAGTTTCCTGTGCAAATGCGGCACACAATGCAATCAGTGAAAGTATGAATAAAGATGCTATTTTTTTCATGTTATTCTCCTTCTTTTAGTATGACAGGTCTTCAAGAGTCCACTCAAGTTCTTCAAGAACGGTTTTGTCCGCCTTGCCTTCTGCCTTCAGTTTGTTGAGTTTGTCTGCTACCTGTACGACTGCAATTTCATTTGCATTAAAACTCAGTGAACTGTTCATAAGGTATCCGTTAACGGTGTATGTTTTTCCATCGGGAACATAATAGCGGATTTTTTCAAAGCGTCCGTCCTCGTCTTCCGGAATGTCACCAGAGAAAACAGCGACTATTGTATTTGTCGGTACAATTGTTTTGCCCAGGTTTGCAAGATTCGGCTTGGTGTAGATGTATGCTGAAGAATTTGTTACGACTGCAGGTGCTGCATTTACAGCAAGGGCATAATCGCGTACATAGTATTCCTCATTGTCGTAGAGTACGTGGATGAAATCCTTTTTTGCTCCGTCAATCAAGACATCCTTTATGACTTCTGCTCCAAGATTATCATCATCCGGATTGTATGCTCCAAAAACTTCAACCTGAGTTCCGACTATGGCTTCGAAATTGGCTGCCATTGTCTTGAGGGAACCGTCATCGTTGTATACAGGGTCATAATACCAGCCGGAAATCATGACTCCCTTCATAGATGGCACTGGCCTTACTGGAGCCGCTTCCTCTGCCTCTGAAGAAACCCAGCCATCATCCTGGACTTGAGCTGCCTGATTTGATTGTGCATTGTCCTTTTTACAGGCTGGAACCAAAAATAGAATGGCCAAAAATAGTAAAGTACTTACTTTTTTCATAAAAACCTTCCATAAAATCAAGTTTTCTTTCAATATACTGAAAGATATCAAACTATAGTAAAAAAACACGGAAAAGACAAGAGGGGGAGGAATCTTGAAGTATTTTTGTAATTGTGTTAGGCTATTTTTTATAGGAGAATTGTTGATATGAAAAAAGTTGTTTTATTGCTGATTGGATTTTTTATCACCACATTCATTTTTGCCAATGACGCTTATTTTTTTATGGCGGGCGGACATCTTGTTCCTACCAGTGAATCCGACACTCAGGTTGAAATGAAGGAAGAAGTCATCAACATTGTTCTTGATAAAGGATACTATGAAATCACAGTTGACTTTTCCTTTTACAACCACGGAGAGACAGAAACTCTTGAAGTCGGATTTCCATTTTTCTGCGTAGGTAATGGGGACGGTAAAATCAGCGATTTTAAATGCTGGACAAATGGTGTTGAAGAAAACTTTACAAGCCACCCGATTGAAAAGGAATGGAAAAAGGATACCCAACTTGAAAACGCCTATGTAAGGAGCATAACTTTTCCTTCAAAAGAAATCACTAAAACAAAAATCACATACAAATCAACTTATGGAGTCGAGGCTCCTTCTTATGGAATAGCGAAATACCTTTATGGAACCGGCTCAGGCTGGAAGAATTCAATAGGAAAAATGACCGTAAGAATTCAAAACAACCTAAAGTATGATTATCCCATTCAAGTCGAACTGCCCAAGAAGGGGTCTTTAAGGCGAGTAAGGGAAAACGTCTGGGAAGGCTTTTACACCAATATTGAGCCGAAAAACTACACCGACTGCATCACAATCCTGATCGGCGACATATTCGGGAATGACGGGCCCAGGGTTTTGCACAAGGAATGGTTCAAGGGCTGCAGAAGCAAACTGACAAAAGAGTCCTTGTTCTGGTATACGCCGCCACAGATGAGGCTGCTCAGAAACGCCATCTACGCATTCAACGGCTATCCCTTTAAGTCCCAGGATTTAATCGACATATTTGAAGTCCAGGCCGTAAAATGGGAGTGGTATGGTTATGGCAGCAATAGTCCCCTTCCTTATCCCCTGAATAAAAACTTTAACGAAAAGAATCTCACGCCTATCGAAAAAACCAACATCAAGATGATACAGGAACTTGAGGACTCGATTAAAGCAGAGTTGAGTGCCAAAGGTTAAGAAATCCCGTTTTCTTCTCTGGGGTGATTGGGCCGTCCGTTAATTGTTTCTGAATCAGGGGATTTTTTACCGGCCAAGCTTGAATAGATGTATGCCTTGAAAGTTGCGCTTCCGTCCCATTTGGTGTATTCGCCGTCTCGGAGATATGACAGCCCCAGCTTTTCCATTACACGTCCGCTTCCCACATTGTCAACTGCGAACTCTCCCTGGATTTCCCTGATTGGCCTTATTGAATTGACGTATTCTATGATTGCCTTTTCCGCTTCGGTAACATAGCCTCTTCCCCACCTGTCATGGCGCAGGTTGTAACCCACAGCCCAAACGTCAATGTCTTCGTGGTAGTAGAGGCCTCCGGAACCTACAAGTTTGCCGCTTCCCTTTTCGACAAAACCGTATTCATAACTGTCGGGATTGTTGTGGTCAACTGACACAAGCCATTTGCGCACATCCTCCGCTTTTGTGTAAAGTGGATAGAGCATGAATTTGTTTACGACCGGATCTCCGCACCATTCAAAGGCATCAAGATAATCATCAGGTGCAACAGGCCGTAGAATCAGACGCTCGGTTTCAATTATTGGCTTATGAGGAAATTCAGTTTCGGTAATCTTCACAATTCATCTCCCGACATGGAAAAATTAAAAGCCCAGACTGTCGTTTACAAGAATTACGTGGATTCTGTCCTTGTGGCGTGAAAACCTTGTAATCAAAATCTGGCAGCAAATTGTATCGGGTGACTTGCAGTTCATGCATGCGCCTGTCTTTGTGCATGGGGTAGAAAGCCCGAACCTCTGCGTGTTGATTGGAGAGGCTACATTCCTTGCCCTCTTCATGGCACTGTCTACGTCAGGACATACCTTGTTCATGCCAACGATAAAGACAACCTTCTTTGGTCCCTGGGCAATTGCAGAAACGCGGTTTGCATTTCCGTCGATGTTGATAAGCACACCGTCATCGGTCATGGCATTTGCACTGGAAAGAAATACATCAGCATCATAGGCCGCAAGCATTGCCGCACGCTTGTCTTCCCATTCATCCCTGTCGATGAAATTGTACTTGCCTTTTTTAAGCGCATCAAAGAGTCCGATTTCGTGAACGCTCATTGCTCCGCCCATCGTCACCGTACTACCTTCGGGAATCAGTTCAAGAGCCTTCTTTAATGCATCTTCCTTGCTCTCCGCATAATATCCGCTCATGTTCCTTGACTCAAGCCCCTTGATGATTTTTGCCGCTAAAAGTCCATTCCTCTTAACAATGTTCTCATTCATTTTTGCACCTCTTTCCTCATTATATTTTCATAGTTTCATTCCGTCAATTGTTTTCTACTTCATGTGCCTCAGTTTCAACCCATGCAGGTTCAAAGCCGCTTGCTAGTGCTATTTTCCATGAACCTAGGTTTGAAAGGCTTGTTCCGTAATAGGGGATTGCTCCACGGCGGAATGTCTCGTTGCGTAAAAGGCTTACAAGGGTAGTGCCGATTTTTCTTCCGCGGTATTCGGGAAGCACGTCTATTCCAATCTGCCACATTTCAGGACAGTCAGCAGAACAGCCTGCCATCCCCATGATTTTCTCTCCATCCAGAGCGACTACGGCAAGCACATCAGGCCTGTCTGGTTTGAAATTTTGACACAGGGCATTGGGGAATTCCTTGCGGCCATAGTACGGTGTGATGTCCTTTTGCTCAAGCCATTTGATATTCAAATCCGTTTTGATTTCAACAATTTCCGGTTTGGGCAAAAACATGTGGTGGGTCAAAGCCATTTTGTATCCGTATTTTCTGAGTTCAGTTTCAAGTTCAAAAAAATGGTTCTGTTCAAAAAGCCAAAAGCCTCTGTTATCCTTCTGCCATTCCCTGAGCCATGGATGGATTTTTTCGTTGGCAGAAATCACAGTGTTGTTTCCGAAGGTTGCCATCTGCAAAAAGAATTCCTTGTCAGAAAACTTCCTTCGTTTTTCATGCATCACGGATTTTGTGATTATGTTTTCATCCTTAAAGAAATCATCAGGATTACAGTTGAACTCATAGGACAGCTGCTTTTTTACCAACTCATAAATCTGTTTTCTGTCTGGGGTTTGCATCATTTGTTTCTTCCTTTTACAACAAGCTTCAAAAGTGAATAAATGGACCATAGCATGGCTACGGGGGCAAGGACATAGAAGCCGCGGTCAGAGCCGATGATTTCAAGGACCTTTTTACCTGCCCTGAGTTTATGGACAAAGATGATGATGCTTGTGATTCCTGCGATGATGAAAAGGCCGTACACAACAAGGTATCCGATGGCAGCAACCTTTAATGCCTTTGACTGTTTTTCTGATGCCTCTTGGTTTTCTTCGTTCAGGACTTCCCTGGCTTCTGCCGTTTCAGACATTTCCTTTATTCGTTCTTCCGCACGGAGCCTTCGTTTTTCAACAGCCTTTTTGACAAGACGTGAAACAATAAAGGCCAGTGCCAAGACAAAGACCAGCAGAACAAGTGACACCACAACTATTTTCATCGTTTCCTTATCCATCGACAACATCCTTTTTGTACAGTGCCTTTAATGCTATCGGCGTAACGATTGACGAAACGATGATGAGGAGGATGACCGCCGTAAAAAAGGATGTGTCAAGTATTCCCGCCGCAAGTCCCCTTTGGGTTACGATAAGGGCGACTTCTCCACGTGTCATCATGCCTATGCCGATTTTAAAGCTGTCCTTCCAGCTGAAGCCTGCAAGCTTTGAGACTGAGCCACAGCCGATGATTTTTGAAGCCATTCCCACAATCACAAATGCCACCGCAAAGAGCATGATTGACATGTCCATTGTCTTGATGTTTGTCTGGAGTCCGATTGAGCAGAAGAAGACAGGTCCGAAAAGCATGTAGGAATTCACGTCCATCTTTCTTGCGATGTAGGGGGAGTCTTTGGTGGAACAGAGAATTACGCCTGCGATGTAGGCTCCCGTGATGTCAGCGACACCAAAAAAGTGCTGGGCCACGTATGCCATTGAAAAGGCAAGTGCGAGTCCCACGATTGGTATGCGCCTTTCGTGCGAATGTTTTTTTTCGTAGTGCTTGAATACCTTGTAGAAGATGTAGCCCAAAATGACTGCCAGGGCAAAGAAGAGAACCGTCTTTATTATGATTTGAGCGATTCCGCTACCAGAGTTTGCTGATGCGTTGCTGGGGTTCAAGCCGATTACAAAAGTCAGGACTATGATGCCGATTACGTCGTCGATGATTGCGGCACTTACTATGGTTGTTCCGATAAATGTAGAAAGCTTTCCCAATTCCTTGAGGGTTTGAACCGTTATGCTTACCGATGTGGCAGTAAGGATTGTACCGATGAAAAGGGCCTTGTAAAACTGTGGTGAACCGACCCTGTCAAAGCCGTAGAAGCTCATGAAGAGGACCACACCCGCCGCCATAGGAATTGCAACACCCGCACATGCGATGAGGGTAGCCTTTAGACCCGACTTCTTGAGGTCCTGAATGTTCGTGTTAAGGCCAGCGTTGAACATGAGCATTATTACGCCAATTTCCGCCATGCCGGCCATAAAGTCAGATGCCTGAACCCAACCCAGGACGCTTGGACCAATCAAAAGACCCGCAACGATTTCACCTGCAACCTGAGGAGCCTTGAGCTTGCGTGCCACAAGTCCGAATACCTTGGCAAAAATTATGATGATGGCAAGCTGCCTGACAATATCTACCGTTTCCATGGTTAGCCTCTAATTGAATTTGAGAATTGGCCTAGATAGTATCACTTTTGACGATTGTCTGCAACAGTATGGGGTTTTTAAACTATTCCCTGGCTGTAATCAACGAATCCCGGGATGTTTTTTGCAAGTTCCTGCATGCGCCTGTCATTTTCAGTGATTGTGTCGGCTATTTCCTTTAATTCCTTGCTTATGTCTTCCGGCATCTTGTAGTCCTTCTTGTAGTGGAGCTGATGCTCAAGGCTGGCCCAAAAGTCCATGGCAATCGTACGGATTTGAATTTCCACCGGTATCTCACGCTTCTGGTCGCTAAAGTAAACCCCAACCTTTACTATGACATGCAGGCTCCTGTATCCGCTGGGCTTTGGATTCTTGATGTAATCCTTCATTTCAATCAGGTCTATGTCGTCCTGCTGAAGGAGCATTTGGGTCACATGGTATACGTCGCTTATGAACGGGCATGTAACGCGTATTCCCGCAATGTCATAGAGCTTGTTCACCATATTGTCTATTGTCAGAGAAAGTCCCTTGCGCTGGAGTTTTTCTACAATGCTCATCGGGTCCTTTATACGGCTTGTGATTGTTTCTATTGGATTACGCATGTGGCGGCTTTCAAATTCGTCTTCAAGTATCTCAAACTTTGTCGTAATCTGTTTTATTCCGCTTTCATAAAGCATCAGAAGCTGCTGAAGCTCCATCGCCCTGTTCAATATATCCTGAGGGTTTGCAAGGAGTTCCCTGTTGTCTTCCGCTACCTTTTTTATAATCAGTTCATTGTTCATACATTTAAATATAATAAAAAAAGGCAAAATCGGAAAGAAAAAAAATCATTTCTTGCGTGACAGGAGTATTACAAGGAAAAAGAAAAGGGTGCTTCCGATTAGGGCTCCGACAGTGTCCGCACACCAGTCCAGAAAAGAACAGCTTCTTCCCGGAACAAAACTCTGGTGAATTTCATCAATAATTCCGTAAAGTGAAATCACAAGAACTGGAAGGAGTATCCTTTTTACAATAGTACTTTTCCTGCCATCCAAAGGCTTGAGTCCGAAAAAAGCCATGGCGGTAAAGAACGAGAAGCCCGCAAAACATGCCAGATGAACCACTTTATCCGACATGTTAAAATCAGGAAGTGGAACATGTGGCTGTGAAGAAAGATACCAGCTGCAGCATCCGATGAAAATTGCAGGAATGCAACGCAAGACTTTCAGCACTGTTGAGGCCGTTTTGTTCATTTTGCCACCGGCTTGTAATAGAGTGTTGCACCGCGTCTTCCGTTGGTTGAAGGGACACGTTGAATTTCAAAATCATCGTCAAGATATTCAATCAGGTCGGAAAGCTTTTTAAATCCGTAGTCCACAGTGTCAAAGCCCGGGTCCTGCCTCTTGAAGAATGAACCTGCCGCACTAACATCTGCCCAACCGTTGTCGTCAGCATACCGGTCGTAAGCGGTCATAAGGAGCTTGTAAATCTTCCTGAACTGCCTGTCGGTCATGGTTTGGTCGGGAGCATGGTGGAAGAATCCCGGCGAAGTTTTTGCCTTTGTGGAACTCTTATGCGGCTTGTGCTTTATCTCTTCAAGCTTGTCTTCCTTTTCCTCATCTTCTTCTTCCTTGAGGTTTTCTATATAGATGAAGTTGTCGCATGCGTTTACAAAAGACACCGGAGTTTTTTTCTGACCTACACCAAAAACAAAGACCTGGCTTTCCTTGAGCCTTGTCGCGAGTTTGGTAAAGTCAGAATCGCTCGTTACAAGCGCAATGGCATCATACTTGTCGGTATAAAGCAAATCCATGGCATCGATTATCATTGCAGAGTCGCTTGAATTTTTTCCCTGTGTGTATGCAAACTGCTGTACTGGAATTATTGCATTGTCGTTCAACTCCTTCTTCCAGTTCTTGAGCGTGTCCAGAGAAAAGTCACCGTAGGCCCTCTTTGTGATGATATGTCCGTGAACCGCAATTTCCTGAAGTATCGGCCGCAGCTTTTTTCCCGGAGTATTGTCCGCATCAATCAAGACGGCAATCTTTTTCTGTTCGTCAATATCAATCATTCTCGCCTCCTGATGATATGTCAGATAAAGTCCTCATGAATTTCTGTGCAAGGTATTTTGAAACGTAGAAGCGGTATGGAATGACGTTGCATGAGCAAAGCATCTGGTTTTCGTCACCTTCAATTTCATAGAACTGAATTTTATAAGTTATCCCGTTGGATGCAAAGGTCAAAGAGCCTCTTTCTGATGTGTTCTGGCTGAATGTTTTTTCATCGGCCCATGATGCTGCATTCAGGCTGGAAATGTAGGAAGCCCATTCGCTTGTCTTTTCCTGATCAAGTTCAGCTGAAATTTCTGTATTGCTTGAACTGGTCAAAGTCCATTGGCTTGTAGGTATGCTGATTTCCTGTCCGTTTTCGTCAGTGCCTGTTGCCGCCGCTGCCTGTTGTGTCTTGTTAACCGTAAAGCTGCCTTCTTCTGTGTTTACGCTAATCTGCGTTATGGCATCCCCTGAAACAGTGTAAACTTCTTTTGATCTGAGGCTGTCCATGGTCACTGCATAAATTGTGTGCATTGAGGCAGAACTTATCATGATCTGATTTGAATCATCAAGCGTCAGGTAGCTTTGACTTCCTGAACTGGAATTTTTTCCGATGTTGACTGTGCGTATGACTTCATCCCCAGCCTTAACCTTGACTGCAATGCGTGAGTTTTGATCAAGCCCAAAACGTTCTTCATTTGCAGAACTTTGTTTGGCCGCATTCCCAAGGATGTGAATCTCCCTGATGTTGTCAAACAATGAACTGGCCGTAGTGGCATCTGCATCGTATGTCTCGCTACCGTTTGCATTGGAGACTGTGTATTTTTCTCCGTTCTTGCTTAGGATGAGTGTGTTGGCCTGGTCGCTTCCTGAACATATTTCCAGAGATGTAATGTCTTCCTTTGTTGTCAGAGTCTGAGTCTTGCTCTTTCCCCCGATGGAAATCTGAAGTATGTAAACGCACAATAATACTGCTGCCAAAGAAAGTAAAATTATTTTCTGAACTGCATGCCTGCTCATTTTTTAGCCTCCTTCTTGTTCTTTGTTTCCTCACGGCTGTCGTCACTGTCATATTCCATGCGGATTTTGTTTCTGTGCTTCTGGCGGACAAGGAATACGATTCCAAAGATGATTGCGACAATTGCGGCAAGTCCGAACTGGTTAAAGTATTTTACAAAGTTTACAAGTTTTCCCTTGTTTTTCGTGAGCGTGTTAAGGCTAAGGCCCTTTGTCCTCATAGTACATACATCTTCGTTTCCGTTCATGTAGTCAATTGCATTCCTCAGGAAAATAGATGTGTTCTGGAATGCCTCCTGCTGCAGGAAGCTGCTTGTAATTGTTGATGTTGAGATGACGAGAACTTTTCCGTTTTGAGTACTGTGGCTCAGGTGGGATGACTGGTCAAATGCCCTGTCACTTTCTTCTGATACCGGCTTTGCTGAGAATGCAGAATCAAATTTTCCCTCAACAAGAACTGCAATGTTTTTCTTGGACATCTCGCTTTCGTCGGGAGGCGTGATGTAATCAGGATAGAGGATAATGTTATCGCTTACTGTCCATGCCTTGTCGGAAGAAGATGCCAGAATGGTTGTAGTCTGATCCTTTTTGTCTGCCGTTCCGCTTACGTCGATAGAAGCTGCCATGTAGGTAAGGACATAGCCCAGATTTTTTGTAATCGGATGCTTTTGGTTAAGTGAGCCTGATTCAAGCATTGGTGCAAAATAGATGTCAGTTTGTCTTCCAGTCCACTGATCCTGTGATGAAGCGCATTTCAAATCCATTACATAATCGTTGTTGACCTTGATGCCATATTTGTCAAGAAGCTTTTGTAGGCCTGTGTCAATCGGAACGTATTCCGGCATGGAGTACATGTCCTGACTTTGCTGTTGAATGAATGGATCCAAGAGGAGAATAATGTTTCCACCCCTCATCAGAAACTGGTCGATTTTGTAAAGCTCTTCGTCGGTAAAGTGTCCATGAGGTCCGTTAATGACAAGTGATTTTATGTCCAATGGAAGGTCGTCTTCTGCAAGTTCCACCGTAACAAAATTGTATGAATCCTGAATCAGCTGTCCAAATAAAGCGGCACCGTCTTCCGAGCTGAAGGTGTCAAGTTCCTCGTGTCCTACACTGTATGCAATTGAAGAAACGTTTGATGCAAGTGAAAGAAGGTTTTTCTCCATGTCATCTTCAAGGGTGTCAAGTCCGATCATGGTGTATTCAAGTTGGCCGGCCGTAAGGTTGATTGTCTGGCCGATCTGCAAATCGATGCACTTGCTTTGGTTTCCGCCTTCCATAACAACTGCCATAGTAGCGTTCTCTACAGGGCCACCATTTTCCTGAAGCGGGAAAACTGGAACTCCATACTGTTCCTGCAAGCTAAGCACGTCCTCTGCGGGAGGATCAACTTTTTCATAAGTAATGGTGTTCTCGTATTTTTTGTTTAGTGAATTGACCGCCGCCATTACGACAGTTTCTATGTCACGGTATCCGTTTATCTGGAGTTTTGAAAGTATTGATGAATTGAACAGCGTTACTTTTACTCCACCATGCAGTGTTGCAAGGGCATTTGTTGAAGAAATTACTTTGCTGATTGCATTGGTGATTTTGTATTCAAGTCCGTCGGAAGATGTAATGGCGTCAATGACTTCAATCTGGTCCTGATATGAAATCACCATTCCCATGAATGCATTTGTAAATCCAACCTCGTTGTTCTTTATTTCCCTGATTTGAATCTGCTGGATTCCATAGCTTGCGGCAAGCCTTACATTTTCATCCTTCTGCATGTCAAAGAATTCATAGCTGAAATTTCCATTTCCTGCGGTGCGGTATTCAGAGAGGATGTCGGAAACATATTGCCTTACATTTGAATATTGTGATGGAAGCTTGTCGTTAAAGAATACCTGAATGAAAACCGGTTCATCAAGTGTCTTTACAAGCTCGCGGCTGGAATCTGAAAGTGAGTATGATTTTGGAGACGTGATGTCATAGCGTTTGAATGCACGGCTTGATACAAGGTTTGCCAGAACAAGGACGATTGCAAACAGCAGCACGATTCCAGAGCGGTTGTTGAGCCATGTGGTAAACTTGTTTTGACTTTTGTTTTTCTGTTCCATTTTTTATCCCCTCCTTGAATTGTTTACGGACTGCAGGGTCAATATGAAAAACAGAGCGGTCAGTGAAATGAAGTAGATGATGTCGCGTGTGTCGATTATTCCACGTGAGATTGACTGAAAATGGCTTGTTGCGGAGATGAACGTAAAGAGCGATACAAGCGGTCCAGGAACAAGCGGCATGAAATAGTTGATCATGGAGAATCCAAGACAGATTGCAATACCAACAAAAAATGCAATCAATTGATTCTTCGTGATGGCGGAACAGAACAATCCGATGGCACAGAAAGATGCAATCAGGAATATTGAGCCAAGATATCCGCCGATGATGGGTCCCATGTCAGGCTTTCCAAACATGCAGCACATTATTACATAGAAGACTGTCGGTAAAAGGAGTATGAGGCAGGAAATGAATGATGCAAGATATTTGCCGCATACCACATCACGGGTTGTGACAGGTAAGGTAATCAAAGTTTCTATTGAACCGCTTTTCTTTTCCTCTGCAAAAATACGCATTGTCATAGCCGGAATAAAGAAACTCATTACACGTGGCAAAGTCTCAAAGAAAGAACGCAGCTCGGCTCTTTCAATTAAAAAGAAAGTTGATACAAATGTGATTCCTGTATACAAAAGGAAGATTGCCCATACGATATATGCCATAGGGCTTGTAAAATAGGAGGCAAGTTCCCTCTTTAGAATTATTGCCCAGGCTTTTTTGTTGTTATTCATTTTTCTTCACCTCCAGCAGTAAGATTCCTGAACACATCCTCAAGACTGTCTTTTTGCATTTCAAGACCGTAAAGCTTCCATCCTGAGGAAACAACAAGGGATGCAAGGTTAGGACGAATGTCTGCATTCTTGTTGACCCCTATGTTCACTGAATGAATGTTATCTTCTGCAACACCGATATTACATGATGCCACGCCGTCAAGCTTAAGCACCGCATTTTTGAGTTCATCCACAGAGCATCCGGAGACTTCCATCTTTATGCGGATTGAATGACCGTAGCTGTCCATGAGGCTTTGGGTGGAAGAGTCTGCAACCTTTCTTCCATCTGAAATGATGATTACACGGTTACAGAGCATTTCAACTTCACTCAGAATGTGTGTTGAAATTATGACCGTTTTTGTCTCGCCGATTTTCTTTATCAGGGCGCGCACTTCACTTACCTGGTTGGGGTCAAGGCCTCCTGTGGGTTCGTCAAGGATAAGGATTTCCGGATCACTCATAAGGGCATGTGCAAGTCCTACACGCTGCCTGTTTCCCCTTGAAAGTTCAGATATGTTCTTGTGCATTACTTCCTTTAGGCCGCATGTCTCGCATAACAATGGAAGCTTAACGGCCGGGTCCTGTCCCTGCATTTTTGCAACATACTCAAGGTAGTCGGCTACAAGCATTTCTCCGTAAAGTGGAGCTGATTCAGGCATGTAACCGATTTTCTTTTTTGTCTCTACCTGATACTCTGTCACATCCATGCCGTCAATGCGGATCAAACCTTCTGAAGGTTCCAGAAAACCGCTGATCATTCTCATCGTTGTGGTTTTTCCGGCACCGTTTGGTCCCAGAAGTCCGACGATTTCCCCTGTTTGAATAGAAAAACTGATGTCATCCACTGCACGGAATGTCCCGAATTTTCTTGATACATGTTCGAGTTCAATCATTTTATTTCTCCATATATATGGGCAAGACGTATTTCGTCCCGTTCATAGACTCTGTTTTTGAGGGTATTATAAACCATTAGAAAAAAATATGCTATAAATTTTCTGTTATCTTCTAAATAATTCGATTAAGATAAAATAATTGTTATAAGATTTAAGTTTTTGTTATTGATATTTCTTTTTTCAAAATGCTCTGATATATTTTTCATCAGACGATGAGTTCTGGAACGTTACGGAATTTATCCCTGCGATTTTTATAGGAGGTCACCATGAAATGTATTAAAATTATTTCCTTTCTTGCTTGTATGTCTGCGGTAACATCATTTACTTCATGCAGTCAAAAAGTTTCAGCCCAGCCTGTCAGAGATGAAAACCGAACCTTTGCCGCTTCTGGAAAGATGGGGGGCAGGGGAGGAATGTCCGGCTCAGGTAATTCTGCGGAGACGATGAAAATCACCTCGGAAAACGCTGTGGATCTTTCACTGCTTACAGGGGATGAAAAATTACTTTCGGAAGTTCAAGTTGAGGGCACTATTTATCTGAATTTGAGTAATCTGACTTATGGACAAAACAGTTCGGCATCCCAGGTTCTTGCAATAGGTGAAAAAGCAGAGCTGAATGAAAACATTTCCCTAGAAGCAGAGGTAAGTGATGCGACGGGAACATACATCAAAGTCACTTCAGAAGAATCTGCCGTAAAAATAGTTTTGAGCGGAACTTTGGAAAAAGGCAGTGTGGAGATTGAACCTAAAAAAAATTCAAGCCTGGTTCTTGAGTTAAACTCTGCGTCAATCACAAGTGCAAACTATGCCCCGATAAATGTCTCAAAAGCAGCATCAACATATCTTGTGCTGAACGGAAACAGTACCCTGACTGATGGCCGCGTATACGGTACAGGTTACAGTAAGAGTGAGGGAGCTGACTATTACACGGCCTCTTACACTGGAACCGCGGAGGATGGTGCTGAGCTTACAGAAAAATGGGCGCAGGGAAAAGACACAAAAGGCTCTCTTTACACAAAAGGTTCCCTCATCATTTCTGGAAGTGGAAGCCTCTCTGTTAATGAAGGATACAAACACGGAATCTATGCAAAGGATTACATCCACGTCATCTCAGGAACGGTCACGGTCAATTCTTCTGGAAGAAACTGCGTCAGGAGCCAGAACGGTTTTGTGATGGAAGGCGGTACACTCAACCTGGACGGTACAGGAACACACACAAACGACCAGAGCCGTGGAATCGTAGTTGAAGGTGACGAGGAGAACCCCGGAGAAGGATTCATCTATATTTCAGGCGGCAACATAAACATCAAGACTACCGGAAAGGCAATCAGCGCAAAATGGGACATAGAGGAAGACGCGGAAACTGAATCTACGGATGATGATCCAAAGCCGGTCGTCGTAATCACAGGAGGAAACTTTGACATCACCACAAGCGGACAGGTGATAGATGATGAATGGAGCGGCAACGTTACATATTATGATTCCGATGGAATTGAAGTGACGGAAAAGGAAAGCTCCAGCCCGGAAGGAATCGAAGGAAAACTGGGCGTGGTAATTGAGGACGGTAATTTCGTCATCAGGACTACGGACGACAGCATAAACGCAAGCCGTGACGGTGGGGCATTCGTAAACATCAGCGGTGGCAAGATCTACGCCTCAAGCTCAAGGGGAGACTGCATTGACTCAAACGGAGACATAAACATTAGCGGTGGAACCTTAGTGGCCCTTTCAACTCTGGGCAGCGAGGACGGATTCGACTGCGACGGAGACTTGACCTTTACCGGTGGAGTTGCGGCTGGAATAAGCGGGGCTTCAAAGTCATACGCTTCAAGCTCCAACAAAAACAACAGCCAGAATGTCTTCGTACTCGGCTCTTCTCTTGCGGGAAAAGCCGGCACTACAATGGCTGTGGAAGACTCTTCCGGAAAAGCGGTATTTGCCTTTACCATACCCAGCGGAATATCCTACGGGCTTGTCACAATCAGCTCGCCTAATCTTGAGACGGGAAAGACATACAGTGTAAAGAGCGGAGTCACAGTAAGCGGCGGAGAAAACTATTACGGCCTTTACACTTCAATGCCATCTGTAAGCGGAGGAAGCGGAGACACAAGCATTAGTACTGAGGAAGGTAGCTTCGTCTACAGTTCAGGAGCGGCGGAAGGCGGATTCGGACGCTTTGGAATGGGTGGAGCAAGGGCTGGCGACGGAAACTTTTCCCCGGATGGATTTAACCCCGACATGATGCCGGAAGGATTTGAAGGAAAAGGCATGAAGGGTGAAAGGCCTGAACCTGGCATGAGGGGAGAAAATGAAGGCAGGAACGGCGGCATGAAAAAGATGAGGTAAGGAACTTTAATCAGTCATACGGATTTAATCATGGAAAACCTTTCTTGCCGCAAGGCTGGGTTCGCTTTCCAGAATCCGTGTGACTTTCAGGTGAGTTTAGAATCCTACCTCTTTCTTATCAAAATCATTATGAATGCGAGGATGAAGAACAGCGGTGGCACTACGGTAAACAGTATGGTTGTAAGCGGAATGCCAGCTACCGACAGGTCACTGCTGAATACTACGCCAAAATCAAGGAACATGTTATAGACGGTGCCGCAGTATTCAAGGACTATGCCTGCAATAAGGCACATCCATGCCGAATCCCTTGTTTTTCCCCATACAAGAATCGCAAAAAAAGTTGCAAGCCCGCCGAGTACCAGTCTGATTATATAAAGTGTTAATTGAGTTTGTGTCATTTTTTTTCTCCGACAAATGGGTTTTTTACAAGGGAAGAAAACACGCCCCTGTCCGCTCCAAATGGAACAATTGAAGCCTGGTCATAGTATGGATTTATTACCACAGAGTTGTCCAGACAATGGCATATGAAATCCTTGTATTTTTCTTCCGGGATTATTTCTTTTTTTATGTATAAGTAAGGGCCTTTCCTTTCCCAGTACGGTGTAAGGGCCTTGTCGTAGATGAACCAGTCCTTTTCCGATCGTTCCTGAAGTGCCTTTATCAGATTGTAAATTGAACGTGAAATTGCGGCGCTTAGTGGTGCGGGAAATCTTGCGGTGTGGAATGATTCCTGCGCCTTTAAAAGCATGTCCTCGTTTTTCATTCCGGCTTTGAATGCAACGATATGGCAGTCCAAACTCCATGGAAGGGGAGGGCAGATCAGTACACAGTCGATGTCGCTCCAGTTTGGTGCCGCCTGAGTCCATGGCCTGTAAATTGAAGTGTTGTCCGGGCAGATTGAAATGGCCGCATCCAGTGCAGATTTTTTGTCGCTGAACAGATAGACAGTCCTCTGGTCGCCGAGTAAATCCGAAACCGCCTTTTGAATCCTGTTTTTGTATGCAGTGTCATAGCTTCCGGTAATTCCACGGTTCAGGGTGTTCTTGAACATCGTAAAAGCAGAGTTCCCGCCCCAGCCCAGAATTGCCTTTCCGTTTTCCTGAAAAAGGTCTATAAGCCGTACGTTTTTTTCCGTATAGAGGAATGGTCCCCTAGTTCGCGTGATGTTTCCGTATCGTTTTGCTATTTCCCCACAGAGAAAGTCCAGTTCAGTCATGGTTTAAAAATATAACATTTCGCCCCATTTTTCAATAGACAAAAGAATCTCTATGTCCTATTATGTAAAAATCAGGAGATCATCATGTTCAATAATAAGATTCGCAAATGCTTTTTGGCTGTGGCCATGTTTTTTTCTTTTGCCGTGGCTTTCTCTCAGCCGGTTCTTACAAAAATCGGGGAATACAAGTGCGGAAAGCAGCCCAAGCAGGTCGTGTTTTCTCCGGACAACAAGTATGTGATTCTGCCGCTTTTGGACGACAACGGCTTTGACATTTTTTCTGTTGAGCTAAAGAAGGTAATAAGGAGGATTAATCCCCCGGAAGCTTCAAAGGTTGGATTTGCGGAATGCCTTTTCATCCCCGAGAAAAATAGCTTTTTTGTTTCCCAGATGACTACAGGCAAGATTTACGAATACTCATATCCGGGCTTTGAATACAAGAGGGCCATCAGTACGGACGGTGAATGGTCCAAGTTCATTGCATATTCAAGCGAAAAGAACATGCTTGCGGTATCCAACTGGCTCAGCAACGACGTTTCCCTGATTGACTATGACAGCGGAAAGGTGCTTAGGAAGCTCAAGACGGGAAAATCTCCCAGAGGCCTGTTTTTCATCAACAAGGGCGAATCCATCATCAGCCTTTCGTTTGACAGCGGGGACATACAGCAGTTCAGCACTTCCACCGGCACAAAGGAAAAGAGCATAAAGGTTCAGAATGCGGCAATGAGGCACATCGTGGTAAACGACGAGCACACCACAGCCTACATCAGCGACATGTACCACAGGAACGTCCTAAAGTTTGACATTGCATCGTTCAAGATTACCTCGACGCTCAAGGTATTCAACAATCCCAATACGATTGATCTTTACGATAACCGCTACCTCTTTGTCTCCTGCCGTGGCCCCAACAATCCCCAGGATTACACCAAAAGGTCACCCCAGGACGGAAAGATTTATGTCATCGACACACGCGACATGAGTGTGGTAAAAATCCTGAACGGCGGAAACCAGCCCACAGGCCTTGACGTAAGCCCCGATGAAAGCTTTTTGTGCTTCAGCAACTTTCAGGACGAATCGATAGAGCTGTATTCAATAGGAAAATAAGTCAACATTTTAAAGAATGACGCTGCAAACGTGTTTTTTTACGATATCCTGTAATTTCTGATTTTGCATGCAGAATTTGATTTTTTTATTGTGAATTCTAGGGGCCTGTGTTATAATATATAATAATCTGAGGAATTTGGACGATAAGAATGGATTTTCAGGGATTTGTTGATGCTTTTTCTACCTCCACCTGTATTATTTCGGTTGAAAAACTTCCAGACGGCGGGTATGGAAAGATCAGGATTGTAACCGGAAATAAACCATATATTGACTCGGTGGAAAGGGACGGAAACGGACCAAGACTCCTCATGAGCAAATTCATTCCCAACAGCGAATATGAGCTTTATTTTACCAAAGACCTGAATTTCGAGGATTTCTGCTACCGTAGTGCCATTTTAAAACAGCCCCAGCATTCCTATGTTCATCCTGAGCGCTATGATTTCTGGTTCAATATTTTTTCAATGCCGCTTGAATATGAGGACGAAAAGTTTGCCTATTGTTCTTATACCCAGGAAGTTACACAAAAGCCCAATACCGAAAAGATGACGACGATTTCTTACGAGACTTCCTCTGATGTTCTGGAGGCATGTCTTAAGCTTAAGAGTACGGATGATTTTGATTCGGCAATCAAGGATGTAATAAACGAGCTTAGGGAAATATGCGATGCAAAATACTGCTGCATAATGCTGATGAATTCCCAGGACCGCACATGCAGGCTTTTGGGAGAGTCGTTTTTTGACAGGGAAGCTTTCCGTTCAAATGACAACTGGATGGACGACAAATTTTATGACATTGCGGAAACATGGGAGAACGTAATCGGGGGAAGCAACTGCCTCATCATAAAGAATCCGATCGACTGGGAATATGTCAAGTCGCGCAACAAGGTGTGGTATGAAAGCCTTAAGATTTCAAGCGTAGAAAGCATGGTCCTTTTTCCGCTAAAGACAAACGGAAACCTTATGGGCTATATCTGGGCGACAAATTTTGCGGTTGAAAACGCAGTCCACATAAAGGAAACGCTTGAGCTTACTGCCTTTATCATTGCCTCCGAGATTTCAAATTATCTTCTTCTTGACCGCATGCGTTTTTTTAGCACCATGGATTCACTTACAGGCGTAATGAACCGTAACGAGATGAACAACCGTGTTGATGAGATTGCAGCCGGTGGAGAAAAGGACAAGCCGATCGGGATTGTTTTTACGGATTTGAACGGGCTTAAGAAGACGAATGACCTGCACGGACACCTTGCCGGTGACATGCTGTTAAAGGAAGCAGCTTCAATGTTAAAGAAGCTTTTTCCCAAGGATGAGATTTATCGGGCCGGTGGGGATGAATTCATGGTTCTTAGCATAGGAACAACTGCCTCGGAACTGGACCGCAAGATAAGGGAACTTCGCAGTCAAATAGAAAAAAGCGAGACGGTTTCTTTTGCCGTTGGAGCCTGTTTTGATGAAAACTGCAACAATATCCTTTCTGTAATGACCAAAGCTGATAAAAAAATGTACGAGGATAAGGAAAACTACTATACAAAATATCCGGAAAGAAAACGCTGGGAATAATTCTTAACCATAATTACTTTCACCTCTTGTCATGGAATGAAAATAATGATATTCTTTATCACCACTATATTCTTTAAAAAAAAGGAAGGAAACCATTATGATATCTTTTGTTCCAATGTTTCTGCAAAATGCTCCTGCAGCAGGTCAACCTGGTACAGGAATGAGCGGTATGATTACATTTTTACCGTTGATTTTGATTCTCCTCATCATGTACTTTTTGATGATCCGTCCGCAGAATAAAAAGCAAAAAGAAACCCAGAAGATGATTGAGGCCCTTAAGAAGGGTGACAAAGTTGTTACTATCGGCGGTATTCACGGTACAGTAGCTTCTACCAAGGAAAACACCGTTATCATTAAGGTTGATGACAGCACACGCATTGAATTCAACCGCACTGCAATTGCAACAGTAATTGTTGACAAGCCTGCTACAGCCGCAGAACCAGAAAAGGAAAAGAAAGGTCTGTTCGGCAAAAAATCAAAGGACGATTCAATCGTAGCAGAGATTAAAGATAAGGACGAAGAAAAGTATTCGGACTCAGAGGCAGACAAAGATGAATAAGCGCAGTCGTTTCATTTTGGTTCTGGCAGTTCTTGCGCTGTGTTTTGTATTCCTGTGGCCATCCATCAAATGGTATGCGCTTACACCAAAGGAAGACCAGGCACTTGCATTGAGCTCGCTGGAAAATATCAAGGATTATTCAAATGTTAAGGCAACTGATGATCTTGAGGCATTAAAGGCCAAGGTTAAGGCTGATGAAAATGCTCCTCTTGAACAGGATCAAAAGTGGCTTCTTAAGCTTGCAAAAAAGAACTACAAGGCAATGGGTTCAAAACTCCCGGAAAATGTGGGTCTTCTTGACGTAATGCGTTCTTTCTCCAGTGAGGATGAATTGCGCACTGCTATTGAAGGTCACTACAGGGATCAGATTCTTGACAACAAGAACACATATAAGAATTCTGTTAAGCTTGGTCTTGACTTGAGCGGTGGTATGAACGTCATCGTAAAGGCAGACCTTGATGCAGTTGTTGCAGGAAAAGATGAGAACAGCAATATTGATGATGCAACCCTAAGGGTAAATGCAATGGCTCAGGCTATTGAAACCCTTTCCGGACGCATTGACCGTTTTGGTCTTTCTTCTCCAACAATCAGGCAGCAGGGTGATGACCGCATCTACATAGAAATACCTGGAAGCGCAGAAGCTGATCAGATCAACTCAATCATTCAGGGACGCGGAATCCTTAATTTCCGCCTTGTTGATACTGAGGCAAGTGAATCGTTTAATTCTTATTATGCCGCTAACCGTGCCAATACTTTTGACAGCCAGGGACGCCTTATCAATTCTTCCATTATTCCGGAAGACTGTGAGGTTCTTGGAGTATATTCAACTGATGAATATGGACTTGACCAGAGGGATGGTTACCTTGTTGTAAAGAAGGAAATCGTTCTTGACGGAAAGCACATCAAGTCAGCTCAGGTTGGTTCAGAGGGCATTACAGGACGTCCGCAGGTAAGCTTTACTCTTGATTCCGAGGGAACAATCATCTTCGGTGATTTTACGGCTGAAAACGTAAACAAGAGTCTTGCAATCATAAGCGACAACCGTGTAAAGTCAAACGCAGTAATCCGCGAGGCCATCCGTGGTGGTTCAATCGCAATCACAGGATTCGGCCAGCAGGAAGCAGAAAACCTGGAGAAAGTTCTTCAGACAGCATGGCTTGACGTTCCTCTTGAAGTAGAAAGCCAGCAGGTTCTTGGTTCATCTCTTGGACAAAAGGCAATCCGTCAGGGTCTTATGGCCATTGCAATCGGTCTTGCCGCAATCATGCTCTTTATGCTCATCTGGTACAAGGGTGCCGGTATAAACGCATGTGTTGCACAGATCCTGAACCTTTACATCATGTTCAGTATTCTTTCCGGATTTAACTTTACAATCACATTGCCGTCTATTGCCGGTATGATCCTTACAATCGGTATGGCAGTTGACGCAAACGTAATCATATTCGAGCGCATCAAGGAAGAGCTTAAGCTTGGAAAAGACAGGGCAGCCGCAATTGCTACCGGATTCTCAAATGCTTTCTGGGCAATTCTGGACTCCAACATCACGACATTCATCGCAGCTGCATTCATGTCACAGCTTGGTTCAGGTTCAATCCAGGGATTCGCATACAGCCTTGCAATCGGTGTTGCTTCCACAGTGTTTACGGCTCTCGTAGTTTCACGCCTTATCTTTGACGTTGGAACAGAGGCATTCCACAAGAAGAGAGTCAGCATCGGATGGGGGATTAAACAATGAAAAAGATTAT
This sequence comes from Treponema sp., assembly GCA_016281495.1. GTDB lineage: Bacteria > Spirochaetota > Spirochaetia > Treponematales > Treponemataceae > Treponema_D. Next base: position 68,872 of record JAEEIU010000043.1, on the reverse strand, counting down.
TAAATTCAACAAGGCATTCCTCCCCTGTGCCATTTTGTCACTTTGTGTAATCATCGCCGGTGTTGTCGGCATGTTTGTCAGGGGAATTAATTTCAGCATCGATTTCGTTCCTGGTCTGGTAGAGGAAGTTCGTGTGGCTCCGTGTGCCATGGAAATCACTTATTCAGGCTCAGCATCTGTTTCTGTCGAGATTGACAACACAAGCTTGAGTCTTGTCATAAGTGGTGCCGGTGCAGATAACGAGACACGTTCATTCACATTCGGCGAGAACAATACGGTTTCAAAGATGGCTTCTGCATTGAGTACAGTTGACGGTGTTACGGCAACAGTAATCGAGCAGGGTGACCGCGATTCTTATGACCTGTTTGCAAACAGTGTCGCAACAGCACGCCTTTCTTCTGACGTACCGTTCAAGATGTATGTTCCTTCAGTTAATCCGGTTACTATCGATGAAGTCCGTGAGGCCCTTAGTAATCTTGATGTTTCAGTCAAGGAATTGGGTGGCGTTACAGACCGCAGTTTCCAGATTCGTGCAAAGACAAGCAAGGATGAAAACACAAGCAGTCAGGAACTTCAGTCATCTATAATCAGTGCATTGCAGTCAAAGTTCGGGACAAACAATGTTCCGGTTGTAAAGCAGGACTTTGTAGGTTCATCATGGTCTTCTTCACTCTTGCTTAGGTCAATAATTCTTTCTGTTGTTACCGTTTTCCTGATCTGGCTGTATGCAACAATCCGATTCCACTGGGATTTCGCTCTTGGTGCAGTTATCGCCTTGATTCATGACTTCCTGATCATGTTCACGTTCATCTCATGGTTCCAGATTGAATTCTCTACAACAACACTTGCAGCCGTACTTACAATCTTCGGTTACTCAATCAACGCAACTGTTGTTATCCTGGACCGTATGCGCGAGAACATCAAGACAATGCAGACAAAGAATTTTACAGACATCATCAATGCATCACTGTCTGGAACATTAAGCCGTTCAATCATCACAACGATTACGACTTTGTTTGCTTCAATTTCATTGTGGGTATTCACAACAGGATCAATCCAGTGCTTTGCCATCGTATTGACCATCGGTTTGATTTCTGGTTGTTATTCTTCAATCTTCATCAGCTCTGGCTTTATCAACTGGACAAGGCGCAAGTGGCAGGGTGGAGAATGGGCAAAACATACACGTCCACATCCCGAAAAGAAAGCTGGCCTTTCAATGGCATAATGCTGTTTTAATGTAAATTACATCCATCCCGCTTTTGTGGGGTGGATTTTTTTTTGGCCTGCGTTTTGTTTTGGAATTTAACTTTTGTCTTAATGACTTGATTGCCTTAGCTTTGCTTCAACAGCCTCTACGGAAAATAACGGTGTGCTGGCTCCGGCGGTGATTCCCACTTTTGAAAATGAATAAAACTCTTGTGGTATCTCGCTTTCGTCCTCAATCAATTCCACGTGCGGACAGAACTTGAGTGCGAGTTCCTTTAGCTGTCTTGTGTTTGCAGACTGCTTTCCCCCGACGACCAGAACCGCTTCAACTTTTTTTGCAAGTTCCTCAAGTGATTCCTGCCTTTCAAGCGTGGCCCTGCAGATTGAATTGAATATGACCGCATCAGGATCTTTTTCCTGAATGATGTGGATTATCGAATCGTATTTTTGCGGACTGAAGGTGGTCTGTGATATGAGCGCAGTTTTTTTTCTTTGTGGAATGTTCTCCGCCTCGTCACTGCTTTGAACGACAAAAAGTTTTCCTCCCTTGCTTGAATCAAAGAATCCCTCAAGGCTTTTTACCTCACCGTGATCCCTGTCTCCCGCAATGATTATGTCATATCCTTTTTTTGACCATTCTTCGACACGCCTCTGACTCTGCTTGACCCTGGGGCATGTTGCGTCAACTATGAGTGCGCCCCTTTCATTGAGCAGCTCAATGTTCCTTGCTGTGGTTCCGTGTGCGCGGATTACAACGGCATCACCTTCATTTATGTTCTTTATGTCATCTTCACAAAGTACGTTCATTCCAGAATCAGCCAATTGCCTTAAGACAAGAGGATTGTGAATGAGTGGACCAAAAGTGTAGAGCCTTACGTCACTGTCTTTTTTTTCGCCAATGGTTTTGAGTGCCACATTAACAGCGCGTTCAACTCCCATGCAGTAGCCCAAGACAGAAGCACGAATAATTTCCATGGTTTTAGTATAGCATAAAAATAAGGGAACTTCCATAAAAAAAATATTTGTGATATATTAAATCCATAAAAACATGGCAGGAGCCGTGAACTTTTTTACAGGAGCAGAAAATGGCAAAGACTATTGATTACAAGAAAGCCGGTGTTGATGTGAACGAGGGATACAAGGCTGTGGACAAATACAAGAAGCAGTCACAGCGTGCAAGAATCCCCGGTCAGCTTACAGACCTTGGTGCATTCAATGGAATGTTCGCAGTTCCTAAGGGAATGAAGAATCCGGTTGTTGTAAGCGGTACGGATGGTGTCGGAACAAAGCTGGACATTGCTTTCAAGCTGGGCATCTATGATACTGTTGGAATCGACTGTGTTGCCATGAGCGTAAACGACATTCTCTGCTCCGGAGTTCAGACGGCATTTTTCCTTGACTACATTGCATGCGGAAAGCTGGATTCAAAGGTTGCGGGTGAACTTGTAAAGGGGGTTACCGACGGATGTGTGGAAAGCGGATGTGCCCTTCTTGGCGGAGAAACTGCCGAAATGCCCGGATTCTATGACGAAGGTAAATATGACCTTGCGGGATTCGGTGTTGGAATTGTAGAAAAGTCAGACATCATCGACGGAAGCAAAATCAAGGAAGGAGACGTTCTGATTGGCCTTTCTTCTACAGGAGTTCATTCAAACGGTTTTTCACTTATCCGTAAGCTCGTAAAGAATTTCAAGGACCCGTTCATCGAAAACGGAAAGAAAACAAACAAATCAATCGGTGAGGTTCTTCTTACACCAACACGCATTTATGTAAAGCCTGTCATGGAAGTGCTCAAGAAATACCGCTCTTCAGTTCACGGAATGGTACACATCACAGGCGGCGGATTCTACGAGAATGTTCCCCGCATGTTCCCACACGCAAAAGAAGGCAAAAAGCAGCTTGTTGCGGTAATCAAAAAGAACAGCTGGAAGGTTCCTTCAATTTATGATGAGCTTATCCGTCGTGGCGCAGACCCAAAGAACGTGTATTCTACATTCAACATGGGAATCGGTTTTGTGCTTGCCGTAAGCAAAAAGGATGCCCCAGAGGTTCTTAAGATGTTCAACAAGAATGCAAAGAAATACCACAAGGCCGGAATCCCCGACATGGTTGCCTACGAGATCGGTCACGTTGGACATACCGACAAAGTAATCAAGGGAGAGTTCAAGGGCAACAAGGAAATGACCCGCTTTGAGGACTAGAATATCAGACTGACAGGATTCATTTTCCTGCAAACAGCCAGCCGATGTTTTGAGTCTTAAGGTTGAATTCACTCATACATGCGTCATCAGCATCTGCCTTGTAAATCTTGGTGGTGTTGATGACGTAATAATTTTTCCCCTCTGTAAACGGAAGAAATACGCTCTGTGATCCAAACTGGTAGTCATTCAGTGTGAAGGTATATGTTTCCTTTCGTGCTGAATTACTGTTCTCGCTTGCCTCTGCAGTAAGGGCCGCAATCCTGTTTGATCCGAAATATGCATTCCTTGAAGATGCGTCTCCGTTTATTATAAGGGCCTCTTTAATCCTGAGTTTGCCGTTTTTCTTGGTCCATGCAGTGTCCGTCTTAAAGCTGAACGCAAGCGTAATGAAATTTTCCTCCGCATTTTCCCTGTAGCATGTGTTCGGGTCCCCGTCGAATGCAGAAAGAATCGAATGTCGCAGTGGAACATTTGAATCAACAAGGAAATCGGATGCAGATATGGTCAGAATGAATTTGTCATTGGAAAAAACATTGGACCCGCCGTTAGCGTTTATCTGGGTATATTGTGCGCTTTGTTTTGCATAGTAATGACCGTTCCGTGTGCGTGGGCTGATTTTCGTAAGGCCATCCTTCATCATGCCGATTGCAACAGGAAGGGAGAAAGTGCCATGAATCACGGCAACATCATCATTTGCACTGAACAAAAGAAAATCAGAATAGTATACGTTAAGTCCGTTCAGCCCCAGATTCTGCCATTGCCCAAAAACATCCGCCGCAATGTAAGAATAGTCCTTTCCTTTTTTTTCAAGTATAACCTGAAGGATAGAATTGACAGGAGAGGAAAGCCAATAGTATTCGGATTCAGACAGCTGGCAGTCTTCCACTTTCCATTGGCCGCTAAGTCCAAGCTCGCTGGAAGTAACAAACACGCGGTAAAAAAGCCTGTCACCAACACGCTGCGTGTATGCGGTATAATAAGAAAAATCGGTCCCAAGATTAAAAGTTTTTTTGGAGTTTTCAAGTAAAGCAGTACAGTCCTGAACAAGTTCTTCCGTTTGTGAGTCAGAAAGCCTGTTGAGTTTAGCATAATTCAACGGAAGCATGTTCTTGAGCTCAGGCGAGGCCGCCCAAATGTTAAAGGTCCCCAGCAAGCAAAGAAATAAAATCCCAATACGTTTCATCCCATCCCCCTATGACATTATAACATACAAAGATTATACCAAGTTACAGCCCCCCATACAAGGTGCGGATCCTTCCTCACATTTGAACAAAAGCTATTGACATTTTTTCAGTTTTTCTATAGTATATATACATTCACTTGATGCTCCCTTAGCTCAGGTGGTAGAGCAACGGACTGTTAATCCGTGTGTCGCTGGTTCAAACCCAGCAGGGGGCGAATAAACCCAATCGAAAGATTGGGCTTTTTTATTTTAAAGGAATGAACAGAAAGACAACAAAACGCTGGGTTTGAAGCGGATGTCGCGCCGACCAGGTGGGAGGAAAAGCCGCCATGGAGGGCGGCGACAGCGACAGTAGCCGGCCCGGAATTGACAAACAGGAGGATTGGCAATGGAGGGCAAACCCAGCAGGGGGCGTACATGACTCTCTGGAAGCAGAGAGTTTTTTTATTTTAAAGCGATAGATAGTAAATGACATTACACAGAAAGATGCTGAATCAAGTTCAGCATGACAGTGAAAGTCATTCCGGACTTGATCCGGAATCTTAACATTACATAGAAAGATGCTGAATCAAGTTCAGCATGACAGTGAGGGTCATTCCGGACTCGATCCGGAATCTTGATGTTGAATGGCAGGATGCTGAATCACCCGTCTGTAGGCAGGCGTTCAGCATGACAATGGTTTTTATTTGAGTGTGTCTTTGATTGCCTGGTAAAGAGGCTTTTTTGTATAGGTGTTGTCGTAAATGCAGGGGTTTCCATAGCCTGGGAATGTTCCCGGCACCCATGTATCCCTGTCGCTAAGACCCCAAACGATAAAGGTTTTGACATTAGGCTCTGTCTTTGCAATGTCAATAAGGGCGGTGTAGATTTCCGTCTGCTTTTTGATTTCACTTTCATCCTTTGCCTTTCTGTCCGGCATCCTTACGTCAACTTCACTAAATGAAACGTCAATACCGATATCGGCATAGCGCTTTACATTTGCACGAATCGCTTCCTTGTCAAATGGAAGGTCTGTTGCAAGATGAAGCTGCATTCCAACTCCGTCAATTGGAACTCCTTCGTCAACAAATTTCTTTACAAGGTTGAACATTGCGTCAGCTTTTGCGTTTCCAAGATTTTCGTTGTTGTATTCATTCAAATATAGCTTTGCATCAGGATCCGCCGCCCTTGCTGTCTTTAAGGCATGAGCGATGTAATCTTCTCCCATCAGGTTGTACCATATTGTCTTGCGGAAAGAACCGTCTTCCTCGAACATTTCGTTTACGACATCGTAATATGCAATCTTTCCCTTGTAGCGTTCCAAGATTGTTTTGATATGGTCATCCATCATGGCTGTGGCATCTTCTTTTGTCTTCATCGAGCTCAAGAAAGAGGAATTCTGATTGTGCCAGAAGAGGGTGTGGAATTTGATGGTGATTTTGTTTTCCTGTCCGAACTCAACCATTTTGTCTACGTCATTCCAGTTCCAGAATCTTTGATTTGGACGCAGGTTGGCCCATTTCATTGCGTTTTCAGCAACGATTACGCTGGAAAAATCCTTGATTCTTTCCTGTCCTTCAGGTGAATAAAAATCATTTCCAACGGCTGTTCCGATTTCCAGATTGTGTTTTGCTGCCAATTCCGGGATTGTTTTTTCTTTACATGCGGCAAGTCCAAATAAAACTGCGCAGGCCAAGACCGATAATAAGATCTTTTTCATACTAACTCCTTTTGTGATGCACATATTTTATTGTATAACCGGAATAACTAAGTGTCAAGGTTAGAAGTGAATAATTCAGAAGACCACATGGATTTGTAATAATCAAATGTTTGGTAAATGGGTATTTTGCATTTAATCCATGTGGCAGTAAGTGAATCTAGCGGTCCATTTTGCTGAGTTTTGATTTTTTGTTTTCTACCAGATAGATGCTTCCAAGAATTGCGGCAGTCAAAATTACGGCACCCACGATTTCCCAGAGGCCGTTTGTAAGAAGGGTTGCACCAAGAATTACGAGATATCCTTTGACGCCCGAAAGGCCTTCTACTGCAAATCCCATTTTAGAAAGAGTTTCAGTCATTCCGACAATCAGATCATTTGCATAGAAGATGTAGATGGCACCCATTACGCAGACCGTGTTTGTAAGCGTCCCGAATGCAGATGCAATTGTTCCGCTGATGACGCGTGGCATTTTAGGAATTGCGTTGAAAAGTTTGTTGATGAGGAAAGTGACCACCGGAATCATAAGGCGCGGTACGATGGAAACCATTGGATTCAGGAAGAATGGGTTAGAGCCGCCCCCGGAAATTACAGCCTGAATCAAACTTGTTACGCCAAAGATGAGTGCAACACCAAGACCCGGAATAAGTCCCGCAAGAATCGTTGCAAGAATTGCAGGAATGTGCATGATTGTAATGGCAATAAAGCCGCCGATAGAAATGTATCCAAGATGAGTAAACATAAGGACAAGCGAAAGCGCCCCGAATATGCCCGTTACAGCAATCTTGTAGTTGAGCGAACGATTGACCTTTGGTTTTGCATTATTCATTTTATGCCTCTAAAAAAGATGATTTGAAAGTGCCTCTAGTATATACAAAAGCACAAAAAAATCAATTGGGGGGGGAGGAAATAATCTTCATAAAACTGAAATTGATTTTAAGGCATAGGATTCTGCAAAAAGTCGCATAATTGAATTTATCCACAAAATCCGCTATACTCTGCTCATGTCGTTTTATGAATCATTTGATGTCGCCGTTGTTGGGGCGGGGCATGCGGGAATAGAGGCAGCTCTTGCCTGTGCGCGCATGGGCTTAAAGACAGTTTTGATTACACAGTCTCTGGATGCGGTTGCAAGAATGAGCTGTAATCCTTCCATCGGTGGAATCGCAAAGGGAAACATTGTCCGTGAGATTGATGCCCTTGGCGGAACCATGGCAAAGCTGATTGACCGTTCAATGATTCAGTACAGGCTTCTTAACAGGAGCAGGGGACCGGCGGTACAGGCACCACGTTCTCAGGCGGACAAGGTTTTGTATTCACAGCTTGCACGTAAAACCGTTGAAACCACAGAAAACCTTAGCACTCTTATGGATACGGTCGTCGACATACTTACAACATCTTCTTCAACTCCATTGCCGCAAAATTCGGAACCGCAGGCAGAAGTCGGAAGCATACCCGGGGAAAAAAGGATTGATTCAACTTACAAATATGCAACGGCCGCATCAAAAAGTTCAATGAGGCAGAAGGTCATCGGCCTTGTAACAGAACGCGGACGAATCATACCTGTGCGTTCAATTGTATTGACCACGGGCACATTTTTGGGTGGACGCATTTTTATCGGCGAATACGATGCTCCTTGTGGCCGTCTGGGGGAAGCGGGTGCGTTTGGTCTTACCGAAAGCCTGAACCGTCTTGGCTTTACTACGGGCAGGTTAAAGACTGGAACTCCACCAAGAATACTCAGACACACTGTTGATTTTTCCCAGCTTGAAATTCAGGACGGGGATGAAGAAGTAATTCCATTCAGTTTTGATGACGAAAAAGTTGAACGCCCCATGGTTCCATGCCACATGGTCTACACGAACGAGCGTACGCACGAAATAATCAGGAACAACATTTCTCGTTCTCCGCTGTACTCGGGAAAGATTCATGGAGTGGGTCCTCGGTATTGCCCTTCCATCGAAGACAAGGTAATGCGTTTTCCGGAAAGGGAGAGGCATCAGATTTTTGTTGAGCCGGAGGGACTTGAAACTGACGAGATTTACCTTAACGGTTTGTCATCATCTCTGCCGGAAGAAGTTCAGGATGCATTCCTTCGCACGATGACTGGATTTGAAACCTGTACTGTAAGCCGCCCGGGTTATGCGGTTGAATACGATTATGTTGAGCCGACCCAGCTTTTCCCATCCCTTGAGACAAAGAGGGTTGCGGGGCTTTTTAATGCGGGGCAGATAAACGGTACCTCCGGATATGAAGAAGCGGCGGGGCAGGGACTTGTTGCGGGAATCAATGCAGGCCTCTATGCAAGAAGCCACATTTCCCTCTGCGGTCCCTTGTGTAATTCAGATTCAAGTTTGGGGGCTTCTCCTTCTACATGTGAGCCGGGACATTTTCAGGCTAAGATGAGGATGGATGACGCAGACTTAAAGCTCTTTGCGGAAATATCTGAAAGGGAAACCTTGGCCCTGTCAAAGAAAATCGAAAACCAAATGGCAAGCGCCGGATATGATACATTCAATAAGATTCCGGAATATGAACCTCTGATTCTTGGTCGTGACGAGGCATACATCGGAGTTTTAATCGACGATCTTGTAACGCTTGGAACAAAGGAACCCTACAGGATGTTTACGGCTCGTGCAGAATACCGCTTAAAGCTGCGACATGATACCTGCGACAGACGCTTGAGGGAAAAGGGATATAAGGTTGGTTTGATAACACAGGCCCAGATGGAAGCCCTTGAAAAAAAATATGAGGCAGTTGATGCTGCGATGAAATATCTTGATTCACATCCGAATGCGGAAAACCCGGGTGACTTTACTGCTCTTGAATGGACTCTCGCTCAGGAAGACTTCAAGTACCGCTATTACATAGAAAAGCAGGATGCCCGTGTCGCAAAACTTCACCGCATGGAAAATGCAAAAATCCCCGCCAATTTTGATTACGGCAAGGTTGTTGCATTGAGTGCTGAAAGCCGTGGCAAATTGGAAAAGGTACGTCCGCTTACCCTTGGCCAGGCATCAAGAATAAGCGGAATCAGGAACAGTGACATAATGCTCCTGATGGTATACCTTCACTAGTTGAATGAATTACAGTTCTTTTTCAAGCTGATCCACAAGAGACGCGAATGTATCAAGTGCAGCCTGTACTGGTTCCGTGCTTGTCATGTCCACACCCGCAACCTTGAGGCTTTCAATCGGGTAGCGTGAACCTCCGCTCTTCAGGAACTTAAAGTAATCGTCCCTTTCCTTTTCGCCGCCAGTGGTAACACGTTTGGCAAGTGCAAGGGATGCAGAAATTCCCGTGGCATACTTGTAGACGTAGAATGCATTGTAGAAGTGCGGGATGCGCAGTCCTTCCATGTCGCTGGATTTTTCAAAATGCATTTCAGGTCCAAAGTAAAGTTCAAGAAGCTCACGGTAAATTGAACGGATGCTGTCGGTTGTAAGCGGAATGCCCTGTTCAACATTCTGGTGGGTCTTGAGTTCAAACTCTGCAAACATGGTCTGACGGTGCAGGGTGGCAAGAATGTCGTTTGCCCTCATGGAAAGAAGGTATTTGACAAGTTCCTTGTTGCCCTTTTCCTTTGCGTCATTCAAAAGATATTCAAATACAAGTTCCTCGTTGAATGTGGATGCAACTTCCGCCTCAAAAATCGTGTACTCGTAGCACATGAACGGATTATTGTGGACGCTGTACCATGAATGCATGGAGTGTCCGCCCTCGTGTGCCATGGTGTAAACGTCGCGGAGTGTCTCGTCATCGTAATTCAGGAGGATGTATGGATAACCCCTGTAGCAGCCGGAAGAAAATGCTCCGGAATTCTTTCCCTTGTTTTCATAGCGGTCTGCCCATCCGTTCAAAAGTCCATTGCACAGTGTGTCTGTATATTCCTTTCCTAAAACTGCCAGCGCCTTGCGTACGATTTCTACAGATTCTTCGTAGGTGATGTGTGTCTTGACTGATTTTACAAGCGGAACGTAGACGTCGTAATGCCTTAGCTCGTCAACTCCAAGCACCCTTTTCCTGAGTGAATAAAAGCGGTGGAGCGGATCAAGGTTCTTGTGTACCGTTTCGATTAAGTTTGTGTATACTTCCTGCGGGACCTTGTTTCCATAGAGTGCGGCTTCCAGAGTAGATTTGTACCCACGTGCGCGTGAATGGAATACGTCGTTTGCAACTGAACCTGAATAAAGTGCTGCAAGCGTGTTGGCGTGTCCTTCGTATACTGCATAGAATTTCTCGTATGCTTCTTTGCGTACTTCGCGGTTTTGGTTTTCAAGGAAATTGCTCCATGTTCCGTGTGTCAGCGGCAGATCTTTTCCGTCAACTTTTACGGTTCCAAAATTCATGTCCACATCATTCAAGAGGCTGAATGCTGAACTTGCTGTTTGTCCCGATTCAGATTGAAGTGCCAGAAGCTTTTCTTCCTTTTCTGAAAGCACGTATGGTTTTCTGTGGAGGAGTTTTTTGACGTAAATCTTAAAGTCCTTGAATTCATCGCCTTCAATCCAGGTGTTGATTTTGTCATCAGGAATTGAAAGGAGCTCTGGGACATAAAAGCTGCTTGCCGCACCCGCCTGAGTGTAGGCCATCATCGCACGGTTTACCATGTCCTGTGCCTTGCTGTCGCTCTGGTCTGATTCATTAATCAGGTTTGCATAGTGGTAGACGTTTTCCAAAAGCATGTCCAGTGCCTGATCCGCCTGTAGGGCTTCAAGCAGAACTTCCTTGCTTTCTGAAAGCCTTCCCTTAAACGAAGCGAGTTTTTCCGTTGCGGCAGGAATTGCCTTAAGGTCCGCTTCCCATTCATCATCAGATTTGTAAATCGAAGAAAGGTCCCACTTGTATTCCGCGGGCACATCCTTTCGTAATGGTATAGTTTCTTTGCTCATGGTGTTAGTTTATCACAACTAAGAGTTTTTGCATATACCCAAAGGATGGGGGATTCAAGAGGAAAAAAGTCACGCGGATTCGGAATTGCTACGCAATTCCTTTAAAGGATTTTTGTTTGTTGCTGTTGTTACTGGAAGTTTTCTGGTATCCAGGGAAAAGATCGGTAAGACCAAACGGCACGATGAAAAACAAATCAACAAGACACCAAATATTTAAAGAAAAATCGTAGATTTTTCGAATCCGCGTGACAACTAAATACACCACTCCGTGCCATTTGGGATGACTCGGAGACTTTTATAGGGTGAATTAATATCCCATCGTGATAGACACTTGTTCCCTAAATGCTTGAAGTGCTTCTTTTTTTGTCTTTTCACCCCATACATACTCTGATACTGCTTCTGACCATAATGCCTCAATCTGTTGGTCTGTTCCTTGTGTTAGTGAGCCGTCAACGGTTTTAGAATAATCACAGAATGCTGCGTAATGGTTTTGACTCTTTAGATATGGTTCTGAGAATCTATTCTTGATTTTATTTTGAACATTAAAGTTACCAATCACATCACCACTTGCAAGAGCCATTGATTCAAGAAATTGATCATCAGTAGCTATGTATCTGATCATTTCCTTTGCTGCTTCTGGCTGTTTTGTTCCTTTGTATGCTGCAAGCCAGCACCCGCCCCATCTCCAAGAAGAAGGTCCTGCACACATTGCCCAGTCACCTGCTGTTCTTGAAGCAACAGTCTTAAGAACATAATGAAGTCCCCAGGTCGGGAGGAAGTAGCACATTACTTCAATATTATTACCTTTGTAATCCTTGAGACTGTCATTCATACCGGCATACCAGCCTTCTGCCCATTGTGATGTGCGACCGTCAAGCTCTTCATCATGGAAAATCTTTGCCATATTCATATACTTTTCCATGGCTGGATCTATATATAACTTATCATCTACAATCCAAGGCTTTTCCCTCGTTCCTTTAAAAGGTATAAAGAGATTTTCTGTTGTTGAAACGATTCTGCATTTACCATTCGAATCTTTTTTGAGCTGTCGTGCTGTTGCAAGGAATGTATCAAAATCCTTTAACTTTTTCTGAACTTCTACTGGGTCGTCTGTTCCCCAGTACTTCTTTGCATAGCTACGGCGGTAGAAGACAGCACCAGGACTTACATACCAAGACATAGCATAGACGTGACCGTTATAGCTTCCGATTTTCATAGGGTAGTCTACCATTTTATCCTTTACCTGAGCATACAAATCATCAAGCGGTAAAAGAAGACCTGATTCAACGTATTCTCTTACAAAAAAGTCTTCAAGACAAAATACATCTGGTGTTCCGTTTCCAGAGGTAAGAACCGGGCCCAACTTACTTGGAAACTGGCCTGTTGGAATATATGTGTATTCAACTTCTATATTCGGATGTGTTGCCTTATAGCCATAGCCTTCAGCATCAAGGTAACCCTCTATTTCGTCTGTAAATGACCATACTGAAAGTTTGTTTTCCACATTAGAGTTTCCAGATTTGCTGGTATTGTCACTGTAAAGCAAATTGTTAAAATATGAATCAGAAAGATAAATGTTAACCTTTACAAAGCGAACTTCATCAACATAATCATAATCTTCTGAGAAAAGGCCTCCGAAGCTGCTGATTTTATCCATGATTTTACTGTAAATCTTTTTATTGTCATAATCACGTTTTGTGGTGATAGATTTCATTAAAAGATTACATTCATAAGCCAGTTTCTTGAGGGAACTATATTCATCAGAAGAACAATAAAGGTAATTTACTTCAGCTTTTCCTCCATCATAAAAGCATGCAAAAAAAGCATCATTTTCAGAATAAACCCCAAGGAAAACTTCTTCACCGCCAATTAAATTGACATCAAATACTACCGCAGAATCCTCTGAATAAGCAAAAGACATAGCCATAAGAAAAAACAACAGACAGACAAATCTTGAGAGTAACTTTTTCATATATCATCCTCCTCTTTTAAAGGTTTTCCGTAGGAAAATCGAATAGGTCTCTTCGAGACCTTTCTGTATGGAATGGATTTGACGTTGTTGTTAAAGCAACATGCGAATCCGCGTGATAATATTATACATCATTATATGCCGTTTGCAAGAGTCAAATGTTTTTATGGGGCGAATCAATATCCCAGATAATATGCGACGTCTTTCTTAAAGGCGGTCAGGGCTTCTTTTTTTGTTTTTTCGGCCCTGGCATAGGCTAGTACTTGTTCTGACCATAGTGCCTCAATCATCATGTCTGTTCCCTGTGCTAGATTACCGTTGATGGGTTTTGATAATTCACTGAATATCGCGTAATAGTTTTGTCCTTTAAGATAAGGTTCTGCAAATCTATTCTTGATTTTGTTCTGGACTTTAATGTTGCCGACTATTTCACAGTTTGTTAGGGCCATAGATTCAAGGAATTTGTCGTCTGTCGTAAGATAGCGTATCATTTCTTTTGCGGCTTCGGGATTTTTCGTGTCCTTGTATGCTGAAAGCCATTCTCCTCCCCATCTCCATGAAGAAGGACCAGCACATATGGCCCAGTCACCGGAAGTTCTGGAAGCTTCAAATTTAAGGATATAGTGGAGTCCCCAAGATGGCAGGAAGTAAGCCATAACTTCAATTGGTTTGCCATCCTCGTCTTCAAGCATGTCGTTCATGCCTGCATACCAGTCTTCTGACCACTGTGTTGTTTTTACGTCAAGATTTTCGTCATAGAATATTCTTGCCGTATCCATGTATTTTTCCATAGCAGGATCTATGTTTAGTTTGTTGTCCACAATCCATGGCTTTTTTCTTGTTCCCTTGTATGGCAGAAAGAGGTCTTCAGATGTTGATAACATCCTGCATTTTCCCCTTGAAATCTTTTTAAGCTCTCTGGCTGTTGAAACGAAAGTATCAAGATCCTTTACCTTTTTCTGAACCTTGGCAGGATCATCGGTTCCCCAGTACTTTTTTGCATAACTGCGGCGGTAGAACATTGCTCCTGGATATGCATGCCATGACATTGCATAAACATGGCCGTTATAACTTCCGACCTTTATGGGGTAATCAATCATTTTGTTTTTAACTTCTTCATACAGGTCATCGAGCGGCATTAAAAGTCCGGATTCAACATATTTGCGTACGAATGCATCTTCAAGTACAATAATATCTGGGACACCTTTTCCGCTTGCAATAGCTGAATCAAGTTTGGAAGGAAACTGTTCTGTAGGAATTAATGTGCATTCAACTCCTACGTCTTGGTGGGTTGCCTTATAGCCGTAGCCTTCAGCATTAATAAAATCATACATCTCATCTGTAAATGACCATACAGAAAGTTTTGTATTGCCATTTGTTTTTTCAGAAAAACCAAAAGACATTGCCTGAAAGAAAATCAACAGACAAACAAATTTAGAAACTATCTTTTTCATAGTATATCCTCCTTACTTCTTTAATATATGGTTTGAAACATCCTTTTTGAATGCATTAAGAGCTTTTTTCTTTGTTACCTTTCCAGTGGCGTATTCTTTTACTTGGGCAGTCCATAACGTTTCAATCAGTGCGTCTGTTTCCTGTGCTAGAGAACCGTCGACAGATTTTGATAATTCACTGAAAATTTCATAAGAGTTTTGTCCTTTAAGATATGGCTCGGAGAATCTGTCTTTAACTTTATCCTGAACTTTGATGTTGCCGACTACTTCGTTGGTGTTCAGAGCCACCCATTCAAGGAATTCATCATCTGTCGTAAGATAGCGTATCATTTCCTTTGCTGCTTCAGGATTTTTTGTGTCCTTGTAAGCCGCAATCCATTGTCCACCCCATCTCCATGAAGAAGGTCCTGCACAAATGGCCCAATCTCCAGAAGTATTGGATGCTGCATATTTAAGGATATAGTCCACTCCCCATGTTGAAAGGAAATAAGCCATAACTTCAAGTGGTTTGCCATCTTCATCTTCAAGCGAGTCATTCATGCCCGCATACCAATCAGATGACCACTGTGTTGTTTTTGCGTCAAGATCTTCATCATAGAATGCCTTTGCCATATCCATGTATTTTTCCATTGCTGGATCTATGTAGAGATTGCCGTCAACAATCCACGGCTCTTTTCTTGCCCCCTTGCATGGAAGGAATAGTTCTTCCGATGTTGATACCATCTTGCATTTTCCCTTTGAAATCTTGTTAAGCTCGCGGGCTGTTGCCATGAAGGTGTCAAAATCCTTAACTTTTTTCTGTACCTTTGCAGGGTCATCGGTTCCCCAATACTTTTTTGCATAACTTCGGCGGTAGAACATTGCTCCAGGATATGTAAGCCATGACATTGCATAGACATGACCGTTATAACTTCCTACCCTTATGGGATAATCGACCATTTTGCTTTTAACTTCTTCATAAAGATCATCGAGCGGCAATAACAGTCCTGATTCAACATATTTGCGTATGAAAGTATCCTCAAGTGTAATGACATCAGGAATCCTTTCCTTCAATTCAATGGCTGAATCTAATTTTCTGGAAAACTCATCTGTTGGTGTGTAATCGCATTCGATTTCTACATTTGGATGGCTTGCCTTATAGCCGAAGTCTTCATCATTAAGAAATTCATAAATCTCATCTGTGAAAGACCAAACATAAAGCTTTGATTTACCATTTGTTGACTTTTGAGAATAAATAAATGACATGGACTGAAATAAAATCAACAGGCAAACAAATCTCGATACTAATTTTTTCATGGAATTTCCTCCTTTATTAAATGGATTGTCCATTAAGTTTTTTTAGTAGCGGCATTCCGGGTGTGATCCGGAATCTCATCGTTATATCTGTCGTAGATACCGAATCACCTGTCTTTCAACAGGCGTTCGGCATGACAATACTTTTTAGACATTCACACATTCGTGTGACAATACAATAAATCACTTCTCCAGAATGAATTCTACGCGGCGGTTCTTCCAGCGGTTTTCGAGGGAGTAGGGGTCTACGATTGTTTCAAGGCCACCCTTACCCTTTGCTGAAAGTCTTGAAGAAGAGATGTGGCCTTCGCTTATGAGCCACTGGCGGACGAATTGTGCGCGTTCAAGAGAAAGTGCCTTTAGGCCTCTTCCCCATGGACCGTCTACGTTTTCTTCCGGGTTGTCCTCTTCTTTTCCTGCGTATTTGTTCGTCGGATTTGCGTGACCAACAACCGTTACCTTGTATGAACCGAACTTGTTCAAAATCTGTGCTACACGGTTCAGGATGCGGATGTTGTTTGCCTTTTGTTCTTTTGTAAGGCTGCTCTTTTCAATTGTCTTTCCGTCGGGACCAGTTTCGCCTGTAAGGAGGAAGTCTGCTGCATCTCCGCGGAATACGATTGAAGGTACCTGCATCTTGAGTACACCGTTTTCAAGAAGTACCAGGACGTCAACAGGAATGATTCCCGTGTAAGTTGAAGTAAGTCCAAGCTCGTCTGTTACAGTGTATTCATAAGGATAGTCTTCGGCGGACATTACGACCTGACCGTTGTTTCCACGACCGTCCCATGTGATGTTTGCTGAATATGTACCGGCTTCCTTGTCGGCTGCCATTGACTTTCCGCTTGCCCTCCAGAATTCAGTTCCGTTGCGGCTGTCCTTTACGACAAGTGTCCATGACTTTATCTTTGCCTTGGTCTTTGCCTTGAGGCTCATCTTGAGTTCATCCTCGTAACCGTCGTTGTCCGGGCTAAAGTATTTTCCGTTTGATGGATTTGCACTTGATGTGACAGACAGAATTGGTGCGGTAACTGAAGATACGAATGGAAGTGAATATGTTTCTACAATGTTTCCCTTGTCGTATGAAATCTTAAGGCGGCCTGCAAATACTCCTTCGGCTGGCTTTGTTCCGTCAGCGGTTTTTCCGTTCCATATTATTGATGAAGGAATCTTTTGTCCGTTCTTGCCGTTCCAGTTTTGTACGCTCTTTTCGTTTTCATCAAGCACGTCAAGGTTCCATTCAGTTATGCCTTCGTTGAGTGTCGTGATGATGTTGAATGTCTGCTTGTCCTTTACGCCGTCTCCGTTGGGGCAGATTGATTCTTCGGCAAGGGTGATGTATGCCTTTGTCTCGCGTGTGTCAACTGTGATGTATTCTGGGAGTTTGGCCTGACCGCTGTTTCCTGCCTTGTCTGTTGAAAATACCCTTAATGAATATTTTGCATTTGGAACAAGGTTTCCTGAGTCATCGGTTCCGTCCCAGATGAAAGGTGTGATTTTTATTCCGCTTTCATTCTGCCATACGATTGTGCGAACTGGTGTGTTCTTGCTGTCGGTGATTTCCATCGTCCACTTGTCTTCTGTTGAACAATCCTTGCTTGAAACTGGAAGTCCCTGCCTTGTGCTGGCTGTTGTACTCTGTCCGTCCGGAGAGAAGATGTAATATGGTACGGAGATTTCAACTTTTGGTGCCACAGTATCGATTGTGACAGTCTTTGGTTCTGATTCTGCTTCAGTTCCGCTGTTGGCAACTGTCTTGAATACGATTGAATATGTTCCGTCTTCGCAAACTGAACCGTTGTCGTTCTTTCCGTCCCATGCAATTGATGGAGGAAGTGTGCTCTGTCCGGAGATTGACCTTACTTCCTTTCCGTTCTTGTCGCTGATTGTGATTGTATAAGAATCGATTCCGCTTGTGGCACGTGCCGTAAGATTAAGCGTTGTCTTGTCCTGGATGCCGTCATTGTTTGGTGAGATGTATTCAGGGCTTGGGATCAAAAGGAGTTCAGTCTTGCTTGTGTCCAGTGTAAATGGAAGTGAAGCAACTGTTGCCTTGTTTCCCGCAAGGTCCTTTCCTGTAAGCTCGTAGATGTAGGTTCCGTCTTTTGCAAGTTCTCCCTTTTCGTCAGAGCCGTTCCATGAAATCTCCGGTGGAAGAATTGAACCATATGAATATGAACGTATTGTGTTTTTGTTTTCGTCGATGATTCTTGCATTCCATTCTTTTTCACTTGAATAGGCAGGATCCTTTGAGGTCTGCTGTTGTGTGAGCTTGAGGCTTCTGCTTGCGTTGAATACAAGGTCGGATACTGCAACCTGTGCCATTGGAGCGGATACGTCAAGAATGAATACAGGACTGTTTGCCTTGGGCGGGACATATCCGTTTTTGTAAGATGCCGTTACGACTGCCTGATATGATCCTTCCGGAAGAACCTTTCCGTCTGAGCCTTTGCCGTCAAAGACCAGTTCGCTGATTGCCTTTCCGCTTCCTTTTTTCTCGAATACTGTCTTTTTCTCTACGTTTTGGATTGTGATTGACCATTCCTTGATTGAGTTTACCTTTGACTTTGTTTCAGGAATGCTTATGTCAAACTTGATTGTGTCCAGGGTTCCGTCTCCGTTTGGAGAAAAATATTTTGGTCCGCTGATTGCAATTGAAGTAACAGGTTTTTCTGCAGAGAAGATGATGTTTTGAATCTGTGCCTTTTCTGAAGTGTTTCCTGCCTTGTCCGTTGCATAGATTTCGTATGTGTAAACTCCGTCTGGAACGATTATGCCCTCGTCGTTGGTTCCGTCCCATTCAACTATTGGAGAGGGGCTTGTATTCTGCCAGTGGTATGTGCGTACCTTTGATCCGTCTGCATTGTAGATGATGGCCGCACTCCATTCAGGTTCCTCTGAGCCGGTCTGCTTGATTCTGATGAATGTTTTTTCTCCCTCGCCAAATGACTTTTCATCGTCGTTCATTTTGCCAAGTGAAATCTGAGGTGGTGTCGTGTCCACGATTACATAATACTTTGCTGAGGTACCGCGGTTGTCGTTGTCATCTGTTGCGGTAAAGATATAATAGTAGAGTCCGTCCGGTGCCACTGTTCCAGGTGTGAGGCCGATTGCAGCCGCTTCTTCTCCAAGGATTCCGTTCCATGAAACTGTGTCAGGGATTTCAACTCCCGTCTTTGGCTTGAAAAGGTTCTTGAAAAATGAAGAGATGGTCATCTTCTCCTCGTCTTTCCTCTTGTTTCCTACAGTACGGATTACATTTCCCTTTTCCGTGTAAATCGAAAGAGCCCATTCTTTTATGTATCTTTTTTCCTTTATCTTGAGAGGAATGTCCAATGTGTCCTTTATGCCGTCGTTGTTCGGGGATATGTATTCAGGAGCCCTCTCTGCAAAAAGCGAAAGCATGCTCATGAACAAACTTAAGGCAAGTGCGATTCCAATTTTTTTCCCTTTCATATTTTCCTCACTTTCTATTGAATAATCAAGTTGATTGAATTAGTTGTTTCCAAAAATGTCTTCATCCCACAGATAGATCTCTGGAGCCTCATTGTCTTCCTGTCCAAGATACAGGGTTGCACCGGCGCTGATGTTCTGGACTTCGCCATACATGTTCTGCCATGCCACGGACGGAACAAGCTCACTTTGCTGCCATGTGTCGTTCTTTTTGTTTGATGAAAGCATAATCTTGCAGGAAATGCCGACTGAAGGCCAGTTTACTTTTGCACCCTCCGCCAGTTCCCTTACGTTTGCCTGCCATCCAAGGTTGAATTCAAGAAGATTGTTGTAAGAAACGGCAAATGCAACATCGAAAACAGCATTTTGGCATGCCGGGAAAGATGCGTCCATTGACAGGCCTGCCTTCCATCCCCAGGTCTGCAAAACCGTTGCACCCAGAGAAATGCGTGGAGTAAGTATGCCGGGATAAACAGTTCCCTCTGTGGTACCGTCAATTCCTATTACTTCATATTCACTTCCGGCAGATCTTCCTATGTTCAGGACAGAGATACCGATTCGCGGGTCCCTCAAAAATCCAAGGCTCTTTTCTCCCTTGTACAGCAAACCAAAGTCACATCCTATGCTCCAGTCGCTTCCATGAGAAAAATAAGATCCACCGTATAGGTTTAATCCTATATAAATGTTGTCCAGGAATTCCTTTGCAATTCCCGCATGAACTATTATCGTGTTTCCTATGGGAAGGCCTGTGTTGCCGCTGAAAATACCGTTGATCGTTCCGCTAAAGACCATCCATTTTGTGGGTATGGTAACGCCAGCCTGTGCACCCCAGCCTAAAGATGAGCTGAAGTCGCTTGTGTTGAACATGATGTCGCCGCTTAGGTTAAGGACTGTGCGCTGTTCTGTTGCCGTTAAAGCGGGGTTGTAGCTGATGGATGCAGGTATAATGTTGAATAGAGGTCCGCCACTTGCCGAATCTCCACCGGAAATCATTACCGGATTGCTGAGTTTGTATAGGTTTTCACCACCTAAAGGCGGGTTATAGGCAAATAAAGCCGCTGTAATAAGCGAAAATGCTGCCAATAAAACTGTTTTTTTCATATAATTCCCCTGAATATATAACACCCGAAACTGTCTCAGGTTTCTATTTATTGTATCATAAATTCATCTTATAAGAAAAGAGGGTAGTTTAATTCGTTATTTCTATAGCCGTTTTTCCAAAAAAAGAGTATATTATATGGTATAAAATCATTTTTCGAGGTTTAATCATGGCAAATAAGGTACCTATTACTCTTTTGTGCGGTTATTTGGGAGCCGGAAAGACGACTCTTTTGAACCAGGTTTTGAACAATCAGAGCGGCTATAAGGTGGCCGTCATTGTAAACGATATCGGCGAAGTCAATGTAGACGCAAAACTGATTGCCGACGGTGCGAAAATCACAGACACTTCAAGCATTGTTCCGCTTACAAACGGATGCATCTGCTGTACGCTTAAGTCCGAGATGGCCCAGAACATAGAAAATCTGGTAAAGACAAAGAAATTCGACTACATTATGATAGAGGCTTCCGGTGTGTGTGAGCCAATGCCAATTGCCCAGGAACTCATGCTGATCAAGAACGCCTATGTGGACAATGTTGTGGGTGTTGTTGATGCGGCACGTCTTGTGGATGAATTTGCCGGTGGAGATTCGCTTTTAAAGGAAGACCGCGGGGAAGAGGACATTGAATCCCTTCTTGTACAGCAGATTGAATTCTGTTCAACCCTCGTAATCAACAAAAAGGACCTTGTTACCGAGGATCAGTTCAAGAAAGTGCGCAAGGTGATTGAAGCCCTTCATCCTGGCGTAAAGGTAATCGAAACCGATCACGGTAAGGTTGATGTGGGAGAGGTTCTGGCAACCGGTTCATTCGACTTTGAGACCGTCTATGCAAGCGCAGGCTGGTGCAAGAAGCTTGAGGAAGGCGAAGTTGACGAGGACGACGATCACGACGAAGATGAACACGACCATGAGCATCACCACGACCATGATCACGAAGAGCATGAACATCATCACGATCACGATGATCATGAAGACCACGACCACGAGCATGGACACGAACACCATCATCACCATCATGAGCACAGGCATGAGGGTGAGTCAGAGGACGAATACGGAATCGGAACCTTCATCTACTACAGGAGAAAACCTTTTGACCGCCAGAAGCTTGATGAATATGCGGACAAGTGGCCAAGGAACATCATCAGGTGCAAGGGCCTCATGTGGTTTGGCGACGATCCGGACATGGCATGGGTGTTTGAGACCTCAGGACGTCAGATTCAGGCAGGATACAGCGGACAGTGGATTGCAGCTGCCCCCGCAAGCGAACGCGAGCAGATACTCAAGGAAAATCCCCAGATCAAGGAAGAATGGGACGAAAAAGTCGGCGACCGCATGATTAAGCTGTGCATCATAGGACGCAACCTTGACAAAAAGGCAATTGCAGCCGATTTGGACAAGTGCCTGGCAGACTAAAAAAAGACCCCGGATCAGGTCCGGGGTGACATAACCGTCATCGCCTGTGTGACATAACCGTCATTGTTGGTGTGACATAACCGTCATCGCTGGTGTGACGATGCTTGTCATTGTTGGTGTGACGATGCTTGTCATTGTTGGTGTGACGATGCTTGTCATTGCCGGACTTGATCCGGCAATCTTTCCTATTTCTGGCCGTAATAGGCGTTTGGACCGTGCTTCCTCAGGTAGTGCTTTTGGATGATGTATTCAGGAAGCGGATTTGCCTGTGGATTTAACTGCAGGGTATTAAGGGCCATGTGGCATACTTCTTCAAGTACCGCCGCATTGTACACAGCCTTTGATGCGTTTTGCCCCCAACAGAACGGACCGTGGCCTCCCACCAAAACCATGTTCACTTCATTTGGATTCAAGCCCTTTTCCTTAAAGTATGAGACAATCAGGTTTCCTGTTTCAAGTTCATAATTCTGCTTTACCGCTTCTTCCGAAAGATATGGCGTGCATGGAACTGCCGTCTGGATGTGGTCTGCATGTGTGGTTCCAAAAAGCGGAACTGATTTTACAGCCTGTGCCCAGCTAACCGCAAAAGTTGAATGTGTGTGTATGATGCCATTGATGTCGGCTCCACCCTTTACCGCAAAATCACGGTAGATGACCGCATGAGTCAATGTGTCGCTTGAAGGCCTGTATTTTCCCTCAACAACATTTCCATCCAAATCAACTACAACCATGCTGTCTACGGTTAAGTCCGGGTAGGGTACTCCACTTGGTTTTATTGCAAACACACCCTTTGCCTTGTCGAATGCACTGACGTTTCCCCATGTGTAGAGTGCCAGATGCTGTGCGGGTATTTCCATGTTGGCGCTGTATGCCTGTTCCTTGATGTCCTTGTAATCTGCCATTTTCGTTTTCCTCTGTTCAGTTTTGATTCAATTAGTCTACGTTTTCCACCGCGGCCTTTTCCACTGCAAGGGCTTTTGTGTAATCCGCAAAGAATTTTTCAAATCCCTCTACATCTGCCTTGTCTGGTTCAACTGTCTGGATTTTTGCGCTGGAGAACACTGCTGAATTGAGCCATTCGGGGAGTGACTTGCCGTTTTTGTTTACAAGATATGATGCAAGAAGTGCCATACCCCATGGGCCGCCTTCTCCTGCCGTGCTCATTGCGGAAACAGGTGTATGCATTGCAGCCGCCATAACCGGAAGGCCGATGTCCTGATCCTTAAAGAATCCACCGTGTCCTGTAAGGCGGTCAAGGCTTACGTGTTCGTCGTCAAAGAGGATGTTCATTCCAGTCCTGAGTGCTCCAAGTGCGGTAAAGAGCTGTGCGCGCATGAAGTTTTCCAGTGTGAACGATGCGTTCTGCTTTCTTACAAAAAGTGGGCGACCGGAAGCAAAACCAGTCATGCTTTCGCCGGATATGTAATTGAACGGAATCAAACCTCCGCAATCCTTGTCTCCCTTCATTGCCGCCTCTAGAAGAATGCGGTATGCCTTTCCCTTGTCAAACTCTGCCCCAAGACGTTTTGCCGCATCAGAGAAAAGTGAAATCCACTTGTCGTATTCGCCGGTACAGTTGTTTGCATGTGCCATTGCCGCATCCTTTCCGTCCGGTGTTGAAACTATGTCGATTTTTCCGTTGTATGCCTTTGAAAGTGGTTTTTCAAGTACAATCATCGCAAATACGGAGGTTCCTGCAGAAACATTTCCCGTCCTTACCGCTACGCTGTTTGTGGCAACCATTCCAGTTCCTGCGTCTCCTTCTGGTGGTGCAAGCGGAATGCCAGGTTCAAGGTCTCCGTCTGCATCAAGCCACTTTGCTCCCTCAGGTAAAAGCTTTCCTGCGTCCTGTCCTGCCTCAAGGCATTTTGGAAGTATGTCCTCAAGCTTCCAGCCGAAACCGTACGGGGCAAGAAGGGAGTCAAACTGTGAAATCATCTTTTTGTTGTAGTCTTTCGTGCTTGAATCTACAGGGAACATTCCGGATGCATCTCCAATGCCCAGGACCTTTTCTCCCGTGAGCATGCGGTGGACGTAGCCTGCCAGAGTGGTAAAGAATGCAACAGAAGGAACGTGTGCCTCCTTGTTCAGGATTGCCTGGTAAAGGTGTGCGATGCTCCATCTTTCTGGAATGGGGTAGCCGAAAAGCTTTGACAGTTCTTCCGATGCCTGTCCTGTTACCGTATTCCTCCATGTCCTGAACGGAACCAAAAGTTTTGCATCCCTGTCGAATGCAAGGTATCCGTGCATCATGGCGCTTATTCCCATTGCCTTGAGTTTTGTAAGCTTTACGTTGTATTTTTCCTTTGTCTCAGCCTTCATGCGTGCGTAGGCGGTTTGGATTCCGTTGTGGATTTCGTCCAGTGAATATGTCCAGAGCCCGTCAACCAGGGAGTTTTCCCAGTCGAATGCTCCGTTTGCAATCGGCTCGTTTGCGCTGTTGATTAAAACGGCCTTGATTCTAGTTGAACCAAATTCAATTCCAAGGACAGCCTGTCCGCCTTCAATTTCTTTTGCAATCTGTTCGTCAGTCATTTTTATTCCCCATGATATGGTTTTTTAGTTTATTTCAAGTTCAATTATCATTCATAAAGCGAATTATTTCAAGTCAATTTTTTATGGATTTTTGTTTAAATTTTTCTCAAAGTTTGTGATTTCCTCCAAAGCGGTGTATAATGGATTGATGATGAACATTGTTTTTTTTGCCAGTAGCACGGTGGAATTCCCGGCACTGGATCATGAGATAAAGACTCTTCCCCAAAGAAAGGATGAATGGGAGGATTTGTGTGAGCTTTTCCCAGATGACAGATTTTATGTCGTGACTCAGCTTCCTTCTCCTTTTTTGATTGACATAGATAAAGATATGGTTCTGGATTTACCGGCTAAGGTACAATGCATAATCAGCAAAGCTAACACTCCTCAGGATTTTGCGCGGGAGATTGTTTCGTTAAAACCTGATGTTGCGGTGCAGACCTCATATTGGGCGGCCCCCTTTGACTGGATGTGCCTTAATGATTCTCTTGTTGGAGAGGAACTTGTTAAAAATGGAATTAAAACGGTTTTTCATCCCGCTGAATCTGAACTCAAATGTTTTGACAAATGGCAGACTCACAACATGATAAAGGACATGGGCTTTTGTGTTCCAGATGCAACTTATGTACACCATGAACTTTATTGGGCAGAACGTCCAAAACCTTATGTTACGGTAAACGCATACAAGGAATATGTGTGGAACCAAATGCGTAACATGAAGTATCCTGTTGTGATAAAGGACACCGTGGGCTTGAGTTCCTATGGCATGGATGTTGCGGTTTCGTTTAAGGAAGCGGTGCATTACCTTAATCTTGGACGTACTTCTTCCGACCGTCTTGTGGAAACTTTTGTTGATGGAATTGCCTTTGGTACGGAGATTTACTCTGTTGGCGGAAAGGTTTTTGTGATGCCGCCATTTTTGCTTTCGGTGAACAAGTATGGCCTTACAAGTCCAAGGCGTTCAATCAAGCTGGGGCCTGTTACAAATCCAAAATATAAAATAGAAGAATTGAATGCAATGCTCGTTCATATTGCACAAAAGTTGAATCTGAATGGCTTTGCGCAAGTGGACCTGATATTTAAGGATGGACGATGGTATGTAATAGAAATAAACCCGCGCCTGTCCGGAATGTCGGAAACCTATGCCTCATGCTCAAAACTTTCAATCGTAAAAAAACTTGCGATGATGGCAAAAGGTGTTCTCCCAGAGCCACTTGATTGTACTTGTACATGCAGCTTTAAACTTCCGCTTATAGATTATGAAACGATGGAAAAAATCAAAACGGAAAAAAGCGTGCTCTACATGTACCAGATAAAAAACAACGCTGCCCGTCAGGAAAGGGAAAAGGGCTATTGTGAGGTTGTAGTTGGTGGATTTGAAAATCACAGTGAGCTTTTTGAGGAAATAAAAAAACTTTCACTCAAGTACAAGAATCTATTCGAGACGCAACTGATGGCAGACCTGGAAAAAATAGAGGCTTTTATATAATTAAGAATTAAGAATTAAGAATTAAGAATTAAGAATTAAGAATTAAGAATTAAGAATTAAGAATTAAGAATTAAGAATTAAGAATTATGAATTATGAATTATGAATTACGAATTATGAATTACGAATTATGAATTACGCATTACGAATTATGAATTTTATTGCTCGTTCCAAGATGAATCACTTCCGGGGTTCTAACTTCTTCTATACTCTTTCTTGATTTTTCCTTTATCGTGGTCTTCTTGTTTTGGTTGATTGGAGTGCTTTCTGACGAAGGTGTGCCTGCTTCTGGGTTTTTTGTAATCGTGTTGAGTAAAAGTATTACCTGGAAAAGCGTGCAGCCTATGAATGCGCTTACCTGGCATATTGTATACAGCTTGCTCTTTATGATGCTGTCCTGTCCTGTGGTAAGCATTTTGTCAAGGAATGGTTCTATGATGTCTTGAATGTCGGAAATTACACCATGGGCAAAAAGGGCGGAGCAGATGATGAAAATCAGGATTGCAATGCAGATTATTATCAAAAGAACGGGGCCTGTAAAAATCGTAAGTACAAAACTCCAGATGGTGGACAAGAATCCGGATATAGCTTTTGCTCCTTTTTTGAATCCCTCGCTGATTTTGTTTTTAGTTTCCTGAGAATTTTTCCTGCGGTTAATCCACTGGTTTACAAGAACAAAAATGCCTGCACCGCACAATACAACAAGAGCTATGCGCAAAGTACTGTTTCCTGAGATTGTAGAAAGATAAAGGTTGTCGGGTACGGCCCACCACAGGATTACCTTGAACAGCATCAAAAGAACACCCATAACCATAAACCATACAGGATTCTGCGGAATAATGTTAAAGGTTTTTCCTTCTTTTCGTATTGGGGTTATGGAAGATACAAGTCCCGGAAAAAGATATAGGGTAACGACAAGCCATTCAGCCAATGCAAAACCTGAAGCAGGAAGAAGAACAACGGAATAAAAGGCATAAAACAAAAGCACGTAAGTAATGAAGTCAAGCATGCCTGTGTCCTTTCCGTTATGCCTCATGAAAATAAAGAGATGAAGCGCATGCATGATTGCAAAAATCGAATATGCTATTGTATTAAAATAATTAAAGATGCTGAGCCGTATCGTCCCACCGCGTGTTCGGAAGATTATGGAAAGATAGAACATAATGGCTGCAAATGCCATAAGCAGGAACTTGTTTGCGATGGAATCTATTTTCTTTACGTCAATGGTTTTTTCCTTCAATTTAAATTCCTCCTTGGTCTAGCTCACATGTAATAGTCAGGGAAACTTCCTATGAACCATTTGCCGTTGATTTTTTTCGTGCACCATGAGCGGGCGGATTCAAGGTAATCCCTCTGTTTGTGGAATGTGCCGTTTGGTCCAAGAGTATCGCTGTATGTGTTCTGGTATTCGTCAATCAGAGCAATTACCTGCCTCAAGTAATCAGGTTTCCTTGGGTAACTGTAGAGCTTGGTCTTTATCTCAAGACAGATGATGTCGGCGGACATTCTTGTGGGACTGTCCTGTGGGTAAACGAACTGCTGTATGTACTGTCCGCAAAGATTAAAAAGACTTTGGTTTACATTTTGCCTGTTGGTGAATTTTTCTGAGTAACGGCTTATGCAAAAATATGGAATCACTTCTCCCGCATGAAGCACTTGTACAGTAGAAAGACTTGTATTTTCGGAAAGATATTCTGTTATATAGATTGAAGAATTGACAAAATAAAACTCATTTTGAATTTGATAATTGACCTTTTTCCCTTGTGATTTTTTTTGATAAAAGAGCATGAATTCTTTCATATAAGCCTTAACTTCATCAGGAACATCCTCGTCCTGAATCTGTACGCATTTTTCAATTGCCCTGTTCATCTGCAGATTTTCTATGTCGGTTATGGCATCAACCACAATTGACTTTTTGTTTAGGGGAACGCGGGATATGGCGCTGTCTTTTTCTGCTGTCAGTTCAACTTGAGTTCCAGTTGCGATTTGAAAAGCTATAAAACCAATGATAAAAACAGCCAGAGCAAGTTTCATCAATGCAAGTGCAAGTGGCAGTCTGTCCGCTTTTTTTGCGACTGTCATCATAAGCCCTCCGACTTCACCTGCTCATACAATTCCTTGAACTGTTCCTTTGCGTTGATGATTGCCTCAAGAACAAGAGGGTCAAGCTTGTTCTTCATTTCTTCTTCCAGTTCCTTGAATATCGCCTCAAAGTTACTGCTGTTGTAATGTTCTGTTTTCATTGCAATATTGTCAAAAGCATTGGCTCCGGCAACTATCCTTGCGGACAGCGGAATTTCCTCTCCCCTAAGTCCCTGTATATAACCGCTGCCATCCCAGTTTTCATGATGGTAAAGGGCAATTTCACGAGAAAGACGATAATACAGGTCGTCATAATTGTTAACAATCATCCGGTCAATCATCTGTGCCCCAAGGACCGTGTGTGACTGCAAAGCTTGAATCTGATCCGGTTCAAGGTCTGTTTTTTGAAGCAGCTCAGTAGGTAAAAGGAATTTTCCGACATCATGAAGAGGTGTGACCTGACATAATGTTTCCATGTATGTGTCTGTTAAAATCTCTGTATATGATCCGTCTTTACGCAATTGCCGCGCAAGAATGAATGCATAGTTCCCGACCCGGCGCATGTGGGATGCTGTGGCAGGATCCTTGTCACGGATGAACTGCAAGGAACCGGAGATGAGTTTTTCCCTGCTGGTTATCACGCTGTTCTTGTTTGTTCGCAACGTAATGGAAAGTTTGTGGGTCAGTTCCTGAAGCCTTGAGCTCTGAGAATACTGCTCCGTCATGTTGTTCAGGATCAAGAGATAACCATAAAGATGTTTGTTTTTTCCAATCTTGTGTACTTCTGTTTCGTATACATTTTTGCCAATGGTCTTGTATCGGTTGTCATCTTCGCTTTCGTGCATGGGTGGTGTGATTATGTTCTGGATTTCCGGTGAAACTTTCATCTTAAAATAACTGGAATCGTCCAGATCCTTGTATTCTGGAAATGCAGCCTTTGCCGCCTTGTTGATTCGCCTTACATGGAAGGAATTGTCTATTATCAAAAGCGGATTCTGCATTGAATTCATGATTTCCTTGTAAGCCATGTCGTACAGGTTTGAAAAGAGTTCCTTTGACACCATGAGGGTAGCAAGCAGGGATGCAATTGCACAGATGATTGGGGCAAACGGAAAAATATATTTGTTGGTTCCGGTAAAAAGACTTACAAAAATTATTGTTTGAGGAATGCAAGTGAGAAAGAAAAATGATGAGCTGATCTTGTATTTGTGGAACTTTGAAATAATCCAAGCCCTGATGTAAACGGATATGGTGATGATTTCAATTATGAGGAGTGTGGCGATTATGGCATAAAAGCCCCATGAAGGAGAATACTTCAGGCCGATGATTCCATCGGTACTTGTCGCGATGCTATAATCGGAAAAAAGCATTGTAAACGCCGCACCATGCCTGTTCTTGTTGAGCATGATGACAATTACGCATAGGAATACATACCATAGCGTAATCAGTATCATCGGAATTCTGGCAATAAGGACATTGTATACCTGCTGGAAAACCATGAAAATGACAATGTAAATGGTCAAAATGGAAATCAATTCGATTTTGATTCCAATGAGCATATAGTCCAGAGAGTTCCCTGTCTGATAAAGCATGTAGCCAAGAAAGAAAAGAAAAGTGACGCTGACTATGCTGGAAACATATTTTTGTGCTTCTGTTGCCCTGTGTGCGGATAGAATGATTATCATAATACCCATGACAAAAAGAGAAATACCTGTTATCCAAGAGTAAACATATGGCAGTCCGTTCATCCTAGTCCTTCCTTATTCTTCTATTATAAGCCAGGATTCCCAAATTGTAAAGTAAGGATTTTTTTTCAATAAATAATCATAAAATTATACAAAGGGGGTGTAGGGTATGTTGATTTATTGCCTTGACTGTGGTAAAATGTCAGCATAAAAAAAACAAAGGGGGCTATCATGATACAGGAGAAAGATAATGGACACAGGACGGTTCAGCGTTCACCCGAGATGGTGCATGACCTTACAGTCCGCCTGAACAGAATCGAAGGGCAGGTAAAGGGAATACGCAATATGGTTGAAAAGGGGGCTTATTGCACAGACATCCTGATGCAGGTTTCCGCGGCAACGTCAGCGCTTCAGGCTTTCAACCGAGAATTGCTCTACGAACATATGAGGACCTGTGTGACTCAAAAATTAAAAAAAGGAGACAACGAGATTATTGAGGAACTAATCTGGACCCTGCAAAAAATGATGCGCTAGGAGTTTTTTATGAGGCAGTTTGCAGTTACAGGAATGACTTGTGCGGCGTGTAGTGCCAGGGTGGAAAAGGCTGTTTCTTCTGTGGAGGGTGTTTCTTCATGCTCTGTGAGTCTTCTTACAAATTCCATGAAGGTTGAAGGAAATGCCGCAGGTGATGCTATTGTTTCCGCTGTTGAAAAAGCGGGATATGGTGCCAGGCAGCTGGACGAAGAAAAGGGAAAAAGACAGTCATCAATCGCCCAAAAAGAAGAACTTTTAAAAGATGTGAAT
The DNA here is from genome assembly GCA_016281495.1 of Treponema sp. Lineage (GTDB taxonomy): Bacteria > Spirochaetota > Spirochaetia > Treponematales > Treponemataceae > Treponema_D. The sequence goes on along the minus strand of JAEEIU010000043.1, from coordinate 38,422 downwards.
ACGCCCCTGTTAAGGAGACGCTTGATTTTTTCGTGTGTATTCCTTCTTGCTTTGATGTACGTAAGCATGGGACACATGATGTGGTCATTTCCACTGCCGGAGTTTTTTACTAGGAGTCATGTTTCTGTCGCTGTCCTGGAGTTGCTGTTAACGCAGATTATCCTTCTTATCAACAGGCAGTTTTTTATAAGCGGGTTCAAGGCTCTGGTTCACCGTTCACCGAATATGGACAGTCTTGTTGCCCTTGGTTCCGGAACCTCTTATGCCTACAGCATATGCATGCTTTTTTTGATGATTTATCAGCAGGCGCTTGGAAATCATGAAGAGGTCATGAAGTGCATGGATAACCTTTATTTTGAAGGTGCCGCCATGATTGTAACCCTCATAACCGTAGGAAAACTTCTGGAATCAATATCAAAAGGAAAGACAAGCAATGCCTTAAAAGGCCTCTTGCAGCTTTCTCCCAAAACAGCAGTAATCGAACGTGACGGGAAAGAAGAGACGGTGCTGGTAGAGGAAGTTTCTGTTGATGATGTATTCATAGTCCGCCCTGGAGAAAAGATTCCTGTTGACGGTGTCGTGCTTGACGGAGAAAGTGCCGTGGACGAAAGTGCCCTTACAGGTGAAAGCATGCCGGTGGAGAAAAACTCAGGAAGCAGGGTTTTTTGTGCAACGATGAATACTTCTGGATTCCTTAGGTGTAGGGCTACCAGTGTCGGGGAAGATACCTCGTTCTATAAGATTATCCAGATGGTTTCTGATGCCGCCTCCGGAAAAGCCCCCATCGCAAAGATAGCGGATAAAGTCAGCGGAATATTTGTTCCTGGGGTAATCGGAATAGCACTTTGTGTATTTGTAATCTGGATGTTGCTTGGTAAAGAAACTGGATTTTCTCTTTCCAGGGCCATATCCGTTCTTGTCATATCATGCCCTTGTGCATTGGGGCTTGCCACACCTGTTGCAATCATGGTGGGAACTGGTAAAGGTGCCAAAAACGGAATGTTATTTAAAAATGCAGAATCTCTTGAAGAATGTGGCCGCATTCAAATTGTTGCATTGGACAAGACAGGAACCGTAACTAGCGGTAAACCAAGTGTCTGCGGAATATATTGTTCACCCACAGTTAAAGAAGGGGACCTTTTGACCATGGCCGTATCCCTGGAGTCAAAAAGTGAACATCCGTTGTCAAAGGCCATTATGGTTCTTGCTCAGGAAAAAAACATAAAGCCTCTTGAAGTCGAGCAGTTCAAGGCAATTACGGGAAAAGGTTTAAGCGCCACTCTTAATGGAAAAAAAATCTACGGCGGAAGTTTTGACTACATTTCCTCGCTATGCAGGGTAGGAGATGAATTAAAGGATAAAGTAAGGGAATGTTCGGATTCAGGACAGACACCCCTTTTGTTTTGTACGCAGGATAAAGTTCTGGGAATAATATCTGTTGCAGATGCCATAAAGGAAGACAGTTCTGCAGCCATTAAAGAACTTGGCGGAATGGGAATAAAAACTGTAATGCTCACAGGAGACAACGAAAGGACTGCCACAGCCATTGCAGGTCAATGCGGAATTGATTCGGTTGCTTCATCGCTCATGCCTGATGGAAAAGAATCTATAGTAAAAAAACTTTGTTCCCTTGGTAAATGTGCCATGGTCGGTGACGGAATAAACGACGCTCCTGCCCTTACACGAAGTGATGTGGGAATTGCAGTAGGTGCCGGAACAGATGTTGCCATTGATGCCGCATCCGTGGTTTTGATGAACAGCAGTTTGACTGATGTCAGCGCTGCAATAAGGTTGAGCCGTGCCACATTAAGGATAATCCATCAGAATCTGTTTTGGGCGTTTTTTTATAATGCAATTTTGATTCCTGTTGCCGCAGGTGCCTTTGCAGGATTCGGAATAATCATAAATCCGATGCTGTCCGCTGCCGCAATGAGTCTTTCAAGCTTTTGTGTTGTGACCAATGCACTCCGCCTGAATCTTGTGAATGTAAGAAATTCACGCCATGACAAAAAACGAAAGTCAAATATCAATCTAAATAAAATAATTCAGGAAAATAAAGCACAGTCCATGGAGGTAAATATGGCAGAAAAAACATTAAAGGTGGAAGGCATGATGTGCCAGCATTGTGAGATGCATGTTAAAAAAGCCCTTGAGGCAATTGATGGAGTAACGGAGGCCACTGCAAACCACGAGAAAAAGGAAGTTGTCGTAAAGCTTTCAAAGGATATTCCGGACGAAACCTTTGCCGCCGCCATAAAAGAAGCCGGTTACGAGATGAAATAGTGGTATTCCCACAGGGTTATGTTTTTATCTCAAGACCGTCGTATGATGGTGAGACTGATCCGCCGTTTTCTACAATCGATTTGAGGTTGGGAAAATGGTCAAGATTAAAGTCTATGTATTCTTGTATGTCGTAATGATCCATGTTATGCGTCATGTGGATGAACCATGTGTGCCTGGCCTTGATTCTATCTGCTGCCTCCATTGCCTCCAAAAATGAAAAATGTGAGGAATGAGGTTTTTCCCTTAAGGCGTCAATTACAAGATGCTCGATTTGACCTGCATGTTCATCCAATATCTGGAATGAATCTTCGGGAATGAAATTGCAGTCGGTCAGGTATGCAATGCTTTTTTTGATTCCGTCCTTTTCTTCGGACAGCAGGTATCCGTTGACCTTTAGCTTTCCGTGCATTATCGGTATGGGAATTATGGAAATGCCTTTGACCATGAGCGGTTTTTTTTCGTTTATGTGTGATGTGCTTATTAAATTTAACTTTGGTTTCCCGCCACCCTGAGTCACCGGTGTAAAAATATAGTCAAAGCGCTTTTTGATTGCCTTTATTTCCTTTGTGCTCGCATAAATTGAAAGCCCGTCCCCCTCTGTTTCAGGAGTTGGGTTTTGAGGATCAATTGATTTTGTATGGCTGAATACCCTCAGGTCATCCAGTCCGTTCAAATGGTCGGCATGATTGTGTGTAAGCAGGACACAGTCCGGTTGTGCAATCTTGTATTTTAATGCCTGAATGCGGAATTCAGGTCCCGTGTCGATAATGATGGATGCTGGGGCCTTTAGATAAGCGGCAGAACGCAACCTCTTGTTTTTGGGGTTGGTAGAAGTGCATACTGGACAATCGCATGCTATGACTGGGACTCCATGACTTGTTCCGCTTCCGGTTATTATCATCTGCATGATTCTGTTCCAGCCTAAAGTAAGAATTTCAATCCTATCTGTGCATGTGGATGAATGAGCATTGGCTTTTTGTCTTCTGTCATTATGTACGTTCCTCCCTTCAGCACAAACTGGGTTGATGAGGACGGAAGATACCAGGAGCCTTCAAATCCTGCTTCCCATATGCATTGGTTACTAAAGCTTCCTGTCTCGGTACATTCATTTCCATCATGTTCATTTGTAAAGTTGAAGTCACCGTTTGCCAAATTCAAGTCGGCAAAGAGGCCTAGGCTTCCACCGTCGAACTGCTTCTTTACGGCAATTCCTGTCTTCCATATCCTGTCTTCACTTTGAGTCAAGAGTCCTGAGGTTGGATTGATGATAAGGCTTGTCTCTCCACCGATGTAAAGATCGTTTATCTTAAAACCAAGTACTGCACCAAAACCTGCGCCATTTCCTGAATCAATTCCATATGGCAGGTAAAGGGGACCTGTAGCAAAACCTAGCCTTCCTAAAAATCCCCAGCACAGTTTGCAGCTGTCACTCAAGTCGGTGTTGAAGGTAAGCTTTATTGACGAACTGAAGTTTATGACAGAGTCCTCTCCGTTTATGTAAGGCCTGAAAGCAAGCCCCAGTTCAAAATGCTCTGAAGGTGCCCACAGGAATCCAATGGAAAGGGGAACCTGGTATATGTCAGTTAGATTGTCACCCAGAATGATTCCTGCATCAAGCTCAAAGAAAGAGGAACCCTCCGGGAAACTTTCTGCACTTGCGACACTGCCTATTCCTGTTCCGCCGTTGGTAAGTGAAAGATCCGGATAGACAAGATTTGAATCAACCGTAACAAAACATGATGCCCTTTGTCCGTCCGCATGAAATTCTATGGTATAGAGTCCGTCTTGAACCAGGTTTCCTTGACTGTCTGTTCCTGTCCAGTAAAATTGATTGGTCCATGATGTGAATGATATCACCTTTGAGAATACTTCTGTTCCGTATGAATCTCTAACTGTCATGATTCCGGTTTCCGGTGCGTTGACATGAGATGTTATTTTTACGCTTGCAAGGGAATTGGGATTTGCCGGATTGAATCTTGTCCTGTTTGCGGATATGGATTCAAGCCTGAACTGTGCATGCCGCATGCTTATGGTTTGGGTCGTGGTAAGGCGCCTTGAGATATATACGCTTTGGGATGCTTCCTCGTAACCGAATTTCTTTGCCCTTATCGTATGGTATCCTTCGTCAAGCTCAATCAAATAACCCTGGGTATATGAGTTTCCGTCGACGCTGAGGCTTGCCCCAGATGGATCAGAGTAAAGCCTTAGGTAACCGCTGATCTGAACCAGTCTTGCATGGCATGAGCGCTTTGCGTTTTGCGGAATGTAGATTCTTTCTGTTTCTTCTCTGAAGTGTTCTTTGCTTACCTTAATTCGGTGATAGCCGGAGTTGAGTTCTTCTATTGTAATGGGAGTGGTTCCCTTGTATACGCCGTCGATGTAGACTTTTGCACCAGATGGGTTGGAAGTTACACGCAGGGATGACTGCTTTTCCTCTTTAACTGCAGGAGGTTTTGGAGTACCCGGACCATACTGTATGCCGCCGATATTCAAGTCCTGGGTAAAACCATTGGCGGCAAGGAGAAAAAACATTAAAGACAGCAGAAAACCTTTGTGCAATCGGAACATTTGCGTTACTCCTATGGGGACGCTCTAAAAAGCCAAAGAGAAAAAACTTTTAGGAATGCCCCATCTTTATAATAACCTTTAAAAAGCGTTTTGGCTACAGATTATGATGAAAAATATGCTTATAATCCCCGAAAGCCCAATATGGAAGATTAAAAAACTTGAAAAAACTATGAAATTTTTCTGTAAAAATTGTTAAAAACACAAACTATGAAGCCATTTATATAGTATGAACGAGATAGAAATTTTTGGTGGCAAAAAAGCAAAGCCGAATGTCCGGGAAATGGCAATCAAGAACGGAATTGAATTTCCGTCTGACGAGGAGCTTCTTATGCTGATTTTAAATGGAGGAACCAAGAAAATGCCTCTGGAAAAACTGGCGGAAAAAGCCCTTTGCGTAATCAATGAGTATGGTACGGATGAGCTGGTGGAGCATTTAACCCGAATCTCAGGAATGGGGGATGCCAAGGCACTGGCTCTTGCTGCGGCTGTGGAACTTGGAAGAAGGAGGAATTCATGTTCCAGATGCAGGATAGAAAGGCCTTCAGACATAGTGCCATATGTAAAGCATTTTTCACTTGAGAAAAAGGAGCATTTTGTCGTGGCTACGGTAAACGGCGCAAGGGAACTGCTTAACATACGCGTTGTCTCCATAGGAACCGTAAGCCGTACACTTGTCCATCCGCGGGAAGTGTTTGCAGAGGCCATCACGGAGCATGCGGCAGGAATAATATGCTTCCATAATCATCCGTGCGGTCCATGTCTTCCAAGCAATGCCGACAGAACCACAACGACTGCCCTGGAGGAAGCGGCTGTGATCCTTGGAATAACATTTATGGATCACATAATCGTGACTCATGAGGACTATTTCAGTTTTCTGGAGCATGGTCTTTTAAAGTCATCCCATTACAAGGGTGATATCTTTACTGTCTCCGACCAGGAAAACATCTGTTAACCTGAATGTAATCCTAGCTCTGATATTCCGTGGGGAAAAGGCCGTTTTTTAGTATGATTGAATGAAGCATAAGCACAAGACGTGTTTCCTCAAGACCGTTGCCGTTTTCCCTTGAGGCCATGTCACTTGATGCAAGAAGGGCAAGAATGGATGCTGTGGCACCTGAGGTCCAGATGCGTGCGGCAGCCCTGTATTTTTCCTGATTTTTCTTGGAGAAACCTGCTGCCTTTAGCTGTGTGTCACCAGGAACTGCTCCCTTCTCGTGCATGGTATGCCATGTCCTCAGCATCCTGAAGCAGTAACCAAGGCCTGCGATAAGGTTTGCCGTTATGCCTTCGCCACTTGCCATCTTTATTTTCTGCAGGATGCCCAGGGAGGATTCAAGACGCTGTACCGGAGATTTTGATATGTCCGCCATGGCTTCAAAAAGCGTAAATGCGTTTTCTTCCCTGTTGTGTGAAAGAATCTTGTCCACATCATCAGCAGTTATGGAGTGTCCTTTTTCAAAGCAGTAGAAGAAGCGTCCGCATTCAGCCTTAAGGGCCTCGGTGTTGTTTTCCACCATCTCAAGAATCTGGTCAATTGCATCCGGTGTTATCACGAAGCCGTTTTTCCTGAAATAATCCTGGAGCCATTGTGTCTTCCGGTTCTCAAACATCTCCCAGAATATTTTCTTGTGGTTGGATGGAACTGCAGATTCAATTTTACGCTCTATGCTGTTTTCGTCAGAGGTAAGGACTAGTGTATTGGCACTTTCCTTTGCACCGCCGTTGATCCATGACAAAAGGGATTCAATGTCTGCCTTAAGCTTGATCTGTTCTGCATTGCGTACTGTGATGAAAAGGGCCTGGTCAAACAGCGAGACATTCTGTAACTGTGCTACAACATCCTGAATGCGCTCATCTCCGGCGTAATATGTATATTCATCAAGGGAACCATTCTTTTTTTGGGCTGCGGCTTTTATGTTTTCTATTGCCTCTTTTTTTTCTCCAAGCTCAGGACCTGTAAAGAGGTAGACTTCTGCATCAGTCATTTGCCAGCTTGCGGTAGATTCCGCTTACAATGCCAAGGATCTTGACTTCCTGATAATAGCTTGGTGGAATCTGTGAGTTTTCTGATTTAAGGCAGATTCTGTTTGCTTCCTTATAAAAGCGTCTGATTGTAATCTCGTCATCAAGGGCAACTACAACAATCTGTCCGTTCTGGGCATTGTCTTCAATTTCAACAAAAACCTGGTCTCCCGAACGGATGTCTATGTCAATCATGCTGTTGTCCGTTACCTGGAACAGAAAATATTTTTTTCCGTTTTCAACAAAAGGAAATGAGCATGTTACAATGGAACTGAAATTCTCTTCTGAAAGGGCAGGCTTTCCCGGTGTTATGGAATTGATTACAGGAATAAGCACTGCGCTTGCGGCAACAACCTTTGGACGTACATCCTTAAGTACGCGAATTGAACGGGAACGTTTTTGGCTTTGAGAAAGATAGCCTTTTTTCTGAAGTGCCGCCACATGATCTTGAACCGCCCTCAATGAAATTCCGAAATGCTCACCGATTTCACGGACAGTAGGCGGATATACATTGTCTTCCGTGAACTGTGCAATAAAAATCAAGACTTCACGCTGTCGGTCAGTCAAATTTTTCATGGATTATTCCTCTTCAAATTTTGATTCAAAAAGATTGAAAATTGCATTTGCGGCTTCATTTTCATCTGGTCCGTCTGCTTTAAGCGTAAGGTTTGTGTTGTAGCCTGCAGCCATGGTTATGACACCCATTATTGATTTTGCGTTTACGGTCATGGCATCCTTTTCAAGAATGAGTTCAGATGCAAATGTGTTGGCAGTCTGTGCAATAAGCGCTGCAGGACGAGCATGAATTCCGGCCCTGTTTCTGACTGTAAGAATCTTTTCTACCAATTTCGTTTCCTCTTAATATCATATTATTTATGAGCCAAGTTGAATAAAGACCAACTTCCCTCATGTAATTTCCAATGTAAGGCTTTAATACGAATCGTCACTTCCGTAATATGCAGCCTGAGCTTCTCCTGATTCAATCCATTTAAGCACGTTCTGGTTGAATTCCCTGGCGGAAAAATATCCCATGGACTTAAGGCGTTCGTTCATGGCGGCGGCCTCAAGGATGATCGGAAGGTTGCGACCTGGTTTGACCGGAATCTCTATGTAAGGAATCTTTACCCCAAGAAGGTCCGTGGTATGCGTCTCTGTTCCTATCCTGTCGTATATCTTGTTCTGGTCCCATGTCTCAAGCTTGACCACCAGCTGAACTTCCTTTTGCTCGCGTATTGCACCTACACCGTAAAGCTGGGTCACGTTGATTATGCCTAGGCCTCTGATTTCCATGTGGTGGCTGATGAGCTTGTTTGCACCCTGGCCCATGACAGAGTTGCCGTTAACGCAGCGGATTTCAACCGAGTCGTCCGCAACAAGCCTGTGACCCCTCTGAATCAATTCAAGTGCGGTCTCGCTTTTTCCAACTCCAGAGTCTCCGATAAGGAGGATGCCTATACCGCTTACTTCCACCAGAACGCCATGCAATGTCTTTTTCGGGGCAAAAATGTTTGACAGTACGCGCAAAAGTCTTGTTGAGAATTCTGATGACTCAAGATCTGACTGAAGGATAGGGCAGCCGGCCTCTTCCGCTACTCCTAGAAAAGAGTCATTCGGCGTAAGGCTTCGTGCAAAAACACAGCATGGAATGTCGTATGAAAAAAACTGCTTTATGTTGTCCTGCCGGTTTTCTTCCCAAAGCTTGACAAGATATGCATATTCACCGCGTCCGAAAAGCTGGACACGACTGTAGGCAAAAGATTCATAGAAACCGGAAAGGGCAAGTCCCGGTCTGTTTATATCTGGAACTGTAAGCGCACGGGAAAGACCTCGTCTTCCTGCAATACAGCTTAAATTGAGAGAATCATGTCCTTTTAGTTTCAGATCAAGTAAATCCAGTACCGTAAACGCTTTATCAGACATATGTTTAGTATACACATAAATGGAATAAATTTCAAGTAAACTGAATAAGGAATTAAGAATGCAGAATTAAGAATGCAGAATTATGAATTACAAATCTTTTCGGCTACCTTTATTCCATCCAGTCGCAAGCTTTCGCTTGCTCTTTGAGTTTTGATTTGCTCGCGAAGGCTCGCATTTTTCCTGTCGGAAAAAACATCAAAACTCAGATATTACAAATCTTTTCGGCTACCCTTATACCATCCATGGCAGAGCTTACTATTCCGCCTGAGTAGCCGGAGCCTTCTCCTGCAGGGTAGAGGTTTGAGATGGCGGTGCATTCAAGGGTTTCCTTGTCTCGTAGGATGCGGACTGGGGTGCTGGTGCGGGTTTCTGTGGCTATCAAGAGGGCCTCGCCGCAGATGTAGCCCTTCATCTTGCCGTTTATTTCCCTAAAGGCCCCTTTAAGCCGACTGGATATCTGAGTGGGAAGCCATTCATTCAAGTTGGAGGAATGGAGTCCTGGGGTGTAGCTTGATTTTGGAAGGTCTTTGCTTTCCTTATCGTCAAGGAAATCGACCAGCCTTTGAGCCGGAGCCTTTTGTCCCTCTCCGTTTATTGCGGTAAGGTTTTCAAGGTGCTTCCTCCATAAAAGGCCTGCCATTGCCGGACACCTGTATTTTTCCTCCGCTTCTTTTACATATTCATCCGGGATGTCTTCTGGCCTTGTTTCAACAACCATGGCGGCGTTGCTCCATGCGCTGTTGCGTTTGGCGGCTGACATTCCGTTTACCACTATTTCGTCCGGGGCAGATGCAGATGGAACCACAAATCCTCCGGGACACATGCAGAAGCTGTAGACTCCCCGGCCATCCTGCTGGGTAGTGACCCTGTATTCCGCTGCCCCAAGTTTTTCCGCCGCATTCTTGTCGTGGTACTGGATTTCATCGATTGTCCCTCGGGGATGCTCAACCCTCACTCCCACCGCGAATGTCTTTGCCTCAAGGGATTCCGGCGCCTCCTCTGCCATCATCTTGTATATGTCATAGGCTGAATGTCCCGTTGCAAGAATCACGCCGTCGCCGAAAAGTTCACCTGACTGTCCGCTTGCAGAGTTTTGCCATTCAATCCCTGTTGCCGTTTTTCTTCCGTCTTTTTCCTGCGTGATAAGTGAAGTGCATTTTGTGTCGAATAAAACCTGTCCGCCTTTTTCCCTTATCAAGTCACACATGGCGTTTATGATTGAAGGGAGCCTGTCCGTTCCGATGTGCGGGTGTGCGTCCGTGAGTATTTTTTTGTCAGCCCCAAAGTGAACGAAAAGCTGCAGTACTGAACCGATGTCGCCCCTTTTATTGCTTCGGGTATAGAGCTTTCCGTCGCTGAAAGTGCCGGCCCCACCTTCGCCAAAGCAGTAGTTTGAGTCTGCGTTTACCATTCCCTCCCTGCTTATGAGGGCAATGTCCCTTTTCCTCTTTGAAGTTGAAGAACCCCTTTCCACAATGACCGGTTTGATTCCATGCTCCAAAAGCTTTAATGCCGCAAAAAGTCCTGCAGGTCCCGATCCGACTATGATGACTGTTTTATTTCCGTCAGCATTCTTCCATTGGGGAATCTTTCCAAGCTCCGCCCCAGCCTTTTCCCCCACATAGGCCTGGTACCTCAGGATAATCTTTACCCTGCCGTGCCTTGCATCCACAGAGCGCTTTACAAAGACAAATGAAGTCTCTTCTTTTGGAGGAAGGGGAGAGGCATGTTTCCTAAGTTCATCAAAAAGCCGCCTGTTTATAAGGGATGCGTTCTTTTCATCCTCCGGCACCACAGAAATGCTCAGGTCGTAAATCATTCTTTTAATTTCCTTTTTACAAGCATAGCCCAGAATTCAATTTCCGACAAGTCTTTCGGTTGTTTTTCTACTTTCAGTTTTCCCCACAACACATAGACAACATGGCAAAAAGAGTGTAATATATATGAACAAATTCATTAAATATTCGAGGTGTATAATGACATTCAAACAGTTAAGGGTTGCCGTTTATGCAGACGGTGCAGACAAGGACGCAATGATTGCGGAATACAAGAAGGGCTATGTAACAGGTTTTACAACAAACCCAAGCCTTATGAAAAAAGCAGGAGTTACAGATTACGTCAGCTTTGCAAAGGACGTTGTCGCCGCCATCCCGGATCTCCCGCTCAGTTTTGAAGTGTTCGGTGATGATTTTGAGACGATGGAAAAGGAAGCCAAGATTATAAGCGCATTGGGAAAGAATGTCTTTGTAAAAATCCCGATCATGCTTACAGACGGAACTTCAACAGCTCCGCTCATCAAAAAGCTTTCTGAACAGGGAATCCAGCTGAACGTAACAGCCATCTTTACAATCGGTCAGGTACGCGCCGCCGTAAACGCATTCAAGGCCGGAACAAAGAACATCGTTTCCGTATTCGCAGGCCGCCTTGCAGACTCAGGCATTGATCCAATCCCAGTAATGCAGAAGACAGCAAAAATCTGCCGCTCAAAGCCGGGAACACTCAGCCTCTGGGCATCAACCCGTGAGCTCTACAACATCGTGGAAGCAGACCGCTGCAAGTGCGACATCATCACAGTTCCAAATGCAGTTCTTGCAAAGATTCCAGGAATGGGAAAGAGTCCGATGGAAGGTTCAAAGGATACAGTACTTACATTTGCAAAGGACATCAAGGATTTGGGCTTCAGCATCCTGAAGTAACGAAATCTTTACAATAATCTTTTGTAATCGGGTTTTGCATCAAACGGTGTGAAACCCGATTTTTTTTTGAATTTTGAAAAAAGTTTGTCACGCGGATTCGATTTTGCTACGCAAAATCTTTAAATGAGGAGTGGGTGTTTGGTGTTTTTATCTTGTTGTTTATAATCGGAGAAAGGCTTTCTTAATATATTATTGAGATTAAGAATTCGTAATTCCGCCTCCGAATTCGTAATTCTTAATTATGCATACTTGATAGCTCCGCCATTTCCTTTACTTTTTCAAGAGGTAAACCAACTGCCTGGGCAATTTGTTCGTGGGTACCGAGATTCATGTTAAGGAGGTTTCTGGCAGCGTCCACGGCTTTTTGGGTGGAACCTTCCTGTCTTGCCCTTTTGGTTATGTCCCTGTCATGTAAATTCATAGCCAGATAATCACTCCTGAATTTCTCATTCTCTTTTAATTCATCTACCATTGCTGAAAGCCTGTTGGAAAAATCGTCCTTTCCACAATCATTAGTGTGTACGAAATGGAGAAAGCCACGGATTCTTTCATCCTTTACCTTTTCGTATACACTTGCATTATAAAACACTTTAAGGGTTTTGTCATTAAGATTTACCCTTAAATCCTCTTCACACTTATTTCTGAAGGTGTAGCATGGTAATCGATATCCGTGGCCGTTTTCATCCCTGAACGGGTCGTGCTTGCAGATGAACAGGATGTAGCAGTCCTTGAGTTCCGAATAATCCTGTCCCTTCATCAGGCTGTCGATGTCTACCATGCTGTTGTAGTAGCGGGTGCGCTTCCCAGGTTCTTCAAGTGGGTAAGATTGCAACTCAACGTCTATGATTTTGTCGGTATCCCGGAGGTAAACGTCCAGCCTTACTCCCTTGGTTGTATAGAATGGCGCGATTGTCTTTTCCAGTTCCGGGTATTCCACGTGGTCAACCTTGATGTGCAAAAGGCACTCAACCAGTTCCGCCGAGATTTCTGGATTCCGCATTACCGCCTGAAACATTCCGTCGTCGGTAAAGGTCAGCCTGTCAATCTTTTTCTGGAGATCCTCATACTTTTCCATAAATAACTCCTTTTGATAATGGTTTGGGATAGTTGTCAACTGAATCAAAACTAGAGACTTTTCAACTTTCCCCTAATATATATATAGTGCTGACCCCCATGTTTTTAACAATTTTTGGGAGAAATTTTTGATTTTTTTGTATTTTTTTGTCACGCGGATTTGGACTGCCTACGGCATTTCCTAAAACTGGTGGGCTGGTTGGTGTTCTTATCTTGTTTGTTTGTAATTGAAAGAAAAGGTTGTCACGCGGATTCGATTTTGCTACGCAAAATCTTTAAATGAGGAGTGGGTGTTTGGTGTTTTCATCTTGTTGTTTATCGGAGAAGGCTTTTCTTAATTCCGCATTCCGAATTCCTAATTATGCATTATGCATTCTTAATTCATAATTACATTACTTCCCTTTACCTGTAACACGAAATCGCTTATAATTGTTTTATAAGAAAGAATCTCTGTGTGGAGGATTGTTTTATGAAGCGGATTTTAATGGGTGCCGTAATGTTTGTACTGCTTGCTTTTGGTGCTTTTGCCCAGAATGCGGCCTACAAGGAGAATCTTGCTAAAGCGAAGGAATATGAAGCACAAGGAAAGTATTTTAATGCCCTTGCCTCATATTACGATGCCATGGAAGCTGAGCCTACTGAAAAAGCTGAGGAAGCTCTTGTCGCATACAGGAAACTTGCATATGTATTAAAGGCTGGAAAACCTGGATATGGCGAGGACATGGATGAGTTTGACATATATGACGGCTGGATAAGCATTGCAGAGGAGTATGACAACTACTGGAAGGAAAATTGTCCTGTGTACTTTAAAAGTGGCAGTTTTGTAAAGGGCGAGTTGAACATGGAAACAAGGACTGCCAGTTACAGTGCAAGTGCTACGGACGATTATACGAATAAATATCTTGAACTTAAGGATATAGTACTTTCCGGATGGAAAAACGCCTACAGGAATGACTGGAGCAAGGGAAAGAGCAACAGCCTTCCGTTGGGAGATGACCCGGAGAAAAGGACATATTATGTGACCGCAGAAGCTGTGGATTCAACTGGAGCAGTACTCTTTAACCTTGCGTCAACAAAGAAAACAGGCAACTACTATTACGACGATTACTCTTATAAATGGACCATAAATGACGTAAGCCGCGATGACATGAAGAAGATTGACGCTCAGACTGTGACAATAAGGGTAACAGATGTAAAGTGGACGGACAGTGAGAACGAGTCTAAAACCATAGTTTCACCGTCAATGGAGCAGAAAAATAATGCCGTAAGTACGGTTGATGAAGCTGTCACAAAGGAAAAGGAACGTATAGCCAAAGAAAAGGAAGAGAAGGAGAGGCTTGAGAAATACGCACAGGTACTAAAAAAAATGGCAAACTCCTTTGTCTACGTAGAGGGCGGAACTTTCGGAATGGGAACAAATGACTTTAGTTTTGCAAAGCCCGTGCACAACGTAACCCTGTCATCGTACTATGTGGCCAAAACAGAGGTAACACAGGCCCAGTGGAAGGCTGTAATGGGGAACAACCCCAGTTATTTTATGGGGGACAATCGCCCGGTAGAAAAGGTGACTTGGTATGACACCATAGTCTTCTGCAACAAACTTAGCATGATGGACGGAAGGACACCTGTTTACAGTGTAAACGGAAAGACGGATCCAGACACATGGAACTACAAGCCATGTCAAGGAAATTCCATAAGCGGAACGATTACGATGAACATAAAGTCAAACGGCTACAGACTGCCTACGGAAGCGGAGTGGGAATTCGCGGCCTGGGGTGGCAAGAAACGTAAGGGCTACAAGTACAGTGGAAGCGACAACCTGAGCACAATAGCCTGGTATTGTGACAACAGCGGAGACCAGACTCATGATGTGGCCAAAAAGGCTCCGAATGAATTAGGTTTGTATGACATGAGCGGAAATGTATGGGAATGGTGCTGGGACTGGTGCGACTCATACAGCAGTGCGGCCCAGACAAATCCTGTTGGTGCCTCGTCGGGCGATTTCCGCGTCGTTCGTGGTGGCGGTTGGGAAGACATCTCGGGCAGCTGTCGTGTTGCCTGCCGTTACTACGGCTACCCGTACGGCTGGTACAGCAACATAGGCTTCCGCCTGGTCCGCAGCGCCAACTAACGTTGTCGAAACCTGTAAGGAAATTATTTAATCACTTCCGCATTAGCGGAAGTGCGGAACCGCGCAGTAACATCCACATCATATGCAACGTAGAGATTCCGGATCAAGCCCGGAATGACCAATCCGCAAGAGGCTAACAAACCCAAACCAGACAACCCAAATTTAAAGATTTTGCGTAGCAAAATCGAATAGGTCTCTCCGAGCCCTTTCTGTAAGGAATTTGATTTGACGTTGTTGCTACAGCAACATGCGGAACCGCGTAACAGAAATTTTCTCATTCACCAATCAGATAGATGCTGAATCAAGTTCAGCATGACAACCCAAATTTAAAGATTTTGCGTAGCAAAATCGAATCCGCGTGACAACTTTTAATTATGAATTAAGAATTAAGAATTAAGAATTAAGAATTAAGAATTAAGAATTAAGAATTAAGAATTAAGAATTACGAATTATGAATTATGAATTAAGAATTACGAATTATGAATTATGAATTATGAATTATGAATTACCCCCACTCCGCATGACAATTCTTTCCCCATCATATCACCTTGGCCTTCTTCCATTTTCCGCCCGCAAACCTGCCGATGAAGAACGCCGACCTTACCGCCCAGTCTATGTTCATGGAAAGCCATGTTCCCACCGCACCGTAGCATTCGTCCCAGTTCATGAATCTGACAAGACCCAGGATTTGAGTCCTTGCAAAGATGTAGCTCATGCCCACGCGGAAGACCCACATGCTTACGATGGAAACTATCATGGTAAAGGTTGCGTCCCCCGCAGCCCTGAGTGAATTGGGGAGGGAGAAGGAGAATGACCATATCAGCATGCCGAAGAAGCCGTGGAAGAACATCATCCACCATGCCATGTCCGTTGTCTGGGGGCTCATGTGGTAGAAGCCTAAAAGCCATCTTGCCGAGAGCAATAGGGGAATGTTCAGAACCCACATGGATGCGATTGCGATGAGGAGCATTTTCTTTGTGTAGTAGCTTGCCTGATCAGACCTTCCCGCACCCATGCACTGGCCTACGACGGTGAGCATGGCCATTCCGACCGCGGCTCCAGGTATCACCTCAAAGCCAGCTATCGTGTTTGCCGCCGCATTTGCCGCTATTGCGTTTGTTCCGAAGGTAGAGACAAGAGACAGAACCAGAATCTTTCCGAACTGGAACATGGAATTTTCAAGTCCGTTGGGAACTCCTATCTTAAGTATTCTTCCAACAAGATGCCAGTCCCATTCAAAATGAAAGATGCCACGTATGGAAACTGCCTTTTCGCCCTGCTTCTGCCTGTACAAAAGGACAAGAAGGATTATTGCCGCAATCAGGCGTGATATAAGAGTGGGAATTGCAACCCCTTCAACACCGCAATGCATGCCATAGATGAGCCATGCGTTTCCGCCGATGTTCAGTACGTTTACAAGGGCCGCTACAATCATGCTGATTCGGGAATTACCCTGTGCACGGAAAAGAGAGGCTGCCGCATTGTAGAGGGCTATGCCTGGAAGTGCTAGAAGAGTGATGAAAAAATATTTTTGGCTTGCGGCCATTACATCCTGTTCAATTGAACCGAAGATTAGCCGTAAGAGTGGTTTGCGTATTGGAAGACAGATGGCCATTACGATAAATGCAAGTGCCGTAACCGCGTACAAAAGCTGCCTTGCTGTTTTTTCTGCCATCTTCATGTTTGTGCGGCCAATGTATTGTGAGCATACAACCGCTCCACCTGTTGCAAGAGATGCAAAGATGTTTACAAGTAAGATGTTGATTTGGTCAACAAGGGAAACTCCACCGACAGCGCTTTCTCCCAGGCTTGAGACCATGATGATGTCTGCGATTCCAAGTGTAATCTGAAGTGTCTGCTCGATTAAGAGTGGCCAGATGAGGGTCCACAAATCCCTGTTGGAAAATAAAAGTCCCTCCGGCCGTTTATTGCGGAATAATGGCATTTAAAAACTGCTTGAGCCTTTCGCTTTTTGGCTCCGTAAAAATCTGTTCCGGGGTACCGCTTTCTGCAATTACTCCCTCGTCCATAAAAAGCACGCGTGTGGCAACTTCTTTTGCAAAGCCCATCTCGTGGGTAACAACAGCCATCGTCATGCCTGCTTTTGCAACGTCCTTCATCAGTGCAAGAACTTCTCCAACCATTTCCGGGTCAAGTGCAGATGTCGGTTCGTCAAACAGAATCAGGTCCGGATTCATTGCGAGCGAGCGTATGATTGCAATCCTCTGCTTTTGTCCGCCAGAAAGACTTGAAGGATAAGCATTTGCCTTTTCTGAAAGACCTATCCTGTCAAGAAGATCCATTGCATTTTTTTCCGCATCCTCTTTTGTCTGAAGCTTGAGGGTGATCGGTGCAAGGGTAATGTTCTGCAGGACTGTAAGATGTGGAAACAAATTGAAGTGCTGGAATACCATTCCCATCTTTTGACGCACAAGGTTGATGTCGGTGTTCTTGTCGGTAACGTCGATTCCCTGAAAATAGATGTGGCCTTCGTCGGGTGTGTCCAGCATGTTCAGGCATCTTAAAAAGGTGCTCTTTCCAGCTCCGGACGGACCAATCAAAACAACCTTTTCGCCCTTTTCAATCGTGAGCGATATGTCCTTTAGAATCAAGTTTCCGCCAAATTTCTTTGACACGTTTTTAACTTCTATCACTGCGGGCCATCCTTTTTTCAAGAGCGGTAAAAATCTGCGTGAGTCCAAGTGTCAGCACAAGGTAAATTGCCGCACAGCTCAACAGGGGTATCCATGCATTGTATGTTGCATTCCTGATGTTGTCGCAGGCTTTCTGCAAATCCACGACTGCGATAAAGCTTGCCACCGACGTTTCCTTTATCATCGTGATGAATTCTGACGTGAATGTCGGAACGATTGTACGCATGGCCTGGGGCATTATGATTTTGCTCATGGTCTGACCCCAGCTTAGTCCAAGCGAACGTCCTGCCTCCATTTGGCCTGCGTCCACACCCTGAATTCCCGCACGGAAAATTTCAGTACAATATGCGCCGGAGTTGATTCCAAAGGCTATGATTGCGACAAGAACCGCATTTGTCATTCCCATGGGAGAGAAAATGACAAAGTAGAAGATCATAAGCTGTGTGGCCATCGGAACGCCGCGGATTACTGTTGTGTAAACTGTAGATATGCCGCGGAGCACCTTGCTCTTTGATATCTTGAACAGGGCAAAGATGCATCCCAAGACAGATCCGATTAAAACCGCACAGCATGCAATCAGAAGGGTGATTCCCAATCCCTTTGGAATCAGGAGCCACCTTCCTTTTGCGATCATGGTGTTGTAGAAAGTATCAAAAAATCCCATGCTGATTATTTTCTTACGATGATGACCTGTCGGCTTGAGTAGTACGGGTCAGAGAAGTCAACGTTCTGCCTGCGTTCATCGGTTGCAGTCATTCCTGCTGCGATAAAGTCGATTGAAGATGACTGGAGTGCTGCGATAAGGCCGTCAAAGTTCATGTCAACAATCTGAAGCTTCTTGCCAAAGTCGCGTGCAACATACTGTGAGAATGTGATGTCAAATCCGACGATGTTTGTTCCCTCGATGTATTCGAATGGCGGGAATGAAGCGTTGGTTCCCATCTTGATGATTTCTGTTCCGCTGCTTGTAACTTCTGCCGGAATGCTGATGTCCGAGCCGTCTGTAGGCATAAAGGACTTGAGGAGTGCATCGTATGAACCGTCGTTCTTCATTGTGGCAATTGTCTTGTTGATTGAATCCAAGAGTTCCTTGTCACCCTTGCGTACGGCGATGGCATATTCTTCTTCTGCAAACGGAATGTCAAGAATCTTAAGCTCTGGATTCTTCTTTACGATTTCCTTTGCGGGAAGCTCGTCAAGAACAACAGCGTCAATGGCACCGTTCTTAAGGCTCAATGAAGCGTCAATTCCAGTCTTGAAAGAATGAATGTCGACATTCTCAAGTTCTTCGGTAAGATATGTTTCACCGGTAGTTCCGGCCTGACATCCGACTTTTTTTCCTGCAAGATCATCAACAGAATTGATTACAACCTGTGCCTTCTTTGCACATGATGCGAAAGATAAAAGTGCAGCCAGAGACAATGCACTGAAAAATAATTTCTTCATAATAACTCCTATATAAGGGGAAGTATAATAATATAGAAGAATTAAGTCAAGTTTAACGGTTTGTCCTGGAAGAGCGTTTTGCGACAAGGGGTGGAAGGACTTCTGCCGTCAGAATGGAAATGAAAATCAGGCTGCACCCAATCCACATTTTGGGCGTCATCTTTTCACCAAGCATTACGACAGAAAAGAACATTCCAAAGACAGACTCAAGCGAAAGGAAAAGTGAAGCCAATGCCGGCTGAACATATTTTAACCCCACGTTCTGAAGCAAAAATCCGATCATGGAAGCACCAAGGCCAAGGAACATGAGGGAATAGATTACCCTTGAGTTTTGAAGCGCCTGTGATGGAAAGGCTCCGTCATAAAATGGAGAGACAATCCATCCCAAAACGGCTGCCACACCAAATTGAAGCGCGGTCAGAAGTATGGGGTCTTGGGTTTTGTTGCAGTGTGACATGTAGAGGATGTGAAGTGAAAAAAACACGCCGCAGCCCAAGGTAAGGACATCTCCCCTGTTGACGCTGAGGAGAGAGGGACCTTCCAGAGAAAGAAGTGCAATGCCCGTAAGACAAAGCACTGCAGAAAAGAACACGAACCATTTAGGCCTTTTGCCAAAGATAGGCCATGCAAACAGTGGGACAAGGATGACGTACAGGGTAGTGAGGAATGCGTTTTTCCCCGCGGTGGTATACTTGCACCCGACAGTCTGGAGGAAATACGCCGTAAACAAAAGGAAGCCCAGTATGATTCCGTTCTTGAGGTAAGAGGCGTTCATCCTGGAATATTTCTTTATGCAGCAGATTGAAAGGACTACAAATGCAAGTGAATACCGCAATGCAACCATCCATACGGGACCTATGTGGTCAAGGCTGTCCTTTACCACAACAAAAGAAAACCCCCATATCAGGGGCGCAAGGATGAGTCCAATGGCTGCAAAAAAAGTTTTTGATTTATTCGAGTTGTTCATAATTAAAGCATCAGGTAATGTTGAGATTGCCGGATCGAGTCCGGCAATGACAGTCTATCAGTAACAGTCTGACATTGTGTCATTATCGGATCTGACATTGTGTCATTATCGGGCTTGACCCGATAATCTCACTATTTCCTAAACTGACAAAGAGAGATTGCCGGATCACCTGCCTGTCGTCAGATAGGAGTCCGGCAATGACAGTTTATCATCCGATGTGGACTTTCTGAATCTTCCAGATGTCATCGACATATTCCTGAATGGTTCTGTCGCTGGAGAATTTGCCGCTGTTTGCGATGTTCATCAACGCCATCTTTGCCCACTTCTTCTTGTCGGCATAAACCTGTGCAAGCTTTTTCTGGGTCTGCACGTATGAGTCAAAGTCGGCAAGCAGGAAGTAAACGTCAGGACGCTGGCCTTCAACACCGTAGACGATTGAGTCATGCAGTTCCTTGAACAGGAGGCCGCTCTTGTCGTATGTTCCGTCAACAAGCTGGTTCACGACCTTTGCAAGAGCCGGATTGCGCTCAAGATATTTCTGCGGGTTGTAAGAGTGCTCGCTGTTGATCTTGATGATCTCGTCTGCAGTAAGACCAAAGATGAATGCATTTTCCTTTCCTGCTGACTCTACGATTTCTATGTTTGCACCGTCAAGGGTTCCAAGAGTAAGGGCACCGTTCATCATGAACTTCATGTTGGATGTACCGGATGCCTCGTATCCCGCCGTTGAAATCTGCTCAGAGACATCGCTTGCAGGAATGATTTTTTCCGCAACAGAGACGCGGTAGTTTTCCACGAACACAACACGGAGCTTTCCACCCACACGCCTGTCGTTGTTGATTCTTTCTGCCACAGAGTTGATGAGCTTGATGATGCTCTTTGCCCTGCGGTAACCGGAAGCCGCCTTGGCACCGAAGATGAATGTGCGAGACGGACAGTTGAAGTTGGGGTCCTCGACGATGCAGTTGTAGAGGTACATGATGTGGAAGACGTTCAGGAGCTGCCTCTTGTATTCATGAAGGCGCTTTACCTGAGTGTCAAAGATGCTTTCCGGATCAAGGAATTCGTTCTGCGTGTGCTTGAGGTAGTTTGCAAGCTTTTCCTTGTTGCGCTGCTTGATTGCCATAAGCTCGTTGAGTGAGGCATCGTCGTCAATGAATTTTTCAAGACCCTTGAGTTTTGTAAGGTCGTTTTCCCATTCATGTCCGATCCTGTCGCAGATGAATTTTGAAAGTTCCGGGTTGGAGCTCATGAGCCACCTGCGCTGTGTGACGCCGTTTGTCTTGTTGTTGAATTTGTCCGGATAGATTGCGTTCCAGTTCTTGAATTCCTGTTCCTTAAGGAGCTTTGTGTGGAGTTCCGCAACACCGTTTACGCTGAAGCATGCGTGGATTGCAAGCCATCCCATGTAAACCTTTCCGTCGTGGATGATCGCCATGTGGTTCTGCTTGTCGTAGTCGTTGGGGAATTTAGCGCGGAGCTCAATGACAAGGCGGCGGTTGATTTCCTCCACAATCTGATAGATGCGGGGAAGAAGGTTCTTGAATGTTTCAATCGGCCACTTCTCCAATGCCTCGGCGAGAATCGTGTGGTTTGTGTATGCGAATGTCTTTTCGCAGATGTTCCATGTGTCGTTCCAGCCGACATTGTATTCGTCCATCAGGATTCGCATGAGCTCAGGAATTGCAACGACGGGGTGGGTGTCGTTCAGCTGGATTACGTGGTAGTCAGGGAATTTTGAAAAGTCAGTTCCCACCTTGTTTACAAACTGGTGCACCAAATCCTGAAGTGACGCTGACGTAAAGAAGTACTGCTGGCGGAGACGGAGCTCTTTTCCCAGAGGACCGTTGTCGTTGGGGTAGAGTACGCGGGTTATGTTTTCCGCATTGTTCTGCTTTTCAACGGCGCGCATGTACTGCATGTCGTTAAAGAGCTGAAGGTCAAATCCGTTCGGGCTTGATGCCTGCCACAGACGGAGAGTGTTTACAGTGTTGTTTCCGAATCCTACTATCGGCATGTCATAAGGTGTTGCCGTAATTTCTTCCGCATTTTCAAGATAGAAGCGGTCCTGTCCGTCGGGGGTCTTTCCGTACTTGATCTGTCCTCCGAATTTTACGGTAACGGCAAGGTCGCTCCTCTTTACTTCCCACGGGTCGCGGTGCTTGAGCCAGTTGTCCGGGAATTCAACCTGTTCGCCGTCGATGATGTGCTGCTCGAACATACCGTATTCGTAACGGATTCCGTAACCGTGTCCCGGATATTCAAGGGTTGCAAGAGAGTCAAGGAAACATGCCGCAAGACGACCCAGACCACCGTTTCCAAGACCTGCATCCGGCTCTTCGTCTTCAACAAGATCATATTCAAGTTCAAGATCCTTGAGCACTTCAATTACCTTGTCCTTGATCTTGCAGTTGATAAGGTTGTTGCTGAGCGCACGTCCCATAAGGAATTCGGCGCTAAGGTAATACAGCTGCTTTGTCGGTTTAGCATCGTACTGCCTGCGTGTCTCCATCCAGTTTGGCATTATGATTTCCAGGGCAGATGCACTTACCGCATCAAACAGGTCGTGCTTGTTTGCCTGTGTAATATCTTTTCCGTACTGTCTTCTAAGACGGTCCTCAAGATTTTTCTTAAATTTCTCCGCATTAAATTCCATGAATATCCTCCTTTGTAATTATTTTGCCATCAATATAATCAGCGAGCTTGCAGGAATGACATAGCGTCCCTGTGCCCTAAGCTGTTCAATTTGGTCATCCAGCACCAGTGCGTCGTCTGCATCAATTGAAGTGTCCGCCACACGGTACCAGAGCTTGTCCTGCGGTAAAGTCGGCAGGGTAACGAGAATGTCGCTGCGATCCGTATTTGCCGCAATATAAAAATCCGAGTCAGGATTTCCGTCGTCGTTCAGGCTGTCCCTTCCGCTCAGTGTGAATGCAAGGAAACGTGAAAGCTCGTTCCAGTCGGGATTGCTTCCGTCGGGATTGTACCACTGTATGTCCGGACCTGATTCCGCCTTTGAGCCAAGGAAAAATTCCCTACGCCTGAAAACCGAATGCCTCTTCCTGAGTTCTATCGCACGTTTTGTAAAGTTGACCAGCTTTTCGTTGAGCGAACAGATGCCCCAGTCAAACCATGAGATGTCGTTGTCCTGGCAGTAGGCGTTGTTGTTTCCCTGCTGCCCCCTCCTGAATTCGTCGCCGCCCAGAAGCATCGGTGTTCCCTGAGAAATCATCAGCGTAAGGATGTAGTTCCTCATCTGCTTGTTGCGCATGCGTTCAATTGAAGGATTTTTTGTGGGTCCCTCGTAGCCGTGGTTGTAGCTCCAGTTTGAATCAGTGCCGTCGCGGTTTTCCTCACCGTTTTCCTCGTTGTGCTTTGCGTTGTAGCTTACAAGGTCGTTCATAGTAAAGCCGTCGTGGCATGTAACGTAATTGATTCCCACCCATGGCTTCCTGAATCCAAAGAGGTCGCTTGAACCAGAAATGCGTGTGGCGGCTCCTGTTGAAACATGCTCGTCACCACGCCAGAATTTTCGTATGTCATCGCGAAAACGGTCGTTCCATTCCGCCCATCTTGTGCCCGGGAATTCTCCAAGCTGATATGCACCGCCCGCATCCCACGGTTCCGCAATCATCTTTGTATTGTGGAGAAGGGGATCCTCAGCAATCGCCTCAACCAGAGGGGAAATCTTCAACAGGCTTCCGTCACCCTTCCTGTTCAATATGGAAGCAAGGTCAAAGCGGAATCCGTCGATGTGGTATTCCGTGACCCAGTAGCGCAGGCAGTCCAGAATGAATTGTATCGTTACGGGATGGTTTGTGTTCACAGTGTTTCCGCAGCCGGAATAGTTCATGTAGTATTCCTTGTGGCTTGGAACAAGGTCGTAGTAGATGCTGTTGTCAAAACCCCGGAAGTTGAGTGCGATGCCGTGCTCGTTGCCTTCTGCAGTGTGGTTGAATACAACGTCCAGTATGAGTTCAATTCCCGCAGAATGAAGTTCCTTTACCAGCCTCTTGAATTCCCTTACGCAGCCGCCTGGGGTCTTGTCTGATGAATAGCTTGCCTTGGGTGCGAAAAAAGCAATCGTGCTGTATCCCCAGTAGTTTTTCATGCGCTCGCCTGTACGGGGATTTTCGTTTGTGTTCTCGTATTCGTCAAATTCAAATACAGGAAGAAGCTCCACGGAAGTGATTCCCAGATGCTTGAGGTATGGGATTTTCTGGATGAAGCCGTCGTATGTCCCCGGATTGTTTACTCCGGAATTCTTTCCTGCAGTAAAGCCCTTTGCGTGAACCTCGTAGATTACGGCCTTGTCCAGCGGAACGTTCAGCGGCTTGTCTCCACCCCAGTCAAAGTCACGGTCATCGACTACAACGCTCTTGGGAAACTGGTATAGGTGCCTGCTTTCCGCCAGCTCTATGTCGGTCTTGTCCACCGGCGTGCGGTAGGTCGGAGGCAGGTTGTGGAAGACGGAAACCGGAGTGATTGCCTTTGCATAGGGGTCAAAAAGAAGCTGCTTTACGTTGAAGCGGTGCCCCTCAGAAGGCTCAAAAGGTCCATCCACCTGATATGTGTATAGTGCACCCGCCCTGATACCCGGTACAAAGACGTGCCATATATCGCCAGTGCGGTTCAACTTAGGATCAAAATCTATAACGGCATAGGGGTCGTTGTCCTCCGAATTGCGGTATAAACTCAGAATGACCTTGGTTCCGTTCCTGCTGAAAACGGAAAAATTAACCCCATCCGGGCCTGGTGTCGCTCCAAGAGGAAAAGGCTTGCCCGGCATTGTTTGAATAGTTTCCATAATAGACCCATTCTATCACAATATCCACGGTTTTTCTATAGGGAAGTTGGAATTTTGAGGGGGGTAGGGGGTGCTTGTGGTATCGATCGTTTATCGACCGGTTAATCGGCATGGCTGTCATTCATTGATGAATTAAACTGTTCAATTTCTTCCTGCAAATGTCTTGTATGAAGGCTCATCATAAAGCTGACAAAAATACTGTCATCTTCATTTTCTCTTGCATCTATTAGAGCCTGAATATATTCTGCTTTATCTTCCCTTAGAACTTTTGAAGGAATGAGGTTAAACTCCCATTGCAAAAGGTTCATCAAAAGTCGGCTCATTCTTCCATTCCCGTCTACCCAGGGATGGATTGTAACCAGTTCGTAATGTGCCCAGAAACTAAGGTTGTAAATGGAAATAATATCCGATAAATCAATGTCCTTTCTTCTTTGATTCAGTTCATTACAAAAGGCTTCTAATTTCGCGGGAACTTTCTGATACGCCATATAAGATGTTCCGCCAATTCCTGCAGATACATTTACTTTTCTAAGTTCACCCTTTGCCGCAGAAAAATCACCTGAAATCGTGTGATACTCGCTTCCTGTCCGGGCCATAACCTTTGCAGAAAGATTTATAAGGGAATCAACTGTAATTTCGGGATGCTGCCTTATCCATTTTATTCCGTATTCGTAAGCATCCTTCAAATCCAGGTTCATCATCTGCTCGACAATTGTTCGTTTGCCGGAAGTAATCCCTTCGTCAAAAAGCAGCTGTGCTTCTACTTCTGTTACAGTTGAGCCTTCGATTGCGGTGGAATGAGTAATGATTGAGTAAAGATAAAATTTTTCCCAGTCTATCTGGTCTTTTATACCAAGTGAGAAATATTCATCTAAGATTTGCCGCAAGGTTCGCTCTGGCATTACAATTCCCCTTTTTGTGCCTGTTGTTGAATTCATTATAGTACAGTATCCACGGTTTTTCTATAGGGAAGTTGGAATTTTGAGGGGGGGACACCATATTACAGTATTCATTATTGCACTTGTCTTCTACAATCAGTTTTTATACTTTTCTTTTATCTTGGCTCTCAATCTGTTTCAATTCTTTCAGAGTTTCGATATATGCTTTTTCCACAGAGGAAAGAGTTTTTACCTGATACTTCCGGTATTCTCCCTCTGCTTTTTCCATTGCACGCTTATGACTTACTTTTCCGGCACCTTCCAGAACTTCTTCGCCGACAGATTGAATCGTGCGGTCAAGTTGTTCCACATAATCGCTCATGTGCATTTCGTTATGATTTTCAGCCTGATATTCTGCAATATCAAAAAACGCCGAAACGAGGGCATTAAGTTTTTTGAGTTCTTTTTCCGAAAGATAATTCTTTGCAATGCGGACATCTTCAAGAGTTACATCCGCCCCTTTGAAAGAAGTTAGCCCCATAAAGTCCTTTTCGCTGTCTGCTCGGTCATAGATGATTTCTGCAGCAGTTTGTCGGTTTACCGCATAATGAAGCTTGTTCTGAACCATCTTGAAAAATGCGATTGACTCAGACGACTTCGGATTATAGTCCACGCTCGTTGCATATAAGTCCAGAACCTGGCGGTACATCACTTTTTCAGAAGAACGGATATCTCGGATGCGGGCTAAAAGTTCTTTCCAATAATCTCCTCCGCCAGCCTGCTTGAGCCGCTCATCGTCCATCGTAAAGCCTTTTCGGATGTACTCGTTAAGCCGCTTTGTCGCCCACTGACGGAACTGAGTTCCTCTTAATGACTTTACCCTATAGCCTACGGAAATAATGACATCAAGATTATAGTAATTAGTTGGTTTGGTAGAAAAATCGGAATTTCCGATTTTTCTCACAGATGATTCTTTATCAAGCTCTCCTTCCTCAAAAATGTTCAAGATATGCTCGTTTATTGTTGAGCGTGATTTTTCAAACAAAGAAGCCATGTCATCTATAGTAAGCCAGACGGTTTCACCCTCAAAACGGACGTTTATAGAAAGTTTTTCATCTGAAGTTTTGAAGATTACTATTTCACTTTTGTTTTCTGTGGGCATGTTAGTTTTCTCCTATCTTTTCAAAATCCTGATATAGAAATAATAAAATATTTCGCATTATAACGCCATCTTTTGTTGGTATTTTGCTTTCTCGCATATAGTCAGTTAGTTCGGAATCTATGAAATACATGGCTTCTTGAAAGAACGGTTTTATTTGATTCAAGTCCATTCGTGTAGAAACGGAAAAAGCTGATGAATGAACATAACTGCTGGAAAACCTGTATAAGGCTGTAAATGAGTCTTTTAAATTGCATTCTTTTGCTAATGTACCAATTTTTCTGTCTTTCTTATTTGGAATCTTGCTTTTAGTCCAGCCATAGTTTTCAGCAAATTCTTTGCCATATTTATCAAGATAATCATCATGTTTTTTATCCCATTCGGGCTTACTGTTTCCAACAACTTGCGTTAGGTGATATTTTAAAAATTGGAGGTGATCTTTGTAAATTGGTACTAAGTCTGGATTTAGAATAAGATATTGCCCAATTACAAAGCTTTCATAAAGAGAACGATATTCTACTATCACACTGTTAAAACAACCGTTCATCGCAAGAAGGAGAATGCTTTTGAATTGGTTCAAGTCATTTTGTATTTGAATTGAGATATGCTTGGCAAGCTCAGAAATCTTTTTCGCTCTAACCTTGTCTGATGTGTAGTTGTATATGGCGGCTGCACAATCCAAGAAAATAAAACACCTTCTGAGTACTTTTGAAGAATGAAGCATAAAAACTTCCGATGAAGCAACATACTCAGCCCAAAAATGTTCCATTAATTTATCTTCATTTTTATAAAGAAAATCATTGAATTGCTCCATATAGTCATCAAGAATCTGATGTCGTTTTTCACTTGTTTCATCTTCCGTGAAATTATTTAGAGGACAATTTTGTATAAGGTGTTTTATATACTTTTTATCCATTTTATCCTATGACATCCTCAAATTCGCTTTTTATAGTTTTCAATTGTGTATCAATGTATTCAAACATTTGTAAAGAGAAAATTAAAAAGTCTTCATTCAAATCAAAATTTCCAAGATTATTTATAAATATCATTGTAGGATGGTTTTTGTTCTTACCCCGAGGCTTTGTTGAGAATAATAATTCCATGATTGGCTTCTCAGCTTCTTCTTCTCCAAGCTTTTTATCAATTATTACTTCTTGTATAACTTTCTTGATATAATCATTTTTTGACAAATTTATTAATGTTGTTTTTAAGAATAGTTTCTTATCTTTTAACTGTAGATTGAAGACTCTGGATGAAATCGCCATATATCGTTGAGCTTCAGTGGTATTTGTTGAATAATAACCTGGTGTAGAATGAGCAAATCTATTTCGGAGTAAATTCAGCTGCCAATATAAACTGTTTACATCATCTTTTTTTAAGCAATTATCTTTTAACTTATTTTGATTTTCTTTAGACATAACTCGAGAAAGATTTACAATCTGAGGTTCTTCATTTAGTTTGGGAAATGAAACAATTAAGTTTTCAAATTCATAACTTAATTGATCACAAGTAGGATGTGCACATATAATAAATTCGTCGTTAAAAGAATTAGACTGTTTCTTTATTTCTTCGATAATTTGTAAAAGAAGTCTAAAACAATTATCCCAACGATATAGAATTCCCTTCAAAACAAATAAATAGTCTTTCCAAGCATGTTCTATATCATATTTTACAAGGTGTTCTTTTCCGTCGTTTGTTTGTTTTAAAATATAATTAAAAGAAAGAATTTCTATTTCATTAATCAAACTGATTAATTCATTTCTCTTGCTTTTACATGTTTCAATCATATTTGTTTATTTTCATACTCCTAATTTATCACATAGTGGTAGCATTTTTTCGATTGCGGCGACAATTCGTTTTTGCTCGGCAAGTGGCGGGAGAGGAATTGCTTGGTTTCTGACAATATCACCTGTAATTGCTTTGAATGTTGAACCTGTTGCTTTTTTATTAAAATCAGATTCTAGTGTTTCAAGCAAATAATATAAAAACATTGTATCAACATTAAAAAATGGAATAATAGAACTTAATCCTCGTCCAATACAAATTTCACGGTCAGTGATATTTATTTTTCCAACAGGTGCTCTCATACAAAGCAAAATACTATTTTCTTTTGCAATCTTTGTAATTTCAGAGGTTTGTTGATTTGACTTTCCTATGATTTTATCAGTGAAAAATATCTTTCCTTGATGAAATTCCATACCTTGCACAGTTTCACCAACATTTATACCTTCTGGCGATTGTCCCATAGTAATTTCTGTAATTTCTCCCAATCTGCACCAGCACCAATTTTCTGGTATATCAAACGGAATCTCATCGTCGGAAATGTCACACGGATTCGAGCCAGCTAACGCTGTCTCTTTTTTTGATTTCCTTTTTCCAGATTTTGCGTAAGCAAAATCCAATCCGTGTGACAACCTCTCTTTGCGAATCTCTTCCAGCAAATCTTTTGCGTTTCCTTCGGTGGCAATCTGAGGGACTAATTTTCCCTGAACGGCTTCCTGCAGGATTGCTTTTTTTGTGAATGTGCCGATTTGTTCATTAAAAGCTTTGAGTTCTGTTTCTTTTTTGCCGTATTCTTCTATGAGCGGCATGAACTTTTCGATTGCAGCGACAATGCGTTTTTGTTCGGCGAGGGGAGGAAGAGGAAAAATGAGTGATTTTAATTTAATAATTGTTAATGCATTGTAGGCAGTCCCTGAAACTGATGAATTTACTTGTTCGAAAAATAGTGGTGAAGATAAGAAAGATGTAAGAAAATTTGGATCATAAAAATCATTACTGCAAATTTGTGTAACATTACCATCTTTATAATAAAAATCTCTTCCATCGCAAATCCAATTGTTTCCTATACTTCCCACCGAGGTAAGTAATATATCATTGATTTTTGGAACTCCATAATTCTTTTTTAATTCTTCATAATGTTTTTTTGATATAAAAAGCTCTGTATGAATTAATTCTCCACGACTTAAATCACCAATTTCTTTTGAACGAAAAAATGGTATACCATCATTAACATAATCTTTTTCAAAAACACGTTTGCTAGATTTTATTTCAGCAAGATTTCCTAATCTACACCAGCACCAATTCTCCGGTATATCAAAAGGAATATCTTCTTCTGTAATTTCAGGCAGAGGTTTTTCTTTCTTGGCTTTGTTTTTAGATTCCGAAACAAGTTCGGAATGACGAGAACGTTTTATCTCTTCAAGCAAATCTCTTGCATTACCTTCGCTTGCAATCTGAGGAACAAGTTTTCCCTGTACTGCTTCCCGTAAAAGCGCGTTTTTCAAATCTTTTGCGGTCATTTTGATTCCTCGGCTTTATCGGAAATAGTCAGAATTTTTGAGGATGAAAAATCAAGGGCTTGAATTGTTCTAAGCTGTTTAAGAGCTGTTTCACGCAACATTTCCAAACGTTGAGGCTGCTCGATGTTTTGTTCTATAAGAATTGCGTTATAACTTTCGAGGTTTGCAAGGACTAGAAGATGATGTAAGTCTGTATAATCGCGAATGTTTACTTTTTTTTCGGGATTGTCTTTTCGCCATTCTTTTGCGGTCATTCCAAATAACGCCACGTTCAATAAATCAGCCTCATCTGCATAGACAAAAGTTCCCCCTCCATAACGGCCAGCTTTTGAGACAATACCTATTGCATTTGTCTGTTCAATCCATTTAGTTGGAGTCATAACAAAACGGTTTGCACCAGTTTCATTTTTAACCGTGTCGAATTGCACACGGTTAAAACTTGGATTATGTAATGTTTCCCAAACTCCAAGAAATTCTATAGTATTACGATTTCGCATCCAGTTTTGAATTACAAAACGTGGGTCATCTTCATTACGATATTTTGCAATATCAGTAAGCGATATAAACTCATTTTCAAAATCTGTTGTATAAATGCCAATTTCTATTCCCTGGGCATGAATTGTTTCTTTTACTGTTTTTTCCATAGTTTTTTCCTACAACTCCCCTTTCTGCGCTTTTTGATGGAGCTCTGTAATCCGAACCAAAAGATTATCTATATCAGAATTAAGCTTAGTTCGCTTTTCTTCATAATTTTGGATTGTTTCTGCAACGCTTAGGATTTCTTCTTCTTCGTGAGGATAGCCGCATACGTCAAAGTTGTAGTTTGAGTCAATAAGTTCTTTGGCGGTGTAACATTTGGCTTTAGGGTTGCCGTCGCTATCCGTGATTTCCTTGCGCTTGTTCCACCAGCCAATACAGTCGTCAAAGTGCTTTAATTCCATTGGCTTTGTTTTGCTAAAGTGTTTACGGTCGCTCGGAATGTCTACGCGGTAGAACCAGGTTTTTCCTGCCGGCTCTTCATTATTAAAGAAAAGAATGTTTGTTGTAATGCTTGTATATGGGCTGAATACACTTCCAGGCAATCGAACAATTGTGTGAAGATTAAAATCTGTAAGAAGCTTTTTCTTTAAGTTATTTTTTGCATTGTCGTTTCCAAACAAGAATCCATCCGGGACAATTACAGCGGCACGCCCATCATTTTTAAGGCGGTACATAATAACTGCCATAAACAAATCTGCTGTTTCGCTTGAACGTAAGTCTGCCGGGAAGTTCTGTTTGATATCGTCCTTTTCACTTCCGCCATATGGTGGATTCATAAGAATTACATCAAAAGCATCTTTTTTTGTGTAGTCCAAGAGTTTGTAAATGAGGGAGTTTCCGTGGTAAACCTTGGGGCTGTCTATTCCGTGCAGGAGCATGTTTGTGACACAAAGCATATACGGAAACTGTTTTTTCTCTATGCCATAAATTGAGTTATAGATTTTTTCCGATTCTTTGTTTGTAATGCTGCCTTTTGCTTCTTTTACTTCTTCAAGTTCTTTTATCCAGCTGGAAAGGAAGCCTCCAGTACCACAGGCAAAGTCTGCCATTGTCTCGCCAATCTGCGGCTTAATCATTTTTGCCATAAACTGAGTTACGGCTCGAGGTGTATAGAACTCTCCGGCAGAACCTGCACTCTGGAGTTCTTTAAGAATTGTTTCGTATATTTCACCAAAGGCATGGGTTTCTTCGTAGCTTCCAAAATCAAGCTCGTCAATAATATTTGCAATTTGACGAAGAAGTACACCGTCTTTCATGTAGTTGTTTGCATCTTCAAAAGTTGTGCGGACAATACTTTGTCGAATTGGTGTGTCAGGAGAGATTTCAAGATTTTTAAGTTTTGGGAAAAGTTTATTGTTAACAAAGTTTAGGAGTTTGTCGCCTGTAAGTCCGTCGCCTTGGTTTTCTGTATGACCCCAGTTACGCCAGCGGAGTTCTTCCGGGATTATAGATTCGTACTTTTCGTCTTCAAATTCCCAGTCCTCTTCTTTTGCGTCATATACCTTTAAGAACAGCATCCATGCCAGCTGTTCAATTCTCTGTGCGTCACCGTTAATACCTGCATCGTTGCGCATTACGTCGCGTATACGTTTTACAAAACTACTTAAGTTGCTCATATTCCCCACCTGTGTACATTTTTATGCAGCGTACAATTCTGCTTCCAGTTCTCGGATTGCCTGGCGGTATTTGTCACTGCCACCAAACAAAGCTGCAATACGAGCTGGTTTTCCATATTTAGTAAACGGATTCTGTTTTAGAATCTCTGTTGATTCAATGTCGTAAATGCCAAGCTCAGCATACTTATCCAAAAGTGCGTTGATTACTTCACGTGCTGCTTCTCCGTACTTTCCAAAAACATCACGCTTTTTTACATTCTCTGCACGTTCACGTCTTGTAAGCGGCTTTTGGTTAAATGCAATATGGCAGATAAAATCAAAGTCATCAACGTCTGTCATGTTCTGGTCTTTCTTAATCAGTTCAAGGTCGATGCCTTTTTCTTTGAGCATATTGCGGATGATTTCCTTTTTCTGCTCTCCGTTCCAGGTTTGAATAAAGTTTTCCAAAGTCTGGTAAGTTCCAAGAATACTTTCCTTTGTGTAATCTTCGATTGATTCTTGCTTAAGGAGTTTGCCGTCAGTGTCGTAAATTGAAACCAAACGCTGGAGTACGTCTACTTTTACACCGCCTTTACCAATGATTGGTTTTGGATTGGGATTTGGAGCTGGTGGGTATCCTTCAATTCCACCGTCCTCTGGGGTGTCTGAACCTGTTGGTTCTGGTGCTGTCTCTGACTGTTGTTTTGGATCATAATCTTCATCCTGCTCAATCTCTCCATCCCAGTCTGGATCTGCAAACAAGCGGCTTACTCTGCGGAAGTCCATTATGGTAAAATGAGTTTTGCCTTCATCATATCTAAGGCGGGTTCCACGTCCAATAATCTGTTTGAACTCTGTCATTGAATTAATCAGTTCATCAATAACAATCAGTTTTACCATTTTACAGTCGCTTCCAGTTGAGAGCAGTTTTGAAGTTGTTGCAATAACAGGGTATTTTTCACCAACAGAAATAAAATAGTCGAGTTTGTCCTTTCCGTATTTATCACTTCCGGTAATGCGGACAACATACTGTTCTTTTACATTCCCCTGATTATCTTTTAGAACCATATCTGTATTCAAATTGTTTAATGCAACTCGCATTCTGTCTGCAGCATCTTCTGTAGGACAGAACACTATAGTCTTTGACATACGGTCTGTTTCTTTCAGGTACTTTGTAATTTCAGCTGCAACCTCATCAATACGGTCTTGAATAATAATGTTGTAATCATAATCAGAAAGATTGTATTCGCGGTCTTCTATTTCGTTTCCATGAATATCCTTTTGACCTTTTTTAGGCCTCCAGCCATCATCAATATTTGTATGTACATTTATTACTTTAAACGGAGCAAGGAATCCATCTTCTATTCCCTGTTTAAGACTGTATGAATAAACTGGTTCGCCAAAATAATCGATATTAGAAACATATTTTGTTTCCTTTGGGGTTGCAGTCATGCCAATTTGTGTTGCGCCATTAAAATATTCAAGAATCTTACGCCAACGAGAATCAGCCTTTGCAGAACCTCTGTGGCATTCGTCAACGATTATCAAATCAAAGAAATCTGGTGAAAAATATTCCTTGTATTTTGAAACATCCATTTCAATTTCTTCGTCAGTTTCCTCTTCATCTTCACTTTTACGTTTTGTACCGTCAAGCTGTTGATAAAGGGCAAAATAAACCTGATATGCGGAAATCTTGGATTTGTCTTCTTTCTGGAAATTGATTTTATGAATTACTTTTTCAAGTGGTTTAAAGTCCTGTTGAATCGACTGGTCTACCAGATTGTTTCTGTCCGCAAGATAAAGAACTTTCTTTTTAGTCCCGGAATCGATAAGTCGCCAGACAATTTGAAAGGCTGTATAGGTTTTTCCTGTTCCAGTTGCCATTGCAATTAAGATGCGGGTCTGATGTCTTGCTATGGCTTCAAGAGTTCTGTTTACTGCGTTACGCTGATAATATCTTGGAGGATAACATCCTGCACCAGAATAAAACGGAGTGTTCAGGAGTTTTTCCTCAAAACAAAGGGGGACATCATAAACTTTTGTGTTTCCGTCGATGTCGTATTCCATGCGGTTTTCAACTTCAGATATTTTGTCCGCATCCACTCCCTTCCAGCGAGCCATCAGTTCATCTGCTGTAGGAAATTCTGATAGTGGAAACTCTTTTTCGAGCCCAGTCGTAAAATCGTGTTCAAAAAAGCTTGTACCGTTTGAAGTGTATACAAATGGTACATTTAGTAAAATGCCATAAGTGATTGCCTGCTGTAATCCAAAAGAAGATGAGTGATTGTTGTCTTTTGCTTCTACAATTGCAAGAGGAGTGCCTTTGTTGTACCAGAGTATGTAATCACAGCGTTTTCCCTTGTCACGGCTGGGAATGTTTCCTTTAATCCTTACTTTACCATCTGTAAAATCATTGAGCGGAGAATAAGCGATATGAAGATTTTGATTGCGTTTTTTTACAGCCTTCCAAAGTTCGGTTTCCATGGAGATTTTTTTCGCATCCCATTTGGCTTCGAGGGCAGTTGTGATGTATTCATGCTTTATGTCTTCTTCGGACATTTCGTGAATGTCAAAAATATCACTCATTGGAACTATTTTACCAATAATTCTCTGAATTTTCAATAAAATCCCACGGAATCAGAGGGAAGAAGAGAAATCCTTCGATGTTTGAATAGGTTAGATGAGATATGGAATTACAGTAAAGCAAAGCCGTCCTCAACTATAGTGCGCCAACCTGCAAGCAGGAAATAACGCAGTTTTATTGGACAGCTCATGTATACTATACCATTGGGCATGAAAATTACAAGTGGGAAAAAGTATTGAAAAAGTGATATAATTATGATAAAATAATGATAGTGAGGTGTGTATGCTGCAGATTCGTCCTGTTTCTGATTTGAGGAATAAATTCGCGGAGATAGAAAAAATTGTCTCTACAAATAAGAGCCCTGTTTTTCTTACAAAAAATGGGTATGGCTCTATGGTTGTGATGAGCCTGGATTTGTACGAAAGCCTTACCGCAAATATCGAGGACAAACTTGACGAAGCAGACTCTCAGGCAAGCTCCTCAGAAATCCGTCTCTCCCATGATGAAGTCTTTTCCAAAGCCCGTTCCAGAATAAAGGCAAAGTGATGGGAAAAAATGGGTTAAGTTTTAGAAGAAATCGAAAAAGTAAAAAATTTTTGAATTTATCTGCATTCAGTCGGTTTTGAAATGTGAGATAACATTTAGCAACTTTATCATACTGCTGTTTTATGATAGAATAAAGAATGTATGGATAAACAAAAAAACGTTGAATATAAAAAGTATTCCAAGGATGTGATTTATGAATTAAAAAAGCAATTATATCGTTGGGCAAAGGATAATCTCCGTGGTAAAAAAGTTGTAAATGAGCAAACTGGAAATTCTATAGAAATTTCAACACAAGGAATAGATGAGTGGTATTCAAAGTCAAAATCAGAAGCCCAAATTCGCTCTATTTTACGACTTACAGAAATACTCGCTAAGGCAATAAAAACACATGAATCAGAAAACATTCATTCGGATCGTAAAAATGCACCGTCTTTTGAATATTATGAATATCCCATTGAATTACTAGAAAAACAATTTAATGTTATTGTGAGTGTAAAACTGATAATTGCTAATGAGAATGGAAGGAGAATTTATTACCACCATTATCTTGATGAAAAAAATAAGCCGTCCTCAACTATAGTGCGCCAACCTGCAAGCAGGGAATAACGCAGTTTTATTGGACAGCCTACATATAATATAACATTGGGTATGAAAAAATGCAAGTGGAAAAATGCGTAAATACTAGGCCTTGACGAAGCTAGTGCTCCAATCGACAAGCAGTGAAAAACACACTTTTACCGAATCCCCCCATCACCGTCTTCCAAATGCCTCCAGGTTTGCCAGGCCACGCTTGAACTGGGGGATTCTGGCGCATGCCGTGGTATTGAGGGGACTTGTCTCACCGCGCTTGAGGAAATGGTATGCCACACCCGCAATCATGGCTCCGTTGTCACCGCAGAGGGAAAGGGGAGGGAAGATGCATTTAAGTTCCTTGTGTTCAGCCAGCATTGCCCTTAGCCTTGAGTTTGCCGCAACTCCTCCGCCCGCAACAACTGTCGTAAGGCCCGTGTCTTCAACTGCACGAACAAGACGGCTCACAAGCGTTCTGCATGCGGTTTCCTGGAATGAGGCCGCTATGTTTTCCACCGTGGCTTCGTATCCCGGATTCAGGAATGACTGTGCCTGGTGAATTACCGCCGTCTTTAATCCGCTGAACGAAACGTCGTACCTGTGTTCTCCCTTGTCTATCTTGGGAACGGGGAATGAAAAGGCCCTGGCGTCTCCCTTTTGCGAAAGCTTGTCGATTATCACTCCACCCGGATAACCCAGGTCATAGTATTTTGCCACCTTGTCAAAGGCTTCGCCAACGCTGTCGTCTATTGTCGTTCCAAGAATCTCCAGGTCATCAAAGTCGTTCACCTTTGCGATGATTGAATGTCCACCGCTTACCAGAAGTCCCAGGTATGGATATTCTATGTCAAATGCCAGATGGGATGCGTACATGTGGCCCAGCATGTGGTTTACCGCAAAGAATGGTTTTCCCGTAGACCATGCTAAGGTTTTGCCGAACGAAAGTCCCACAAGAAGCGAACCCATCAGTCCGGGACGGTTTGTGGCTGCAATTGCGTCAACCTGCTCAAGCTTTAGGCCTGACTCACTTACGGCCTGCCTTACCACCGGCAAAATCCATTCGGCATGCTTTCGGCTTGCGATTTCGGGGACAACTCCCTTGTAAATCTGGTGGAAGGGGATCTGTGTCGCCACCACATTGCTCAATATTTTCTTGCCGTCCTCTACAATTGCACAGGCGGTTTCGTCGCATGAACTTTCAATTCCTAAAACTATCATACCGTCAATTTTCGTCATTTTCTAATCTTTGTCAAGGCGAGGGAGGAAGAAGTTCGGGGAAATTGTAGTCTTTGTTTGCGTTTTTTCGTGCGTTCTATTGAGTTGATTGAATCAATTAATTATAATGTGCTTATACGCTTTTTTAGGAGTAAAAATGAAAATTTCACGATACATAAAATCTTTTGCACTTTTATCCGTGACTGCCGTTTTGCTTGCATCATGTAATGGAAAGGACAAGCCTGCAGCCAAGACGGAAGAAGCTGCCTCAAATCAAAATCAGGCCGCGAATCAGGGCACCATTGGAGGTGAAGAAGACTTTGGCGACTGGTTCATGGCACAGACACACTATGCTCCGGTTGAATCAGTTGTGGCCACAAGCGAGCTGGTTGAAGCACAGTTTGAAGGAAAATATCTTTATCCTCCAATCAATATTCTGGACGGAGACTTTGACAGCACATGGTGTGAGGCGGATGAAACTGGTTCCGGAATCGGTGAGTCCATCACTGTGGAATTTTCAGAGCCTGTGAGTTTTGATGAAATCCAGATTGTAAACGGATTTGCCTCCAAGGACTATTACGAAAAAAACAATCGTGTAAAGGCAATCACCCTTACACAGACTGCAAGCAAGACAGAGGTCAAGGAAGATCCAAATGCTGAGGGTGGAAGCCGCGTGGAAACCAAAAATCACTTCCAGCAGAAAGTCTACTATCTTGAAGACGGAATCCCCGACTGGCAGTCAATCAAGTTTGACCTTACACAGACAGCACAGACAATCACAATCAAAATCAACGAAGTATACAAGGGCGAAAAATACGACGACACATGTCTGGACGACATCAGGCTTTTGTACAAGGGTAATGTGATTCCGTTTGCAAATGTAGATGAACTTAAAGGGCTCCAGGAAGAAAACTCAAAGATGATGCTTTCAGAAAAAAGCAGTGATTCTTTCAGGAAACAGTTCAGGGATTTGTTCAAGGGTTATAACGTCATATATCTGCTTGGCGATGATCCTGATGACATGATTACAATCTATAGATATGAGGGTGATGAACTTGAATTTTACTGGGGAAATCAGGAGCTTATTGAAATCACAACAAAGGAAGCTTTCCTAAAAGACTTGATAAACTCCAACTATGGAAGCCCCTTCCTGAATGAACCGGAAACTGATTTTGGCAAGAATACAGAGTTCCCCACAACAAAATATGTTCTTGTCGGATGGACGTGGCAGAATTACCGAACTTCCTACGAACTTGGAAAATACCGCATCCTTAAGCATGAAAGCATTGATTATGTAGATACGACAACGGCAATGATTGTTTCCATTTCAGGGACCGATAAAATACTGCTGAACGGTACGCCTTATAAAGTTCTTTCTGCTGATCTTGTTTCCGACTGGCGTTATCATGAAGACTGGTAATTTTTAAGTGTACCGCTTTGTTCCGCAAAAACACAGGTCGGCTCT
>JAEEIU010000042.1 GCA_016281495.1 Treponema sp. | reverse complement strand
TGGGGGTGTTAAGAATCTGCGCCGCACCCCAGATTGGAAAATAAAACAGGGCAATCAGCCAGAGGGGAGTTTTTGCGCCGAGGGACAGGAGCCTTCCCTTTTCAATTATCCTTATCAGCACAAGAATCAGACTGTATATCCACAAAAGATGCATGTACCAGAGAACGCCGCTTCCAGAGGCAACCATAATCATGTAAATTAACGGAGAAGGAACCCCGGCAGCCCTAAGTCCGTCAATGCCGCCACCGATGGACATGCTCACATATCCCTGGATGAACTGGAAAAACAAGAGGCCTATAGTTGACGGAACCAAAAGTTTCAGCGTCCTTGATTTTATGAATTCTTTGTTCGAATGCTTTTCCAGATAAAGTCTTGAGCTGATTCCAGAGACGATGAAAAGAAGGGGCATAATCCAGGGATAAACCAGATACTGAAATGCGTCGTAGTACTGAACATTCAGATTGGTAATCTTACCCAAACCGCCGATCACGCCCTCCGCATTGTACATGTAAAAGACGTGATAGATTAAAACGATGACGACGGTTGTCCAGCGGATGTTGTCCAAATAGTGCTTCCTCATACATTTACCACCTTTGCAATTAATCTTAACATAATTGTAAGGCAGAACCAAATGGAAGTCCACCAAGAAAAATTAACATTTCAGGAGGTTTTGTGTTAATGTCAGTTGCGTTATTCTTCTTCAGACAAGAGCCAGTCCAGGGCATTCAACAGATTTTTCGGCGACAGAGACCTCCTAGTTAGGATTGTATTCCGAGAAACCTCAATTATCAAGGGTAAGATTGGAATGTATTCCAAACTTTTTCTACGATAAAGCGAAACCAGCCTTGATTATGCCGGGGATGAAGAATAAAATCAAAGTGCCCCAGACTCACATTTGCCGGTAGGCCTCGCAGGATTTTCTTATGTCGCAGTTCTGGCAGACGTGGGTGTAAAAGGGCTTGCCGTCCTTGTATTTTTTCTTCAGGTCGGAGGGGGCTGGCGGGTCAAATTCACAGTTCTGGATTTTTTCTACAACCTCTCCCACTTTTTTGAGTGCGGCATCCTGTGCGTTTTTATTGTGCTGGACGGGAACGATTGGATTCCAGTTTTCAAGGGCATGTTCCAATTCCGGAAGGCTGTTGTTTTTTAAAGCATGGCGTACGTCCTTGGGTACCGATGTTGTCATGACAAAGGTTTCGGCCACGCTTCCCTCCTGAATCCTTTCCAGTTCATGGGCATAGAGGTTCAGTTCATCCCTGTACAATTCAATGTCATCTTCTATCTGTTCCTTTGAATTGGTGGTCACGTCAAAGAGGCTCAGCTTTCCGTCCTTTTCCAGAACATCGATTTTTCCTTCCAGAGAATATGGAATGTCCTTGTTTGGTGTATGAAGATTGGGAACGGAAATTTCAATTGAAGAAACATTGCCTTCAAGCATCATTTTCCTGTGCCGCTTCCAGTATGCAAGTACCTGCTCAAATGCACGCTCCCTCATCATCTCGTTGATTGAATGTCCGGATGTCTCCTTTAAGTATTCATAATTCGCCTCAAAAAATTCACGGAGCTTTTCTTCGATTTTGATTTCACTGATTTCATTCATCTCATTCATTGCCGGAGTTCTCCTTTATGAAATTTTCAAGATCACGAATCGTCCTGAGTACAAGGGAACCGTAGAACATCGTCTGGCTTCTTGACGGAACAAAGCCGTACTTCTTGAATGCCATGTAGTTTCGGGGACATGTCAGATATGGAATGTAATCATACTTGAAGCTGTAAACTTTTTCTTCCTTCCCGTCGGAAACCTTTTCCTCAGGCACCTCTAACTTGCAATTGTTCAACATGTTAAAACTCTTTTGTGCAAACAGGCCGTTAAACGCCGGATATGTGCTTTGTCCCGGTCCCTGAAATTGGGATATGACCAGAAGATTCTTTGCCCTGGACAATGCAACGTAGAACATCCGCATCGTGTCGTAATCATCCATCATGTTGAGGGGTTCATTCAGGCCATTGTTTTGACCTTTGGCCTCAAGCATTTCCCTGACCAGAACATCCAGGGGGCGCGGGTCTTTATGGCGGTGCATTACGGAGCCCAGTACGACTACGGGAAATTCAAGACCCTTTGACTGATGTACCGTGAGGAAGGGAACTGATCCGCTGGGGAACGGAGTGTCTTCGTTTTCATATTCGCCTTCATTCATCCTGAACAAAGTATATAGGAATGAATAGAAGAATGAATTCAAAAACATGTCGTCGTCAAAATTCCTTCCGGACAAAACCGGTGAATGCATGTCCATGTATTTTGAAAGGTATTGGCTGATCTTGCCCAGGTTGTACATCCCCACATCATCGCCAATCTTTGCCATTTCAAATTCATCACAATACCATTTTGCTTCCTGCAGGTCATAGAACAAATCCATTATGTTCCAGTCAAGAGAAGTCGCTCTGGAAAGTATGTACGATACGGGGACAGACTCTTTCATCTGTGCTTTTATCCTGACATATTCACGCAACCTGTAGTTTGACAATTCCACAACAGTGTCTTCCGACAGGTCTTGAAGATTTTCATCAGAGAGCAGGATTTCAAATTCCGAACCGTCAGCGTCATCTTCCAGACCAATTCCGTTTGCACCGCAAATATTGCTTAATACCTTGAATTGTCTTTTCGCCTCATCAACCTGATTCATTTTTGATTCAACAATCTTAAGCAGAACCTCATCCCGCATGATTTCCGCCAGTGCGATCGTCCTGATCTCATGAATCCACTCGTTGAATTTTTTCATGCCTCCCAAGCTAGTTTCCAAATCAGGAACACAGTCAAAAACCGTGGCAAACAATCCGAATGTCACCAGAGCTTCATCCGTAAAAAGAAAGTTCTTTGCCCTTGGAGCATAATACGGAATACCCACGGCGGCAAACGCATCTGCATATGCTTTTACCGAGGCACTCATTCCGTCATTGCCACCTCTGAGTGTGGGGAACAAAAATGCGCATTGATTGTAATCTTCTATTATTCCCCGTGCCTTTAAAATAAGGAGCAATTTGACGACTTCGGACGTTACCTTTTCCTTGTTGCCCATAGAGCGCAGGACCGCACAGCCTGTATCCATACTGAACGCCGTGATGTTTTTGTCTTGAATCCTATATGACTTGCTTGGAAACAATTCATCTTCCCATTTACAGTTTTGGATGAACGAAGTATATGTATCCACAATCTGTTTTCTTGAGCGGTAGTTTATGTTCAAGTCAATTCTGGTGGGCCGCACTCCAATGCACCTTTCGCAAATGTTTTCAAAGTCAATCAGGTTTTCTACCGTGGCACCGCGGAACCTGTACAACGCCTGATCATCATCACCAACCACACAGATGTTTTTTGTACCCGACGCAAGAGCCATGTAAATTTTCTGCTGGATTGTATTCGTATCCTGATATTCGTCAACGATTATATGCTTAAAGATTTTACCGTGATTTTTTACATTCATGATAACCGACAGGGCCTTTTGCTGCAGGCGTGCAAAATCTGTTCTTTCAGGATTCTGCAATTCAAGAAGTTCCCTGTACTTTACCGTCATCCTTAAGAGCTTGTTTTTAACAGAGTTTTCCACCCCAAATTTCAAATCATCATTTAAAAAATCTTCCTCGCTCATCCTGTTGAAAAAAGAGATGCTGTTTTTTACGGCGTTCATCTTTGAGCTTGAACTTTCTCCAAACCATTCGTTTATCTCGTGATAGAAATTCAAGTAGTCATCTTGTTTTGAAGAAGAATAACCACCCGCCTCCAGAATTTGCGTCCAGTTTGAATGCCGTGAAACAAAGAAAAACTGATCCAGTTCATCAAGGAGGACAACCCTGTTTGCTTTTTGTGAACCTGAAACAAAACGGTCATCCTTTAAGATCCTTTGACACAGTGAATGCAAGGTACCCACATACATTTCCGAAGTGTCATAAGTTTTCCCAGTAAACGCAGATGCCAGAGACAAGAGTTCCTGCAGGCCCTGCTCCAGCTGCAATGCGGCTTTTTCCGTAAATGTCGAAAGGAATATTTCTCCAGGCTCAACTCCACAGACTGCAACCAGAAACAGTGTCCGCCACAACAATACGCGCGTCTTTCCCGAACCAGGTCCGGCAGTAAGAAGCAAAGGTCCGTCTATGTGCTGAATCGCCCTGAGCTGATTTTCGTTTGGTTTGAATTTCTTTTGCTCAAATAATGATGCAAGCAGCTTTGAAGAATCCATAAATAAATTATATCACAAGTTGGAAGAAATTTAAGTGTCGAATCTGTATTTTTGTGGTATAATGACTCTTGATGGCACTTTTTAATCACAGGGAATTGAGCTCAAAGAATTTCATGCACAAAATCTTAGATACGAACCCCAAGGGAAATTTCATAATCGAACTGGAAAACATGCTTTCTGATTATGAGAACTCTTTGGACTCACTTTCCATAAGCAACATAAAGAACATCGCCTCAAAATACAATGTTGATTTGACAAATGATTATCTTGAAGAAAGAAGGGAACTTTTGTTCAGGATGCTGACCAGGACATTGAGCGGCAACAGTCTGAATGATTTTGAATACCGCAAGCTAAAGCATTTATGCAACATACTGGGACTGGACATTTCGGTTTTGGACAAAGAGATTTCAAAAAGGGGAACAGACATCTACAGGAAAAAGCTTGAAGAAATCTTTGCCGACAAATATGTTTCCGCAGAAGAAAAGGCAGAACTTGAACAGCTTAGGATTCAACTCAAAATTGATGAAGCAAGCGCAAAAAAAATGTACCGAGAAGCCGTCAAATCTACGATGGACTCATACACAAAACCTATTTTTGAATCCGAAGTTTTTTCTCCCGAAGATGAACAGAGAATGTACAATGCCGCAAAAAACCTTGGCCTGTCCCTGACATTTCCGCCGGAGATTCAAGGCAAGCTCGCAAAATACAGGCAGAACTGGGAAATACTTAACGGAAATCTCCCGGTATTAAAGA
The DNA here is from genome assembly GCA_016281495.1 of Treponema sp. Taxonomy (GTDB): domain Bacteria; phylum Spirochaetota; class Spirochaetia; order Treponematales; family Treponemataceae; genus Treponema_D. The sequence goes on along the minus strand of JAEEIU010000042.1, from coordinate 48,893 downwards.
CAGACATGCACCTTCAGTCCGGAGAAGTATTGCATCACGTCCAGCAGGTAAACTGGCTTGAAGAAAGAACGGAAACAAGACGCGTCAATTATTCCGGCTACACCTACAACACCAAGGTAATCGGCAACTTAAAATGGAAGGCGGGAACAATAACTCCACATAAAATCACGCAGGAAGTATGGAAGTGCATTGACTCGGGATATCTTTTTTTGACAAGCAAGCGCATCATCTTTAACGGACAGCATGGCAACAAGGTCATTCCGTTTTCAAAGGTCCTGCATTTCGAGCCATACACAAATGGGGTTCAGATTCAAAAGGATTCAGGCAAATCACCCTTCCTTGAATTCAGCACGGACGTCCCCCTTTTTGCCACAATCTTGAACCAACTTCTGGGAAGGAACTAGCATGACGGAACATGAAGCATATTCCATTTTGGAATTGAACGATGGAGAATCATTTGACGCAATAAAAAAGGCCTACCGAAAGCTCGCATTAAAATATCATCCCGACAGAAACCATGGCTCAAAAGAAGCCGAAGAAAAATTCAAGCAGATCAACGACGCCTACGAATACCTGGAAGATTACCAGACCCGCAAAGACGATGCCCTGCATACCACCTCCGCTCCACCAACCCAAGACGACACCTTCGCCTACCACCACAACTACCACGAACGCTACAAGCACGGCCACTTCGGTGAATACAAGTTTAAGAAGCGGGCGTAAATGTACGATTGAGGAAAACGAATGAATTTGTTATTATTGTTATAATTAAAATTTCAAGATAAGTGGGCCTGTTGCAAATGATCAAACGTTTCCAACAATCATTTTGTACCTTGACGGGTATATTGATGCGGAAAATGCCGTAAGACAATTGCTACCTCAGAAATTGAAAGATCAGTTTACCTTTAAAACAGAAAGGGCCTTATCGCTTTTGAAATATTTGGAGGCTAAAAAAGTATGAAAAAAAACGTATACTTTACTCTGGATTATTATGACCGACAAACCATAGCCCAAATCATCGAGAAATACAACTTGACTCCGATGGAAGCTACTAAAAAGTTTATTCTTTCAAAAACCCACTCATTATTAGAAGATTTTGATAACGGTCTTTTGAACTTACCCGATTACGCTGTGTTTGATATGTGGGAAGTAGAGCAAGTTACTGGGGATCCGCTCCAATCATCTTATATAAGGAGTGAATAAAATGAATGATGAATTAAAATTCTTTATATTGCTTCTTGAAAAATATGCTTATGATAAAAATCTCCCAACGGCGGATATTCTAAAGGAATGGGAAGAAAAAGGGCTTGTCCAGGAAATATATGACAGTTACCCATTATATCATACAGAACGAATAGAAAACGCTTATGAGGATATAGAAAACCTGTCAAAAACAGGAAAACATCTGTGGTAGATTATCAACTTCACTACTGGAAGATTACCTGACCCGCAATATACGACGAGCTGTTCGCGGCCACTTCGGCAACTTCAAGTCTTAGAAGCGGGGGTAGGAGAGAGATTTGTGGTAATTTTTTAAATTTTTCTTTAACAACTTCTCTAGTATCCATAGTCTTACCTCCTGAAATAAAAACCAAAGACCTGATCAAAGGGATTAAAACTTTAGCAAAATAACAAAACAAAAACCCCATCTTTAAAGAAACGGCGTAGTCGTTTCGAATCCGCGTGACAATACTTCTAAGATATCTTCCACCCTCTCATCTCACGAAAGCACCCACGATTTTCTTTTTTCTCACTTTTTTTCAAATTTTCCCCCGATTTTTTGTCAAAAACGTTAAGTCCTGCACCATTTATATAGTATAGGGCAAGTTATTAACTGCCACAAAAATTCAAAAAGGAGAAGCATTATGGAAGAATTTGAAAACATTCAGGAAATTATCGACAGGCTGACGTTTACGGATGACGGGATGTTTCAGGCGGTATTGAGTGACCCGGAAATCTCTGCGGAACTTGTGGAACGGTTACTTCACATCAAGGTTGACCACGTAGAGTATCCGGAACTTGAAAAGACTATAGCACCCTTCTACACGACAAAGGGTGTGAGGCTTGACGTGTACCTCAAGGATAGCAACAAAATCATAGATATTGAGATGCAATGTTACCCGCTGAAAGACCCTGGAAAACGGACCCGCTACTATCAGAGCATGGTGGACTGTGATGCTCTTTTGAAGGGTGAGGATTATTCCAGACTCAAGGAAAGCTACATTCTGTTCATCTGCAAGCACGACCCGTTCAGGGATGAAGACAATAAGCCGTATGGCCTGCCATGCTACACCTTCAGAAATGCGTGTGAAGAGGATACCAAGGTGAATCTTGATGACAAAACGGTAAAAGTGTTTTATAATTCAAGTGTGTACGAAAAGGAAAAGGATGAAAGGATCCGTGATTTCCTTTATTTTGTACATACGAACGATTCTGGTAAGGACGATTTTTCCTCCAGACTTTCGGCAATGGTTGAGAAGCTCAAGGCGAATAAGAAATTCAGGAGTGATTACTTAGCTATGAATTTACACGACAGGGACATAATGGAACGGGCAAGGCAGGAAGGTATCTCACAAGGCATACGACAAAATGCCGTGGAAAATGCCAGAAATCTTTATGCCAATGGAGTTTCCATCAATTTGATAGCTAAATCTCTCAAGATGTCCGAAGACGAAGTCCGTGAACTGGCCAGAGATATTGTTCCTGAAACCCAATCCGTATCACTTCACGCTGAATAATTGTTAATTACAATGGGGTTTTCTACCGATTTATTTATAGTGGTGTATTTGCCTTTTTGTGACTAAAGTCCAACAACTTTCCGGGAGATGACTATGAATCGATTGTTACCGTTACCTAAAAAAATAATTGTGGCAGCCTTTATTCTGGCGGTCTGTATCGCGCTGCCCCTTATTGCGGCCCCAAAAGTCTCGGACGAAAGGCAAAAACTAATTGATTATGGCCTGACTTTTCAGGGAACACGGTATGTTTATGGTGGCAGCAAACCTGAATCCGGCTTTGACTGCAGCGGCTTTGTGTCTTATGTGGCAAACGGATGCGGAATCAAGCTGGCAAGGCAAACTTCCTTGATGTATGCCTCGATTGACCACATCGATGAAGAAGAGCGTGAACCCGGCGATTTGATTTTCTTTGCGGTAAAGGGCGGTGACGGACGTTCAAGAATCAGTCACGTGGGCATCTACCTGGGACTTTATACAGATGAAGGCAAATTCAAGGACAAGAGGGTATTTTTACATGCCGCAAGTGACGGACCCAGCACGGGCGTAATAGTTTCTTCAATCGACGAAAAATACTGGAAGGATCATTTTTACGGCTACGGCAGAATCATGAAACCCACCGGAATTGAAGATCAAGTTGATGGCGACAAGATTACAGCCATAGACGAAACCCCTCTTGATGATCAGGAAGGAGAAGATCCGGTCCAGCAGCCAGAAAATACCAACATGTCTGCAGAAAAGTGATCAAAATCCAACAATTCTAGAAAACAACAGTCTGATTTCCCTCAAATTTGCCGACTGTAACCAATTAAGGTGGCGGAGGTTTTATTTTATATGAAAAGCAAAGGAAAATTTTTATACAGCGTTTTTTATCTCATGGTTTTACTCGCGGTAACCGGATGTTCAGGAAAGCTTTCGGTTCAGGCAAAGTCTGATCAGGGTGCCGACATTCAGTTTTCGGCCTCGGTTGGCAAGGTCATATCTTCAACCCTGGCTTCTCTCAGTTCCAGCATTGCAGGTGGAAAATACAGCGGTGGAAGCCAAAACCTCTTTTCCGCTTCCGAAATCAAAAAGGCCTTTAACGGCAGTGATTTTACAAACGTCTCTGTAACAAGCCCAAGCTCTGACAGTCTGGATTTGAGCGCTTCTATTCCTGCGGCCTCCAAGCAGACACATGCAACAGGCGGAATTCGTGCTTCCGACATCGTAAACTGTACCTCAAACAAGATGGTCCTTCAGTTTTCTCCCACAAGCCTTCAGAAATTGAGTGCGGATCTTCCCAAGGATACCAAAGCCTACCTTGACATGTTCATGGCGCCGGCGTTCACTGGGGAAAAAATGGATGCTTCGGAATACAAGATGCTGATTGCTTCGATTTACGGGGATCAGATTGCCGCTGAGCTTGAAAAGGCACAGATTACAGTAAGCCTTTCATGTCCAAAGGGCAAAAAGATTTCCTCTACAAGTTTACCCACAGGGGCAAAAGTGACCTCTTCTACTGCGACATTCGACTTGCCTTTGATGGAATTCCTTACCCTTTCCGGAACCAAATCCTACAGCATCAGTTGGTAGCCTGGTCGTCTGAAGGGAAAAAGCTGTTTATGGTAAAGTGAATCAAACGGCGGCTGTCAGACAGGTTTTCTTTCCCTTCAACTGCCTGGGTAAAAATGGCACTTTCAAGAAGGCTGTACATCAAATCCACCATATCCTTTATTGACTCACCATGCAGTTCGCCGTTGTTCTGGGCACGGATCATTATCATGTTCAAAAGGTGCTCGACACGGATTACACGGCGTGCAATCAAATCACCCGCATCTTCTCCGGTCTTTTGAATCTGAATCAGATACACCAGCAGAATCTTGAACAGTTTCGTGTGGTTTTCACATTCATCCAGAATCGCATCCATCACTTTCTTGAGGCAGTCCGGGGTATTCAGTTCCCTGTTCCTGATGATCTGAAGCAGCTGTTTTTCCAGGCGTTCAGTCAGGTCCTTTATGCTCCAGACAAAAATCTCGCGCTTGTTCTTGAAATAAATGTACAGTGTGGTTCGTGTAATTCCGCAGCGGTCGGCTATTTTCTGAAACGTAACGTCTTCGTAGCCCTCTTCGATGAACAAATCCAATGCCTTGCCCAAAATCTCGTGTTTCCGTTTTTCGTGTTCAACAACTACTGCCATGTTTCAGCCCTTATTGGTTTCCCTTATACATATAAAAAATCGTGTCCAGATTTCCGGCCTTGATTGACTTTATCTTGTCTGCGCGGCGGCCTATGCTGTCCTGAAAAATTTCCTGGTTCGTAATGAATCCCATCTGCCATCCTGCAAAATCATTGAACAGGTTACCCATGTCCTGGTACAGTTCCTGTGCGGCCTTTTCGTCACCAAGACGTTCACCATACGGAGGATTTGAAATGAGCATTCCCTCTGGATACGGTGCCCTGAGTTCCCTAAAGTCGCTGGTCATAAAGTCTGGCCTGAGGATTTTTGCATCGCTTCCTATCATCTGGAGTGCCCGTCCGGCAGTTACGCATGCATGTTCGGCATTCAGGCGAGCCCTTTCTATGGCATCTGGATCTATGTCGCTTCCGGTAATCCTGCATTCCACATCGGGACGGATTTTGGATGCGGCTTCCTTCTTTAATTCAACTGCCCTGTTCTGATTGTATATTGCAAGGTGTTCGTAGGCAAAGTGCCTTCCCAGTCCGGGTGCAATGTTTCTGGCATAGAGCGTGGCTTCAATTGCGATGGTTCCGCTTCCACAAAACGGGTCGTGCAGGGGCATCTTCCTCTTCCACAGCATTTCCTGAAGAAGGACTGCGGCAGTGGTTTCCCTCAATGGGGCAATTCCACCTTCAGTTCTGTATCCCCTCTTATGCAGGGCATCTCCGCTTGTGTCCAGTAGAATCATGGCCTGATCCTGGTCTATGTAAACGCGAATGTCACAGCGTTCCCCGGTTTCCGGCAGGGTCGTGATGTGCCATGTGTCCCCGAGCTTCTGGTAGATTGCCTTTTGAATCATTCCCTGAATCGAATGTTCCGAATTGAGCTTGCTCTTGTAAACCCGAACCTTGTCAACAACGACACGGACATCCTTTTTCAGGTAATCCTGCCATGGTGCGGAATAACATCCGTCAAACAATGCGGTAAAATCTGATGCGGCATATTTCGCCACCTGAATGTAAACCCTGTCGCTGGTACGGAGCCAGAGATTCGCAAGATACAGTACGTCCTCATCCCCAGAAAAAAACACACGTCCGGGTGCATTTCCGTTCAGCTTGCAGCCCAACAGCTTGAGTTCATTTCCCAGTATTTTTTCCGCCCCAACGGCACATAAAGCCACATAATTCAACATGATGACATTTTAACGTTTTTTGTCATTTTAATCAAGTGAAGAATTCTATAATCGTTTTTCTCGGACTTATTATTTATCTGAATAATGGTTTTTGCATTGAATGACTGTAATGATATCATTTTCTATAATATAGACTAAACGATTTTTTTCATCAATTTCTCTACTCCAAAACCCTGAGAGATTTCCTTTGAGAGGTTCCGGGTGCCCTAAACCTTTATGACCGTTCCTCTCGATATCTGCTAATAGTTTGTTAATCTTCCGAAGTGTTTTTTTATCCTGTTCCATCCAATACAAAAACTGTTCCCAACCCTCTTCGTTAAACTGGATTTTCACTTTTCCATCTCCTTAAGCTCATCTAGAGAGTGCGTTACATATTTCAGTTTTCCCTCATGGTACAATTTAGCCTGTTCTTCCAGATACTTGATATTTTCCTTGCTATAAAAACTATCATCGTTTGCTTCAAGCTCAAAGGGAATGCGGCGAGTACGAATTACTGCTTTTGTAAAAACATTGTAAGCTGCAGATACTGAAAGTCCTATGCTTTCACAGATATCCGAAAATGTTTTTTTATCATTGCTGTCGAGTCTGATAGTTAAATTAGTCTGTGCCATAAAAAACCTCCAATAATAGTAATTATTACACGATTTGCACTGAATTTCAAGTGCATAGCACAATCCGCCATTTTATATAAGAAGGCTGTTTAAAAGAAAACCATGGTATTTTTCATACAATTTGGGTATAATCCCTTCCAGAGGTCAGGAAGAATTGAATAAACCGCTGTCACGAAAAGAGTATGAAGAAATCTATGCTAAGCTGGGGGACGTTTCTCCGATTGACGGGGACTGCGGGAAACTTTGCGCTGCCTCATGCTGTTCTCTTGACGGGAAGTATCCTGAGGGTATCAAAAATGAAGACTATGGCATGGATGATGCGGAGGATGAAGCTGACGGTGAGCTTGGAATTTACCTGCTGCCGGGGGAAGATGCCCTGCATGACAAAGGAGACTCGTGGCTCAAATGGTCGGAGGAAGATGCCCTGGAAGCCGGATTTCCTGAATCATGGACAGGAAAAGTTCAGTTTGTAAAATGCCATGGTGCAGAAAACTGCCGGCGCGATCTAAGGCCCATACAATGCAGGACATTTCCTGTTGCTCCATACCTCACACATGACGAAAAACTCAAATTGATTTTATATACGGATACCCTGCCCTACAAATGCCCGCTGGTTTATGGTGCCTATCATTTGAACGATGATTTTCTTAAGGCAACATTTTCCGCGTGGTCCAGGCTGATTCAAGACCAGAGGATTTTTGACCTTGTAATGGAAGATTCCCGCTTCCGGGATGAATGTGAAAGTCCGCTTGAGTTTGTTTATGAATGAACAGGCTGCCCTATGCCAGTACGCTAAGTTTTTTGGTCACGGTTTCAATCCGAATGTGGGTTACTTCTCCGCCGTACTCTCCGTCTATATGAAGGGTTTGTGGGGCGGAAGTCTTTATGTCGAACGTAGAACTGTCTTTTTGCAAAAAGCCCTTTAGCTTTCCGTGTTTTCCTGCAATCAAGAACGGGAAGTCAAAGAATGTCTTTATCTTTTTTATTCCATAAGCACTGCAGAGTGAAATCTTTCCGTCATCGGCCAGAGCTTCAGGACTCATCTTTACTCCACCGCCTTCTGCCGGGAAATTCATGAATGCAGAAAAAATGGTTCTGGGTAATTCAACAGTTGAGCCATCATCAAACGCCATTGAATATGTGGCTGTCTGCATGGTAAACAAAGTCTGGATCGTGTAAATCACATAGATGAATTTTCCAAGACCCACCTTGTTCAGCGCGTCCTTCAACTTGGAACTTAATGCCTTCTTGCATACAATCGCATCCATGCCAAGCCCCGAACTGATTCCAAAAAGCCTGTGGTTTCCGTCGTCAAGAATCACCTTGCCAATGTCAATCTTTTTGGGTGCACCACAGTCAAGAATTTTATTCAATGCCTTAACGCTGTTTTTGGGTAGCCCGAGTCCACGTGCAAAATCATTTCCTGAACCTGTCGGTATCACTCCCAAACGAACTTTTTCAAAATCGCCTATACCATTCAGCACTTCGTTAACGGTACCGTCTCCTCCCACAACAACAAGATTAATCTCGCCGTCCAGGGAAGAAACGTTACGTGCCAGAATTGTGGCTGTAGTTTCCAGAGAAGTCGTAAGCACATCGTAGGTGACATTTTTTTCGTCCAAAGCCTTACGGACTTTTTTCCAGGTCTTTAGGGCTTTACCGCTGCCCCCACGCTCGTTCACAATAAAGTAATACAATCCGACCCCCTTTAGCTACAACCGACAAACATCTATTCCACTCAGCTCCGTGCCGTCTTTTTTCCCAAACTGTAATGCAGGAAGAAGAAGAGCGCTACCATCATCACAGTACCAATGAGCAGGGACACAACCGCATTCTGGACGAATCCCGCAATCAGATAGGTGATGAACGAAACGCCCGCAACAGTCAGAGCATAAGGCAGCTGTGTTGAAACGTGTGCGATATGGTCACACTGTGCACCAGCAGATGACATGATTGTCGTATCGGAAATCGGTGAACAGTGGTCTCCGCAAACCGCACCGGCCATACATGCAGAAACGCAGATCAAACCAAGAGGACTTCCGTCTCCCAGAGAGAATACCTTGAGTGTAATCGGAATCAAAATACCGAATGTTCCCCAGCTTGTACCGGTGGCAAATGCAAGGAAACAGGCGATTACAAATACCACGGCAGGCAGGAAATTCAAGAGGCTTGAGGCAGACTTGTCAACAAGACCCGCAACATATTCGGCCGCACCCAGAGAATCCGTCATTCCCTTGAGCGTCCATGCAAGCGCAAGAATCGTTATGGCAGGAACCATTGCCTTGAAACCTTCGACTATACATGCCATGCAGTCCTTGAACGGAAGAACACGGCGAAGAAGATAAATCACAAGGGTAAGGACCAGGGCACCAAATGAACCCAACACCAGACCTACGGATGCATCACTGTTTGCAAAAGCCTCTCCAAAAGAAGTTCCCTCAAAGAAACCGCCGGAATAAAGCATTCCAAGAACGCAGCCGACAATCAAAAGAATTATCGGAAGCACAAGGTCAATCACCTTTCCCTTTCCCTTGGGAGCCTCTTCTTCCTTATATTCCTTGCCTGGAACCGTAAACAAATCACCCTTCTCTGCATTTGCCTCGTGAACAGCCATTGGACCATAATCCATCTTGAACAGGGTAAGGCAGAGCATCATCACAATCGTGAGCAGGGCATAATAGTTGTATGGAATGGCCTGAATGAAAAGCGTAAGTCCGTTCGTTCCCTCTGGAGCAAATCCTGCAACCGCGGCAGCCCATGATGAAATTGGAGCGATAATGCAAATCGGAGCAGCAGTTGAATCAATCAGGTATGCAAGTTTTGAACGTGAGATTTTTGTACGGTCGGTAACAGGTCTCATTACACTACCGACGGTAAGGCAGTTGAAGTAGTCGTCGATGAAGATGAGGCAGCCCAAGACGATTGTTGCAAGCCCCGCACCAACCTTTGTCTTTACATGGGTTGAAGCCCATTTTCCAAAAGCAGCTGAACCGCCACCCTTGTTCATAAGGCAGACCATGATTCCCAGGAAAACAAGGAAAATCAAAATGCCCACATTGTAGGGATCTGAAAGCTGAGCTATCAAACCGTCCTTAAAGATGTGGTTCATCGTTCCCTCAAAATTTCCACCTGCAAAGAACAGGCCGCCAACAACGATACCGATGAAAAGCGAACTGTAGGCTTCCTTGGTAATCAAAGCCAGAACGATTGCAATCAGTGGTGGAACCAGCGCCCAAAATGTTGCATACATATAATCCTCCTATACGGATGACAGAATCAGTCACCGCAATTAAAAACTACATTGTCGTCACGGCACAAGCACTGAGCCGCATTTCTTCCCGCCCACGCGCAGATGGGAAGTCCTCCGGGCATCCTTACCCTTTCGTTAGCAAAATACAGCCCCTCTATTGTACTTGATTTTGAAGGAAATGTAAAAGAGAACTTGCCGGGTTTCCATACGCTCATCCATGAACCCCGGTAGCTTGAAGTATAGCGTTCATAAGTCAGCGGAGTTGCAAGGTCTGTCACTTCCACATTGCCCTTTATCTCTGGAATGTGCTTTTCAAGTTCTGTGATGAACCGTTCTATTACCTTTTCCTTTTCTTCCTTGTATGTTCCGTCAGCTTTTTTAGCCTTCCAGTAGTCGTAACTGTCGCCTATTAAAATGCACGTCATGACAGAACAACCCGGTGGAGCATATTCATCCCCCGTATAATAATTCAACCTGAACCGGTTAAAGGCCAAGCCCGCCGCCTCAAATTCATTTTCAAGCGGAAAGACAGGTGCTTCGGGTAAACCTTCGATTTGAGTTTTTAATCCCAGTCCCACAAACATGTTCTGCTCGATGCTTACGTCCTTCTTGAGTCTGGAAACCCACGGCTCTTCAATTGGACTGTCAAACATTGTGTCCACCGCAGTCATTGTGTCAAATCCTATGGCGACGCTATCGGCTTCAATAAGATTGCCGTCAACAATCACTCCCCTTACTCTGGAGCCTTCCACCTGAATCTTCTGAACCTTTGTCCTGTATTGGATTTTACCGCCCAGAGAAAGAAGGGTATCCGCCATGTTCTGCGCCATCCTGAGCGAACCTCCCTCGGGAAAACCACAGTCGCCTGAAGTAAACTGCCCCAAGGTGTATAAAAACGAAAGCGCGTTGAACTCGCTGCTGTTCACGCTGGAAAACAAATGCCTGATGTAGGGATGCTTTATTCTGTTGACGTAATCCTGGTAAGAAGTCTTCCTCAGGGAACTGTACATGAGGCCGGCAGGTGCCATCGCCATCAATTCCGTGAGCTTTGGCCTTCGCGGATGGGTTGACTTTAAGCCCCGGACATCACCTATGGGAAGATGAACCTTCTGGAATTTCCTAACGTCCCGGCAAAAGCGCCTTATCGCCCTTTTATCAGACGGAGAGTTTTCGATTAAATGTTCCTCAAGTTTTTTAAGGTCACGGTAAAGCTCAAGATTTCCTCCGTCTTTTCCCGCACCCAAAATCGTATACAAGACGGGCCTGTTGTAGATGGGATTATTGTCCTTTAACGCTCCAATTTCATGCCACACTTTGTTCAGGGGTAACAGCGGAGACGAACCGGTCATCCAGTGCATTCCGCCCTCAAAAAAATATCCCTTGCGCCGCCAGCTAGTTGAAAGTCCTCCAGGAATGATGTGCTGTTCAAGTACGGTAACGTCATAGCCCGAACGAGCGGCATAAACCGCCATGCCCAGTCCGGTAATTCCCGCACCGATTACGATAAGTTTTTTCATATTAATATGATACACCCACTTTTGCCATTCCGCAAGGATTTAATGCGGCTCCCCATACCTAAAATTTTCAACATTCGGTCGAATTTTGCAGGGCCTCACGCATTATTCGGTCGAAAAACGCACTTGAACTTGCATTATTCGGTCGAAAAATGTTATAATAACCATGTAAATTAGGCTGAAAGACCGTGGTAGAGGAGGCAGACCATGATCCGTAAGGAATATGAAAACCTTTTGAAATGGAAAAGCAGGAAAAGCCGTAAACCTCTTCTTGTGCTGGGTGTGCGGCAGTGCGGGAAAACATACCTCATCAAGGAATTTGGTTCCAATGAATTTGATGATGTGGCCTACTGCAACTTTGACGGCAACGAAGGCATCAAGACCATTTTCGACTATGACTTTGACATAAACCGTATTCTTGAAGAACTGGGAAGCATCGTCCTTGGTAAAAAAATCCTTCCCGGGAAAACCCTGCTTATACTTGATGAAATTCAGGACTGTCCCCGCGTGATTCAGTCCCTCAAATATTTTTGCGAAAACCTTCCTGAGCTTCATGTCATTGCGGCGGGTTCACTGCTTGGCATCACGTTGAAAAAAGAGGGCGTTTCTTTTCCCGTCGGCAAGGTGGAAAGGCTGGAAATGTTCCCGATGAGTTTTGAAGAATTTGTAATTGCGGACGGTGGGGAAAAATACATAAAAGGAATCAACAGCCTGCCTCTTGAAAGGGAGATATCCGAGCTGTACAGCGCCCCCATGAAAAAATATCTGCAAAACTATTACATCGTCGGTGGAATGCCGGAAGCCGTACAAAAGTGGATAGACACTCATGATTATGCTGAGGTCGATCAGATTCAGAATCAGATTTTGCAGGATTATGCAGATGATTTTGGAAAACATGCCAGTCCGGAAACCGCAATCAAAATCAAGCTGATTTGGGATGCAATTCCGTCACAGATAGCAAAGGAAAACAACAAGTTCATTTTCTCACACGTAAAGCAGGGTGCCCGTGCAAAGGATTTGGAAGATGCCCTTGAATGGCTTGTCAGCGCAGGCATTGTTTACAAACTGAATCTTGTTCAGACTCCGCAGCTTCCTCTTGAAAGCATGAAAGACAATACATACTTCAAAGTTTATATGGCGGATGTGGGCTTGCTCAGAAAAAAATCGAACGTAAACTATCGGACAATCTTAAATGGAGATTCATCCTACATCCAGTTCAAGGGTGCGTTTGCGGAAAACTATGTCATGTCCCAGCTCAAGTGCCTCAAAGTTCCGGCATATTTCTGGCGTACCCAGGCAGATGCGGAAGTGGATTTCATTTCCGACTGGGAGGGCATTCTTTTCCCAATTGAAGTAAAGTCCGCAGACAACACAAAGGCAAAGAGCCTGCAGCTGTTCTGCAAGAGATTTGCACCAAAGATTGCATTCCGAACTTCGCTCAAAAATGTAGGCGACAAGGTGAATGGAAGTACGCACGAATGGAGCCTGCCCCTATATGCCTTGTTCAAATTGAAGGATTACGTGAAAAAAGAGATGGGGTGGTAGGAATATTTTATGTCTTTAATTCGTGGTAAAATTAGCTTGAACATAAAATCAATACAACATTTTCTTCATCAATGCGGCGGACATCGAAATCGAAAGAATTGAAAAGTCATCCTATTGCCTTGTTCCAAACAACTACCTTCTTGAGGCGAAGCTTCCCTTTGCAGATGAAGGCGTAGAGTACAGAAAGCTTTCGGAGCTGGTAACGCAAAAGATTCTGCCCGCAAGCAATCTGTATGTAATCCGTCCAAATACAAGTTTAATATTACCGGTATTCTTTAAGCTTTTATTAGAATCAGAAAGTGCAAGAAAGATTTTCAAGGAGTTCAGCAGTGGTACAGTCTTACGGACCATCAGCGCGGAATTCCTGAACAATCTTCTTGTCCCCCTTCCACCCCTGTCCGTACAGCAGGAATTAGTAAAAAAGTATCTTGAGATCGAGTCTGAGCAGGAACGGCTCAAGAATCAGCTGGAAGCTCTTTCACAGAAAAAGAAGGAAGTTGTTGAATCAAGCGTTAAGGCCGAATAGCCTTTAAGCTTGCAGGGTGAAGCCGGATTTATTCCAACTTGCCGGGGCATTGTACTGGCTAAATGGAGATACCATGAAAGCGAGAAACGTAACTTATTCAGAATTCCTGGAATTCCGACTGCAGGATGTAGTGTCGGCAAACGTCAAATATTACATTGCGAGAACGGGTTTTACCGCTGAATACCTCAGCAACATAACGAATCTGTCCATCGCAACAATCAACCGCCTTAAGGCTGGAGAACACCTTTCCCTTCAGGGAATCTGCGCCCTTGCAGAAGCCTTGAACATCGATCCGCTTGCCTTTTTCATCGAACAAAATTCGGAGGATGCATGAGGGGGGATTGTCTTTGGGTGGGAAGGCGCCACCCTTACAGAATTCTCAGATCAATTCTTTCAGAAGTTTCCGTGGGAATGCATAGTATTGATAATACTATGCTCTCCACCCTTCTTCAAATCCATTAAAAATAGCAGAGTGCCACATCTCTTCAAGTTTGAAATATGAATAGTTTTTAAAATCATGTTTTACAATTGGAAGGTCCATATTACAAAGTTTACTGTTTCTTTCCTTAATTTCTACAAAATACTGCCTATCTGGAAGAATATTACTTTTTGAATTGTTACAATGAGGACATGCCAAAACAAAATTCCATAGTTTATCATCCTTTACAAAACTCCATGGAATAAAATGATCAACAGGATTGGCTGACTCGGAGCTATTTTTTAATTCACGACCACAATAAAAACATCGTGTCTGTTGAAAACTAACTAATGCTTCCCTATAACAAGAAAGATTCTGCCTTTCAGTTGACGCATCAAGTTTATTTGCAAGCGCATATGAATCTTCTTCTAAATTCGCTTTTTCCAGATATTTAATCCATTCGTAATAGTTCTGCTTTTCAAAAACAGATTTATATTTTACCAAAGCTACATAAACATCATGATTTAATGTAATCCCTTCACTTTTGTCAGTTTTATTAAAATGGTAGAACTGGTCATCAGTATCTCCACAAAAAGCACCGACAACATTTTTCATCATCTGGCTTTTTATCTTCCGAGAAATTTCTAGTTGTAAATCTGCCTTTAAGCTTTCGAAAGGAAAGATAGAATTCTTTTCTGTATAATTGAAAGCATATTTATCACAAAAATCAAACAATTCTTTTTCAACACATGTCCACTCATGCTGACTTGTCTTTATCTGCTGCCTCAGGTGATACTTCAGTACAAGATTCCAGTAAATCTCCGTAAACCTGAGCGCAATCTGCTCATAAGATAAATACATTGTATCTAAATCTACGTTGAATACATTGTCCAGGATTGCCTTGAAAAATGCATATTTATAAGAAGTTGTGTGAGCAGAGCCACAGGACAATGCTTTATTTACCAATGCAATAACGTCTGATTCTGCCAATGAGATAAAAGGTGTGTTGTTATATTTTGAATTCCAATTAGTGCTGCTCATAAGGAAAATTATACCACGATTTCACTGTTTTTTGCTGAAAATACCACATTTCCCCAAAAAAATCGAATAAAAGACTATGTTTTATGCTGAACCCTCTAATCGCGTTAGGCTATGGAGTACCGCCGGAGGCGTTCCTCGCTCGAAACTGCTCTTCGAGCGAGGAATGGAGCGAAAGCGGAAGTACGGAACAGCCGACGGCTTTAGCCGGAACGCCCGTATAAAGTATCACAGAGAATCATTCCGATAATTCACCATATATTATTCCGATAATTGCACATTGTTCCGATAAATGCTATGATTGTACCTATGAAATCTGACGGAACTTTTTTAACCGTTGCACAGGTGGCGGACAAATGGGGAATCTCTGGGCGGCGTATACGCGTCCTTTGTGCGGAAGGCAAAATCCCAGGAGCCGAACAAATCGGAAGGGGATGGCGCATTCCACTTGATGCAGTGAAGCCCTCCGATACCCGCCTCAAGAGCAGGCAAAACCTTCTTTCATCCATCGATGAAAAAAAATCCAAACTCGATCATCTCCGTCCATTCACACAAGGGGAACTTGAACGCCTTAATGAACAATTCATTACCGAATATACCTACAACTCAAACGCAATTGAAGGCAACACTCTGACCCTACGCGAAACGGACCTTGTACTCCGAGGACTTACAATCGATAAAAAGCCGCTTGCACATCATCTTGAAGCCATCGGTCACAAAGAAGCCTTTGACTATGTGGTTAGCCTCGTGCAGAAAAACGAACCGCTTTCAGAGAGCATCATAAAAAACATTCACTATCTGGTACTTGCCGACAAAAAAGAAGACCGTGGTATATACAGAAAAATCCCCGTTACTATCTCAGGCGCCGCCCACACTCCTGTTCAGCCATATTTAATTCAGCCAAAGCTGGAAAATCTCCTTATTGATTATCAAAACGATACATCACATATTGTAACTAAACTTGCCCGCCTTCACGTTGAATTTGAAGCAATCCACCCTTTTATTGACGGAAACGGCAGAACCGGCCGTCTTCTGGTAAACCTTGAGCTAATGAAAGCTGGCTTTCCACCGATAAACATTAAGTTTGCCGACCGCCTCGCCTACTACAAAGCTTTTGACGAATATCACGTTCGGCACAACCTTGCAGCCATGGAAAAACTTTTTGCCCGAGCCTTATTGGAACGCCTAGACTTTTATATTTCCTTGAGGGAAGGATAGACGGATCTATTTGAACAGGATTGTTCCTCTAAAGCTTTGTTTAACCCGCCCCCACCCAGGGCATCTCATTCACATTCAATCGAATAAAGCTCGATGTTGGCGTCCTGGAAGTTGGAGAAGCAGAGGAGCTTTCTGTCGGGGCTGATTGCAAGTCCTGTGGGCTGGTTGCCGCCCTGAATCTCGGTCAGCAGGGTCATTGTATTGGTGTCGATTACCTGAACCTTGCCGTCTTTGGGACTTCGCCTTGTGTAGTCGACGGGATTGTTGGGGCCACGGCAGCTTATGAAAAGTATGTCGTCGCTGTAAAGCTCTATCGTATTGGGCTTGTGGTATGTAGCGAAGGAATCGGTGATTTTGAACGCCCCCAAATCCAGCTTGTAGACTTTGGTAAAATACATGTCGCTGATGTATGCGGTGTTGGTGTCGGACTCAACGGAGACATGCCTCATGCTTGCGTTTGTAATCTTGATTGAGTTGACCCTCTTGTAGGTTTCGGTGTTGAATGACTCAAGAAGGCCTGACTCATAGGAAAGGGTCAAGAGGTTGCTGCCGCCGTTGTAGAAGTAAAGTCCGCGCGGTGCCTTTCCGGTCTTGAGTTTTGTCAGTACTTTGCCGCTATCGTAGTCAATGAGCGAGACATCGTTTGACACCCAGTTGGAGACGGCCAGCATGTTTTTTTCCGGAGACCATGCGATGAACTTGGACCAGTTTCCCTCAGTTGGAATCGACCTCTTTAGCTCAAACCCGGGATATGAATATTCATAGACTGTGGCGGTCGTCATCTGAGACACAAGGAACACGCCCTTTTCCGGAATGAAAAGCCCCTCCGCAAAACCAACCTGATTTGCCTTGGGGGGAGTAATCCTCTTTACAATCTTTTTTTCCTTTACGCTGAATACATCAACACCCTTGTCATCAAGCAGGGGGAGAAGTATATACTCACCGTCGGGAGAAAACAAAACCTGCTTGGGCTGCTTTCCGCAGGAATACTTTCCGATTTTGGTCAGCGTGATTTTTTTCTCGTTTTCCTTTTCATTCTGAGCGTCACTTTGGGTAAATGCACTCACCGCCAGCAGAATACAAGCTGCAAATAAAACCAGTTTCTTCATCTTAACACTCCGACATTACTTTAATTTCTTGAGCTTGCAGTTTTCGATTCCCTCGCTCCAGAATTTTTCTATGGGTAAATTTCTAACCAGGCTTATGATGCCTGAATTGAGCGCCCCGTGACCGACAATCAGGACATCCTTTCCCTCTGCCAGAAGCGGATCCACTTTTTCCTTTAAAAACTCTGAGGTCCTCTTAAACAGCTCATCAAAGCTTTCTCCACCTTCAACAGGCTCCGTGTATTTTTCAGGATGAAAGAAAAAATTCTTGATGGGTTCTTCGTCCGGCAAATGAAAGACATCTTTTTTCCCTTCATAGACTCCAAAACACATTTCGTGCAGGCGGTCATCCACCACTATCGGAACATTCCTACCCTTTAAGAGAATTTCCGCCGTCTCCTTTGCCCTTACAAGCGGAGAGCAAAAACAAATGTCAAAATGAACGTCCTTATATTCAGCGGCCGCTTTCCGTGCCATCTCCCGCCCCTCTTCATTCAGGGGAATGTCGGTAAGTCCCTGCAGCCTGTATTCCTTATTCCAGTCGGTTTTTCCGTGTCGCATTATGTACAGCATGATTCACACTCTAATATATCCTGTAGTTTCCGCTCAATGCCAAAAGCGCAAAGAGATAAAGGCAGTTGTCGTAGTAGCGCCTTCCTCCGGTTCTAAGCGGTGTATTGAAGAACCACCTTACCCAATCCAAAGCAAGCTCGTAGTCCGCGCTGTCCTTTTCTATCGCAAGGGTACCCTGAGCAGTTGCCGCCAAAAGTCCCACAGGATGCAGTACAGTCTTATCCAGAGAAGTTCCGTCGACATCAAAGACACAGCGGGCCGCTTCCAGAGGTGTCCTTAAAAATCGAATAAGGTTTGCAGGTGCCTTGTACTGGCCGTAGTCCTTGTCCGCCCATACCTTGTCCAGACCGATGTTCGCAGCTGTCCTGTATGCGTCGGAGAAAAAGTGATTGTGCTCCCATCCCCAGAATTTTTCCATCACAGGGCTTCCGTCAAAATGAGCGTATTCAGGATTCATTCCGGTTTTGGGGTGGCATGAAATCGCAAGGTATTTCCTGCTTTCTTCCGCTGCAATCCTAAAGAAATCGCGGTCATCTTCATCAGCCCACAAAGCGAACAAATCATAAAAATGCGGAAGGTGATACGAAGGGTCAGAGAAAGGGCTTCCTGGCACAAACAGAATCAGGTGGTTTTCGTTATTCCACATTGGAGCTCCGGCACGACCATTGCTTCCCTTGTGAACTGCCGCGTGTAAAATTGCACGAGCTTCCTTTTCGTAGTTGAATATTCCATCTCCGTTTCCCCAACGGTGTGACGCAAAGAAAAGAGCCATTGCAAAAAACTCTTCTCCGTCGGGTGCAGGTCCAAGTGCATTTTTGGTTCCGTCAAGCTTGCAGCTCCATGCAAAGTAACCTTCGTTATCGCCGTCTTCCATGAACATGAATTTTTTTGCCCATTTCCAGATGCGGTCAAACTCTTTTTTCATGTCCAGCTGAACGCACATCATCATTCCATAAGACATGCCTTCCGTGCGGGCGTCATTGTTTCCGGTGTCCACAAGGTATCCCGTCTCATCCTCCGCCTCGTGGTAAATCCTCTCTTCCTCGCTTCCATAAAAAAAGGTCTTCACAGCCGAATCAATCTTCGCCTTGATTTGCTCCTGAGAAAACCCCGCCTCCAAAAGCATGTTCCTGTATTGTTTTTGTTCCATATTCTTTCTGTTGTCCTTTGTTTCCATTCTAACAGATTTTTGAAACATGTGCTACACATTACGGCTGATGAAAAAACATATTCTTTTTTACTGATAAACTATTACAATTCCTTCAAATGATTATTCCCTTTTATATATCCTTGTTTCCTTTTCCGGCAGAACAATATGTAATTCTCGTTCATTGGACCAAAACACATTTATGGCATCCATTCTGTCTGAGATAAAAATATTTCCCGGACTGTCTGGCAATTGTTTATCTGAATCTATTATACTCACCTGCGTATTAAATACGGTAGTAGCTCCCGCATCCCTGGAAAACACTATTGCCGTATGATTACCACTTGGAGAAGGTGTTTTTTTTTGAATGTTATTATCCGCAAGTTTGGAACAAGAGACGAACATAAAAGAAATTAGTATAACCAGTATCTTATTCATTCTGTTTGTCATATTTACCATATCATTCAAATCCAAAATATTTCTTCAGGATGTCATCGGGGGAATCCAGCAGCTCTGAATCTTCAAAGACATATTCGCTTGAACTTTTTTCTTCAAGAGGGTCTATCCTTAATTTCTCGATAAAGCCAGCTTCATTGTGTCTGGCAAGAATATAACCATATGTGAATTCAGACACAATCTCATTATCCAGTTCTTTGCAATAGTATTCTGTTCCCTCATCCCCATTCATTTTATATGAATGTTTTCTAAATCCATTCGGAATAGGGTCATATGTTTCTATGCGCAGTCCCCTGTCATAAATACTTGTCCATAACTCTTGATATCCTTTTTCCTGTTCTTCTGATCGAATAATATAGTGCGTGAACTCTATTTTATTCTCTAAAAATTTATAAACATCTTTATCTGGTAATTCTGATCCATAAATATTCGTTACAAGGTCTTTTTCAAAAATGTACTTACTATTCTTTGGATAATTATCAGTAATTTTTTCTAAAATAACGGAATCTTTGCCTTTTTTAATACTATAAACTGTCTCTTTTATATCATCACGTCCAAAAAAGCTGCTTCTTATTATATGCTCATAAACATAATAAAAGTTCCCATCGCAATGATATCTTATGTGTCTTTGATCACAAATTTTGTCTTTATCATCTACAAGCTTGTTTATAGAATAATAATCTGAAATATGACCTTCTGAATCAAAAAAATAATACTCCCAGTCCTTAGCCCTGTCCTCGCCGTCTCCATTCCATAACTGATATCCGTTTCTAAAATAATAATCCTCATGTTCAATTTTTAAGATTTTATTCTTTACTGATTCAATTTTCTCAATATAAATCCTTTCATCAATAAAGGGATTCCTTATTATGTATTCATAGGCAGGAAGATCTTTAGAAAAGCATGATCCGAATACCTCAGCACTTTTATCCGGTTCATTGAAACTTGGAAGCTCTTTCTTATTGTTATATACGATAATGGATTCAGCTTTTTCTTCTTGAAAGGATGATGGCCTGATGTCATTTATTTCCTTCTGTTGTATTGTCTCAGGAGATGCTACTACATTTTCCTGTTGTGTTGCTGAATTATTCTTGTTGTTTTTGCAAGATAAAAGCGTCAAGGAAAAAAATGGTATAGCGAGAATCATCAACAATGCTATATAGCAACGTAAATCTATAAACTTTGTCGGATTGAAATATTTCATGGCTGCTTATGTCTCCTCATTATTTCAGGAAAAGCATAGAATCACATACGGTGTATGTCTGGATACGTGAAATTGAGAAAAAGTTTGAGCTTTCCTGACCTTCTTGTAAAGGCCCTAATACAAATCTACGGCCTTCATCGTTTCTACTAGTTGGAGCATAGAAGAATTCAACTTGATTGTATTCATTTATTCTGTAGGATTCGAGGTTTATCCAATGATCACCACCAGCCACTGAATCTGCTTTACCTAAAACATATGTATTGATGCCCATTTCGGAAATATTATCGAAGTCCTCTTTAGTTACATTTTTTATTTCTTCAGAAACTAAATTTTTTCCTTCAGGGAGACAAGTCTTTAATCCTTCTTTTATCTCCTCAAGTGATAGGCATCCGTCTCCATTTTTATCAAATACTTTGTTGACCTCTGATATTTTTACTTGCTCACCTTTTATCTGTGTCGCAAGTTTGGCTACGGCTTGCATAAGACAGCCTGATTCACTAAATTTATTATCAACTTCTTCCCAGTTGCCACTACCTTTAGGTATTTCTTCAAGATGTTTACCATTCATTTTATCTAAATCTGTATATTTATAATCCTGCATTTTCATGCTTAAAGCTTCTTGTGTGTTTATGGTACCCCATCTTCCGCTTGTTTTTGGTTTATCTTCTACTACAGCAGAAGATGATTTTGGCGGTAATTGTGGACAATAACTTGCTGATTCAATTAATTCTCTGGCCAGTTGTTTTGTTTCCAAGGCTTGTTGCTCATAGACTCGTGCTTTCTTATGATGATATTTGGTACCAGGAATATTATCGTAATAAGTACCGCCTGTTTCCTTCATGTTATCTGCATATTCTTGCCATGCAGGTTTTATATTTTTGTTTTCTGGATTAGCGACAACCTCTTGCCCCTCAATTTTCTTAACCTCAACCACTTGACTAGACACAGCTTGCCCCTCAACCTTTTTCCCTGCTACCGTATTTGGTTTGACTTGATTATTACCTGCCATGGCTCGATATCTGGCGATTTTATCAATAAAGGTTGAACTTTCCTTTCCCAATGTTGAAATCCGATTAACGACAGAAGTCTGTGAGCTATTGGGCGAAAATGTATTGGTTGAGCTTGAGCTGGTTTCCGTTGTAGTAGTCGTGCTAGTTGTTGAGGGAGAACTGATCTGTTCCTGTGCCCATTTAATGTCTCCCTCTGTTATGGTTACAATAGTTCCATCATTTCTTTGAAGCGTGTCTCCGACCTCGGCCTCTGCAACAGCTTCATTAGAGTTACCTATCCATTTACCACCGTTAACAGTTAAGAGCTCCTCTTCCGTCATGTCGCGGGCAAAGGCTGAATAATCGTAGTTATCAAGGTCAATATAGGCCGGTTCTTTTTTCTTAAACAGTTTTAACATTTTCGTTATCCTCCTTCCTCTTCTTTAGATTTATTTTAGTACCTAATTACTTGAATTTAATAACATCAACTGAAAAAATAATCCAATATTTTTACAGAAGTTTTATCCCAGTCTATCTCTCCGTTTGGAATTACAGTTACTTCATTTTCACTAGTACCTGTTGTATGGGTAGAAGAATGACTTGAAGAAGAATATGAACTTCCATTGCTATAACCAGAGGTATTACCCAGAGAGCTTGATACATTGGCTGTTTCTATCTGCCTTACCAAATGCCATTCCAGAGTAAGATATATACTTTGTGACGGTTTTAGATTAACGTCATAAGTTAATGAAATGTAGTGCTCTATTCCCAGGTTTGATTTTGCAACCGCCGTAATTGTACAGCTGTACATTGGCTTATCACCTGTATTTGTAACCTTCACATCGGCAGTACAATACACTATCTCTTCTGTAGTAGTTGGCCTTTCTAATCTGGTAGATATTGAAGATTCCGACAGTTCCGCTTTTCCATCTGGTGTTTCATAAAGTGAGCAACTTACCAACAAGAATAGTAAAGCTAATCCAAAATATTTTTTCATTCCATTACCTCCAAAAATTGCTGAATGAATTCTTCCCAGTCTGATGACAGTTTTAATATATTTATTTTACCCTGTATCATATTCCAGATACTACGGTAATAATTCAAGCGGGTTTCATAATAGCTTGCCTCTGTTGACCAGTATTCTGCCTCCGTTATAAGGTTTCTGTCCATTAGTATTTTTATGTCCTTCCTGTATTTCTCTTCCTCTTTCAGTGCCTTCTCCATATCTTCACAATATGAAGAAAAGGCTATCGTCCATTCTCTATACAGATTCCGCACATTATTCTGTTCATCCCGAAGCAGTTCCAGCTGCAAGTTAAGATTCTGTATTTTTTTATCGGAAACTTCCCTTAAGGCTTTTCCTTGTGACGTAAAATCAAGGCCTACGCTAATCCCAATAGTTGTGCTGATGTTCCACGCATACCGTGTTTTTACAAGATTCCTAAGAGAACGGCTTAAATCACTGTATTCGCTGTTTTTATTCTGATCTGGAACAAAAGATGTTTGAATGAATAACGAAGGGGCCATTTTTGCTTCTTCAATCTTATAAGACCATTTTTCATTATCAATCTGATTAAGGATTTCATATTCCTGCATGGTCTGCTGCAGTTTTTCTCCATATGTTATGTCAAGGAGTTTTAAAATTTCTTCCCTGAACAGATTGCTTTGAATCATTATATCCTCAATTTCATAACCGGCGAGGATTGTTTCCATTTCCAAAAGTTTTTGAGTAGCCTGTTGATAACTCTGTATGGCTTGCGTTTTATTCATATGTGAGTTAAACAATTCTATATCATTTCTTTGCCCGTTCTTGTGTCTGTAACTTTGTTCCTGATATTCTGCATTTGTCTTTTTCAGCAATACCTCGCAGTATTCATGTTCAAGCAAGGCAAGATTGTAGTTCTGAACGGCTGTAATAAACCTTGTTGCAAGCTCAAACTTCGCTTCTTTTTCTTCAAGTATGAATATTTTCTGCTGGTTTTTCAGTATTTCAACTGATGGATCTTTTTTAAAGAAAAAAGCCCCGTCAGAAAAATTTTGTGTGTACCCAAACTGCAAATAAGGCTGCTGGATATATGCGTTCTGACCGGTAAGATAAGAGAAGCCATAACCCACATCAATTGAAAACTGTCCGTTACCAGGCAGTTTTTGATAGATGCCGATATTAGCGGTAGGCTCCACTATTGTTTGAGGGGAAGACAAGATTCCCTTGTTTTTTACATATTGATAATCACCCTGCATTGTTTTTATGCCTGTAGAAACATCAAGCTGAACAGTTGGAAGCCAGACTTTTTCCTGCTGCTTAAACGACAGTTCTGCTGCCTCTGCATTGTTGCTAAGAATTATCCCCTCTGGGGATTCTTTAATGACTTTACTTATTACATTAATTGCATAGTTGCCTGCAGGCTTATTATCACAAACAATCTTCTCTTCTTCCAAAGAAAAAACATTTCCAGTTAAAATGAGAAGTAACGTAAATATCATAATTTTACTTTTTAATATCATATATTTTTTTTATCTCCAAAATTATTACTAGTCCACTATCTTTCTTTTCCTTTGTAATTTTAATTGAAATAATAATCCAATAATGTAACGGACGTCTTATCCCAATCTTTTTCACCATATTCTATCAAAGTAACCTCCGGTTTAGAAGTGCTTGTTGAGGTCGTAGTTGAATGATTAGTAGAATATCCTGAGTCACCTAAGCTGGTTCCATCTGTTTTACTATCAGATTCTGTTTTATTTGTAGTTTTTATTGGCCTTTTCAAAGTCCACTCAAGAGTGACGTATATGCTTTGAGATGGCGGTATGTTAACATCGTAATCCAGGGAAATAAAATGCTCAACCCCCAAATCTGTTTTGGCAGATGCGGTAATCGTGCAGTTATATATCGTCTTGTCGCTTGTATTGGTAATCTTTACATCGGCACTACAATAAACTATCTCCTCTGTTGTCGTCGGTCTTTCTATCCTAGTTGATACTGATGCTTCTGATAACTCTGCAACTCCTTCTGGCGGCTCCAACAAGGAGCATCCTGCTAACAAAAATAATAAAGACAGTCCTAAAAACTTTTTCATATCATATCCTCCAAACTTTTAAAATCATAAAAAAATCATTTTTCTTAAGAAACAAAAATAGATCGGTTGCTTTTACTTAGATGAATTAAACTTTTTTACTTTTACTTCTTATAATTTTTTATCATCTTGATTCTCATGCTTAACCATATCATTCAAATCCAAAATATTTCTTCAGGATGTCATCGGGGGAATCCAATATTTCTATGTAAGTAAAATCATAAACCCCGTCCGCTCCATCTTCGACAGGGCCTATTTCTTCCTCTTCGACAAAACCAGCGGGATTCATTTTTCTTCTTACCCTTTTTAATATTTCTCCATCCTGTTTTATAAAGCCTTCTTCTCCATTTAACTCATATGTTTCTGTTACCATTTGTTTCAAATGCGGAAACTGTCTTTTAACCAATACCCCGTTTGCATACTCATTTGTTTCAAAGATTTCACCATTCCTCCATTCATTTTTAACATATCTGTTTCCAGTAAAAATATCTTCATAGAATTTTGATTTATTGCTATAGTCTGGATAAAAATATTTTTTGTCCTTATAATATTCAGTTGCATATGTTCTTTTCTGTGACTTTAAAAGCAATTTGTCCCCATCAACAATCAAATCAGAAAATGAATCAGAAACCTTGTTCGCATAACAATCCTTTGATGAGACTAAACGTTTTTCACCATCACAGTGATACTTAGAATGACTCCAATTGATTACACTTCCATTCTCTGGAACTTCTTTGTATAGATTAAAAACGTCTGTAATAATACCATTTGAATCAAAAAAATAATAATTCCAATCTTTAATTTGGAACTCTCCTCCATCTCCCATCCAACATTTTGAACCGTCACGCAAGGAGTATTGTTCGGCTTCGACCTTGACGATTTTGTTTTTTACTGCATCCAGATCTTCAATATAAAGTGATTCTTGAAAGAAAGGATTCCGTATTAAAAAATCATAGTTTGGCAATGTTTTAGAAAAATAAGGGGCAAAAACTTCTGCCGCCTTGTTTTTTCCAGTGAATTTTAAGAGGCCTTCCTCATCCCTTTCATACGGAAAGACATATTCCGTATTTTCTTGTGCGATTTCTTTGGTTTCCTCTTCTTTTTCAGAAACAGAATTTTCTTTTATTTCCTCGGATATAAATTCTTCTGTATTCCTATTTGACAGTTTTGTTTCCCCTGTCCTTGCATTGTTGCATGACAGGAACAATAGCACAAGGAGAACAGTTCCATTTGATTTAAGACATTTAAACACTGTTCACCCCCCCCTAAAGAATTGTAAATGTTTGTATATGTGAAATCGTAAAATAATTATTCTGCCCAGACTGTTTGTCTCCAAGTATAAACTGTCTATTATTAACTAAATCATTTGAACTTGTAGGAGAATAATCAAATTGTACCTGTCCTTTATCATTGACACTATATCCTGTTAGTACAACCCAATGGGGTTCTCCTTTATAGACATTCTCTGCCATCCCCAGAATATAAGTAGTTCCTTCCCATCCTGCAATTTCATCAAGTTTTTCTTTTGTCAGTGTTTTCTCAAACCAGTCGCTTTGTACTGTTTTACCTTCAGGAAGTTGTGCTCTTATTGCTTCCTCAACCTCTTCCCTAGACAAGTAACCATCCCCATTTGCATCATAAAGGTCATTGATATCATCCTTCATTTCAACTTTATGACCTGCAACTTCACTTGCTATTTTTGCCGCTCCACACATTTTACAACCCACTAAACTAAAATGATTATTCCCATTCATTGTACCATCTTTTGCTCGTATAGTTTTTTGCTCTTCAATATCATCTTCATTTGTATATTTTGCATAATCTTGCATACGCATGTTGTCTGCATCAGTTTCGAGTTTTCCCCAATCTGCAAATTTAGTATAAGAGTTTTTCCTCTTCATGTTTTCTGCATATTCTTGTGCAGCAGTTTTTATCTTTCTATTTTCTGAATTTGTTTTCTGCCTAGGATAAAATGTCCCAACATCCGGTGTTCTACTGTTCGGATATCCTTGTTCTGAAAGATTCCCAGTGCCGGTAGTATTTTTATTCACAGGTAGAGCCTCTTCCTTCTTGGGATTATACTTCCCTGGATTCGGATCCCTGCTGCTCGGATATCCCCTTTCCGTCAGGTTTCCTTCAGCAGCCTGCCCCTCATTCTTCCTGACCTCTACCGCCTGTCCGGCTGGCGTCGCTCCGGCTCCCTTCTTCTTTTGCTGGGCTATGTAATCGGAGACCGTCATTGTACCAGCCCCAAGATTAACCTTGCTTCCTCCACTGCCGGAAGTATTGTTCTGGTCTCTGGGCCTGTCATTGTTGCTTTCTGAACTTGTTGTTGAGCTTGAGCTGGTTTCCGTTGTAGTAGTCGTGCTGGTTGTTGATGGGGAACTGATCTGTTCCTGTGCCCATTTAATGTCTCCCTCTGTAATTACCACTGTTGTATTGTCACTTCTTGTCAGGGTATCTCCGGGCTTGGCATTAGCTACTGCCTCGTTGGTATTGGCAATCTCTTTACCACCGTTTACAGTCAGCAGCTCCTCTTCTGTCATGTCTCGTGCGAATGATGAGTAATCATAGTTCTCTAGGTCAATATAGACCGGTGTTTTTTTCTTGAATAGTTTAAACATTTTTTTTACTTTCACTCCTTATGTTTACTTTTTTATTATTTTGTTATGCTAACAAAAACATCTTTATTCCCAAAGGTATTCTTATGTTATTACCTCTTATAGATTTCTACCTAAAACAATTTCAGTGATAATTCCATCCGATAAGTCAAAAGTAATAAAAAATTCATAATTAGTAGAATTATATGATAATTCATGCTCATTTAATTCATAAATTGAATCGGGATATGCATTTAACACTGACTCATAATCTTTTCCAATGAAACTGCTCAATGGATGGAGATCCGTTTCTTTCTCCAATGATAATATTTGAAATTTTAGAATCTCTCCTTTTTCCCAATACTCAACACTCCCATATTTACCATATACATTTACTACCGCTTCATAACCACTCCTAAAAGCATATGAATCCTTCTCATCGGAAGCATCTTTAACCTCAATATTCCCAAAAACATTTACTTCGTTTACATCCAGTGTATCAGGAAAGCTTCCCCAAAAATCATCAAATATTGATGGCTCATTCATAACGGGCGGGGGAGTCTGCACTTCCTTTAATTGCTTTGGTTCATCTTCTTTTACGGTTTCATCAGGTAAGTTTAATTCAACATCCTGTATGGGCGCTACTTTTTCATTCTTTTCATTTATTGAACTGCTACCATTCTTTTCTTTACATCCAAAAGCAAACATCAAAATGAATAGACAAAGAATTGGATAGATATATTTTTGCAGTTTAACATTCCCACAACAAATTACATCTTTGTTTTTGTTCTGAAATAAAAACAAAAACTTTTTAATCATGGACATAGGCATATGAACCTCCATAAAATGTTGACAGTGCCTGATCAGACCATTTAGCAAATTTAGTTATATCTGCCTGTGTACTACCCCTACCACAACCCCATGTTGTTTGATAATCACTGTAATGAAATCCATATCCCGTATCATCTTGAGTGCCTGTAACAGGAGGTAAAGAACCATTTACGCATTTAGGAGGTTCTGGATCATTCCCATAAACGGTAACTGCTTGGTGGGCATTTGTCGGTATAAAAACTGTCCCAAAATCTTTAGATCCATCTTTTGGAATACTCTTTAAAATATTCCATTCTCCGTTTGGAAATTCTCTTGGATAATACCAATTGGGATCTCCCTTTGACGGAATGGTTTTTATATCAGGATCTTGTCTTAAACCATTCAGCTCATTCCGTACTTTGTTCGTCATTTCAAAGGAAAATGAATGAACGCCTGTTACTCCATGTCCATTACGTATATTATAATAAGTAACTTCCATTTTATTTTCAGAACGAGTATACTCAGCGGTAAGAACATCAAAGCCATTTGCCTTTGAAAGCGGTAGTGGATCCTGGTCTCCAAGCTGGCTTGGTCCATCTTTTTGGGCCTTTGGATAATTTTCAGTAGTGGATGGAAAACCTCTTGTTCTTTTTCCTGCGGCATCCCTAACAGCCTTTGCAGTATATCCAGCCACCTTTTCTTTGAAAGTGGAGCTGTTATAATGCGGACTAATTTCAACAACACTTTCGGTATTAGATCCAGAAACTTTCATCTCAACCTTCTTTCCCTCAACCGCTTGTCCTGTTACAGCTGTTCCACTGGACTTTTTTCCACCCACAGTAGTTGGCTTAATCTGATTATTACCAGCCAAGGCTTTATATCTGGCAATGTTCTCAAGAACAGTAGAGCTTTCCCTTTCCGGCGTTGAATCACGTTTTACAACAGAAGACTGAGGTGTACTGGTCGAAGGTGTACTAGACGTACTTGAGCTGGTTTCCGTTGTAGTAGTCGTGCTGGTTGTTGATGGGGAACTGATCTGTTCTTTGGCCCAGTCTATGTCTGCCTGGGTTATTGTTACCACTGTCCCATCTTTTCTTTTAAGCGTATCACCAACCTCTGCTTCTGCCACTGATGCATCTGAATTACCTATCCATTTCCCACCGTTTACAGTAAGCAGCTCCTCCTCTGTCATGTCGCGGGCAAAGGCTGAATAGTCGTAGTTATCAAGGTCAATGTAGTCGGGTGTCTTTTTCTTAAAAAATTTAAACATAATCACTTTTCTCCTAAGACTTGATTAAATTATTACATGGATGTTCAAAAATGCAGGAAAAAACTTTATGGAATAATTACTATAATTATCATACTATACTTTTATTTTGTCAAGTGTTATAATCATGCTATTATTATTTTTTTTTATAAAAAAGTTGGAGTGAAAAAGTGAAGCTACAAAAAACAGTTTTTATCAGACAACAGGACGAAAGTGATTGTGGTGCGGCTTGTCTTGCCATGATAGCAAAATACTATGGCAAACATATCTCAATTACAAAAATCAGAAATCTTGCAGGTACAGACATAAATGGAACTTCGAGCAAGGGTATTCTCAGAGCTGCAAAAGATTTAGGATTTACATGCAAAGGCGTTTTATTCAGAGAAAAAGTATTAGCCCCAAACCTTCCTTATCCATTGATAGTAAACATACGTAGGGATGGAGTCGAACATTATTTGGTAGTGTACAAAATCAAAGATGAAAAAGCTTTGATAGCCGATCCAGCCGATTCTGTATTTTGGATTGACACAAAAAACCTTTACGATTGGTGGACTGGATTTTGCTTCATGCTGAATCCAAATAGTAAATTCCAAAATTTAACAGAAGACAAAACCCTTTTCACAAGATTTTTCTATCTTCTATCCGAAAACAAAACCATAGCAATCCAAACCTTTATTTCAAGTTTCATACTTACAATACTTGGTATTCTCGGTGCATTCTATTTTCGTTTCCTCATTGATGAAGTCATCTATTCTTATCTTCCGTCAGCTCTTGTTTCCATATCACTGGCATACTTTGCAATTATCGTTTTTCAGAGCCTACTTGGTTTTGCACGCAATCATCTCATCAATTTTCTTGGCAACAAAATGGAAGCCATCCTATCCCTTGATTATTTCAGGCATATACTTCATCTGCCCCTTGATTTTTTCACCAAAAGAAAAAGCGGAGAAATTTTATCCCGCTTTACAGACATATCCACAGTAAAGAATGCCCTTTCTTCAATGTGTGTTGGAGTACTTTTGGATTGCGTTATGCTCATCTTCACAGGAATTGTCCTTTTTACATTCAGCAGTTCTCTAGTTGGAATTGCAGTGGTTCCTGTATTACTTTCTGCAGCCTTAGTCATGTTATTTGCAAAAAAGTTCAGGCATCTCATTTACCGACGCTCAGTTATTGAGGCTGAAAAATACTCTCATTTTGTAGAAAGCATAAATGGAATTTCAACACTTAAAGCACTATCCACAGAAGATGATTCTTACGATAAAGCGGAGCTTAAAATCATCCATTCTATAGAAGAAGGCTTTAAACTCATGAACTTAAGTAATTTCCAATCTACCCTCCAAGGGTTTTTGAGCCAGATAGGCAGCCTTGCAGTTTACTGGTATGGAAGTTACCTTATAATGCAGGGGAGGCTTTCTTTGGGTGAACTTATATCTTTTGTTACTTTGCTTGGGTATTTTCTTGGTCCACTCGGACGACTTATTTCACTACAACCACAGCTACAGGAGCTTTCAGTAGCTGGCAAAAGACTTGGAGAAATTCTTGACTTGCCGGAAGAAAATGAAAACAAAGAAGGTTTGTTTACGCTAAAAGAAACTTTAGGAAACATCAGCATAAAGAACCTTTCTTTTTCTTATGGTACGAGAGGAATAACTCTTGAAGATATTTCCCTTGATATAAAAGCTGGTCAAAGAATTGCCTTTGTTGGTCCATCTGGTTCCGGTAAAACAACTTTACTCAAATTGCTTTTAAAATTCTACAATCCTGAAAGCGGAGACATCCTTCTTGACGGAAAGAACATCAAAGATATTAATACAGAATCATATAGGAATTTTTTCGGGTATGTACCTCAGGACATCCTTCTTTTTAGCGGAACGATTCAAGAAAATATTGCATGGGGTAATTACAGTGCTTCACCAGAAGATATATTTAATGCAGCTAAAGATGCCCAAGCCCTTGATTTTATCTCACGTCTAAATGAGCGTTTTGCAACAAAGGTTGGCGAAAAAGGAACTTCCCTGTCTGGCGGAGAAAGACAACGAATTGCCCTAGCTAGGACTCTTTTACGCAAACCTAAAATTCTTGTACTGGATGAGGCAACTTCCAGTCTCGATAGCATTTCAGAAGCTTCAATTATGAAAACAATAAGAGCCATCAGCAAGAATCTAACTACAATAATTGTAGCTCACAGACTTTCAACAATAAAAAATTGCGACAAGATTTTTGTACTGAAAGACGGTCATATTGTAGAAAGTGGAAAGCACCGCACCTTATTAAAACAAAATGGTGTGTATGCCCAGATGTGGGAAAGTCAGAATTAGAACAACAACAGGAGCCAAAAATGAAAATATATGCAGACGAAACCGTCCCGTATACACAAGAATTCTTTTTAAGAAAAGAACCCTTATTTCAAAAAATAATCATTTGGATAATATCCGCATTAATTGTAGGAGCCTTCATCTTCATTTCTTTTGCCAAATTTGAAGAAGTCGTAAAAGTCACAGGAACAATTCGTCCTGAAGACAACATTTCCTCGGTTTCAAATGCCGTTACTGGCCGTATAAAATCCGTGTCCTATGAATCAGGTCAACACGTCACGCAAGGACAGCTTTTACTGGAAATTGATCCTACACAACTAGAAGCCGAAAAAGAAAGCCTTTTGTCAAAAATTTCAGAAGAAAATGAAAAACTATCTGCACTCTATGAGATAAAAGAAAGTTTATCTCTGGGAAACAACATAATCGACAAAGATAAACATTATGAAGCCTATTTGCGCTATGAAGTTTGGCAGAATAATCTGACAAAACTAGACAATATAAAAGTATTAAATAAGGAAAAGTATACCCGAGAAAAAAACCTTCCCAAATCAATGACAACTGTAGCAAAACTAAGGGAATTAGAAGCGGAATATCTCGTATCCTGCAACAATTACGATGATTATGACATCTCATTTAAACATGCCATTGAATCTGAGATTATAGACTTGGAAACATCATCGAAAATCAACAATGCAAGGCTTACGCAGGTAGAAGACTCTTTACTGTTTACAAAAGTCAGGGCACCTATTGACGGAATCATTCAGGAAATCTCTGTATTCAACGAAAACGACTGGATTCAGTCTGGTCAAGATTTATTCAACCTCATTCCCGATGATGAACAGTATACCACTGTCAAACTTTCAATACCGGCTAAACAGGCTGGAAAAATAGAAAATGGAATGAAAGTTAAGATGAGATTTCCCAGTCTGCCATATCATGAATTTGGAGGAACAGAAGGCAAGATCATAACAATTGATCCAGACATTTCTCACTCCCAGAATGGTGAAGCATTTTTCCTCATAAAAACAACCCTAGAAAATCAATCCTTGACAGATAAAAAAGGAAAACGATATCCCCTAAAAGTTGGATTACAGGTTGATGCAAGAATAATCATTACCAAAAGAACTATATTAAGTTTCATCTTGGAAAAAATGAATTTGTGGTGGTAGCTTATCCTTGCTTGATTATCAAAAAACCTATATACTTCTATTTAATATATGACGGTTGCAATTGCTGATGACGAAAAAAATATTAGGCTCGCGGTAAAGACGGCTCTGGAAAAAGAGGGACTTTCGGTCCTTGAATTTTCTGACGGAAAATCTGTCCTCGAACGCTGGCAGAAGGACAACGGATTTTGTTCGCTTTTTATCCTGGACATAATGATGCCGGTGATGGACGGTCTTGCCCTGCTTACCAAACTTCGTGCATCAGGTATGCAGACTCCGGTAATGTTCCTTACTTCCCGCGATGAGGAATTTGACAAGGTGCTTGGCCTTGAACTTGGTGCCGACGATTATCTGTGCAAGCCTTTTTCAATAAAGGAATTGATTGCCAGGGTTCATGTTTTACTAAGGCGTACCTCTGTTATGCAAACTCCTTCTGCAAAAATCAGCTATGGGGAATTCATTTTGGACACCAACTCCTATACCGTCCTCAAAAACAACAGTCCCCTTCAACTTACCGTAACAGAATTTCGTCTTCTGCAAAGTTTCCTGCAAAATCCCTCACAGGTACTCTCGCGCGAACAGTTGATTCAGGCGGCATATCCCGAGGACATTTACCTGAACGACAGGGCGATTGACTGTCACATAAAACGTCTGCGAAAGAAAATCGGCAGTGAAAAAATTGAAACCGTCTATGGTTTGGGTTATCGCTTTATATGAAAAAATTCCGCATACCAATCAGCATACAGATTCTGTTTTTCCTTGTCGTCGTAGCATTCATTCCAGTGGCCGCAATGATGATTTTGAACACCTACGAACAGCAGCTTCTGTCATTAACCGAAAACTCCAACGTCCAGCAGGCCCGTGTTCTTTCCGCAAGCCTTTCTGCATTTGAAAAAGAAAGAATAAACAAGGATGATGCAATCCAAATCCTAAAAGAAATGAATTCCGAATTTGATTCACGCATCCGTATCCTTGATGAAAATGGATTTCTCCTGGCAGACTCCAGCACTCTTGAAACAGATGCAACACAAATTAAGCCCCAGCAAAGCAGAAGTTCCAAATCGGAAAACCAAAAGGAAGCTTCTGAAACCTTCGTTTACAAACTGTTTTCCCTTCCAATCAGGGTCATCAGGAAATTCAGGCCTCCGATTGCAAGCTATGACAGTGCGGATTATTATAGCGACAAGCAAGTATTCGACGGTGCAGAAATCCAGCAGGCACTCAAAGGCAATTATGGTTCTGCAACACGCATTTCGTCAGGAGGCCAGCGATCGGTTACGTTGTATTCTGCAATTCCGGTTTTCATCGATGGCAATGTAAAAGGCGTAATTCTTGTTTCACGTTCCACATACAGCATACTTCAGGATCTTTATGAGCTTCGTGTGGATCTGGCAAAAATCTTCCTCTGGTCAATGCTTGTAGTCGGAATCATCGCAACTTTCCTGATAATACGAATCATTCATCCGGTAAAAAAACTTTCACGCCAGGCATTAAGCTACAACAGCAAACAGACAAAAAACGATTCAATTGATTTTACCGGCCAAAAACGCAACGATGAAATAGGAGACCTGTCACGTTCATTTTCCGACCTTGTGCAGAAACTTGATGCAAAGATTAGATACACACAGGCATTTTCAGCGGATGTCTCCCACGAGTTCAAGAATCCACTTGCCGCAATACGTTCATCAGCAGAACTCATAGCACTCCCCGAAACCAGTGCAGAAGAAAAAGCAGAATTTACAAAATCAATAATCGAAGAAGTGACCCGCCTGCAAAACCTCTTGTCCGGTGTAAGGAGAATTTCCAAAATCGACGGACAGGAAAATCTGGAAGAAGAAAGTTTTATTGTAAATCAATTTGCAAAAAACATAATCGAACGAAACAAAACTCTGTTCCCCAAAACAGACTTTTCCTTTTCAACAGAGATTTCCGACACGCAGACAATTTCCATGCCATCGGATTGGTTTGACCGCATGCTGCAGAACCTTCTTGAAAACGCCGCCAGCTTTGCAGATAAGGTACAGCTTTCAATTCATTCATATAAAAACAAAAACCAGATTTGTGCCATCATCATTTCCGTACACGATTCGGGTCCCGGCATTCAGCTTGAAGAAAGGGACAAAATCTTCAACCGCTTTTATTCAAACCGCAGTGAAGAACAAAAGGGCGCTCATTCAGGGCTTGGACTTTCGATTGTAGAGGCGGTGGCTCAGGCAATGGGAGGCAGCGTAACAATTGAACAAAGTCCCATACTGTCTGGAGCATTGTTCAGCGTGACCCTTCCCGTAACAAGAAATAATACCCCAAGAAAATAACACATTTTCGCCACAATTTTGACACATTCTTCCAGTAGACTTTCCTCATACTTCATCAAAAATAGGAGGAAATAATTTTATGAAGAATTCTAAACATGGAGTGGGCTTAAAAATCTTATTCATAGGAATCATCGTCCTGATTCTTTCAATCGGATTATTGGTCATAAGGGGATTATTATCAAGCAGGGAATACACTTACAGAAGTGCCGTCAATGATATCTCACAATCAGCGGGCTCAACTTTTGTCTTAAGGGATCTTGATGTAACAATTTATGGAAAACACAACCGCTATTCATCGATCGCTGAACTGGACGTTCCCATTAGCTCTTTTGATGTAGAGGCAGATTTAAAGACAAGCATGAGGCATATAGGCATTTATTCTGCGCCAGTATATACAGGACAAGTCGTTGCAAAAGTAAAGCTCAATTATGAAAACAAAGATAATGATGAATTTACTTATTCTCCTTCCCAATCACTCATCTGTTTGGATACGGATAATACAAACCTTACAAAGCATCCAATTATCAAAGTTAATGGAACAGAATATACAGCTGACGTCATTCAGAAAAAAGATAATAAAATCGGTGTTTATTGTCCCCTTGTTGAAGGTGAAAATGAAATTGAAGTCCTTATGGATATAAGGGGTGCAGAAACTTTTATGATTACACCTGTTGGAGGCCAAAACTCACTGCAAATTACCTGTGACTGGCCATCTCCTGGATTTACAATCGGCAAACTGCTTCCTGATTATCGGGACATAACAGATCAGGGCTTTACCGCTTCTTGGAACATTCCATTTTCCAGCAAGGATAACAGAGTTGGTTTCCGTTATGTCCAGAGTGTGGATTTGTATAAACTGCTTGAGCGTTCAATCACTTATGGATTTTTGTTCATCATCGTTCCATTTATCGTGATGTTCCTGTTTGAACTTTTTGCCAACGTCAACCTTCATCCAATGAATTATCTCTTGTGCGGTGCGGCATGTATCGTGTTCTTCCTTCTTCTTATGGCATTCAGCGAGCATGTTTCATTTACCGCATCATACATAATCGGTTCATGTGGAGCGGCAATTCTTGTAAGCACATACCTTTCTTCCGTTACCAAGCAGCTTAAAATCGGTTTGGGCATGATGGGCAGTTTTATAATCCTTTATGTTTACCTCTTCTTCTCCCTCAAATCCGAAGACTACGCATTCCTGATTGGAGCAGTGTTCATCTTCATAATCCTCGCCCTCGTGATGTTCTTTACCCGCAACGTAGACTGGAGTTCCCTCGGCAAGAAAAAAGAAACTCTCCCCGATCCCGCACAGAGTTGATGATTCAACACAAAATAAAAAACCCCACTGGCATAACCAATGGGGTTTTTGTTATATTAATTAAAAAAATCCTACTTAAATAACTGCCCATCTTCTTTATTTCGGTCTAGAAGATCATCGATGTCATCTTCCGAAAGAACTCCGCGCTTTAGGTTTTTGGGAAGCAATCCTTCTTCTTCAAGCGCAAGATCCGTTTTACGTTCAGCACTTGTAAAATATTCTTCAAGCTTTTTTATTTCCGGCTGAATCTCTTTGTATTTTTTTACTGCTGCCTCAAGTTCATCCAAAGCATTGGCCACATTAGTAAGAATGTCTTCCATCCCGATGATGCGTTCAATGGATTGCTTGATTTGTAGTTCATTCATATTTTATCCTACACCGTAAACTGATCAACCTGCTTTACAATCTCGCCAATTGAATCTTCCATTTTACCTTCAGGGAGCTTCAAAAAGCTATGGTTTAAGAACACGAATATTTAATGGACTTTTGGAAATGATAAATTATCATATTAAACCAAAGAATTCAAGTTCCTGTCATAATAAATTTTATAACATAATTTTCAATTCATTTTTTCCTTAAAGCATGCTATAATTGAATAATTGTTTCACATTATCTTTAAGGAGAAACTATGTCTAATTTGAACGAAGAACGTACACAGGAAATCAATGCCCTGATTGCAGAAATGACATTAGAAGAAAAAGTAGGCCTTATGCTGCACGAAAGCATGGGTGTGCCAAGACTCGGAATCGAACCATACAACTGGTGGAATGAATGCCTTCATGGTGTTGCAAGAAATGGTCCTGCAACAATTTTTCCTCAGACAATCGGACTTGCCGCAACATTTGACACTGAGCTTGTTCAAAAAGAATATGCGGCCATCTCGGATGAAGCCCGTGCAAAATACAATGAGGCTCAGAAAGTTCACGACAATGGCCAGTTCCGTGGCCTTACATTCTGGACACCAAACATCAACATAGCCAGAGATCCACGCTGGGGACGCGCACAGGAAACCTTTGGAGAAGACCCTTATCTTACATCTCAAATGGGAAAGGCAGCGGTTCGTGGACTACAGGGTGATGATCCGGAGAACCTCAAGCTTGCCGCATGTGCAAAACATTTTGCCGTACATTCTGGTCCGGAAGACACAAGACATACTGCCGACGTTAAACCAAGCAAAAAAGATTTATGGGAAACATATTTGCCCGCATTCAAGGAACTGGTCGATGAAGGAGTTGAATCTGTGATGGGTGCATATCAACGTCTTTATGGTGAGCCATGTAACGGAAGCAAATTCCTTCTTGTGGACATTCTTCGCAACAAATGGGGATTCAAAGGCCATGTTGTAAGCGACTGTTGGGCTGTCCGCGACTTCCATGAAAACCACAAGGTTACAAAAACACCGGCAGAATCAGCAGCCCTTGCAATCAACAATACCTGCGACCTTAACTGTGGCTGTACCTACCATGCCGCAATCGATGCAGTCCGTCAGGGGCTTCTATCAGAAGAAAAAGTCAACGAATCCGTGTTCAGGCTTTTGATGACAAGGGCAAAACTCGGAATGGACAAGTCATGGGAAAAATCAAAGTGGGCACACCTGTCCGCCAAAGATGTTGACACAAAAGAGCACCGTGAGCTAGCCAGAAAGGTTGCACAAGATTCAATCGTAATGCTCAAAAACGACAACAACCTTTTGCCGTTGACCAAAGACAAAAAGATTAAAAAAATACTGGTGATGGGTCCCACCGCCACAAACATCAATTCATTAATCGGAAACTACTATGGCCTTAATTCAAGACTTGTAACAATACTTGAAGGCATTGCAGGAAAAATCGAATCACGTCCCGAAATCACCTTGGACTATCACCCCGGAGTCGGAATGTATCATGACAGTGCACAGCGAGGATGGTCAGTGGGTATGGCAGAAAGTGCCGATGTAGTAATCGCATGCTTTGGCCTGGACAACATGATGGAAGGAGAAGAAGGCGATGCCCTGGAAACTCTTCGTGGAGACCGCACAAAAATTGAACTTCCTGAACACCAGCTTTCCTACCTCAAGGCAGTACGCGAAAGGGGAAAACCCGTCGTGCTGGTTCTTACAGGTGGTGAGGCAATCGCTTTCCCGCGTGACATTGCGGATGCGGTCCTGTTTGCATGGTATCCCGGAGAAGAAGGCGGCAATGCAGTGGCGGACATTATCTTTGGAGATGCAAGCCCATCAGCACATCTTCCGGTTACATTCCCCGCAAAAACTGAAGACCTTCCTGATTTCTCTGATTACGACATGAAAGGCCGCACTTACCGTTATGCAACAAAAACTCCGCTTTATCCATTTGGCTTCGGTTTGACTTATACAAAGTGGCAGTTTACAGATCTTGAATGCAAGAAGAAGTCTGATATAGTTTCCGTTAAGGTAAAAGTGAACAACAAGGGCAATTCAGACGGAGATGAATGTGTTCAAGCATATGTCCAGAAAAATGAGCGCGATGAAACACAGCCCCTTTACTCCCTGCGTGCCTTTAAAAAAGTACATGTCAAAAAAGGAGAAAGTGCAATTGTGGATTTTGAACTTCCCCTCAAGGCATTTGAAACCATTACTCAAGAAGGAGAAAGCCAGATTCAAACAGGTGATTATACAATAATCATTTCTGACAGTGCTCCGGATCCAATAGCTGTAACTCTTGGCGCAACAGAATGCATTAAGGGTACTATTAAGATTTAAAAAGAGTTATCCTATGTCATGCTGAAACAAATGATTCAACATGGCATAGGATATTCAAAGAGATTCCGGATCAAGTCCGGAATGACAAATCTAAACTTCATGCACGTCATGCTGAACTTGATTCAGCATCTTAACATATCGTCTTAAGATTCCGAATCAAATCAGGAATGACATA
The DNA here is from genome assembly GCA_016281495.1 of Treponema sp. Classification (GTDB taxonomy): domain Bacteria; phylum Spirochaetota; class Spirochaetia; order Treponematales; family Treponemataceae; genus Treponema_D. Next base: position 9,454 of record JAEEIU010000042.1, on the reverse strand, counting down.
TTACCATTACTTTGCTGGAACAAGGTAATTGTCTATTACTTCCCTTACTTCCTTTGCGGTGAATGCTTTACCATGCTCAATTTTCTGAACAATATTGTTGCCGTCAATATAAACAATCATTGGTGTGTTGACCGTCTTTACTTTTGGCAAGAATGTTTTATGATAAGTTTCCATTGCCTTCTTTGCATTACCGCTTGCATCATATGCAAAATCCATTTCCTCAACTGCATATTTTTTCTGGAAAGTTGTAACAGCTTTTTGCTTTGCTTTCCTTACCTCAATAAAGCAAACATCTACATCTGCAAAATTCTTATAAACAGGATTAATGTTCTTTAAGAAATTCTTTGTACGTCCGCAGCTTGTTGCAAAGAACACTAAAATCTTTGGCTTGCCATTGGCACTTGTGGTTATCTTTTTTCCATCAACCGTAACAAATGTTTGGGTTACTGGATTTGCTTTGTTCAAACCCTGCTTTCTTGCCCTTGATGCAGGAAGTTCTGTCTCACATTCTCCATCTTCACAGTCGTTATTTGTCGGTTTTGTTGTTGTCGCCTGACCTGTAGTTGTTCTTGTTGTAGTCGTAGTAGTTGTGGTGGAGGTTTGACCTGTTGTAGTGTTTGTCGTTGTTACTGTAGTACTTGTTCCCTGCCCACTCGTTGTATTGGTCGTAGTAGTTGTAGTGCTTGTACCGCGTCCACTTGTTGTATTGGTTGTTGTTGTATTTGTACCCTGTCCTGTGCTCGTATTGCTTGTGGTCGTTGTGTTGGTTCCCTGACCTCTAGTTGTGATAGTCGTTGTTGTAGTGGTGGTTCCCTGTCCAGCTGTTGCATTTGTTGAAGTTGAATTTGTGGTAGTTGTTGATTGAGCTGATACAGGAATCAGATAATCATCTATAATGTCCCTGATATTACCAGCTGTAAGAACTTGACCAGAAACCTGGTACTGAATCTTGTTGTTTGAATCAATGAATACAACAAAAGGTAGCTGAATTGAAGTCGTGCTCATCATTGACCTGATGTACTGCCACATTGAGCTGTTGTTCATTCCTGTTGTATCAGAAGAGAATTTCATCTCAGGAATTGCATAGCTATTCTTGAATGACTTAACTGTAGCCGCATCCGCCTTGTTTATCTCTATCTCGTACAGATCAACATCATTGAACTTGTTATAAGCATTGGAAACATTCTTTGAGGTTTGCATACAGCGAGGACAAATTGTCTGCATGAAAATCAAAACCTTGGGTTTACCGTGTGCCTGATTGTCAACTTTTGTTCCGTCAAGAAGAGTATATGTCACAGTAGAAAGATTGGCTTTGTTAAGGCCCTGTTTTTTTGCTGCCTGCTGTGTTGTATTTGTGGTAGTAGTTGTTGTATTAGTCGTAGTACCATTTGAACTTGTGTTAATAGTTGTTCCTGTGGTTGTATTGGTCGTTGTCGTGGTACTTGTGCCCTGTCCTGTAGTCGTATTAGTTGTAGTGTTGGTTGTTGAAGAGGTCGTCGATACGGACTGAACATTAACAGGAATCAAATAATCATCGATATACTCCCTCATTTTCGCAGCTGTAAGAGTCTGACCTGAAACGTAATGTTGTATCTTGTTGTTTGCATCAATAAATACTATGAATGGCAACTGTATTGAAGTTGTTTCCATCATTGACCTGATGTACTGCCACATTGAGCTGTTGTTCATTCCTGTTGTATCAGAGGAGAATTTCATCGCTGGTATTGCATAGGTATTCTTGAATGTCTGAACAGTTGCCGCATCTGCCATACGTATCTCAATCTCGTACAGATCAACATCGCTGAATGTACTGTAAGCATTGGCAATATTTTTTGTGGTCTGCATACATCGACCACATATTGTCTGGAAGAATACAAGAACCTTGGGTTTACCGTGTGCCTGATTGTCAACTTTTGTTCCGTCAAGAAGTGTATATGTCACAGTAGAAAGATTGGCTTTGTTGAGGCCCTGCTTTTTTGTCGCCTGTGCTGTGGTTGTATTGGTTCCTGTAGTTGTTGTAGTTCTTCCGCTGTTTGTTGTACCTGTTGAAGTGCTGCCTGTGCTTGTTGAGCCGCTTGAACCTGTATTTGATCCAGTACCTGCAGTCGCTGTAGCCCTATCAAGATCGCTCTTCAACTGAGCCAAAAGTGTAGTAGACTTGCTCTGCCATGGGAAAGAAGGACTTGCCTGTACAAAATAACGCGAGATATAATCTATATGCCATCCGCCATTACCAGTGGTTGTCTTAATTCCAAGATATACGTTGCTTGTTTTTGTCGGCTTGAATGTATAATCTGTACCGTTTGGAAGATCATAAGTTTTATCATCATAAGTAATTGAAAGTTTTATGTTGGATGGATAAGTGTAATTGACTGTATAAGATTCGTTCTGTTTCAGGTTTCTTGTAAACAGAGTTTTATTGACAACGAGTCCCTGCTTCCACAGACTGCCAAATTGTTTATATGTATATTGTCCCCATGTCTTTGTATGTGTAAGAAGGAAGTTGAACAGTTCTTTTCCATCGATTCCGCTTTTTTCAAATGCAGGACTGATTCCTGGCAAAACTTTGAACTGCTCCAATGTTACTGCTACCGGCAAAACCTGAAGTTCCTTGCTAGAAGTATAATGCGTTGTAATCATTATGTAAGGATCAACGTCAAACCAGTAGTCCTTGTAGTCGTATGTGAATGTGTCTCCATAAGGATATCTTGAAGATGCAGTTCCACTAACTGAACCTGCGCCCCATGTCGGATCCATAAGCATGTCACGGTCTGCAAGATGAACAAGAATCCAGCTGTGAGAACCCAAGGAAGAACCATAGTCAGAACTGTCGTATTTAGTCTGACCGCTTACTTTCTGAACATTAAGGCCAACGGCTTTTGCCAGCTGAACATAAAGGCCTGCATAACCGTCACATGCACCCTTCCTGTGCTGCCATACACCATCCGCACTGTAACAATAGGAACTGTCCAGTCCAACATCGTATTCAATATTGTGGCCGATCCATGCAAATATTGCACGAGCCTTTTCTATATCTGTCTTTGATTTTGCACAGATTTTTGTAGCGGCCTGCTGATATGATGTACTTGTGCTAAAAGTTAGATTTGAAGCATATGCATCAATTGCATCATAAGTGGCTGGCTTTGGATGCTTTGTGGCCGTAAACATGAAGTCACTGTTCTTCTGGGCAAAAACCGTCAGTGTGAGTGTAAGTAAAACAGAAATCAACAGTGCTCTTTTTGCGCTTGTCTTCATAAGTGTTCTCCTGTGTTTAATTTATAGATTGCAAAATTTTATTCAGATGTTCTCCTTCAAAAGAACGTCCCCATTCAACAACTTGAACTTTATTATTTTTATCTATATACACAATCATCGGCAAAGATATTTTACCAGTCTGTGCTATAAAACTTTTGTACCCATCAAAAACATTTTTTGTATTTCCATCTGCAACAGTATACGCAAACTGTATGTCTGTTTCCGGAATATTTTTCTTAAAAGATGTCATCTCTTCTTTTGTGTGTCCCGAATCATCATAGAAAATAAAATCAACATCCGGCAGATTCTTCCATTCCTGAGCTATGCTTTGCATCGTCCATAATGCTGAACTTGTATCAATGTCTGCAATCACAATGACCTTTGCCTTGCCATTTGCCTGATTATCCATCTTGCGGCCATCTGTCATTGTAAATGTAACTGCAGCGATGTTTTCCTTTTCAAGATGAACGGGATTATTCTGAATCATTGCCTTTAGCTTTGTTTTCCTAGTTGTGGCATTGGCATTTGAAAGGGTAACTGTCGGTACTGGAGTATTAACCTTACTGATTTCGTTCTCATGCGGGAAAGAGAAATTATCCTGCGTTTTATACCAGACAATTGGATAAAGCTTATCCGTTCCCTTTGTCTTATAGGCAACCATTACATCCTTTTTACTCTCTGGCTTTACCGTCATGTCGATTCCTGTCTTGAGCGAAGTCCATGTCCCGTTCACCGAAATCTTTACGTCAATGTTGGTAGGAAAATCAAACCTGAACACGTATGGCTGATTTATCTTGAGTGCATCTGTCATTGGTATTTTTCTTGCCTTCACACCAGCCTTGTTTGAATCCTTGAATGAGCATGAAGGAAGTGATGCTTTTGGATGGCGAAGGAAAAAGTTATAAACTTCACGTCCGTCAATTCCACCATAAGTTAAAATCGGATCTAGCGGTTCAAATACCTTGAATTGTTCAAGTGTGAGTGGATTATTCAAATATTGAAACACTTCATTGTCCGGAAAATGAACGGTTGCCATTATATAAGGATCAACATCAAACCACATCGGATCATACGAAGCAACAAATTTATTTCCGTTTACAGAACCTGCGGCCCATGTGGGATCCATGAGAATTTCTGTTGTGCCATTATGAACGATGAGCCACACATGTCCTGCAAGCGCATCACCTATTTGATATGACAGATTCTTAGAGACACCTGAGACTATTTCCCCATCCAGGCCTATGCTGCGTGCAAGCTTTAAATAGAGGTTGCAATAACCTATAGCAATTGCAGAACGGTTTTTCCATACATTATCTGCTGTGTTTGAATCAAAATTTTTTGCAGAAAGATCGTATGTAATATTCTGTGCAACCCATGCAAAAATCGCACGGGCCTTTTGATAATCACCAGTTGATTTAGCACAAATTTTTTTTGCCGCTTCTCCGTAACCCGTAGTCGAAGGAATCTTTAGAGTTTTAACATATTCATCTATCGTCGATAAATCAGTTCTCTTTGCCACCGTTGCCGAACTGAACATAAAGTCAGCGTTTGTCTGGGCGTGAACAGAGAAAATCAAAAATGACAGAACAAAAAGTATTCGACTCTTTTTAGTAAAAAACATAATACTGTCCTCCTTATAAGAGTCATAAACCCGCACCGATCTTACTGCACTTTTGCTTCGTAGCTGAATATGGTGTATGTCTTGCCGGATTTTGTAACCTGAACTTTAACAGTTCCGTTTGAAGTTGGAGCATACACCAAATCTTTTCCGCTTGTAATCTTTTGATTTCCCTTAGGCGTTACCAGCTGAATTGTTACATTCTGTGGGAATTCAAAATTGAATATATAATTCTCCGAACCAAGAGTCCTTGTCATCGGCATCTTTTTAATCTTTATTCCCATGTCGGCAACGTCTTTTATCTGACTTGTTATTTCTGGGAATCCTGCATCCTTGTGTGCCTGTAAGAATGTTACAACATCCTGACCGCATATGCCCAAATCTCCAAGCCTGAGCGAAAGATATGGCATCTTTTCAAAGAGTTTTTTATCAACAGCCTTATTCAGACCCTGTGCTTTACCGCTCTTTGTAAAGTGAGAGAATACGAACAATCCTGGATCAACATCAAAGTATTCGGAAACGTAATCTGTACCGTTTGCAACTGTCATCGCAATATCAATGATGATTGGAGTCTTGCCATCATAAACCACATTCCAGAAATGCTTTTCCAGTGCATCCCCAGTTTTATATGCAACACTCTTTTTAATCTCACCAGAAACAGAATCAGCCTTTATACCGGCGTCTTTTGCCATCTGCTTGAATAGGAGAGAATATCCTTCGCTTGTTGCATATCCGGTTGCCCATACTCCCTTTACATTTCTTGATTCTTTTTTGTTGTCCTTATCAAATTTAACGTTATTGCAAATCCATGTGAACAGGGCACGTGCCTTTTGCTTTGTTGTCTGTGAAGAAGCTGTAATTTTCTTGGCTGCATCAGAAATCTTGTCTGTAGACCTGAATGACAATGCCTTTACTTCCTTGTCGAGTGCACTGTAATTTGCCTTTGCCGCCGGACGATTAGTTGCCGTAAAGATCAATGATGACTGTGGTTTTTCCTGAACTGCTGTTTCCTTTTCTACCTTTGGTGGCTCTGGTTTTGGCTCTTCTTTTACTTCTGCCTTTTCATTCTTTTTTGCCTGCTTTGGAGGATCTTCCTCTATTGCCTTTCCGAATGTGTGCAGAACAAGAATGTGTCCGCCAGAAAGGTATGTTTTGTTTGCAAGGCTTACGGTTGTTGTTGTTATGGCATAAACTTTTGTCGGATCTGTTGAACACTGAGATGAAGTCCACAATGCCGTTTCATAAAGACTGACCTCTTTATTCATTGAAGCTATAGCCGCATGAATGTCATTCATGTTGTTGTAGATTACTGTAAATTCAGTTACCGTTGGAACATACCAGCCAGTTGCGAGCTCACCTTTTAGATTATTCTTCTTACCGTAATTGTTTGCATAATAAAATACCGGATAATTTACAGAAGGCCTTGCCGTTGCATTAGGATCTGCCTTGCATATTTCGTCCCAGTTATCGCTTCCATCTATGTCCCCGGAATTCGGATCAAATGCATTTTTAGCGGAAACTTTTACTTGTGTAGTATTAGCTATTGAATCGAATGATGTCGTAGCACCAAAAGAATCCTTGGCTGCCCATGTCTGATAATAGTCTGAACGTTCAACTCCAAGACCGTAGACCAATCCTTTTTTTCCCACTACACCGTCACCGACAAAGGCAATGACAGCCACAACATTTGACCTCTGCTCGTCAGTAAGCATCATTCCCCTTTGCATTGGGAGGGCTGTTCCATCCTTAAAAACAATATCGCCCACTGCATCTGGTGCTTTTTTTGGTTTAGGTTGTTCAGTTTTTTGAGCGAATGCAGATGCTGCAACTGCCAAAGCCACTATCATTGCAACAGTTTTCTTAAAATTAAGCATGGTAAAATACCCCCACAAGTAAATTATCAACTAAAGATGAATCAATTTTTTATTATCCAGCCGACAGATTGACAAAAATCCCTTTTTATCAATCTGTCGGCCCCCTTTGTTCAAGGGAGCCGGATTGTTTTGGTTAAAAGTTAATTATCTAATAACTTTATCCTTTAAAGCATCTGCTTTCAAGTATCCGTCCGCTTCGATTTTGTCTCTAGCGTTCTGTAAGTCCTTGGAAACAGGATTATCCTTTAATGTGTAGACATTGCCTGAATCATCCCTCAACTGCAATGCGCCATTTACACCTGTACCCCTTTGAATCATCGAATTCAGATCCAGGGTTTTTGCAGGTTTAGAGGAATCAATCTGCTCAAGAAGCTCCAGTTTTTGCTGTAAAGTTCCACCGTTTGCAACAGATACTTCATATTCCATTGAAACATTTGCATTTACCATTTTCTTTGCAATATCTTTCTGGGTGTAAACAAAAGGAGTAACTGTTCCAACTTTTACGCTAAAGCTGAACTTACCGGCTCTTGTCGCTGAAAGAACAAGGGTATAGTTATTGGATGAGCCTGACCTGTCCAGACGAAGAATCTTTGCACCGCATGTGTTTGTCACAAGAGTGAAATTCTCCTGTTTGAGGACAAGACCGCCTTCGGATGTAAGGGAAACCTTTTCAACAACCGCATTGTTTTCTGAACCATACACCACTTTGTCTGCTGTCCTAATCTTAGCCTGTGCAACCTTAGAAGTGTCTATGGTATAGGCCGGGGAAAGAACTGTACTGGTGTTGGTGCTTCCCAACAGATTGCCGTTTGAATCCTTGAGTTGGAACTGGAAGGTTCCTGTCCTTGTAACACCAGTCAAAAGCAGCTCATACTTACCGCTTCCAAGGTGCTTAAGGCTTGCAGTTGCGTTCGTTCCGTTAACACGAATGTCAACATTTGACATCTTGAGGGAAGTCGGCAACTGGATTGTTGTTCCTGGGATTCCGGCCACTGGACCTCCTACAGGTGCAGGAGTCTTTGAGGTTAAATCTTTAGCAGCACTCTTTATGGAAGATGTCGTAGTAACTCCATCAGTAACCGTAAAGGTCAGCTTAGCCGTTCCAATATCTGATGGATAAGTTACCGCTGAGTCATAAGTAACCTTGAGCGTAGACAATCCATCAGATACCTTGGAGAAGTCAATGCTGTAAGCAGGTGATGCAGCTGTTGAATGCGTTGCCCCGCCAGAGTTCTTGAATCCTTCCGGTGTGATTGTGTATCCGTTAGCATCCTTGAGCCTATACTGGAACGTACCTGTCCTTGTTACGTTTGCAAGCACGATGTTGTAGTTGTTGTTTCCCAATGACTGTACAGAACTTACCGTTCCGCCTGTTCCGTTGGTAACGACAACAACATTTGACGCTGTAAATGCCGGTGCTGTTCCGTTTGGCTTGAGTGTAAACGGAATCGTTACCTGTCCCTTTGTTCTTGGATATGCTGGAGAACTTCCATAAGCCACCTGGTGGGCAGACCTTACATCCGCTACCTTAACATTGAGTTTTGCAATGTCATTTGCCGTCGGGTTCCTTGTTGGCAGAGAAATCTCGTCACCGTGTACAGACTGTACTACCGCAAGATTCTTTCCAGCATCATCAAGAACATAGAAGGAGATTACTCCGTCCGTCTTGATTCCGGTAAAGACTACTTCATATACTCTCATATATGAAAGGCTCTTGTTATCTGTCCTTGTCACTGACTTGACTGTCGCACCTGTTGTGTTTGTCACAAACTTGATGTGCTTTGCCTGCCTGTCGGTTGTCGTTCCATAGACGTTGAAGTTTGTTACTGCCTCTCCCGCCGTCTTGTAGTAGATGCCGGTATTGTACATTACTGACTGGGCAAATACCTTGTTCAAGTCTACAGTAAATGTATCGGTTGTCTGATTCGTGTTGGATGTGATTACTTTTCCAGCATTGTCAAGAACTGAATATGTAAAGTCTCCGCTCTTCTGGATGTTGGACAGCACGATGTTGTACCTGCTTGTCACGCCCTTTGCTGGTGCTGCTTTTGTCTCCTTTTCCAATGTCCATGTTGCACCACAGTTGTTTGTCACAACTTTGATGTTGTTCTTGGTTAGGGTATATGTTACATCCTTGAGGTCAAACGGGAACCTTACAACTGGCTCATATGTCGGATAGTGGCTATCACTCTTCTTGAAATACTGCAATACTGGCTTAGTCCAAACCTTGTTTACGTCAATGCTGTATTCCGGTGTTGCCTTTGCGTTGGTATTGGCCATTACTTTTCCAGTATTCCTGTCTTTGTAAGTGAATGAGAATACACCTGTCTTTGTAATGTTGCGGATTATAAGCTGTGCGTTAGATGCGGTTCCAGTAACTGTTACAGTTCCACCCGTTGTATTCTTTGTGACGTTGACTTCGTTAATGCTTACCGGTGAGCTATAGTTTTCCAGTGTGAATGGAATGATATACTCAGCAGCAGTAGTTGAATATGAACCTTCCTTGTAGATGATTGCAGATGGCTTTGGAACAATCTTGTTGTACTCAGTTTCCGTCAGTGTGTATGTTGGAGAAACTGTTCCAGTCTTTCCATCCAACGTAACAATCGAAACCTGGCCTGGATTCTTTACAGTAGTTGAATCAACAACATTGAATGAGAAGTTTCCAGCCTTTGTAAGCTCAAATGTAATCTGATACGGTGTTGTC
>JAEEIU010000041.1 GCA_016281495.1 Treponema sp. | reverse complement strand
GCCCTCCGTTGTCAAACCTCCTGTTTGCCATCTCCGGGCCGGCTTTGGTCGCTGTCGGCTGCATCCCTGCAGCCTTTTCCTCCCACCTGGTCGGCGCTCCCTCCGCTTCGACTCGTTTTTTGGTAACAGACATATTATTTTTGAATGAATTTATTGGAGATAGCCGGAGTCGCCCTCCGATGTCAAACTTCCTGTTTGTCATCTCCGGGCCGGCTTTGGTCTCTGTCGGCTGCATCCTTGCAGCCTTTTCCTCCCACCTGGTCGGCGCTCCCTCCGCTTCGACTCGTTCCTTGGTAACAGACATGTTATTTTTTTATGAATTTATTGGAGATAGCCGGAGTCGAACCGGTGACCCTTTGATTGCGAACCAAATGCTCTACCAACTGAGCTATATCCCCGAGATTGTTTTATATTAGCACTTTTGGGGTAATTACGCAATAACCCTATTTTGACAGGATCATTACCCAGTAATATTTGTAGGTGGAATTTGCGTCGTATGCCCTGGCTATTCCTATCTTGGTAAAGTCGCCAAGCATGTTTCTGCGGTGGCCCTGGCCTGAATAGTTTTGGTCGGCTTCCTTCCATTGATTAAAGGTCCTTTCTCCGCTGGCATTTCCCGCCGCTATGTTTTCTCCCACACCCCTGTAGCTGATGGATAAGTCGCTCAACACGGTAAAGCAGCTTCTTCCGTCAGGTCTGGTATGACTGAAATTCCTTGTTATTTCCGATGCCCTTACCTTAGCCGCCCTGCACAAGTCTGCGTCAAGCTTTAGCGTCCCCAGTTTTCCTACAAGATTTGTCTTTGTCCTGTTGTCGCTGTTCCAGTAATATGCCTCGTTTCCCGTGCGGAAAGAATTTGTAAGGGTGAACACCTCCTGAACATGCTCCTCCACTTGAGCTGAACCAGAGTTTCCAGTATTGGAAGAAGTCCCGGATGAGCCTGAAGAGCCGGAATTACCGGAACTGCCGGAATTTCCCGATGGAATGTATGGAATGGAAGCAATTGACCCACAACCAAAGGTCAGCAAAACTCCAAAAATCAAGGCAACACAAAAAACAGGCTTTTTCATTCAAATTCCCCCGTCAATTCAATTATTATGGAAAAAATGATAGCACAGAAAACGGCACTTGTAAACAATTAAGTTGAATGCCCCTCTGGCTGCTGAAAGTTGAAAAAAAACTTGCCGAAAAACGCTTTTTTTAGTATCTTGTCTAATACGAACAAATTGCCGGTGAACCACTGCCGATTTACCGGTTTTATATAGGAGTAAATGTAAAATGGCAAAACAGTTGATTTACAATGAAGATGCCCGCAAGAAAATGTTGAGCGGAGTCGAGCAGATTGCTCAGGCTGTAAAGGTAACTTTGGGTCCATGCGGCCGTCTGGTAATGCTGGACAAAAAGTATGGAGCACCAACAATCACAAAAGACGGTGTTTCAGTTGCAAAGGAAGTTGAACTTAAGGATCCTTTTGAAAACATGGGTGCACAGCTTGTCAAGGAAGTTGCCTCAAAGACAAACGATGTTGCCGGAGACGGAACTACAACAGCTACAGTTCTTGCCTATGCCATAGTCCGCGAGGGCCTCAAGGCAGTTTCAGCAGGAATGACACCAATTGAAATCAAGCGCGGAATCGACAAGGCAGTTGCCATCGCCACCGACGAAATCAAGAAGAACTCACGTGCCGTAAAGGGCAACGAAGACATAACACATGTTGCAACAATCTCTGCAAACAACGACCCGGAAATCGGTAAAATCCTTGCCGAAGCCATCGAAAAGGTTGGAAAAGACGGAGTTATCACAGTTGAAGAATCAAAGAACATGGACACAACCGTAAAGACTGTAGAAGGAATGCAGTTTGACCGCGGCTATGTCTCATCATACTTTGTAACCGACCGTGAGCGCATGGAAGTAAACTACAGCGACGCATACGTGCTCATCTACGACAAGAAGATTTCCACAATGAAGGACATCCTCCCGCTTCTGGAAAAGGTTGCTCAGACAGGCCGCCCTCTCCTCATCATCTGTGAAGACATGGACGGTGAAGCCCTTGCAACTCTGGTTGTAAACTCTATCCGCGGAACACTCAAGTGCTGTGCAGTAAAGGCCCCAGGTTTCGGCGACAGAAGAAAGGAAATGCTCCAGGACATTGCAATCCTTACCGGTGGAAAAGTAATCACAGAAGACCTTGGCCTCAAGCTTGAGACAACAGAAATCGCTGATCTTGGACAGGCAAAGAGCGTAAAGATTGACAAGGACAACACTACAATCGTAGACGGTTCAGGAGACAAAAAGACAATCGCAGCCCGCGTTGCAGAAATCAAGAACCAGGTTGAAAAATCAACATCAGACTATGACAAGGAAAAGCTCAAGGAACGCCTTGCAAAACTGTCAGGTGGAGTAGCCGTAATCAACATCGGTGCCATCACAGAGACAGAGATGAAGGAAAAGAAGTTCCGTGTAGAAGATACACTTGCCGCCACACGCGCAGCCCTTGAAGAAGGAATCGTATCAGGTGGTGGACTTGCCCTCATCGAAGCAAGCAAGGTATTGGACGGAGACGCAGCAGGTCTTGTTGGAGACGAGAAAGTAGGTTTCCAGATCGTAAAGCGCGCCCTTGAAGAACCGATCCGCCAGATTGCAGACAATGCAGGTGTTGACGGTGCAGTTGTAGCAGACAAGGCAAAGAATGCAAAGAAGGGTGTGGGATACAACGCCGCTTCCGGTGAATGGGTAAACATGATGGAAGCAGGCATCATCGACCCGGCTAAGGTAACACGCTGTGCACTGCAGAACGCCGCTTCTGTTGCAGGCATGCTCCTCACCACAGAATGTGCAATCACAGACATTCCGGAACCGCCGGCACCAGCCCCGGCAGCAGGACCCGACATGGGCGGAATGTATTAATCCATAGCCTGAAGGAACCAGACAAGAGGCCGCAGAAGACGCTAAAATGTTTTCTGCGGTTTTTTTATTTTCCACTTGTATTTCCACTGTTTTTTTTTTATATTTTAAGTATGGGGTTTCCCCTCAGTTTTCAAAAAAGGAGTATTAAATGGAACAAAACAACCAGGCAGGCAAAGTTGTAAAGAAAGTATTCAAGCCTTCCAGTTTCATTGCAATTATTTTTGTAGTCTTGATAGCCGTATGCGCTTTTTCAAGTGCCTTCATCGTTGACGAATCCCAGCAGGCGGTTATAACTCGCTTCGGAGCCTACTCAAAGACCCTGGGACCGGGACTTCACTTCAAGCTGCCATTCGGAATCGACAAAAAATTTATAGTGGACGGCAACAAGATTGTCCGCACGGAACAGTTCGGCTTCCGCACGGAAAAGGCAGGTGTCACAAACCAATACCAGAACGGAATAACATCCGAATCAACAATGCTTACCGGTGACCTTAACATCGTGGACGTGGAATGGAGCATCCAATACAGGATAGTGGACCCCAGAGCATGGCTTTTTTCAGTTGAAGACAGGACCGACACAATCCGCTCAATAAGCCGCTCGGTAGTCAACGCTCTTATCGGAGACAGGGCAATCCTCGACATGAACAACTCCCGCTCAACAATCGAAAACTATGCCGTTGAAAACATGAACAACCAGTTCAAGAAACTGAACATGGGAATCACGGTAACCGAAGTCAAATTCCAGAACATCATTCCTCCAGTTGGCGTTCAGGAAGCATTTGAAGACGTAAACAAGGCAATTCAGGACATGAACCGCTTCATCAACGAGGGTATGGAAAGCTATTACGCCGAAGTTCCACGTGCTAGAGGTGAGGCTGACCGTAAGGTTCAAGTTGCGGAGGGATATGCCGCAGAAAGAATCAACAAGGCGAAGGGAGACGTGGCCAGGTTCAATTCAGTTTACGAGGAATACCGCAAGGCGCCCCAGGTCACAAGGGAACGACTTTATCTTGAAACCATGGAAGAGCTCTTCAACAGTCAGGAAGGAGACAAAAAGCCTACCCTCATCGACGGAGAGCTGGAAAACTTTCTTCCATTAAAAAACCTGGGACAGTAGAAAAAGGAGAAGAAAATGAAAAAGGTATCTAAGTTTTATATAGCGCTGGGAATCGTAGCCGTCCTGGTCATTTTGTTTTTTGCCGCAGGTCCCTTCTACATCATCAATGAAGGCGAGCAAGCTGTAGTTTCCAGACTGGGCTCCATTGTAGCCACAAGGACAGAGGCGGGTATTTACATACGGGTTCCTATCATTGACTCAGTAACACGCTTCCCATCAAAAATACTTTCGCTCAACGGGGACACGGAACGCATTCCTACAAAGGAAAACCAGTTCATCGTAGTAGACACCACCACACGCTGGAGGATTACGGATCCAGCCCAATTCTACCGCTCATTCAAGACGGTGGAAAGCTCATACCCGAAACTCAGCGACATAATCGATTCTGCAATACGTATGGTAATAACAAGAAATCGCCTTAGCGAAATCGTCCGCAACAGCAACATCATCAACGAAATACCGGTTGACGCCGCAAGCCAGCTGGAAGGAGTGGATGACGAGGTGACGAAGGAGCTATCCGCACTTGCCGTTGGAGGAAGCAGCAACGAAATCGTAACCAAGGGAAGGGAAAAGCTGTGTCAGGAAATGACCGAGGAGGCCCGCAAAAATCAGGCTGAATATGGAATTGAGCTGATTGACATTGTTCCCCGCCAGATAAAGTATTCGGATGAGCTTACAGAATCAGTCTACAACCGCATGATCAAGGAAAGAAACCAGGTGGCCCAGCAGTACCGCTCACTTGGAGAAGGACGCCGGGCAGAATGGATTGGTAAGATGGAAAACGAAAAGCGCACGATAGAAAGTGAAGCCTACCGTGTAAGCGAGGAAACAAAGGGTAAGGCAGACGCAGAGGCAGCCGCAATCTACAACGAGGCATACAGCCGCGATCCACAGTTCTATGAATTCTGGAAGAGCCTTGAGTCCTACAAATCCACAATGGACAACTTTGACCCGACACTCAGCACCAATATGGATTACTTCAAGTATCTTTACGGACCAAACGGCAGCAGGTAAACATGGCTAAGCAGATAGTATTTGTAGAAGACAGGATAATCAAGTTAGATACCTCATTAACGCCAAACAGTTATGCAAAATCAATAAATGCAGAACGTTTAAGGGAAAATGGAAAGCTTGCCCGAAAAACATCGGAAGGCTGGGTATTTGAGCCATGGAGTTTTACAGATACTGAGGTCATGACACATACCTCCACACTATCCGGAATTGAACGCAAGGCGAATGAAACTGTCATCCTCCGTGCAAAGGGATTTTCCGGTTCCACGCTAAAAAGCCTTTTCGACAGGGACAGTTCAAAAAACCTTAGTGACGGAGAACGCTCGCAGATTCAGCTGGCAGGTGCGACAGTTTGTTCCGCAATGGAAGCCGCAATACAGCAAAAGGAACATGTTGAAAACATAGGTGCCGGTGGAATCATTGTTTCCGATGACTGCACGCAGGTCCTGTTCCTGCCATTGGTTCACTTTGAGTCATCCACTTTGTGCACTGGAGAAAGCGAGTACTCGGAGCATCAGGGATTCTATGTAAACCCCACGCTCACAGATGACGCTGCCATCCGCTATACACAATCAGTCATTACATACCGTCTTCTCACAGGAAAGCTTCCGTTCAGGGAAACATCCCCCGACAAAAGGCACATGGACATAGTTGACGCAAACTACACTCCCCTGGCGGCCTCTGTCTGGGCACTTGATGAAACGCTGGCATCCTTTGTGGACAACAGCCTTCAGCGCAAGGCCCTGGTAAGGAACAAGAAAACCGGAAAAAAGCTGGCACCAACGCTGGCAGACAAAATAACATCAATCATAGTCGATGAAAAATCAGGTGATGACAAGTCTAAACGCAGCGAGCTTGGCCTTACATTTCCGCTGGACGCACTCTACCGTGAGCTTGGCCTTACAGAAAGCGGAGAGATTCCTCCGATGGGAAAACTGAATCCCGTCATCAGGAAATCAAACATATCACCGGAAATCTTTGAGCAAAAGAACAAAAAGCGTGAATTCATCTTCCAGAAAAAACTGGCAGTCAAACGATGGTTCCGTGCAGCAAGAGTCCCACTGGCAATAAGTGCGGCAGTAATCATTGCAGTATCAGCCCTGTTCATATCAATCGCAAGCGGACAGTCAGAGAACCCCACATCAAAGGGCCTTACATCAACACAGACAGTCGAAATGTTCTACAGCGGAATGAACACACAGAACAGTCTGGCCATGCATGAATGTTCAACAGGCGACAAGGCAGCCGAACTGGAGAATATGGTAACGACCATGTATGTCACGGGAAAAACGGTGGCCGCATACGATGCAACAAAAAAGCTCGTGTCCCCCGCCGAATGGATCAACTTTAACTATGACGGACATTACACGATTTTCGGACTGGCAGACTTTTCAATACAGACAAACAAGGGAAGCCTCTTCTTTAATGCCCCTGCAAAAAACACAAAGCCAAAGGCCATCACGGAAGAAGAGGGGAAACCCGTAAAAAAAGGCGACAAGAAAACAATACCGGTAAGCTATGTGCTGCTATACACCGAAAGCGACAACATGAACAATCTTGTATTAACCGCAGTCTACCACAACGACACCCTTACCCTTGAATTCAAGAAAGACCGCTGGATAATCACCGAGATACAGGAAAGCAAAGGCTCACCAATCATCATCGATTACGAGGCATTCCTTGAGGATTACAAGAGCACGTTTAAAGACAAGGACGTAGACAAGGACCCTGTGGTCACCGCAAACGAGCTTCGTCCCGCCTATCCATGGATTCCAACCAACAGTGAGATCCTTGAGGCCCAGCAAAAAATGATTCAGGAAGCAGTATTCTGACATAATTACATTTTTTGTCATATTGACTAAAAACACAAGACGTTATATACTCTCCTCAGTTGAATTACAGAGTTTCCGCAGGAGAACAACATGTCAAACTACACTTATAACGTCGAAAAACAGCACGAAAAAGGAAAGCTTCACGCAATTGAGCGAATCAACGCACTTTGTGACAAAGACAGCTTCTTTGAGATTTATTCCGCAGCACGCCACCAATGCACCAATTTTGGAATGGACAAGAAGGAGATTCCCTACGACGGTGTAATAACCGGTTTTGGAAAAATCAACGGTAAGAAAGTTGCAGTCTATGCGCAGGATTTTACAGTTCAGGGAGGAAGCCTTGGAAAAGTCCACGGTCAGAAAATAGCTGAACTCATCAACAAGGCAATTGAGGCACGCTGTCCTGTAATCGGTCTGAATGATTCGGGTGGAGCACGCATTCAGGAAGGTGTAGACGCCCTCTGCGGTTACGGTGAACTTTTCTATCAGAATGTAAGGGCATCGGGAACTGTTCCTCAGATCAGCATCATTGCAGGTCCATGTGCCGGTGGAGCGGTTTATTCTCCAGGTATCACGGACTTCATCTTTGCAGTTGATAAAATCAGCCAGCTTTTCATCACAGGTCCAAAAGTCGTAAAGAGCGTCCTTTCCATGGACATTACGGCGGAAGAACTTGGTGGCGCAGAGATTCATTCAACAAAAAGCGGTGTGGCACATTTCCGCTCAGCCACAGAAGCCGAATGCTACGAGCAGGTAAGAAAACTCCTTGACTACATTCCGCACTACTACGGTGAAGAAATTGTTGCCGAGGCAAAATTCAAATACGACGAAAGCAAAAAGACAAAGAAGATTGCGACAGTACTTCCGGAAGAAAGCAAAAAGGGATATGACATTCGCGAAGTGATTGACTGCGTGGTTGACGATGATTCATTCTTTGAGGTGATGAAAGAATTCGCACAGATGTCAGTTGTAGGTTTTGCAAAAATTGAAGGGAAGACAGTTGGCATCGTAGCCAACAACCCAGCGACATGGGGAGGCCTTTTGAACTGTGATTCATCAGACAAGATCGCACGCTTTGTCCGCTACTGTGACGCATACAACATTCCGCTTGTTACATTCGTTGACGTACCTGGATTCCTTCCGGGACCTGACGAAGAGCAAAAGGGAATCATCCGCCACGGTGCAAAAGTAATATATGCATACAGCGAGGCAACAGTTCCCAAAGTAAGCGTCATCACAAGAAAGGCATACGGCGGCGCATACATTGCTATGTGTTCAAAACATCTTGGAGCTGATTTTGTATACGCATGGCCAAAGGCAGAGATTGCTGTTATGGGTGCAGAAGGTGCATTGGGAATCCTCTATGCCAAGGAAATGAAGGATCCGGCACAGGCTGAATTTGTTGCACAAAAATCACAGGAGTACAAGGACACAATCATGACTCCGACAATCGCCGCCGAACGCGATTACATAAGCGCAATAATCAATCCGGAGGAAACCAGAGACCGCATCGTAAAGAGCCTTGATTTCCTTTCAAACAAAAAAGAGAACAACGCCCCCTGCAAAAAGCACGGAAACATCCCCCTCTAATAATCATGGCGTCCGGAATCTACAGCGAGCAAATTCCGGATGCCATTTTCTTTCCTGCAATCAACTGTTTTGGATTTCTTTGAATAATTGCTTTTGTGTTCTTTAGGAATATGATTCCACAGATAGATGACAGACTTTAAGCTTCGTTTGTCTTTTGATTGATTTCCAGGAATCAGGTCACAAATACCATAACGCCGGTTTTCAGACGTAGCCCCCCACAAGGACTGCCGTGAGCGAATCCTTCCCTTCACTTTCATAATAGCTCCAACTTTTAGTATAATACTTTAAAAAATTTTGGAGACAGTTTCAAAACCCATTAAAACTGACTCCATCTTATTTTATCGAACACTTTTTCATTCTTCTGAAATGTTTTTTTACTTTTTTATCTTATTTGTTAAACCACAGACAGGTGGTTGGGCTGTCTGTGGTTTTTTCTTTCAACTCATACTGCACAAATTTGATATCTATTCATATTTAGAATTATTATTTTATTGTTATTTAATCCTTGTGATATTTAATTCTTCTAGAGAAATATAGAAACTGTATTCAGGTATCGAAGAATCCCAATGATAATCAACCGAAAACCCATTTTTCTCTGAATCAAATCGTATGTCTGTACTAATTCCAATATATTTATTTAAGAAAGAATAATCTAGTTTTTCAATTTCAACTATTTTTTTCTTTGTAAAATCATAGAGAATCGGAGTTGTCGTGTACCTGGAATCATTCAATTTCTTTCCCAAGCAAATATAATGCAAATCATTTGTCGCCGCGAAATCACCTATATCAGGAATTATCAATTCTTTTTCATTTGAGATTAAATCAACAACAACCAATTCATCTTTTGAACTTAAATACAGCAAATGGTTTTTTATTATTTCTGTTTTCCAATCAATTCTTGCGTCAGACCTATTTAAGACATAAATTAATTTGTTGTTACTATCATATATTTCTTTACTATTATAATCATTACTCTTCCTTATATAAAAAGAATTGTTTGCAGCAACAGGCTTAGCTGTCGTTTTGCATGACGAAACCATCAAACCTAACACTATCACTATATAATATAACTTATCCCGTTTCATTTCTTTTCCTCCACTATTTTATCTAATTTATTAACCTACAGACAGTTAATTTGGCTGTCTGTTAGTACTAATTATTTAATTCTATAATCTTGTAATTTCTTTTTCTTCTTTGGCTGATATGATTCCTTTGCGGGTTGGATTTTTTTATCCAATACTTCATACCATTTGCCTTCATATTTGAAGACGCCCAATATTTCAGGATTTTCACACTCAAATATATCTACACAGGGATAATAACCTTCATATTCAAAAACTTTTCCATCTTTTAAATTTACTTTTATTGTTGTATCCAATGTCATTTCGATTGAATAGACGATATAACCATCTGTGATAATACCGTCTGCAACAAAGTTATTACAAGGTATTTGTTTTATTAAATCTGATGATTCTTCAACCACAAGAAAAAAGTTTACAGGCTCATCCTCTTTAATCCTTTTGCCTTTGATCGCTACTGTTTTCGTTGAAACAATACTACCGTCATCATCCAGGTAACCAAAACTTTTCACATCCAGAACAACACCCTTAGAATTCAAAACAATCATCATTAATCTATCCGAATGCCTTGGATTATCATTCTTTGCGTTGATTATTCGTATTGTTTTATTACCAAGGGGTATTTCATATATCATAGTAGAATTAAAATAGTCTTCCGGTATTTTTCCTTTGTCACTTAAGCAGGAAACAAATCCCATCATAATAAAACAAATAAAAATGAACTTTATGAATTTTACCATTTTTTCCTCCACTTTATATTTTTTTTCACAAAACCACAGACAGTTGGTTGGGCTGTCTATGGCTCCATGTTTGATTTACCTACAATTATTTTATACTATCTTCATAGGGAATTACTTTCTCTAAATATCCAATCATATAGTTAATGCATGTATCTTCATATTTCGTACCAGGATATACATCCTCTATTGTTATTCTTATATCTTCAAGTTCTGTGATAAAAGAAATATCAACAGTTTGCGGATGGGGAGTGTCGAGCACTTCCAGTATTTTTTCTTTACCAGACTTCAACCCTTTTACCTTTATCTTCTTTACCCGGCCGTTTTGTTTATAAAGATACGGTTTTTCATAAGATATATAACCATTCATTATAAGGAGATAATGTCGCGGTGTTCCCCACGAGTTTCCAATCGTAAAGCTTTCTCCAATACCATAACCTGGAACACCTTCAACCCAAGGAGTATCAACATCGTAGTCGGCCAAGTTAGTTATTGGATATTTTTTATTCTTTTCCGTTAAAAAAGACGTGCAATCTTTACTTTGAGTCACTACTTCAAAATGTCGCGGTTCAATTAATGTTTTGTAGTTATAAAAACCGTATGTTGTCCCGAACAAGATGACCGAATCCGAATCAATTTTTTTCCCGGCAAGAATCAGGATTTTATCGCTGGTTTTAATCTTTTTACCACTGTCATATTCATCTGTAAATTCTTCTGGAAACTTTTCAGACATTTTGATGAATGTCAGACCTTCGTCATGTACTATTTTATATTTTGTTGTTAATTCATCTTTCTTATTCCAAAGTTTGTACGATATTTTGTCTTCAGAGATAGTTAAATAATCAATATTACTTGAATTATTCAAACTATATTTACCGTCAAGTTTGAAATTCTGAGCTGACAAAGACATGGTCAACATCACAAACACTGATAAAATCATTACTTTTTTCATTTTCCTTCTTCTCCAGTTTCAATAATATTTTACATAAAACCACAAACAGTTGGTTGGGCTGTCTGTGGTTATTTCAATTTACAATTCTGGAAACCATTCTTCTATAGTTTTTTCTTCACAATTGATTGATAATCCAAACATAGTCTCCGTTTCAATTATTTCATCATCTGATGCCATTGCCATTCCAATGATAACAAATGGACATTCTATCACTCTTGTAGAAAGTCCTAATAATGAATTATCAAAGTATTCAGAACCTTTTCTCAAATAAGGTCCAGAGACAAATTCTTCATTCTTTGAATTTATAAATCCATTTTCTTTTGTAAAACTCCCCAAATCAACAGCAAGACCTTCATTATCAATTCCAATAAAATATAACTCTGTAATAAATGAAACATCATCAACAGCCTGAACTGTATATTTAATCTTCACCTCGGGAAAAGTTTTTGTAATTTTCTCCCAATCGGTTTCATCTCGATAATTCTCTTCAGCCAACACCTTCTCATATTTGCCAGGCTTAATTATTTCTTCATTTTCAACCTCTTCAGCAGGCAATTCCGGTTCATCAGGTAAAGAAGCTGGTTCTTCGACTGTTTCTGATACAACAGGCTCGGGCTCATTCTCTTCATTCGCATTTGAAACTAATGAGTCATTCTGTTTGTTACATCCTGTTATTAAGAATGTCGCTATTAACATCAGCATGACATACTTCACTTTTTTCATTTATTCATCTTCTCCACTTTCATAATTTTCTTTTCACAAAACCACAGACAGTTGGTTGAACTGCCTGTGGTTTTTTTATTATTTTATTGCGACAACAGATAATCACATTCAACAAATTCCATATCTTTTGTAAACAGGTTAAATCGATACTTTACTATAACATTAACGCTCATTCCTTGATTTATCCAGTCGAGTTGTTCTTCTGTCAATGGTGTCTCTTCTCTAAATTTCTTTACATTTTCGTCAGAGTTATTTAAACCATATTTTTTTACGATACAAATGCTTTCTCCATCATAACCAAGCTCTCTGTAATATGATCCGGAGAAAATCTGCTTTGTTGTTTCCATATCATATACTCCCAAAGCTCTGGTTCCTGGAGATGTTCCAAACTCTTGAAACATAAACTTCAAATCATCACTTATCAGACACCATGCAGATTCACATTCAGACCCCATATTTGTTAGGTTTGTTATTTCATTTGTATCAGGATCCCATCTAAATACTCCAGTTGGATCATTATAATTAAAATCCCGCATCTCATCACACCACACAAAAGTATAAGGAGATGTATCGGTAAGTCTGTTCACATAAACAGTTGATTCTGTTTTTACACCATTCCTTTCAATTTCTATTGTTTTAAGCTCGCCATCTTCAATCTTTCCAGCGCCGAATTTACTTACATCAACAGACGGGTCAACATCTACATATTGAGAAAACACCCATCCATATAATCCATAATACTCCTTTGGCTTTTCTTTGAATGATATTTTTAACCAATACCCTTCATAATCATTAATAGTTTCTTTAGAATTGGAATATCCCAGTATTTCTACTACATAACCTTTATTCAATGAACCAATCTTTTCAGATGATACACTTGGAAGCAATCTTACGTTTACATTATCATCATTTACTGTTGACCTTGCTATTATCCCAAAATACCCCCGATCGTATAATGCAAATAAAGGTGAATACCCATCTTTTTCTTCGGGCTCGATTTTCCCTTCGGCCTCATCAATCAAAGCCTCAGTATCTTCCAATTTAGCTTCAACATCTGATTCGGTTTCAACTTTACTATCTGAATCGTAAACAACAGCTTTTTCGCTTTTATTACATGACGTTACAGCCATTATAACGGTCAACACTGATAGAAATAGTTTTGTTTTTTTCATTTATTCTTCATCTCCACTTTCAACAATCTTTTACACAAAACCACAGGCAGGAGGCTGGGCTGTCTGTGGCTATTTCAATTTACAATTCTGGAAACCATTCTTCTATAGTTTTTTCTTCACAATTGATTGATAATCTACATAAACACTCAGTTTTATATATTTCAAAATCTGTTGTCAATGCTATACCGTTAAGTGAAAATGGATAATCTATTGCATCTACAGAAATTCCTAGTAATGAATCTTTAAAGAAACCAGCATCATTCTTCAAATACGGATCATGTATGAATTCCTCTCCTTTTGAATTTAGGAAACCACCTGTCTTTGTAAAACTCCCCAAAGCAACAGCAAGTCCTTCATTATCAATTCCAATAAAATATAACTCTGTAATAAATGGAACATCATCAACAGCCTGAACCGTATATTTAATATTCACCTCGGGAAAAGTTTTTGTAATTTTCTCCCAATCGGTTTCATCTCGATAATTCTCTTCAGCCAACACCTTCTCATATTTGCCAGGCTGAATTATTTCTTCATTTTCAACCTCTTCAGCAGGCAATTCCGGTTCATCAGGTAAAGAAGCTGGTTCTTCGACTGTTTCCAAGACGACTGGCTCGGACTCATCCTCTACATTCGCATTTAAAACTAATGAGTCATTTTGTTTGTTACATCCTGTTATTAAGAATGCTATTGTTAAAACCTGTAAGACCAACTTTAGTTTTTTCATTTATTTTTCTCCTTTATCTTCAATTTTAAAAAGTCAACATACCCCTGTTTTACCGGTGCGGTTCTTGTTGAAAATGGTGCATATGTTTTATTGATTTTATCGGCTTCAGCCTTAACATCTTGCCTAGAACTTTGATTTCGTCCTTCTTGCCAAGAAGAACCAAAACTTGCATCCATAATTTGATTCTCATTTTCAGAACCCATTTTTCCAACACCATAATTTACATGATCTATTCCTTTTTTCCCAAAATTGTAAAAATTTAATATACCTTTTAAACCTTGTCTTTCTTCTTCAACATCATCATATAAAACAATCCAAGGAATAGTTCCACTAGCCATTTCCGCTGCAGTTAAATCTCTTGGAACATCAAATCCCATTTTATCAAGTGCGTAAACCAACATTCCACTACAATCCATTTCAGAATCAGTTGGCATCCTTGTATGTGCATATTTCGCTCCTAAGCAATCGCGCAAAACAATAGATAAATCACTTGTAAAATAATTGTTTACTTTCTCTACATAGCTAATTTCTTCTGGCCCTTTATCCCAATACTCATACGGCATTCCCATTCTATAAACAATATCTCCTTCCAACCCCCACAAATCCACAAAGTTAACGGGGTCGCCGGCACAATATGTGTACCAGTTCAGGCCGTCGCGGATGGGGTCCTCGGTGGTGAATGTCGCGGTATTTGGGTTGTAGTCCCTGAAGCCAAAGTTGTATGCACCTGATGCAACATCATATTTCTTTCCAACAAAGCCGTGGTCAATTCCTATTGAAGCTGCGATTCCTGTTTCCTGGGGATTACGTTTGGCATCAGAAAAGAACATGTTTCCGGACATATCATAGTTCACATTTCCAACCCTTCTGCCAAGGCCATCGGTTACGGCTCCGATTGAATTCCTCATGTCGCTCATGAACGAATAATTTGCGTCAGACACTCCTGATGAATATGAATAGTTTTTATTTTTTTGTCCAAGAAGTTTCCCATTTGCATAAATATAAAACCTGTCAAAATCACATTTATTTTTTGTCATATCCCCATTAAATCCTGTATTCCTGAACCTTACGGTAACAGTCCTTTCTTCCCCAGAGAAATTACTTTCATACCCCTGCTCGTTAAGCTGCCATTCATAAAGGGGATTCATGTCAAGTCCGTCATAAAGTGTGGCGTTCATTCCAGAGACAACACGGCGGCCAAAGGCATCATACCTGTATTCTTCATATGTCCTTGAGCCGTCTGATGCTGTTGCCTCAAATGCAATCGGGCGGTTATTCTGGGCATATGTCCATTTTTTTTCGATTGAAGCAGTTTTTTGAAGAATCAAGTTTCCGTTGGCATCATACTGGTATGTTACCGGATTGTTTCCATTCACTTTTATAAGACGGTTGTCAGCATCATATTCATACTCAAGGGTTCCGACCGGATTTGTTACTTTTGTCCTGTTGCCATTTGAATCATACTCATATTCTTCGGTCCATACGGGATTGTCATAATTCAGACGCAACTTGCTTTGGCCTGTCTCGACTAGAGTCTTTTCACATGCATCCTTCAATTGTGAGCTTAACTGGATTTTTCTTGATGTATATTTCCCTGCTGTCTTTCCACACTCTTCCAGCTGTGCGACACAACTTTTTTCCAATTCCTGAGTATATGGCATCTGTACTTTTTTTACTCGGCCTCTGCCGTCATATTCATACACTTTTATAAATTCCTCTTCGTTAATGGAACATGCTACCTTTCCATTATCGTCATAAACCAAGGCATCCATAAAAATCAGTGCGCCATTTGAATCATAACCAGCTGCAGCAACCAGGCGACCGACTCCATCATATCTGTATTCAGTCCTTGCTCCGGTTGAATCCCTGAGCATTTTTTCCTGTCCGAATTCATCATAAAAAATATCTTTATAACAGTCAAGTCCATTTATGCGAATCAGGCGATTTTTTTTATCATATTCATATTCAAGTTTTTCATCTTCAAGCTCAAGCGATTTTCTTCGTCCCAGACTGTCATAAGCGTTGTAGCCGGTTTTATCTCTGAACCTGAATTCCTCAAGGCGCTGTCCCCTGTCATACTTGAACGACTCACTTATTCCGTTTGATTCTGACCTCACAACTGAACCAGCCGCATTAAAGAATGTCTTTTCGGTATTTCCATCCTGGTATTGAACGACATAGGCATTCAAAGCTCCGGACTGAGTGACTGTATAAACATTTCCATTAAAGTCCTTAACCTTCATCACACCATCTTCATCATCATATTCAACAGAACGTATTTTTCCACTGCGGTTTGTTTCCTGAATAATCCGGCCATATCCGTCTGTCTTTTGAGCAAGACTGTTTCCCTTTGCATCAGTGAATGTTGTGATTCCGTTTGCATCATCGTATGAATAAGTCATGACAGTCTCACCACCTTCAATGTATTTTACAAGGTGGCCTTCATCGTCATACTCATATTCTTTTACCGGCATTCCCCTTTCTACAGAGCGGACAAGCTTTTCCCCTGTAGCATCATATTCATACCTTGAATTTATTCCAAGCGAATCTTCTATCTTTAAAAGATTTCCCTTTACATTGTAATAATAGTTCTGAAAC
This sequence comes from Treponema sp., assembly GCA_016281495.1. Taxonomy (GTDB): domain Bacteria; phylum Spirochaetota; class Spirochaetia; order Treponematales; family Treponemataceae; genus Treponema_D. Next base: position 43,544 of record JAEEIU010000041.1, on the reverse strand, counting down.
CGGTTTCCCTGCTTGATTTTAGATACCATGCCGAATGCATTATAGGAAATGTAAACTGGAGCATCGACGCTTTCTATCAAGACACAATTTCCGTCCTGATCATAATGATATTCAGTTTCCGTCTCACAGTCTTGCGCCATTTCTCCCCAGGCATTGAGTTTGACGGTACGCCTTTCATCCCCGTTTTTCATTTCCACCTTGCCGTCATTTTTATATTCAATTCCCTGTTCCAGAATTGCATTCCCATATTCATCATTTATCGAGGCAAATTGAATGCGTCCGAACATGTCAGAGTACATCTTTGTCTTACCCCTGTTTGAATCAATACAAACATTTACCGAACCATCATTTTCTTCATAACTGTAATCCTGAACGAATCCATTTTGTGTTGTTGAATGAATTACCCGGCCATATTCATCATATTCATATTGCTCAAGAATTGAATTTCCAAGTTGAACGGACTGAACATTTCCAGATACTCCATCATATTCATACTTCAAAGTTCCACCTGCAACATTCTTTTGCTGAACCAGGAATCCTCCAGCAGAATACTCATACTTTAACTTCCACCCGTTTTCTCCACCATATTCAAGTGCATTACCATCACGGTCATAAAGCACATAGCTTGTTTTTCCATTTTCATCTTTATAGGTCAATTTCTTTTTTCCATCAACATATTTCCATGAATAATCGCTCCTGTATATCCTGCCAACGGGATTTCCTTCTTCATCCACATAATAGTTTTCAATATAACTCAACAATCCGTTTTTGTATCCGTAAAAATATTTGATTCCGTTTCCATCAAATTTTGCGGCATCCCCTGTGTTCCAGTAAACAACAGATTCAATTTTACTTCCGGGGGTATATTCATAACTTACACAAAGGCTTTCATTATTCCTTGCCTCATTTTCGTTTTTACCATATCCTGAGTACAGCCTTGTCAAAAGATGTCTTTTATCGTATTCATAACGGTAAGCTCTTGAACATCCGTCATTCAAATCCGTCTCCACAAGCGAAACCAAATCTTCCCTGTTATTATAAACATAAACCGATTTCAAGTTCTCGGGAGAAATGACAGTTACAGTATTTCCGTCAGAATCATAAGAGTAATTCCATGCCCTGCCGTCTTTTGTGGTATATGAAACAAGCTTTCCGGAAGAATCGTATGCGTAATCTCCATATTTGTCAGAAGTCAGGCGGTATGTCTCGCTGTCATATGAATATCTGTTGTCTGAATAAAGTCCCTTGGCATAAACCACTTGCCCCACATCATTACACTCGTATTCCTGAACACACACATCATCCCTGTAGATTTTAACAGGAGAACCGGATTCATCATATTCAAATTTGGTGATTACACCGTCGCGATCCTTGTATTGATAAAGAAGGTTGTTCGGCTGTTTGTATGACCATTGCTCACTGCTTCCGTCAGAATATTGGACCTTGATCATGTTGCCATATCCATCATATGCATAATTTACGGATCCATATTCATCATTCTTGGAGATAACCCTGTCTTCACTTGAATATGTTCTTGTGACTTTTGTCCCATCCTCCATTTCCTCCATGGTGATGTTGCCCTCACTGAAATTATAGTGGTATTGATTTCCATCCGCATCCGTATATGTCATTTTTCCGGCAGAATAATCACCGACGAAATTTTCCGAAGCACCTGTTTCATCCTTAACAAGGCTTGCACGTTTTTTACCGCCATTTCCCTCAAGATAATAACTGATGGATATGGCACTTCCGTCAGGCTTGATTATCCTTGAAATGTCATCTGAATCATCATATTCAAACCCATAGCGTTTATTGTCAATGCACATTTCTACAAGACATTTATCTTCATCGTAGGAATAGGTCCTTTTGCTGTTGTTTCTTGAATTGAATACGCTTACGATGCAGTCCGAATCATCCCTTTCAAAATCCAGGATATGCTTTCCATTATGGCTGATTGAATTAACAGTCCTCTTTTCATTTTTTATTTCATTATATTCAAACTGAATGCTGCTGTTGTAGCGGTTTTTGATTTCAGATATCTGCCCGAACTCATCATATTTTTTTACAGTTCCATCGACATAGCATATTTCCATTCCGTCTTCTTTTTCATTTGCCCATTTATCGTAACCAGTATAAAGATAATATCTTCCGCTTGAACCATAGCTCTGAAACACATTTAACGAACCATCCTCATCAACCTGGACAAAGCAGTCAGCAGGCATTTCTGATGCAAGCTTACTCATTCCATATTCCGTGTACCTGTTTTTCTCTTGAGCAGTACTTGCATTTCTTTCAATTACATCTATCTCTCCATACAGACAGCTCAATAGCCTTTTTAACGAAAGTATGGCAGAACATGAATCCGGATTAATGTCTCCCGCCCTGATTGTAGAACAAAGTGAGTTTAATTCACGATCAAGTCTGCTTGCAAGATTTTTCTTTTCTGAAAGTCCTGCCTTAGTCTTACCCCAGATAATTCTTGAATCCAAACTTGTAAACCAGTTTTTGCCAAAGCTGCCATCCGGAAATTCTGTGCTTGTAAGTTTCCTTGTAAGATTATATTCACTTATTCCATAGACAAAGCTTTCATCAACGTCATTAATCTTGAACGTACCGTTCGTAATGAAAACAGGATCTCCAACCGTTGATTTTGGAAGTGAATCAACAACAGCCTTTGCCTTAAGGACAGCCTCTGCAGCCGCCTTTAAATCCCTTGCCTTTTGTATTTCTTCCTTATGGGCCGTATAGTATTTTGCCTTTTCCGCATTATAAAGATTGTCAAAGGTATTCAGAACTGATTCAGCCCGTCTCATTGCCTCCAATGCTTCCCTGTATCTCCTTTCTGAATCACTTTCCTCACTTCCTCCACCGGAACCAGAACTGCCACCGCTACCGGGATTTTCCTCTCCGGAACCTGAACCTTCTTCTCCGGCACTTCCTGAATCTCCGCCAGTTCCACCTCCAGCACTTCCGCCAGAGCCTTGTGTTCCGCCTCCATACGATGTGCTTCCTCCACCTCCGGAGCCTCCACCTCCAGATCCTCCTCCAGAATCAGTACCACCCCCACCACCAGACTGTTGTTCCGGGAAATAATGTTGACTCGGTGGCCTACCTGATGCAAAATCATCATAAGCGCTGCCAGAGACATATGCAAAAGCTAAATTTGAACCAACAAAACTAATCAACAAAAGATTTGCAAAAAGCTTGCGTAATTTTTTAATCATTTTCATATTTCCTCCATTTTGAATTAAAAATAATTGCCGAATAATTTATCCAGCAATGTCCCGCTTTTATCCTGAGTAAAAACATAATGTGCGGATTTTTCCACGAACGTACAGTTATCCTTATTCCGCACATAATCATCAGGAATTGACTCTACAAGATTTTGATTTTCATCCATATTGCAGAAGAACACCCCAATGCCACCATAATCAGGATCCTTGCACATGCATGTTTTTTCAACACAAGAGGCCAAGTCATCTCCACCATATTTTTCTGCCAGAGACTTAACATCAACATACACAGGGTTCAAGGAAGACTCATAGGTCCTGAAACAAAACTCAGAGCCTAATATCTCATTCCTGATTTTTACCGCAGCATCATTACTCTTTATTGAAGAAGAGAATTTTTGTGCAAAAAGATCAAAAGCATTGAGCAAGGCATCCATATCGGACAAATCCACAAGAGAAATGTTCTTTTCACCTTGACTTGAAACCAAAGCTTCCCCAAGAGTTTTCCCGTCACCAAATTCTCCAGTAAACACATTCAGCAAAGAACGATAATTCCATCCTTCAAGTTTTTGAATACCTTCCATGCCCGTAAAATATTCAGCACAACTCTTGAATTCCGTAAGCAGTTCAAGCTCACTTCCAAAACAAGAATCCATCGCAAGCAAATCAAACTTTTTACCAAGGCCACCATATAACGAAACTGCAAAATCCCTGTTGTCCATATACGAGACACTTGTGTCGTCAAAGGCAACCGCACGTGCATTTTGTGTTTTACCGCTATAACCGCTGCATTCTCCCCACATCACAAAAGCATAATGATCCGCCGGATAATACTTTGCAGTAGATGAAACGAATTTTTTCAACACATCAGGATCAGACATGTCAAGCTCGCATTCTTTTTTAGCGGACAAATTCAATTCCCTGCAACCAAGGCGAAGGGACACAATCTTGTCGTCAACACCATTTTTATCATGGTTTATCTCATAGAGCCTGGTACCGTTCCATTCACCGCCATAGTTTTCCTTTTGATTATTTCCGTCCACAAGAACGATTACATGATTTGCCTCAAAATCAATGTCAGCAGCCTCCATCTCATTGATATCAGCAACAGCCTCTTTTTCCATTTCATTATCAGCAGGCATATAGACCATTACAGTCCATTCACCTTTTTCATGCTCATAGTTGTATTCTTGAATGGGTTCAAATGCCACACCGACAACGACAACCGCCTCCCCCATTTTACATGAAGCAATCAGCACAGTCAGAAACACAAGGGCCGCAATGATTTTATTCCTAAACAATTCCATATACCCCCCATTGATCGTGCCATACAGAACCGTCCGCATATACTATTTTTGAAAGATATGCAAACCCCACACTGTAACTTTCCTTTATCTCTGGACCGATATAAGGATCCAGGGACACCTTGATTATCTTTGAATGTTTTGCCATAACCGGGCACAAGAGGCTTGTCGTAATCTTGTTGTTATATGCGCCCGGTTGATTTTGATCGTCAAAAAAGAAAAAGCTCAGTTCAACAGACTCGATCTCTTTTTCCGTATTGTTGAATACCTCAAACACGGCTTCCGCATAACAGCAGATATCCTCATCTTCTTCCATCAGGACTTTTTTATCCGCAATATAATACGGCGACTCAATTCCGGCCAGATTTGAACAGGAAGAAAAGATTAAGGCAAACAATAATGCCACAATGCAAAATCTTTTAGCCATTGTTTCCTCCCTGAACCTTTTCAATAAGTTCAACAAAATCCTTTACGTATTCTTCATTAAAATCCAAAAAACATTCATCACTCAAAAGCACAAGAGCATCCTCTGTCTTCCCTTGTTTATAGAATGTCACGGCCTTAAGGTATTTGATCCTTGGATTATTGTTAAACTCATCATCCACTGAATCCAAGATGCACTCAATTCCCTCAAAATCTCTTGAATCAAGTTTTCCTTCAATTTCTCTGCAGATTGAATCAACATCCCTAACCTTAAAGACATAAAGCTTGTTAAAATCCGAATTTTCCTCCGAGAACCTGACCGTTTCCCAGTTATTTTTCTCCAGGATAAAATCAACACCTTCTCCATAAACCGCATCCAGATCGAAATATCCGCTGTCATTACTGTAGCCTACGACCTTGTCCTTTTTCATCACCTTATATGACGCAACACCATTTCCATCTGAATCCATAATAAGACCATGCAACTTTACCTGCCTGCCCTTATCCATCGAGGCACATCCGACTAATCCCATAACAAGGAAAAGCATAAACAAACATTTTTTCATTCTTCAACTCCTTTAATTTGATTTTTTTCATCACGATAATACACAATGGTTTTCCCATTCTTTTGAACGACTTTACCAACTTGCTCCCAGTTCTTACCCTGACTGGCTTCTGGAACAACCAACTTTTTCACCGCCACTGTTTTTGCAGGAATAACCGGCGGAGATTTTTTCTCTTTTACGAACAGGCTCGAATAATCCAGCAAAGACCGGCATATCCCCCTGTCCGTTTCTTCATGACATTCCACAAAGGACACAGATAGATCAAAACCATCCTTTATCCTTGAGATTGATATTTCCTTTATGGCAACAACATTCATTGAATCAATTTGATTGAACAAATCCACAAAGCAATTTTCCATAAGCTCACAATGAAATCCCGCATCCAGAAAATTCTCTTCCCTGATTGTGCAATGCTTATTTAATTCATTACGCAATTCAGACACATGATTCGTTTCCGGCTTTAACAATGACACTTTGTCCAGTTGGGCTTCCATTGAAAAGTCAAAGCGTGGTTCCTTGCCGTCATAACTTACTTGAGAGATGCTCATATCCTCAGCAATACCTTCATCCGATTCAAACAGAAGTTTTTCAGGATACATTTTTTCCAGCGAAAGATTCGTGAACAAAACTGATTTTTCTCCGGCACCGTCAATTGAAACTGACATATACCTAATATCACCGGCACTGTCCTTTATTCTTTTAAATATTTCACCTAGAACTTCCTGAATACTTTTGTTTTTTTCAACAGCTTCCTGCGCTTCATTAACATAACCATATGTTTCCCCTGCGATCACAGTAGCTTCAAGTTGAATGTTTTTCTTCCTGAATGAACCTGCAATTACAAAAACAGAGGAAAGCACAAAGGCAAAAAGCAAAGTCATGCCAAGGAACTTTCCCTTTCCTTCAAACAAAGCAGCTGTTTTTACCCCTTCCAGATGGAGTCCGGCAGCTTTATTCCTCTTGTATTCAAGCACCTTAACCTTGTCCATCACGGCAATCAATGTTTGAATTTTACCTTTCCTTATGCAACGTTTAGAATCAAACGAAAACTGCTCGCTAAAACATGGATGTACCTTCTCCAGTTCCCGTTTAATGAACTGTCTTCTCTTTTTCCCGAACAAAGTCAGCGGAACATTCATAAGGTAAAGCTCGTAATCATTTTTGTTTACTACACTGTTTTTCATCTTTCACCCTCCAAAGGCCATTCAACCCTCATGGTAAAGCCGTCCTTCTTCCAGGTCTGCGAATAGAATTCATCGTTGTACTCATACTCAAGGAAATCAAGCGGCCACAGTGAAAGACACATGTCCTTCCATTCCGCGGCTGCATCAACCCAATGTTCCCTGTCATTTTCCTCGCACACATTCACAAAGCCCCTCGTCATAAAGCTGTCACGGTCAACTTTTCTTTCAAGCTCAACCGTCCTTGCATAAAGTTCCATGGCAGGTTTTATGGACGACATTGCACCGGCAGTAAAAACAACCGACAACGACACGGCACATATAAGCTCAAAGAGTTTCATTCGTTTGCCTCGCTCTTGTTCCATAGACAAATTCATTTTCATACAGTGCATCCGCCTTTTTCCGGGCACACTTATACCGGACATTCAACAGCCCGAATATTCCTGAGATGACAATTGATGCGGCAAATATAAATGCCAGCGTCGTGAACAAAACAGAACCTTCAGACCTCTTCATCCTTACCTCCATGAAACAATGTCAGAGTTCACACCTTCTCCGCCTTCCTTTCCATCTGCTCCATAACTGATGATTGCAAATGGAATGTTTTGCGGACATGAACTTGGGAATCCTGAGCTTTCTCTTTGCACATAGACAAAACTGTTTCCCCAGGGGTCGTCTGCAATTTCCTTGTCAACATAGGGCCCCTTCCATGATTCAGGAACGGGGACAAGAACAGGCTTTTCCCAGAGTGCAGACAAACCTTGTTCCGTACTGGGGTAAGCTGAACAATCGATGTAATAGGCATGCAGGGCCGCCTGATATTGCGCAAGCGTTTCTTTTGCAGAAAATTCTTTTGCAGACTCAACAGCTTTGAACATCGAGATTGATGCTCCTGCCGCAAGAACTGCACCAATAGCAAGAACTGCAAGCGTCTCCACAAAAGTAAATCCGTCCTGTCCTGTCTTTTTCCCGGCTGACTCATAAAATCTCCTTTTTGAATTTTTCCTCATTTTTTTCATTCCTATCCTCCAAAGTAAAAAATCACAGGCATAACAATGTCCTTTAAAAGGATTATTATGTACGCTGCTACAACACACATGGTAAGTGGCTCAACCATGTCCATGCACATTTTCTCGCGTCTTGTTTTTTTATCCTCAAGATATGACGTCATCTGGCCAAAGGCATTCTTCAGGTCACCGTTAATCTCTGCAAAGCTTGCAAACAGGGAACAATTCTTATCGATGCATTCAACCACCGAAGGAACAGGATTCCCATGCAAAAGCATGTTCCTTCCCCGGATTATCCTGCGCTTAAGGCCGTCATTTTTTTGCGCCGACAAAACAGAAACCTTCAATGCCTCATCCAGACTCATCTTCCCCTTGATCAAAAAACTTATGATGCAGAACACATCAAGAACAATATTCTTATGGATTAAATGCCTGAACCACATGAACAGAAAAAGTGCCGAGGAAAACAGGAACACATTTGCCTTTACACATCCCCAGAAAACCTGCCTCTCATACGATTCAAAGTTGAATGTCCCCGAAACATCAGGAACAATATTCCTTGAATTGAATGCAAGAAGCAAACCTCCCAGAAAGGCCACGATAATGACAATCAGCGGATAAGCACAAATTGACACCATTGAATTCTTACGTTTTTCCTTTTCATTCTCACGCTTAAGTAAAAAATCAAAAGTCATCTGCACAGAACCGCCTTTTTCCGCAGCAGCAACAAATGCCACATAATCCGGAGCAAAACGAATGGCATCACAATCAGCAAGCGCATTAGAAAAAAGCCTTCCCTGTTCAAGAGATGTCTTTATCTGACAAGATGCACGTACAACCTTTTGTGGCACCCCATTCATTTTCTGAATCATTTCCATAGCCTGTCCAAGATTCATCCCTGACTGCAGGACAGTGTGAATTACCTGCGTAAACCTCAGCACATTTCTGCCGTTCAATTACGAAACCTCCCTTTTACGATGATTGATTCTAAGGACACCGTCCTCTTTTTTAGGGGTCAAAACACGGACCTGAGCATAGAGTTTTCTCTGCACCAGCCTCTGCACAACCACCGCCCTCAGGACAGAAACCAGCAATGCCGGTTCCGCACCCAGATCCTGCATCCTAAGCACAGCCTGACTCAATGTTCCTGTATGCAAAGTCGCAATCACCAGATGCCCTGTCATGGCAGCCTGAAGTGCAACCCTGGCCGTCTGAGAATCCCGGATCTCGCCAATAAAAATCACATCCGGATCCTGTCTGAATGCCCGCCTGAGCATCTCCTGAAAGCTCACTCCACCTTCTTCATGTACCTGTATTTGTGTAACACCCTCAAGCACATACTCCGGAGGATCCTCCAGACTCAGAATCTTTTTTGTGTCAATTGACTGCCTGCGTATCTCCTGCAGCATTGCACCGGCGGTCGTAGATTTTCCTGCTCCTGTTGCACCACAAAGCAAAACCAAACCGTCACAGCACCTGCACAAGCCACGAAGCATTTCCAGCTGTTCATCATCAAACCCGAGTTTATCCAGAAGCAACGGCATCCTCCGAGTGTCCAGCAAACGAAGCACAACCGATTCTTCATCCCCAACAGAAGGCACACAGGAAACACGAATGTAAACATCCCGCGAATCACTGGTCTTGAATACAAACTGTCCGTCCTGCCCCCTCCTGGTCTCCACAACATTCATGTGGGAAAGCAATTTGATCCGTCTGACAAGAGCCTTTTTCCTGTCTGAATCCAACTCAATTTCCTTTACAAGTTCTCCGCTTATCCTGAACCGCACCAGATTATTCTCTATGTGAATGTCTGTTGCCTGTCCCTTTAAAGCCGTACCCACAAGAGCATTAAGGAGTGCCTCCGCTTCATTCTCCGAAACATCCTTTTTCTCCTGAACCTCCGGCGGCTTTATTCCAATGATTTTTTCCCTGGAAAACATAAGCGAGATATGCCTGTTAAAATCATCCTGAGTCATAAGTTCAAACAAGGTTGCAGCACCCTTCCCGTTATGCCTCACCTGAGATGACACAGCATGGGAAAGCCTGCATCGCAAGACGATATTGCTCAAGTCAAGAAGTCCAATCGTAACTGAATCCTGATCCTGCCTTAGAACCACAGCTCCGTTGTGCAGACAAAATACAGGCGACAAAGAAAATTTATTCACTGGCTGCATCGTTTCCTCCGTTAATCCCCAGATAGGTTCTGTTGATGCGCATAAAGAATTCCTGATCAGTTTCTGCAACCACGGTTTCCGCCTCATCTTTTTCCCAATGCGGAACAAGATAGATGACCATCTCGGTCTTTTCCTCTGTTTCCTTTCTTCCCTTGAACGCCCATCCCAAACCCGGTATTTTTCCAAGTCCTGGTGTACGCTGTTCGATGAATGAGCTTTCGTTCTGGACAAGGCCGCTAAGGACAATGGGTTCACCGCTTTTACAAAGAACCTCTGTAGTAATCACTTTTTCGCTTGTAGGAGGAGGATTTCCAGTTGTGGACGAAGTATCCGCACCCTGCCTTGAAACAGATGCCATCACTTTCGTTGTGATCATGCCGTCACCGCTGACCCACCCTGTGACATCGATTTTCAGGCCGGATGAAATTTCCCTTGTTACACCCGTATAAACCGGCTTACCTGTCTCCGGATCAATGTTATTGTCTCTGTAACGGTAAATGTTTGAGCTCTTGAATTGAATGGATGAACCGCTCAAGCCATGCAAGGTCGTGTCTGCAAAAACAGATGCACGGTTTTCATTAATTGCAGTCTGAAGCGATAATGCAAACTTAAATCCAAAAGCACCCACAACATCAAGGTTCAGATCAAGAACAGAGCCCAGAGAAACAGATGCGTCGGTGAAATCTCCCGGTGTGATTCGGCGTATGGAAAGCGAGTTATCCCAAGACATGTCATTTGTCTTCTGGTACTGCATCACAAGCAGGTCATATTTCAACCTACGTGCAGGAGCATCCAATGATTCCAGCTGCGCATTAAGGTAATCCAACTGTTCCCTGTTGCCCGTAAAGAAAAACACATTGTCCTGAGTACCACTCTTTATCTGCGACGATGAAATCCCCGGCGGCAAATGAGACAGGAGGTCATCAGTCTTGATGTAACGCAAGGTTATTACACTGACATTCTTTGCTCCGTCCAAAGCCTCAAGAAATTCATCAATCTGCTCATGTGTATTTTGCGTGGTAAAACACAGGAACGAATTATTCCCGTCCAGGACAACAGCATTCAGCTTGCCGAACCTGTTCTCCACAAACGGAAGCACACTGTTTATCTGCCCGTATGATATGCCATGCCTGAGCCATATTTTGCCGGTATCAGCCGGACTATTTCCAATTTCATTATCATTCAGGACATAGATTATTCCATCTATCTGAACGGTTTTAAGGGACGCACAGGAAAGCAGCAGCGAAAGTGTTTCGTCAAATGTCTTCCCGCTGAACATGATCCGCTTAATCTTTGCATTCGAATCACATGCAAAAACAAATTCACGTCCCTCGTTTTTAAACAGTTCCTCAAGCACGGAAGATGCCGTACTGTCCTGAACGTCAACCTGATACAGATTTCCTTTGCCTTCAATTGGGGGAATCTTTTTGACAACTGACTTTTCCCTTCCCGAACTGATGGATGATCGCTCCGTAACAGCCTTTACAATCCTGAGCCGTCCGTCCTTTTCTTCAAGCGAATAATCCCTTCCAAGCTGACGGACTACTGCCCCTGCAAAATCCCCTGCCTCTTTTCCCGTTACATGAAGCGAAATCCTTGTTTCCGGCAAAGAATCAAAAGAAAGCTCCACCATAAAGTGACGGTTTATTTTTTCAACTAGAAGCGCAGGCCTTATGTCAGAGGCATCAAGCTGAATCAAGCCGTTTCCCAGATCCGCAAACCTGACCTTGCTTACAAGCCACAGCTTATCATTCTTTTGTGCATAAAGCCTGTTGGCATTCAAAAAGCTGTCGAATGCAGAATCAAAATCATCTCCCGCAAACCTGAAATCCGCCTTTCCAGACACAGTGTCATCACCGACAATCGCAATTCCGCGGTAAAGGCTTACTGTGTACAAAATCTCATTGATGTCACGGTTCAGGAATTCGAATCCGTCAACACCACCTGCCCAAAGCCGCAAGCACATAAATGCAAGGACTGGCAACCAAAATCTTTTTTTCATTTTTGACTCCTATTTTGCCATTTTTTCTGGCTACACTATTTAATTAGCCGAGAATTTGCATTTTTAACACAAAATGTTGAAATTTTTGAAATTTTTTGATAGAATTTTTTCTGACTGTGAATGGTCGCTTTTATCGGAGCGGAAATCATGATTACTTTTTGGCAGCAGGAAAACGGAAAATTAATAGAAAAAAAAGAAGAGGAACTCGACGGAAGAAAGAGCACATGGGTGGATGCCCGCTCAGTGACTCGTGATGACATCGGCATCCTTGAAGACAAATACAAGATTGACCCGGAGAATATTCTTGACTTCCTTGATCCTGACGAGCTTTCACGAATCGAATTCAACGATGAATTCAACTACAAGCTCCTGATCCTCAGGCTTCCTGTTTTTGCCCCGACAGAGGACATAAGTCATTTTTGCGCGCCACTTGGAATCGTATTAAAGAAGAATTTCTTCATTACAATATGCTGGACGGACTGTGAGGTGCTCAGGGATTTTGCAGCCAACCGCATACGGGACCTTAAGATCAACGATTTTCCGGCATTTGCCATCAGGTTTTTGTCACGCTCCGACTCAACTTTCCTCCGATATCTTAAGGAGTTGAACCGAAAGGCGACAATGATTCAAAACGAGATGTTGCGTTCAGTCCACAACAATGAATTGATTCAGCTTTTGAACATACAGAAATCGCTTGTTTATTTTTCCACTTCATTAAAGAGCAACCAGATGCTTCTGGAGAAATTCCGCAAGACAAAGATAATCCAGCTGGACGAAGACGACAAGGACTGGCTGGACGATGTGGAAATTGACAACAGGCAGGCTATGGAAATGGCGGACACCTACTCAAACATCATGGCAACAATGAACGATGCCTTTGCAGGTGTTCTTTCCAACAACCTGAATATCGTGATGAAGACTATGACCGGTTGGAATCTGGTCCTTATGGTTCCTACAATCATATCAAGCTTCTACGGCATAAACGTGCCGCTGCCATTCCAGAATTCAGGCTGGATTGGCGTGATTTTTGTAACGGTATCCAGCATACTTCTTTCTATAATGACCTACTTTATCTTCATGAAGAGGAAACTTACGGCAGGTCCAAAAGATAAAAAACGCGTAACCAAACAGGGGCTTAGTTCGTTTAAAAAACGTAGGGCTAAAAGACAGCAGATTAAGCTTTTAAAACAGATGGAAAAGAAAGCGGAGGAAAAAAAATGAAAAGAACAGCCATGATTTCAGCATTGGTATTTAGCGCCATGGGGGCAGTTTTTGCTCAGGAAGGATCATTTTCTTTTGATGATGCTGATTTCACAAGATTCAAGCCACAGGAAAATCAGGCGGTAATAAGCTATACTATAGGCCAGGATGCGGGTCCAATCACTTCAACACGCTATCTGACTGCATTCGAGTTAAACAAATACGAGACAAGCTACAACCTCTGGTATACGGTAAAGGAATGGGCGGAGGAACACTCATACTATTTCCAGAATCCGGGACAGGAAGGTTCCCGTGGTGCAGTGGGTCGTTCTCCTTCTGCGTCGGGCAAATATCAGCCTGTTACAAAGGTGAACTGGCATGACGTAATCGTATGGTGCAATGCCTATTCGGAGATGGAAGGCCTTTCCCCATGCTATGTCTACAAGGGTGCAGTGCTTCGTGACTCAAGCGATGCCGTTTCATGCGATCTTTGCGAGTGCCTGTGGAAAAACAACGGCTACCGTCTTCCAAGCGAATCTGAATGGGAATATGCGGCCCGTAAGACAAAATCAGGCCTTCAGCCGGGAGATGTTGCAAGCGGCGAGAATGCGGTTCTTTCTGCGGAAGATGTGGCATGGCTTTTTGACAACTGTGATGAAACCCATATCATCGGAACGGCAGGATCAAGTTCCCCATTGCTTGACGGCATCATTTACCCGGCAAGTGGAAATGCAAACGGAGCAGGCCTCTATGACATGAGCGGCAATGTCCTTGAACTTTGCTGGGACTGGTATGACGAATACAAGAACGCTTCACGAGGCAAGAACTATTACGGTCCCGTATACGGTGAACGCAGGTCAGCACGTGGCGGCGCATGGTCACCAGAGACAATGTTCTATTGTGCAGGCGACCGCTATTCATTTGACCCGAACGAAGCTTACAACTTTCTGGGATTCAGGCTGGCACGTACCGTAAAATAAAATCAACATCATAAACATAAGGTCCCGGATGACTTTTTTAATCCGGGATTTTTTTTTCGCTACCATCAGATACTTTTGTATAGTACAAATGTGTAGTTTTTCCTAAAATTCAGCAAATTTTTCAACTCAATTTTGTTAAAAAACACAGTTTCACGGCTAATTATTTAATGTAAGCAGTTCTGGGGGCGTCACCGGAAAATGCAAATCATTAAAAAACGCAGCAATAGCCGCGGAGGAAATCTTATGAATTCATTGAATCAGATTATTCTGGAAGGTAATGTTGTACGTCAGCCGGAAATGCGGGGTACAGCATCTGGATTTACGGTCTGCTCATTTCCAATAGCAGTCAACCGCAAAATTAAAGCACAGGACGGACAGTTTCAGGATGAGGTATCATATTTTGACATTGATGCCTTCGGTCAGCTTGCAGAAAACTGCTCCAAGTGGGCCCCGAAAGGCAGAGGCGTACGTGTTGTGGGCCGACTAAAGCAAAACAGATGGAAGGATGATGAAGGAAAAGTCCACAGCAGGATCAAGGTCATTGCAGAGCATGTTGAATTCAAGACATTCAACAAAAAGCATGATGACCAGGACAGCGCAAATGCCGGTTCCAATTCGTCTCCGCAGGCAGGCAGCCATAACTCCCATCATAACGAGGAGGTCATGGACGAAGTAGAATTCTGATTTTTAAGGCAGCTCCCAATTACCCTCCTTTTTCAACCTGCAAAAACACCATTACGATTTTTTGCTCTTATCCCTGGGGGCTGCCTTTTGTTTTTCGGATAGGGCCTTGAATGCCTCTATTTTCTCTGGATTATAGAAGCCGTCCTTCCAGTTGAATCGGGAGGCACCTTCAATTCCGGTCCTTGTCTGAATGAAGTTTATGATGTTCTTGATGTCGGCTTTCTGAACCTTTGTCTTGCTGAAGTCAAGAAGCTGACGTTTCCATCCCTTGCTTGAAAGCGAATCCATTTTGTCCACAAGGCTGAAAGGATATTCCGGCATTACAAAGGAACCGTCCGGTGTTGAGTTCACCTTGAAGCTGGAACCTTCCTTGTCGTTAAAGAATGTAAAGTCGTAATCTTTGGGTAGCTTGAACCTAAGGCGGAACAATGTCGGATATGCAAAAACAGGAAGAAGCACACGGGACTTTTCGCTCATGGTTTCAAATGTATTCTTGAGGTTGCGCTCGGAATTCTCGTATGGCATCTGCACGGCCATGAGGCCTTCGTTTTCCAGGAAGCTCACGGACCATCGGTTGAAGGTATACAGGAAGGGGCCTGCAATCATGTGGACATTTTTTCCCTTGAGCATGTTGATGTGGGCAAGATTGTTCACCACAAAAGTAGAGAAGCCCTGTTCAACCAGAGTGTCCAAAACCTTCTGCAGATGTTCAATCTTTCCCTGTGGCACAAAGGGATCCAGGCTTATGATTACCATTTTCTTGCTGTACGGCAAAAGTGGCTTTTCGCTTGTATTCTTGTTAAGAAGGTCGTATTCGGTCTCGTTGTTCAGCTCAAATATCAGGCGGACAGGATGTGCCATCTGTACCGTATATGCATCGGATGTTGTGGAGACTGCTATGTAAAGTCCTTCCGGGAACCATTGGAGCTCATTTTTCGAAAGCGGAGTCAATGCCATTACCGGAGCCATGTCTCCACCAGGCTGTGACCTGAAACGTGAAAGGTCCTGCGGCAGGACACGCTTGTACCTCTTGGACATTGCCTTTGTCTGCAAAAGATAGACTTCATCACCGCGGGCAAAACCGTCCGGAATGTCGCACCATCTTTTTCCCTTGTCATCCTCGTATATGCTCTTTACCTTGTGGCTTACACGGCCTGTGTCGTCCTTTTTATGCAGCCTTATGCTGTCTCCTGGATCCGGGTCATAGTTTCCGCCTGCAAAGAGGGCCATCTTTACGCCTTCAATTTCCTTTACCTCAGAGATGCGTCCAAGATAGATTCCGGTTCCACCTGCCTGATTCGGGTTCAATATTTTCTGGCCTGCATTATCAACACCCTCACCCTCGGTTTTAAATCCGTACCAGTAATCTGTTTTTGAGCGGGCAAAATCCGTACTAAGAATACGTTTTCCCTCTGCAATTGCGCCTTTCTTATCCTGTTCCCAGTGATCCATGACATAACGGTATGCTGCGGTTACGGCTCCAACATATTCGGCTGACTTCATTCGTCCTTCAATCTTAAAGCTGTCCACACCAAGCTGCATCAGTTCCGGAACATGATCAATCAGGCAAAGGTCACACGGAGAAAAATAATATCCCTGGGCCTCTCCACCCGGGAAATCAGCTTTATAATATCGGCGGCATGCCTGGGTACACATTCCCCTGTTGGCAGATTTTCCTCCAAGATAGCTGGAAAACAGGCAAAGGCCGCTTTCACTTACACAAAGGGCACCATGAACAAATATCTCAAGCTCGCATTTTGTATTCTGCTTGACCTGACGAATTTCCTCAAGTCCAAGCTCACGGGCAAGAACCACACGCTTTAAGCCCTGACGGCTAAGTTCATTTGCGGCCTGGGCAGACTCTATGTTCATCTGTGTTGAAGCATGAAGTTCCAGATTCGGGAAAAATTCCTGGCACATCCTTACCACACCGAAATCCTGAACGATGATTCCGTCCGGGCCTATTTTGTCCAGATATTTTAAAAAGCGGTATAACTTTTCTGCCTCTGTTTCCTCAAAGACAGTGTTGACGGTGACATAGATTTTTTTTCCAAGACGGTGAACACTCTGCACAGCCCCCTCAAATTCCCTCCAGGCAAAATTGGAGGAACGCAGGCGTGCATTAAAAGATTTCAGTCCTAAATAAACCGCATCAGCGCCCTCGCCAATTGCAGCGTCCAAGGCCTCTACATTTCCGGCCGGTGCAAGTAATTCAGTCATTTTATTATTATAGCATAAAGAGGATTGTTTAGTACAGAGAGCGGCTTGAGATGTTCTCCAGTTCCTTCATCGTGAACCGTGACAGAGTTTCCTTGATTATAGGGATTTGTTTAGGTGACATGCTGAGTTCATGGACTCCCATGCCTGCCAGAATGATTGCGCTTTCCTTGCGTCCTGCCATTTCTCCGCAAGCAGAGACAGGTATTCCGGCCTTTTTTGCATTCACTATGGTCTGCTGGATAAGACGTAAAACTGCCAGATGGAACTCGTTGTAGTTCGGGGCAACGGCAGGATTTTCACGGTCTATGCCTATGGTGTATTGCGTAAGGTCATTTGTTCCCAAACTAAAGAATGCACTGTGGCCTGCAAGACAGTCAGAGCATATTGCGGCGGCGGCGGTCTCCACCATGATTCCGATCGGGACGTTAGGGTTGTATGCTATTCCCTCTGACTTAAGGCTTAGCTGAACTCCCTTTGCAATACCCAGAACCGTTTCCACCTGGGACACGTCGGTTATGAGCGGGAGCATGATCTTAAGGTTGCCGTAAACCGAGGCACGGTAAAGGGCCCTTAGCTGCGTACGGAAAACCTTTGGGGAATAAAGAGAAAGACGAATGGCACGCAATCCCATAAGCGGGTTTTTCTCATTTAAGACCGGCAAGTCTTTTGATGCCACCAGCTTGTCGCCACCTGCGTCCAATGTCCTTATGCAAACGGGTTTGTCACCCATTGACTGCAAAACGTATTTATATGCCTTGAACTGAGCTTCCTCACTTATTGCGCTGGAGAAAGTTCCGCCCTCGTCATTAAGTTTCTTCAATTCATTCATAAAGAGGAATTCCGTGCGGAAAAGGCCTATTCCGTCGGCACCCTCTTCCAGAGCAAGCTGAACCTCTTCCGGTGTTCCGATGTTGGCATAAAGCCTGAACTGGGTTCCATCGTCTGTCTGCGCGGGCTTGTTCTTGAATACCCTAAGGGCTGCCCTGTATTTTTCATCAGATGCTATTTTTGCAAGATATTCCGTGATTGTGGCACTGTCAGGACTTAATAAAAGCTCACCCCGTTCTCCGTCAACAATGACTTCCTCTCCGTCCTGAATCTGCTCGGTTACATCCGATATGCCGACGACCGCAGGCACGCCAAAGCTTTTTGCAAGAATTGCCACATGACTTGAGACACCGCCTTCTGTAAGTGCGAGACCTGCAATTTTCCTCTTGCTAAGAATGACGGTATCGCTTGTCTTCATGGCTCGTGCAACAATTACGGCCCCATCCGGCACCTGGTCTATGTTGAACTGATGATAGTCCAAAAGCAAGTCCAGAACACGGCCAAAAACATCCTCTATGTCCTGGGCACGTTCGGCAAGATAATCGTTACCGGCACTCCTCAAACGCTGCGCATATTCCTGAGTCTTTTCATTTAAGGTAAATTCAATGTTTAATTTGTCGATTTTTACGGCCTGCTCAACTTCCTGAATGAAAACAGGATCCGTGAGCATAAGGAGATAGGTTTCCAGGATGACATTCTGAAGGTCAGAGGCATTTTGAGCTTTAAGATGTGATTCTATCTGCGAATGAACTGTTAAAGTCGCGGTTTTAAAGCGTTCAATCTCCCCCGGAACGTCTCCATCTGAGATCTTGTGTTTGGGAATAATACGCTCTTGAGTCTCGGGAAGAATAAAGGCCTTGCCGATTCCCATTCCGCCTGCAGCAGAAATACCTAACAGTATGTTCATTCTTTAATTTTATCAGCAAAACCCGTTCTCGTCAACGAAAATTTTACATGTAGAACAGAAACATCCGCCTTAAAAATACTTGAAAACGTCAGGATTAAAAAAACAAAGGTTCCGATTTAATTCCGGCTTGTCCTATACCTTTCGTACAAAAGGACACCGGCCGCCACAGAGACGTTAAGGCTGTCCACTTTTCCGCATGTCGGTATGGAAACTATCGCATCACAGTTTTCAGAAAGCAATCTGGACATACCATGGCCCTCGCTACCCATGATGATGCATGTTTTTGGGGCAAATTGAGTTTTGGAAAGGTTTTCTCCACCGGCATCAGCACCATAAATCCAGAAGCCCGCTTCCTTGAGCATTTGAACGGAGCGCACCAGATTTGTGACCACGGAAACAGGCACCCATGCGCTTGAACCGGCAGAAGACCTGGCTATGATCTGATTTTCCTGAACGTCTGACGCAGAACGCCTTTCGGGTAAAATCAAAAGGGATGCACCAAACTGGTCGCAGGAACGGATGATTGCACCGACATTATGCGGATCGGTTACGCTGTCCAAAATAACGACGGTTGCCTGCTCCGGACATGCAGAAAGCCACTGGTCAAGCTGAACCACATTCTGGGAAATTGCTTTTTCCCCGGAGACACAGAGTATGATTCCACGGTGATTGCGGACTGTCTCGGGAAGGCCTGCGACACTTGCGTCAAGGTCCCTGTCGCTTACCTGGCGGCATTCAACATTTGCCTTTGATGCAAGTTCGAGAATCTTTTTAATGCGGGGACCGGGCTTTGAGTATTCAACGGTTAACTTAGAGTCTGCGGGATGTTCCTTGTATTCCCTTATGCGCTCCTCTACCGCATGAAAGCCCGTATAGATGTTTTCTGCCATATTCTAGGCGTTTTTACCACAGCACTGCTTGTATTTTTTTCCGCTGCCACATGGACAGGGCTCATTCCTTCCGACCTTTTTAGTCTCGCGGACAACAGTTGTAGGACGGATTACGCCCTCGCTGTAAAGCCATTCGCCGTTTACCTTCTTGAAACCGGCTGTCTCGTGATGAACGTCGCGGATGTTTTTCTGGGTGTATGTTGCCTCAAATTCAACAATACCTTCCTCATCATTCTCCTGACCCTTCTCGGTGTGCAAAACCTTTAGGCCATGCCATACGCTCTTTCTTGACCAGTCTTCGGTAGCCTTGCGGTCAATCTCCGCAATCTTTTCGCCGGACTCGCATGTGTTGATGATAAAGTCGATATTGTGAACGACATAGGCGGTATAGCGGGCGCGCATCAGGGCTTCAGCAGTTTTTGCCTTGACACTTCCCGTCAAAATGGGAGAACAGCACTCGCCATATTTTTTTCCACTGCCACACGGGCAGGCATCTGTAGCTTTAATTTCTTCACTCATAATTCAGCATTATACCAATTTACTCGCTTATAAGCAAGATTATTTATTTTCTTCTTGCAAGGAAGTTCAGTGACACAAGAAGCAAAAGCACAACATAGACGGCAAGAGCCACCCACAACGCCGCTCCTCCAAACGCACCGACAATCACATAGTTAAGAAGATCATAGAAATATTGGATTACCTCAAGTATAAAGTATGCCACCACACCGGCAATCGGAACCAAAAGCAGCCATCGGAATTTGAACTGGGTCTCGTCGTCAATCCTATAGTTCCATCCCATACTTGCAGACAGGATAAAGAGCATGAGCAAAAGCAGAGGCAATAATCCACGGCCAAGCAAACTTCTGCTGAACACTTCCGTAGAGAAACCGTAATCCTGGGCTTTCTTGAGGAACATGAACAATGTGGCAAGATCCATTCCATCGGGACCGCCTGTTGCCTGATTTGCGGCAGTAAAGTCACGGTAAGGCATAGGAATGATCATCGTGCGGGTCTCCGGAATCATCCTTGTAACGATTGTCCTAAGTTCATTGACTGTCTCTTCCATCTGCATCGTATCTGTAAGCGGTGAACGGTCAATCAAACCTTCCACCTGAAGTATGTAATCCGGCAGGCCTGTCTCAACATAGTCATACCTTGGTCCCACAATGGCACCCTTGGTCTCGCGGTCAACGGCCTGCAGCATGATGTAAGGAACGTTCTTCCATGAATCCTGAATTCCCTGAAGCCTCTTTGATTCATCATCAAGCACGGAAACCGGCTGTGATATAACCTTTGCAATCGGGGCATACATGGAGCGCATGAATTTTCCGCTCTTGGAGAAAGTAACGATTGTAAGTCCGTCAAGATAACAGACTGAATATCCGTCGCTCTTTGTGTCCCATGAACCCTTTATGTAGATTATGTCCTTGGTTCCGTTTGACTTGTTTTCTATAGAGAAATAGATGTTCTTGTTGTTCTCCAGCTTGGTAAGGTTGTCTGTCTCGTCAATAAAGAAGTATTCGCTTTCCACGGCTTCCTGGGCAAGGGCCAGATAACGGATGATGTCAGGATCGTCCGCATGTCCGTTCATGCTGAGAGTCTTGAACGCATAATAGGCAGAAAGGTTTTCGCTTGTCGTTCCGGACTGCAATGCCTGGTAAGCACCCATCTTCCTCATGTAATACTCGTATGCTTCCTGATTCTTAAAGTCTACGGGATTCTTGAGTTTTTCCCATGCCTCGGCGGCGGCGGCTTTTGCAATGTTCAGGTTGGTGTCGGTTTCCTTGCATGCCTGTACGGCAAGGGATGCCCAGTAGTGAGCCTGGAAATAATCCTTTTCATCCATGGCAGCCTGTGATTTCTGCAGAAGTTCCTGCACCGAATATGACTTGTCCGCTGTGGAAAGGGGTCTCTCTATCTCGTCTACAGTAAGCTTTTTCTTTTCATGCAATGCCCTGTCACGTGCAAGGTCAACGGCATTCTTTACCTCAAGCAAAAGCTGTTTTGCTTCCTCATCATCCTCTGCAATCTGTGTTGCCCTTAACGCATACTGATATGCAATCTCCGGCTGTCCGGCACTAAGCAGGTTTCTTGCGGTGGCCTTGTTTGACCTTAAATCCATAACGGCTGTCTCAAGCTCATGGTAATGATCATTAACGGCCGGATGAATCAACTCATAGTTCAGCGAAAGGACAAAAACCATCACAAGGGAAAAGGGAACGACAAAACCAAAGCGCTTTAACATTCCCTCGGAGAACCTTTTTGAAATGAACTGTCCCTGTCCCCTCCATATGACCGAACACGCTATTGCAAAACCGCTTAACAGAATTGAAGGAAGAAGTGTCAGGAACCAGTTGAGTCCCCTGAAGAAACGGTATGCGTTCTTAGTGGAAGGAATAAGCTCCGGCATTGGCCTGTAGACAAATGTAACAATCAGACAGGTTGCGAAGATCAAAGCGGCATATATCAAAATGATGGATAACGTTTTTTTCATTGTTTCACTCCGTATAACTCATCTTCCAGGGCCATCTGACGGTTGCGTTTGGCAGCAACGATTATACCGATGCACAGGCAGATTATGCAGATCAAGACATTCAACAAAACAATAAGCGGATTATTCAGCTGTGGAACAATTCCGTCAATCTTTGCCTTGAGCGGATCCATGAACGACTTTGTATAACCAATGATGTTCAGCGCAAGGATTCCGACGGTTACACTTACCACAAGAATCAGATTGATTATCCTCCACTTTGAAAGTTGCCTTAGTCCGACAACAGAAAGCAATGCAAGTCCGATGGAGGCAAAGCACAGCCATGCAAAAGTTCCCTGAGTGCATGATGTCCGTGCGATTGTTATGAATGTGTTGAAGTATTTGCT
Source organism: Treponema sp. (assembly GCA_016281495.1). Lineage (GTDB taxonomy): Bacteria > Spirochaetota > Spirochaetia > Treponematales > Treponemataceae > Treponema_D. The sequence goes on along the minus strand of JAEEIU010000041.1, from coordinate 21,071 downwards.
CAGGGTCTGAAGGATATCCGGCATCTGTACGGTCTTCTTGATCAGCGGATCAGAGAAATCAGTTGCGGCAGGAAGCTGAAGGTCCGTAAACGAATATACCGTCTGGCTGTCATCAGGAGAGATGCACACACCGTCCACAACGTTCTTTTCCGACACATTGGTGTAATAAAAGACATTCTCTTTGGATGTCTCACGGAAAAAACCGTCCGAAAGCTTGACCTGGGATTCAACAGGCTCCGGTTGTCCAATCTTGAATGAGTCTGCAAACTTAAAGTTCAGCGGCATGAGGATAATCCAGAACACAGCATAGATGATCATGTACATTATCGTAGGAAACGCTGACGTCGGGGGATGCCTGATAAGATAGGCACATGTCAAAACCCCGCTCAAAATCAGGATAGCCGGAGAGAACATGAACACCCCGTCCAGAAAATACTTCAAGTTGAAAATCTGAACCTGGGCACCGGCCACCATATGGGTACAAAGAGAATACAGTGAGTAAGCGACGGCACAAACAACCGTACCGATTACCACAGTTACGATATAAAGCGGAATAACCTTTAATCCTTGTTTAAATGAAGATTCTTTTTTCATATTACCTCGTGAAAGAACGAGCATCTATTTTCTTCCCCCTATCTGTATAGGATACCATGAAAAGCGGTAAAAAACAACACTTATTTAGCCAATCATGAAATACACGCTGAAGAAATGAAGGATACTTCCTGCCAGCGCAAAGACATGGAATACACTATGGGTCCAGCGGTAACTGCGCATTACGTAGAAGACCCCTCCAACCGTATAGCAGATGCCTCCCACAACCAGGAAAATCTTGCTTACGGCATTAAGCGGTTCATCCACAGGATACAGGCTGAACACCGTGATTATGAGCCAGCCCATTATACAATAGGTCAAAAGGGAGAATCCCCTGAGCCTTGCCCCGAAAACCGCATAAAGTATGCTCAGGACCAGAACCACGCTCCAGACGGCAACAAAAATGACCAGGGCCTTTCCACCGTTGATTCTTGTAAGGACAAATGGAGTATATGTTCCACCTATCAAAAGGTAAATGCAAATGTGGTCTATTATGGAGAAAACCCGTCGTGCCCCATGTGGTGTAATCGCATGGTAGAGGGTGGACATCATGTAGCCTATGAAAAGGGTTGAACCGAAAATGGAAAAAGCTGTAACATAAACGGAGGTTTCACCGGCAGGGGCATGGAATACCGCACGCAGAACAAGGAGGACTATTGCGGCAACACTAAGGCCTGCACCAATACCGTGGCTGATGGAGTTGAACAGATCCTCTCCCAGTGTATAACGGCGCGGAAGCCTTGAGTTATATGCCAGACGTGCATTTCTTTTTTGAATGCGAAGGTTCTTTTTCTGTTCCTTTTCAACTTCCAGGGCCTGAAGACGATCAGGGTTGGATGCGTACTGAATCTTTACCTCACGGATTTTTTCTTTATTTTGTGCTTTTAATGTTTTTATGGCGGCTTTTTTCTTTGCAGCCAGAGACTTTCGGGTAATGCGAGCTGAAATATCGGCCATTAATAATTCCTCCGTTTAATTCATCTCTATATTATTGCACATTTTCGAGTTTTGTAAAGTCCCCAGTCATTGAATTTTAGTTGAAAAAAAATGCCACACGAACACAAGATTCATGTGGCAATATTATGGCAAAAGGAAGCTAAAGCTAGAACTTTCCTCCGCCAAGCTTGCATGAAAGCTTTATGGCTACTTCCGGTGACTTAGACAGTGCAAACCATGTTATGTAAGGGCCAAAGCTGCAGCTGAAGTTGTCAAACGGGCTCCATGTCATCGAAGCGGCAAGAATTCCCTGATACGGCTGGAAATTCACACCGGACTGCCACAAGGTCAAAGCTCCCAATAAATCATCAGGAACAGACTTTCCAAAATAGAAAAGACCGAAAAGCGATGCTGTCAGATCCGTTTCCCCTATCTTGTTGAACTGCACTGTTCCCGCAAGACTGTTTCCGTAGGTTGCATATTCATTGTCGTCCTTGTTGCTGTCAAAGTAGTACTGACCCATGAACATGATCTCCGGGTCCTTCCACATGTACATGGCACCCACAGTTCCCTGGAAGATCAGGGTTTTGTCTGACCATGAGTCATCGGCCTCCCACTCCATGTTGCTTCCGTAGCGCAGGACAGCCTCTCCAAACACACCGACCTTATTGTTGATTATGCTTCCGGATGCAGTTGCCATGATCTGCGGTGCATTGTGAAGCTTATACAAGGCTCCGGCTCCCAATTCCCAGCCACCTACAACAAAGTCTGCCTTTGCCGCAAATGCAGTCTTACGGAATTCATACGGGAACTGATTATCAGTAAGGAACTCTGAGGGCTGAAGTCCAGGATCATCAATAGAAGTTTTGTTCATGGTTGAATGCGGTACCACATAGAGCCACAGGCAGTTCTGAGAGCCAGGGAAAGTAATCTGGGTACGCAGGTTAAGGCTTCCGTTTACCTGGACGTCCGTGTTCTCCGGGTCAATCGAAGACGTGTTTATCATGTCGGACACAGGACTAAAGAACAGTCCCGTTCCCCATGAAACTGTATGAAGCCCAAAGCGGAAAAATGCCCTATCTGCAACAGAGAAATCCGAAAAAAGCTCCTTTACATAAAACCAGTCCGCAATACTAACATCAGCATTGGCCAAAGAAGCCTGAATTTGTGCAAAAAAAGAAGGATCACTAGGGTTTAAGCCTGCAATGGACTCCAAGCCGTGCAATGCTACGGAAGACTTATACGGATAATTTATGCCGAATTTGGTGTACATGCGGAGTGTTTGTGTAGGCCTTGCGTCAATAGTCAGCTGTGCGTTGGCCTTTGGTGCAAACCTTGTGTCCCTTATGTTTTCGCCCAGATTCTTTCCGTCGTCCTTGCGGTAAAGCGTGGTGTATGTGTCCAGCCCCAAATCAAAGGAACCTCCGATTTTGACTGTACCGTTTTCAAAAAGCTCACCGTGGCTTGCGGTAAGTCCCTCCCCATTGGACGGGGTCTTAAGCTCTTCAATTCCATCATCAAAGAAGAAGTCGTCGTCGCTTCCAAAAAGTGCTTCATCTGAAAAATCAGAAACCTGCCCCCACAGCATGGTGCATGAGAGCAGGAGAGAAGCGGCCAGTAATTTAACCGTTTTTTTCATCAATTCTATCCTTTTAGTTCAATCCTTCAAGATATGCCTTTGTAAAGATTTTGTTTGGCAGGGCATCAAAGGTAAGGTCCGAGATGTTCTGCTGGGTATTCTCACCTGGATTCAGTTCATCCTTAAGGATAATCTGGGTTGGAACATAACCTGCAGGAACCTTTGTATACTTTGGCAGGAGAATAGTGCGCATGAGCCTACCGCTGCCAGAGAAGTCCTCTTCCTTTAATGTAAGGGGAACATCCTTTCTGATATAGTACACTGACTTGTTGTATGTCGGTTTTGAAGTCTTTGCCGTAAGGGTTACGACATATACCGGATACTTTCCAAGAACTTCTTCCTTGAATCCTGTTACGGTATAGTTGTCCCTCCAGTGAGTGTCGCTCTGGTTTACGTCGTCAATATTAACGTCAGAGTCTCCCAATGCATCCTTGAGTGAAGAGTGGGTGAACTTGCGGCTGATAGGATCATATGACCAGATGTTGTCACCGTCGCGAAGGTATCCCACGCCCTTGTCCGCCTCCGGGAAAAGCTGAACGATGGTCATGAGGTCCTTGTCGGTGCGCTCGTAAATCTTATATTTAAGGGTCTTGTCCGGTTTGCCCGGCTTTTGAATCTGCAGTGTAATCGTGGCTGAATAGTCACCGTGATATGCAAGCACGTCGTCAGTTGATTCCATCAGTTTATATGCCTGTTCCGCAACAGATGAACTTACCTGTGCAAATCCTGCAGAAACACAAAGAACAGCTGCAGCAATAATAGAAGAAATAAATTTGAATGTCCTTTTCATAAACATTACTCCTCTGAAAAAAATGAATCGTGCCGTTACATTCAACAGCCTTTATATATTCAACAAACAAGCTGAATAAATGTAACAGCACCCCTACACTATTTGACCGTCCTGAGTGCCTGAGCAGGACTCATTCTGGCCGCCCTCTTTGCAGTTCCGTTTACAGCAAGCATGGTAAGCAGCATCATCAGGAGATACTGCAGTATGATGGAAACAGGAGAAAGAGAGAAGGTCATGTGTCCCGCCTTAAGGAACATCTGAACAGACTCGTTTTCAATATTGATGAATCCAAGAAGAACCATTACGATGATAGAAAGGATCAGTCCCACCACACCGCTTGTAAGGCTCAAAATCACGGCCTCCATCCTGAACGAACGCTTGGTGTCCTTTCTTGTCATACCCAGAGCCCTCATAGTACCGATTTCACGGATGCGCTCATACAGGACCATGCGGTATGTGTTGGAGATTCCGACCATGGTAATCAAAAGGATTACAATCAGGATTATGGTTGAAACCAGGTTCACATAGAACATTACGGTCTTGAGCTGTGGAACACCGTCGTCAAGGCCTTCTACAGCATACTTTACGCCGTCCCACTGGAATTCCTTGCCTGTAAGCTGCTTTACAATTGCATTCTCCGGGTTATTCGGATTGTTCTTGCGGGCATCCTTAAGGTCTGTAACGGGAACACCGGCATCCCTAATCGCCTTTTCAAGATCAAGTGCCGCCTTTGTCTGCTGGTTGTTGTTCTTGAGGTAGATTGCATAGAAGTTGAATCCACCGTGCGGAATTCCAATCAGTTCGTTTACGGCCTCAATGTCCGCATATGTAATCAAGCCGCTGACGAAGTTTGTATCCTTGATTATGAGGGCAATCTTAAACTCCCCTACCTCAACCTGATCATAAATCGTGCTGGCAGTAAGAAGAACCTCATCTCCTACTTCCACCTTAAGGGTACGTGCGGCACCCTCGCCGATGATCAGGGCCTTTGGATCAGAAAGGTTTGACAAATCGCCTTCCTTAATCTGGAACGAATCAAGAAAATCCCTGTCGTTCACAAAATCGCGTCCATAGACACTTGCAAGCGCCTTTTTGCCGTTAAATATCAGCTGTCCCGAAGTCCTTGTGTAACGTGAGGTATACTTGTAATCTATGCCCACACTGTCCGTCATTTCCTGAAGGAAGTCATGGTCACGGATAATGTTTATTACCTTGTCCTTTGTACTTTTCGGGTCATTATAATCAGCGGGCTTTTCATAACCTGTTACGGCAACAGTACCGCCAACCAACTGGGTAATCATGTCCTCCAGATTGTCAACCGCACCGCCTACAAGTCCGTCGATTGTGGTTACGATAAAGAAACCGAATGCTATCGCTATGCCCAGAATAACACTGCGTCTCTTGCTTCTTGTCAGGTTACGGGCTGAAAGTTTTGTAATCTCTGGTAAAGTCATCAGTCTGCCCCCTTTGAAAGAGCCTTGAGCGGTGTAATCTTGAGTGCAGATGAAACAGGATAGATGTTGCTCAAAAGGCTTCCTATAATAACTACTACAATGGTTGCTATGATGATCTGCGGTGTTGGTGCAAACTGAATCTCGCCGCCACCAAGAATTACCTTGGCAACCATGTTGGAATCAACAGCAATGCCCAGACTGTTGAAGATTGCAATGAAAACCAATGACAAAACGGTTCCCGCCAGTGCAGACAGAACGGTAATCGTAAGCGCCTCCGTGTGGAACAGGGCACGCACGAATTTCTTTTCCGCACCAAGGGCACGCATGGTTCCAATTTCCGAAGTCCTTTCCATTACGGAAACAACCATCGTGTTCATGATGATGATGAATACGACAATCGCAAGTATGATTACAAGCACGTTAAAGAGGACGTTAATACCCTTTACGGAAGACGTGTAAGAGAAGCCCGCAGCCTCCCAGTCCATCGCCACAGCATCAAGTCCCAGGTCATCGAACTTCTTGTTCAATTCTGCGACCACCTGAGCCGTCTTTGTCTTGTCGGAAATCTTTGCAGGAACAAAATGCCATGCACCGTTGTCCGTCTTGTTAAGCTCATCGCGAAGGGATGTGTCACCAAGAATGCTGTCATAGTCCATGACCTCGGCATTTTCAAAGGTGTCCGTTTCGTCGCTTATCATGTCGCCAAAGAGGTCGTCATCGCCAAAGAAATCATCCTCAGAAAAATCAGAAAGTGAAACGCCAGCTTCACCCTCTTCTTCCATAAGGGTTCCGTAAGTCAAATCCGCAAATGCACGTGCAAAATCCGGAGTACAGTAAATCGTCTGGAACATGGCGCTGTGCTCGTTGGCAGGAGTATAGAACCCCACAACAACAGCCTCACGAACCACACCATTTGTATTGGCACCCATGACAAGAACCTTGTCGCCCACGTTCAAACTTTCCTTAAAGAACTTCTCAAAGCTTTCCTTGATGCGGGTATCAATAAGAAGCTCGTTTTCTCCGGTCGTATAGTCAAGCGCACGGCCTTCAACAATATGCTGTCCGCCAAACACGTCAAAATATGTGTCACCCTCGCCGGCAAACATGATGAACATAGGAATGTCCAAAAGACCGACAGAATCATCATCCTGAATGGCAGAAAGATCAATCTCATCACCCTTGAACAGAATGCCCTGGGTAGAAATCATCTTGGTTTTCTGCTCGATTTCCGGTGTGGAATCAAGAATTTCCTGAACCTGATTGATGTCCGTCAATGCCGGAATCTGAACAATCTCCCCTGTAAACGAAGAACTGTTCACGCTGAAAATGTCCATGATTGTGCCTTCCGGTGCATGGGCCGACACAACAAGGTCTCCCGTGTAATTTGCCCTAAAATCTTTTTCAAGACCACGGTTCACGGATTCCATAAAGGAGTTGCCCAAAATTACAATCGCAGTTCCAAAAATGATGAACATGGAAATGATGATTGTCTTAGCCTTGTGCTCCTTTAAGTTCCTGAGGGCAAGCTGAAAAATCACCCTCATCTTTTACTCCGCCTCCCCGTAAATGTCACTTCCGGCCTTGTGCTCGTCGTTAATTATTTCACCGTCCAGAAGGTGCACTACATGATCACACATCTTTACAATACGTGCATCGTGGGTAGAGAAAATGAAAGTCGTCATGAGTTCCGGATCCTTGTTCAGCTGCTTCATCAAAGAAAGAATCTGCTTTGAGTTGGCGCTGTCCAGGTTGGCTGTAGGCTCGTCGGCAAGAATAACCGGTGCCTTTGTAACCAGGGCGCGTGCAATTGCAACCCTCTGCCTCTGACCGCCGGAAAGCTCGTTTGCCTTGTGGTCCTTCCATTCAGTGAGGCCCACCCTTTCTATAAGGTAGTCAATCCATTCCTTCTTCTGCTTCTTGGAAAAAGCGTCAACAGGACTCTTGGAATTGGGGTTCTTTGACTTGACCAAAAGCGGGAATTCGATGTTCTCGTATACGTTAAGAACCGGAATCAAGTTGAAGGTCTGGAAGATGAATCCCAGCTGTGAACGGCGCAGGCCTGTAATCCTCTTGTCCAGTTTTGAAGGAATTGAAGTCTTCTTCTTTTTCTTCTTGTCCTGTGCGGAAGACCAGCGTTCATCCACAATCTGTGAAGAAGCCAGGTTGATTCCCTCATAGACATCTATTCCGTTAAGAACGATTTTTCCTGCTGTTGGAATATCAATGAGTCCCAGCATATTCAAAATGGTTGATTTTCCTGAACCGGAGGGACCTGAAATTGAAGCAAACTCACCTTTTTCTATAGAAAAGCTTGCGCCCTTTACTGCAACTACGTCCTGTTTTCCCAGAGGATAAGTCTTGCGCAGATTTTCGATAGTAATTACTGACATAATAACCTCGTCTCTTACCTTTTTTGTCCTTGCCTTTCAAAAACAACAAATAATTGAGTCTTCGGGAAACATCAAAAAAACGACAACAAACCGCAATAGATGCTTCAGCAAGCATTATTTTAATAAGTTAATAAATTCCACCCATAAAGTCAATGGAAGGGAAAAAATAATTTTCCCAGTAAATACATGAAAAATTGAAGGAAAGAAAGGAAAGCAAGGCCCAGTAGACCAGACAGAACCTTGCTGTAGAGCACAAAAAGAGATAAAAAGTTTTAAAAACCTTTGGTATGGCAGGGTCCATCCAACGCTTTACCCCACCCTTAAATTTTCTATAGACTTTCTTTATTCAATTTCAACATCAAGCACCTTAAGCAATTCTTCCCCATCTTTCAACGTGAATATCTTCCCATCCGCAAATCCAATGTAAGCACCTGCTTCAACAGAATAAAAGATCAAGTCAATGCCGGATGAATAATGCCATTGGTCTTTGTCAATTTCCCAAGCATAACCATTAAAAATGACCTTACCATCTTCCACCACGACTCTAGAATCTCCCCTGGAAATTTCTTTTAGAATGTTGTCACTTAAAAACAGGTCAAATGCAGAATAATAATCAGTGGAGTCCGATATTTTTATGTATTCAATCTTGGTCTTTTTGTCTGTAAGGTAAGTTTTTCCTTTTTTGGTTTTGAAAGCAAAGTCGATTTCAGAATCTTTTAGTTTAAATGCATCGTGAAATTTATCGTTTGAAAGAACTTCATTCTCCTTTACGCCCAATACGGTGTACATGTCTTCCTCTGCACATGCCGAAATTCCCTCGCTGTATGATTTGCTTTTCTGTACAGTTTCATACATCGAAAGCGGAATGTAAGTTCCCTGATTTTTCTTTGACACTTTTACACCTGCAAAGAGCATGGCCGACATTGTAAGAATGATTGATATAGTAATTATTTTTTTCATGTTTATTCTCCTCTTTTTTATTTAGACCTCTCTCAAGTCTATACCAAACATTATCATTCATTTTTTTGAATTTTACAAGTCAAAAAACTCCAAATATGAAGAAAAGCTTTTTGATGTTGTCGGATATTCACTTATTGCATTGGTGATAATCCTAATATCTGCAAAATATCAGCTTGAATCCAAACATTCCATTCTACCCCTCACCTCACAGCAAATAGACAATAAGTCCAAGCAGCACAAGAAGACAGACATTATACACCGTAAAAAGGGCAAAATACCTTCCATCCCCAGGATTTGAGGCAGTGTACAGCTTGAACGAGATTACGCTTGCCATGGAGGCAATCAGGGTCCCAAGACCTCCCACATTCACGGCAAGAAGCAGCATGGCACCGTTTTCCGTAAAACCGCTAAGAAGCAGGGCCGCCGGAACATTGCTTATGACCTGACTTGCCGCAATGCCCGTAATGTAGGTCTTGAGCGGAGAAGAAAGCAGCGACTGGACAAAGACCGAAAATGCAGGAACAGTGGAAATCGTCTTGGTAAATATGAAGAAACCCGCAAAAGTGAGCAAAAGGCTGTAGTCAACCTTCTTAAAAAGCCTTATGTTGCAGAAAAGCATGGTAGCCGCAACCACAATAAGCATCACAAGGTAGTCCACCACATGAAAAACCGTAAGCAGGCACAGGACAAAATCCACCACATAGAAGATCGTGCGGAAATCGAGTTTTAGGAATGCCATCTGGGTTTGTAGCGTGTTTCCGGGAATGACATTGGGCTCATCAAAACCGCCGTGTTCAGCAAGCCTGTTACGCGTAAGGAAGAGGATTATGATGCCCAGGATGAAGAGCGATGGAACTGCAATCTTAGCCGTAAGCGCAAAAAACTCAAGGGCGGAAAAATGGTAGTACGAAAAGAGGAATAGGTTCTGGGGATTTCCCATTGGAGTTGAACATGAACCAAGATTGGCCGCAAGGGTCTCCAGAATCACAAGATGCAGGGACGTGAGCTTTATCTGCCTGAAAATCAGCAGGGATATTGGAACAAAGGTCAGGAGCGCCACATCGTTTGTGACAAACATTGAGCTAAAGAAAACAAGATAGGTCAAAAGGAAATAGAGCGAACGCCGGGTCTTGCACAGACGCAGAAGACGGGCCGCAATCACATCAAGGAAATTCTGACTCTGAAAGGCCTTGATTACAATCATCAGCGAAAAAAGAATCGCAATCGTGCGGAAATCGATGGCCTGGACGCAGACAATGGGGGCGGGACGTATGACGCACACCGAAACCACCGCCAGCAGAATGGCCGCAAAAAGCACAGGTTCCCGTTTTACAAAGGAGGCAAAAGACACAGCCGCTTTTTTCAAGGAATGTTTTTTCATAGCATAGAGAGAATATCACAAAGTAGTGTTGAATAAAAGGGCCAATTTAAATATAATTCAAGAAAAACAAGCCTATTGTACACAAGGAGATTTTATTATGACAAGAAAAATAGGTCGTCTGTTTGCAGCTCTTGCGGTTTTGGCATCTGCTACAATGTTTATGGGATGTCTTTCTGGCGTGTTCACCTATGAGCCAACAACGGCTCCAAGGGCAGCAGAAGTGGCACCAAGCATCGAAGGAACATGGTATTCCACAAGCAACGGAAGCTACTATGACATAAGCGCATCCGGCGGGGCATACAGCATGGTAAAATACAGCCTCTTGCGCGACGGTTCAAAGGATATTTCCAACGACATGACCACTTTTGAGCGTGGAGAAAAGAGTGCAGAGACAACAACTTCTGGCTATCTGTACGGATACAACAAGAACCGCCCGGGTTGGATTGCATACTACTACACTGTAAGCGCAAGCACCCTGAACCTCACCTCACTTACAACTGTACGCGGTGGAGTAACTTGGAGCAGCCTTGAGGAAGCAAAGGCCGGTGCAGACAAGAATTATCCGGGCGCAGTAAAATTCAGCCTTACAAGAAAATAGAAAAATATGCAATGTCGGATTGCCGGATCACCTGCCTGTCGTCAGACAGGAGTCCGGCAATGACAGCTAAACCGAGCTATGTCATTATCGGGCTTGACCCGATAATCTGGATTATTTCCTTACAAGCATCACCCTTAACATGCAATGTCAGGATTGCCGGATCAAGTCCGGCAATGACGGGAAAGTCGGTTCCCGGAATGACAGCAAAGACAAGACGGCATGACATTCACGATGATTGTCATGCTGGACTTGATCCAGCATCTTAACATGCAATGACAGGATTCCGGGTCAGGTCCGGAATGACGGCTAAGTTAAGCCCTGGGGATGGTGAACTGCCTTTTCCTGGGGTATGGACTTTCTGTAAAGTTTTCCAACTTCATCATCAGCTTGATCACGAGAGAAACAAGAATAACAAGAAGTGAAACTACAACAGCGGTAATGACGACTACACATGGACCGTTTACACTTATTACACCAAGGTCTGCAAGATTGGGCTTGTCCCTCATAACGGCTTCCGTAACGGTTATTTCCATAGGATTACCGTACTCCATGCCACCCGAAAGGAAAGAGCTTTTGACTTCCTCCTCCACAGGATAAGAGAATCCCTTGGCAACGGCAAAAACTGCGAGCAATACCAGAACAAACTTTTTATTCATATTATACTTCCTTTAATTCCTTTTCCTTTTTGTATGTATATATATTATCGTTCAAAACTCGAATTTTTGCAAGACTTTTCTTTATGACACCCTTTTTATGGTCTTTACTATCTTCCCTTACATTGGTACAATAACACACCATGAAACCAGAACTTATTAACACATTAAAGACATACAATTCAAAACAGTTTTTCAGTGATTTAATTGCCGGTGTAATCGTAGGCATCGTTGCCCTGCCGCTTGCAATCGCATTTGCCATAGCCTCCGGAGTCAATCCTTCTGCGGGACTTTACACAGCCATCATAGCGGGATTCTGCATCAGTGCGTTTGGAGGAAGCCGCGTCCAGATAGGTGGTCCTACAGGGGCCTTTGCCGTCATAGTGTACTCGGTTGTAGCCCAATATGGCGTAAGCGGACTGGCTACAGCAACCCTCATGGCGGGTATAATCCTGATTTTCCTTGGCATATTCAAGATGGGTGGCCTTGTAAAATTCATTCCTTATACCATCGTAACCGGATTTACGGCTGGAATTGCAGTTACAATCGCATTCGGCCAGCTGGGTGATTTCTTTGGGCTTTCACCTGATTTTTCAACTCCCATGACAATACTCGGTGAGGAATACTCAAAAATGCCGGGAGACTTCCTGCCCAAGATGATTGCCTATGTAAAAAGTGCCGCAAGCGTTAACTGGTATTCCTTTGGAATGGCCGCCGTCTGTCTTGCCTTTATTTTCATCTGGTCCAAGTTCATCAAGAAAATTCCGGGTTCCTTTGTCGTGATAATCCTTGCCACGGTCGTAAACATCATCCTGGAGAAAACCTGCAACCTTCACACGGACACAATAGGAAAATTCGCAAACGGAATGGAGCATTATGTCATCCCAACAACACTGCCCGTTCCACAGCTGCCGGACTTTAGCATAAAGACGATCACAAGCCTTTTCCCCACCGCAATTTCCATAGCAGTCCTCGCCGCCATAGAGTCACTTTTGAGTGCGGTTGTCGCTGACGGTATGACAGGTTCAAAACATGACTCCAACATGGAGCTTATAGCACAGGGTGTGGCAAACATCGCAAGCCCCATCTTCCAGGGCATTCCGGCCACAGGTGCAATTGCAAGAACCGCTACCAACATCAAGAACGGAGGACGCACACCGGTTGCAGGAATCATCCACGCCGTAACGCTTTTGCTCATACTCCTTTTTGCAGGAAAATATGCATCCTACATCCCCATGCCTGCCCTTGCCGCCGTCCTTATAAACGTGGCATGGAACATGGCTGGATTCTCCGCAATCAAGACGCTTTTAAAAGGACAAAAATCCGACATATGCGTTTTCCTTGTAACGTTCTTCATCACGATTTTTGTTGACCTTACCGTCGCAATAGAAGTAGGACTTGGATTTGCCGCATTCTTCTTCATCAAGAAAATGATAGATTTGAGCGAAGTCCAGAACGAAAGGGATGTCATTACCGGTGGAATCAAGAGCGACCAGCCCGCAGAAAACCTTGACATTCCCAAAGACTGCTTTGTCTACGAAATCGAAGGCCCGCTGTTTTTCGGTACAGTCCGCAAATTTGAGCTTGCAACTGAACGCGCACAGGCAAACTGCAAGGTATTGATTTTACGCATGAGGAACACGATCTACATCGATGCAGGTGGAATCAAGGCATTGGAGCAGGCAAAGGCCGCATTCGACAGAAAGGGAATCACAATCGTCATAAGCGGAATCCACACGCAGCCGTATCTGTTGCTGGAAAAAACCGGCATGGCAGACAAGCTTGGCCGCGAGAACATCTACGACAACATAAACTCCGCCCTGAACCGTGCCCGGGAAATCATAGGCACACAGGAGAAATCTAAGGATTCCGGATCAGGTCCGGAATGACAGTCATGCTGAACTGACCAATTGTCATGCTAGACTTGATCCAGCATCTTAACATGCAATATTAGGATTCCGGATCAGGTCCGGAATGACAGTCGTTTACCTAACCCTTTTGACCATTTCAAGATATTCATCATCAGGCATCGCGGAAGACATAACAGCATCCTTTATGGCCATGGACAAAGTTCGGCATGCAAGGAGGCCTGCCATGTTCAGGTCTGCCTTTACCCCTCCAACGGAAATGGCATAGACTGTGTCTCCGTCCGCTCCGGTTCCCACTGGATTTATGCTTCTTGCAAGGGCGCTTCTGGTCATCGTGGCAAGCTTGGACATCTGCTGCTGGGTAAAATCTCCGTTTGTAATCACAGCCCCAATCGTCGTGTTCATGCCGGATGGAACTGACTTTGCCATGGCATACATCTCATCCTCAATGTCAAGGAATTCCGTGCGCGATTTGTTCAAAAGGCCTGCAAGTTTCTTTCCGTTTTCAAAATCGAATACATCACCAAGGGCATTTACGATTACGACGGCACCCATCTTCAACTCGCCAACCTGCAATGCCGCATAGCCTATCCCGGATTTCTGGGCCTGCTCCATTCCGTAAATCTTACCCACCGTAGCCCCTGTTCCACCGCCAAAAGAGCCGCTTTTCGGGCTGTTGTTCACCGAATCCGCACATGCATCGTATCCCATCTTTGCATCAGGACGGATTTTGTAAGAGCCTATCCCCAAATCGAATATGCATGACTGAGGCACAATGGGGACGACAATGTTTCCCAGATGAAAGCCCATGTTCCTTTCCTCAAGATATTGCATGGCACCTGTAGCAGCCGCAAGACCGTAGGCGGAACCACCGGAAAGCAAGAGGGCCGTAACCGACTGCTGGGCCGCAAGTGGGGTAAAAAGGTAGGATTCCCTTGCGGCAGGGCCTCCACCGCTTATGTCAATTCCACAGACATTCGGGCGGTCAAACACAAGGGCTGTAACACCCGTCATTGCAGAATAATCCTGTGCGTTTCCTATTGAAAATCCCTCTATGTCGCTAATCTTTATTTCCTTATAGTTCATGAATCTTCTCCAGCTCAGTCAAAATTGAATCGGCAACCTCATCCTTGCTCATCAGGGGCAGCTCCTTCTCTCCGTCTTTTGTAATAAGCGTAACGACGTTTGTATCACCACCAAATCCGGCCCCCTGAACCTTAAGGCTGTTTGCAACAATCATGTCCACGTTTTTCTTCTTTAACTTTGCCCTGGAATTTTCAACCAGGTTTTCCGTCTCCATTGAAAAACCGCAGACAATCTGACCGGGCTTTTTGTTTTCACCAAGGTATTTCAAGATGTCCTGGGTACGTTCAAGTTCAATCGAAAGGTCATCGTCCTTTTTCTTTATCTTCTGGTCGCTAACTGATTTGGGCCTGTAATCGGCAACCGCAGCGGCCTTTATCACAATGTCCGTCTGGGGGAACCTTGAAATAACCGCTTCCGCCATATCCGCCGCAGAAACAACAGAAATAAATTCCACGCCTGGAGGGGGAACAAGATTCACCTGCCCCGAAACAAGAGTAACTTCCGCACCTCTGGCAGAGGCAACCTTTGCAATTGCATAGCCCATCTTTCCGCTTGAATGGTTTGTGATGTAGCGCACAGGATCAAGGGCCTCTCGTGTGGGACCTGCTGTTACAAGAACCTTTTTACCCGCAAGGTCTTTGGGATATCCCACGGTCTGTTCAAGATGTGCAAAAAGAGTTTCCGGCTCAGGGAGTTTTCCGCTTCCTGTATCACCGCAGGCAAGACGTCCCGATTCGCTCTGGATTATTTTGATTCCGTAAGAGGCGCATTTTTTGATGTTGTCCTGGGTCACTGGATTGTTCAGCATCTGTGTGTTCATGGCGGGAGAAATGAGTTTTGGACAAGTGCATGCAAGGAAAGTTGTCGTAAGCATGTCATCGGCCAAACCGTTTGCCACCTTTGCGATTACGTTTGCGGTTGCAGGTGCGATTATGAAAGCGTCGGCCTTTTTTGCAATGGAGATGTGCTCAACCTCGTATTGAAAATTGCGGTCAAAGGTATCCACAAGGCACTTGTTCCCGGTGAGCGTCTCAAAGGTGATGGGGTTTATGATGTTTGTGGCATTCCTGGTCATTATGACCTGAACTTTTGCCCCAGCCTTTACAAGCATGCTGGCAAGGGAAGCCGCCTTGTAAGCCGCAATGCTCCCGCTGACCCCCAAAACAATGAACTTATCCTTTAGCATCCGGAACCTCCATGAATGAATCCATTATCTACCTTTTGTTTCGAGTCTTACCTTCATCCTGAAAAGCAGACAGTCTTTTATTTCATTTATTCATCAAATAAATCTGAATGAGTCCCTGTTGCAGTCAATGACAAAATCAACTCATCATTTTTATATTTATAAATAAGCAGCCAGTCATTTTGTATATGGCATTCCCTGTACCCCTTCCAATTTGAATGAAGAGGATGGTCTTTGTACTGTATGGGGAGAGGTTCTCCTCTAGCGAGCATTTCAACTACAGCTTTTAATAATTCGGTATTGTATCCACGTTTTTTTATAAGCTTATATTCCCGCTTAAACCTTGTAGTTCTTTCTATCGAGTATTCCAATTAATCCTCCGAATCCAAATCCGCAAAAAGTGCATCCACCGTGTTGAATTTCTTTGTATTCGGATCATTCAGCATTTGCTCGCTTTCTTGCAATGCCGCAACAAGTTCACTGCTGGGATTTTTTCCAACAACACTATTGTTACGATATAAAATAAAATCGAAGAAATCAGAAACTTCATCAAGATACTGCTCTGGAATCAATTTAAGCTTTTCGGCTACAACTGCATAAGGCATAATTCTTTGTCCTCCTCTTCACATATCATAGCATAAAAACAGTTTTCTGCTGGTTTTATTCCAATTAATAAGTATATCATATTTTTCCTTTCTTTTCTATAATTTGAATACACAATGCAAAAAACTGAAGCGGTTCTTTTTTAAACAAAAAAAACTGCCCGACATACAAAAATGCCGGACAGATCATAAGCGATGCTTACTCAACGAGTTTTATTGAAAGCAATTACACCAAACCTTGAGCTATCATAGCGTTGGCGACTTTTACAAAGCCTGCGATGTTGGCGCCTGCTACGTAGTCACCCTCGGTGGCGTACTTCTTGGCGTTTTCGTAGGCGTTTTCGTGGATGTCGGTCATGATCCTCTTGAGCTTTGAGTCAACTTCCTCGAATGTCCATGAAAGGCGTTCTGAGTTCTGGCTCATTTCAAGACCAGATACTGCAACACCACCGGCGTTTGAAGCCTTTCCAGGAGCGAACATTACGCCGTTTGACTGGAGGTACTTGATTGCCTCTGCACGTGTAGGCATGTTTGCGCCTTCTGCAACCAGCTTGACACCGTTTGCAACAAGCTTCTTTGCATCTTCTTCGTAGATTTCGTCCTGGGTTGCGCATGGGAATGCAAGGTCAGCCTTTACTCCCCATGGCTTTTCGCCCTTGAAGAATTTTGCGCTTGGATATTTCTTTACGTATGCGTCCACCTTTTCACGGCGTGCGCGGAATTCCTTTACGTAATCAAGTTTTTCCTGTGTGATTCCGTCTTCATCAAGGATGTATCCTGTTGAGTCAGACAGTGTGATTGGCTTTCCACCAAGCTGAATCAGCTTTTCTGCGGCATACTGGGCAACGTTTCCGTCTCCAGAGATGATGGCTGTCTTTCCCTTAAAGTCCTGTCCCTTCTTTGCGAGCATGCATTCTGCAAAGTAGATCAGGCCGTAACCAGTGGCTTCTGTACGTGCAAGTGAACCACCGAAAGAAAGGCCCTTTCCTGTAAGAACGCCTGTGTATTCGTTGCGGATCCTCTTGTACTGTCCGAACATATATGCAACTTCTTTTCCACCAACACCCTTGTCACCGGCAGGAACGTCTGTGTCAGGTCCAATGTGGCGGTAAAGTTCTGTGATGAATGACTGGCAGAAACGCATGATTTCTGCATCGCTCTTTCCATGGCCGTCAAAGTCAGAACCACCTTTTCCACCACCCATAGGCAATGTTGTAAGGCTGTTCTTAAGCACCTGCTCAAATCCAAGGAACTTAAGGACATCAAGACCAACCTCAGGACTAAAGCGGAGGCCTCCCTTGTAAGGTCCGATTGCGCTGTTGAACTGAACGCGGTAGCCACGGTTTACGTGAGGCTTTCCCTGATCGTCTGTCCACGGAACGCGGAACATGATGATGCGCTCAGGTTCTACCATACGCTCAAGAACGGCATACTCTTCCAACTGCGGCATCTTGTCCACTGCAGGAGAAATTGCTTCCAAAACAAGACCAACAGCCTGAAGGAAGTGATCCTGATCTGCATAACGCTGGCTTACTTCATCCCAAACACGCTTGCAGTAAGCATTTTTAATATTGTATTGCATAATTACCCCTGGTTCATCTGTTTTTATAAACAGTAACCTCTACATAATAAAATTTTTTTTCCCCTTTTGTCAATAATTCGAATGAAAAAAATGAAACAATATAGAAGAGAAATGAGTGGATGATCTCCTCAACTCCCACAAACTTCCATTTATTGGTGTTGGAGGGGGAATTTGGCGGAGTGCTGAGGACGCTAGATGTGGGGGATACTTTAAAAAAGATTAGTCAAATCCTTGGCTTTCAATAGTTGGCAACGAAAGTTCTTCAATATTTATAACATCACCATAGTCTATGTAATAAAAAGATGACTTGTCTTTGAAACGTTCCAAACGTTGAAAAAGAAAATCTTTTTTATCCGAAAGGCTATTATCGATTGCAAAATCTAAATTAGCATTGTAGATATAGAAATAACCATCCATAGAATCCGCTAATGATATTAAACAATGATTTTTCATTTTATCATCAAACCTTACTGTTTTAAATCCATCATTATCTATTTCTACAACTACAGATGCTCCATTCTGGAATTTTATTTCATAAGAATCTTTAGATATTTTTTTATAGTTTAAATCCCTGTAGAATATAAAACAAAATAGAATAACCAAAGATTCAACAAATAATATTATATAAAGAAATATAAAGAACACCCTTTTCTTATTCATCAACTGTAACCCCCTTGTTTGTATATGACAATACTTTGTTTGCAATTTCATTTACTTTATGTTGGTCTGGTGTGCTATGAAATTTTGAAATTCCAACTTCAGCTGCTGTTGCATAGGCTACAGTTTCAGGATTATTTGAAGAAATGATTAGCCCATCAGGTGTTTCGATTATTATTGCTGCAATAATATTAATTTTATATATATCATTGTCAAGCTTTTTACATGTTGCAATTATCATTGCCTTTGTGTAAGGAGAAGGATTTGCCCGTTCTCTTTTAACATTATCAATGGCTTTGCCTAAATCTTTTGATAGCGGTATGCTTCTGTTGGGCAAAAGATTTATATTCCAAATTCTACCATCATTTGCTATAGCCATAGGTTCCATATAAGCTTGAATGGAAGATAAAAATGATTTGTTACTCAAAGCTACTTTTTCTGCATTTTCAGTTTTAATAAGAAACCTTCCATCCGGATCTATATAGCGTACAGGATTGTTTCCCGCGTAGTGGTACAAACCGGCATTTAGATGATTGTAGATGCCTCCCATGCCGGGCAGATTACCTGCTTCTTCTGTTGTTCCCTTGCCTGCTGCAGGTATGTACTCTCCCAATGCAGGATCGGTACTTATCCATCTAGAATATTTCGGATCAAGGTATCGTGCACCATAATAATACAGGCCTGTTTCCTCATCCATTTCCTTTCCGGTGAACTTGTAGGGGAGGTAATCGAGTCCTACATTGCTGGTCTTTTCTACCCATGCCTCTCCGTATGGCGTGTATTCTATTCGCTGATACTCTACACCCTTCTCGTTGGTTATGAGAGTTGCACTTCCAAGGTGGTCGGAGTGGTAGAAGTACTGCCTGTTGACTTCTGCGTTCGTTGTCTTGTCGTCCTTATCCCTAAGCTTTGTTACAATCCTAGTATCACCTAGATAAACATTCTTAACAGCCTGTCCCCTGGGGCTTCCCGCATCCGTTCGTATAATCCACATCTTGTTGAAGTACAGGGTTTCGCTTGATGTCGTAAATTTATTCGTCCTCTGTCCGTCCTGACCGTAGATGTATGTCGTCGTATAGCTTGGGTCAGATGTACTTATCAGTTGGTTCCGCTCATCCCAGGTGTAGGTTCTGCGGTAACGCCTTGAGCTTGAACCCTTGCCACCTGGATCATCCCTGAACAGGCCCCATCCATAGTCTGTGGAGTAAACGTCCTCGGCCTCCTGGTTTATCTTGTGGTAGACCTCCGGCTCCTCTTCGTCAAAGCTTCCGTCCTGCTCGCAGATGACGTTTCCGTTTGCATCATATTTGTAATATCTGTCGCCTGCCCTTAAAAGACGATGGGAGTATTCCGTATCGTAAACATAGTCAATGTTGTAGTTGAGGTTGTCACCGATTTTCTTGTGTGGAGAAACCTTCTCGGTTGAAACCTTTCCCGTCATGTTGCCCAGCCCCTTAACGCTTCCAGTACCTTCTCCGTCAAATGTAAATGTCTGTGTGTATTTTGACGTGTAGTCCGGCTGCAGCGTGGAGTGCATCGGATTGTATGCAGTCGTACCTGTTGCGGATATCAGCTGGGATAACGCGTCATAAGTGTATGTCTGTTCGGTCCTGTAGTTTCCCCTTACTCCGTCAAGGCAGTCGTTTGTGTAACCGAGTACATTGCCGACCGCGTCAAAACTGTACGTTATGTTCTGTAGGGGCTTTCCGTTTTCGGCATTGGTCTTAATTGTGTCAAGCCATCTTCTGGCTGGATCATAGCTGTATTTCGTTGAAGTTTTGTTTCCGTACTCAATGTACGTCCTCTGCCCGTATTTGTCATACTTGATGTTCGTGACATAATTAAAGGTTCGCGAAAGTTTCTTTCCCGTCACGCTTATTACCTGTCCGCCGTTATCGTAGCCGTAGGTTACTTTCTCTCCGTCAGGATATTTTATCCACTCCATGCGTCCAAGATAGTCGGAACCGTATTCCATTACGGCCTTTTCTGTCCTGTTCCTTCCTTCAAGGTGTGTGTTGAGAACTCTTGCTTCCTTTATCACCTCGCCAAGTTTTCCGTACTCATATTCCAGGGTTCCTGAGGCATCTCCTATAGACTTTATCTTTCCGGCGGCACCGGTATTATCATTGGCACCACCGTAGGTGTAGGCGGTATCCTTTGTTTTGTTTTCCGGATAATCGATTTTTACAAGCCTGTTAAGTCCGTCATATTCGTATTTAATCTGCTCGTAGTTATTCCTTAGAACTGAATTGCTTTCACGCATAAGGTTGGAGCTATTATCATAGTAGAATTCCTGTCTGCCTGAGTCAGGGCTTTCAAGTGCAGTTCGTCTACCCAGAAGGTCATATTCAACAGATACCGGATTACCCTTTACGTCGAAAGCCTTTAGCATTTCTCCCATCTCGTTGTAAGTGTACCTGACTTCCGTAAGTTGCTTTCCGTCTGGATCCAGCTTTGCCACACGGACTATGTTGCCGCGTGAATCGGTCTCCTGCACGGAAATGCATTTAAGAGGATCTACCCCATAAATAGTTGTCTTATCGTCCACTGTGACAGAATGTTCCTTTTCCCTGTAAAAGTCGGTTGAGCTGACGACAGCTTTTCCATTCTTTATCTCAAATGTGGCATGCTGTTCCGAACCGTCGGGAAGCACGGTCTTTATCTGACGGTCCTTTTCATCGTAATCATACGAGTTATACAG
>JAEEIU010000040.1 GCA_016281495.1 Treponema sp. | reverse complement strand
GGAAGCGGCATAAAGGCAGTTTATTATGAGGTTGTAAACGGAAATGCGTCTCCAACTCTTGTGGTGGGTTCCAATTATGACTCGTTCAGCTCTATAGTTCCTGCATCTGACGGTACTTTCAGCACTACAATCACTGGACTTCAGGAAGGAACAAACAAATTTCGCCTGATTGCAGTTGACAATGTGGGTAATGTTTCAAAAATTAGGGATACTTCTAAGTCATTTGCCGAAGATCCCAACAGATACGAGTCAGACTTCGATCTCGGACTTGACCAGAAGGCACCGACATTCGAAAAAAGCTTTACACTGGACGGTGTTCCCCTCAACAATGAGAAATATGTAACTGGAAATGCAAACTTTACGATTGCAGGAACTATAAAGGACGACAAGGCCGGACTGGATTCTTCTACACTCAAATTCTGGTTTGTGGACCAGGACACGAATGAGCCGTTATATATAACGACAACAGCAGGTACATACGGCCAGGTTACATATAGTCCAATCGATGCCTCGAACAAAAAAGCAAATTTCACCATAGAGGTAACTCCGGGATCATGGTTTAAAGATGATAAGCTCAGTACATCCCCGATACTCTACGGAAGCGTTGCGGACCAGTCAAATCCTGCCAACAGTTCAGGAACAGTAACAATACTCACAAAACTCAAGCTTGACACCACGGTCCCAGTAATTACCATCGACAGCAACCTGGAAACAACTCCGATTACCGATGAAAATGCAAATGGTAAAATCAAGAAGGTTGGAACCACCTATTATTATGAGCTTACGGGAAGCTGGAGTGATACAGGCTCTGGAACGAACAAGCTCTTCTATGCAACAGACGGCGGTGCCACTGACGGCTCATGGCATGACGCAGATGACCTTGGAACAGATTCTTCTGGAGAAAAGAATTATAACTATGCAAAATCAAAGGCTGAGTCAACGTGGTCTCTGAAGATTCCTGTAACGGAAGGTTCTTCATACAACTTTGCGGTAAGAGCACAGGATGTTGCAGGTAACATTGGTTATGACAAGCCGAACAAGACCGTAACATTCGACTTTACAAAACCGACTGTCAGCGTAAACCTTGCAAGTGGTACTTATGGTGCAAGCCTGCCTACAGGCATTACACGTGATGCAAACAATCGTCCTACGGTTACCATTACCGCACAGGATCACTATAAGGTAAAGGCAACAGGTGGAATTACAGTAACAACAAGTGCCAGCGCATCAGATTATACTTTGTCTGGAATTACATTTGCAGATGGCACCCATCAGGAAGCAAGCCAGACACTGACCTTTAGGAATGACGGAGAATTTGAGTTTACATTTACGGCAACAGATGAAAATGGACGTACAAGTGATTCTGTTACACGTACATGGATAGTGGATACAGTTTCGCCGGCAGCCAAGGCTGACAATGATTCAACATACGGACTCAAGATAAACGGAGCTGCTGCAAAGGAATGGTACAGGGATACTAACCTCAAGTTTGACGGATTTGTGGATGAAAAGGTTTCTGGCCTCAAGACCGTCTATTATCTTGTGGATGAAACTGAAGGTGTAACTGCTGATTATGTTGTAAACAATGGAAACCAGCAGAATTATGCCGCAAAGAAGAATAACGGCTCTATTCCTGTAGAATATTCCGTAACGCCAACCGTACCTACTGGAACAAGTTATGTCCACATGGTATTTGAGGATGTGGCGGGCAACAGGAGTGCGGTCAAGAACATTACCATTAAGATCGACAAAACTACCCCGACA
Organism: Treponema sp.; assembly: GCA_016281495.1. Taxonomy (GTDB): domain Bacteria; phylum Spirochaetota; class Spirochaetia; order Treponematales; family Treponemataceae; genus Treponema_D. Next base: position 10,683 of record JAEEIU010000040.1, on the reverse strand, counting down.
TTTGGTAAACGCTATTACAGCTATGAGCAGTCAGCCAACTATAATGAAATAGAAGGAAACGTACTTTCCAATGGCACAAACGACCTGTACATAGTGGGTTCATATTCCGACAGCAATTCTGGTGTTGATGAGCTTGCATTCTATATTTCTGGAACAAAACTGACAGGATCTGCTTGCGAAGTTAAATATTCAACCGTAGACATTGCAGCTGACGGTTCAAACATCGGTTCAATTTCTTCATGGCAGAACTATAGTTCAATCTCTGATAAAACAAGCATCAAGAGCTACCGTGCAAAAATATCAAAGGCAAGTTTCGCTTCCGGTGGTGCAGTTGATGCAGAGCCAAAGGACGTTGCAGGAAACGGTTCTACACAAACAATCTTTACAATTGCAATAGACAATCAGGCTCCTGTTCTTACGCTCAACACGCCAAAGACCAAGTGCGTTTCTCCAAGCGATGAAGAGACAGTGAACACCGTAAACGGTACAATCACATTTGCCGGTACAACAGAAGAATCCTCAATGGATCACCTCGACCTGTACTGGGGAACGTCATCAAGTGCAACAGCCGATATCGACGCAGATCACCTTGTCGGAACAAAGACAGGGGCACAGTCATACAACTGGTCGTTCAGCGTGCCTCTTTCCAGTGTTGAAGGAAGCGATGTAAAATTCATTGATGGTACAAGCTATTCAGGTAGCACAAAGGACATTTACCTTAAGCTCATCGCAACGGATAAGGCTGGCAACACGGCAAAATACGTCTACAAGTACATCGTAAATCCCGATGACGACAGGCCGATAATCACGTTCACACAGCTCGATTTGTCAGGTCTTGATGAGGATGAAGACGATTCAAACGTCTGGCTTACAGACAACAAGAAGATGACTGGAAACGTAATCGATGACGATGGCGTAAGTGAACTCTGGTACAGTCTTAATGGTGGTACATGGACAAAACTCCCCGATGCAAACGGAAATACATTTGCAAACGGAAACTTCACCTATACCTTTACAGCAGAAACAAAGTACAGCATGAAATTCAAGGTGAAAGATGGAGCCGGAACAACATTTGAAACCAAGGTCAGCCCGGATCCTCAGTATCTGGCACCAAAGTTTATGGGCACCAATCCTGAAGCATGCAACTACTCAATCCTGAATCTAGCTGTTGACATCAGTTCTCCTGTAATCAACAACGTAAAGTACATTGCAAACAATGGAACGGATCAGGAAGCAAGCACAGACTTTACTCTAAAACGCTTTGGCGGTGACTGGAAGAAAGTAAAGATTCAGTTTAATACAAGTGACACCAACGGCATTAAGACTGCCAAGGTAAGCTTTAATGGAAATGATTATGCCGCATCAAAAGTTGGAGATACCGACACCTACATCACAAACGATTACATTCCGCTTAATGACCTTGCAAGCAAAAACTACACGGCTGTGATTATTGTCACCGACAATGCCAACCGCGAAGGAAAAGACTCTACAACTGCTACATTTGTAGTTGACAACAAAGCCCCAGAAGTAACCATTTCTTCGCCTTCAGGAATTGTTTCAACTTCAACTAAGGCAGTCGGTTCATTGAGCGAAGCAAACGGCCTTTCAAAGGTTTACTTCATGCTTGCAAAGAAGAATGAAGCAAACCCAGCGGTGACAGACAATTTTGCTTATGCGGATGAAAATGAAAATGAAAATGGTGCGGGCAGATGGAAGGAATATGTTCTTCCTGATGCGGGGGCATCAACATTTGAAATTGCATTTGACAGTGCAAGCGGCGACAACCATACCGACCTGCTTAAGTACTATCTTGTTCAGGCTCCACAGGGACTTGGCATTACAACACTCGATGCAATCAACGGCACAAATGGAGCGACCCGCTATACCGACAATACTGAAATTGACCTCCACATAAAGGCAGTCGACTCATACGGAAACATAGGATATGGCAAAAAGACTGTAACCGTTGACCCACAGGGAGACAAGCCTACAGTATCCATAACATATCCTGTTACAGAAAGCAAATTGGGTGGTTCAATTCCGATTATGGGAACAGCCATAGACAACGTACGAGCCAATTACGTAATGTTAATGATGGACATGAATGGTGATGGAAAATGGAACAAGGCAGACATAGATACCCTTAATGCACTTACTCCCGCACCAGCTTGGCGTACATGGGGCAAATTCGACTATAATTCTACAACAAAAAAATACGAGTGGACAGACTGTACTTACAATCAGATAATTTCTGAGACTTCTTCCTTTGAAACTGATGATGTGAGATGGACAAAGTACGGAATTAAGGTTCCTGTAAACAATGCAAGCTGGAACATTACCGTAAACCAGGGTGGCGAATTAAATCCAGACAGCGGTACACAGGACTACGCAATTTGGGTATATGCTACTGATGAAGACGGTAATACTAGCCCGATAGACCTCACCGATATTGACAAGACTCCTTATGTTGAATTTACAGTAGACAAGGATACACCGCAGATTGCAAACGAATATCTGGTTCAGTACGACGGTAACGGATTTGCTGAATCAAACATAACGGCCAAGTATCCGTATAACAAGGATATGTCAATAAAGGGCGAATGGTATTATGAAGCAGACATGTACGATGAGTCTGGAATTGCCAAAGTTACACGCTACACCATCATGGAGGATGGAGCATCTACTGATCCAGTCCCGATGACAGCAGCCGGAAATTATGATGATGGAAAAATTAAGCTGACTGCAGCACACACTATAACAGTGGGCGATGTCACTTATACAAACACAGCTAATTCTAGTGCTGATGTAGGATTCCACATAAGAATGAGGGTCGGATCAACTGCCTCGGACGAAGTGGTAGAACAGCACTGGAAACTTATTTACCAGGAAATAAAGGATGTCAATCCATCTTCAGGAGAACATGAAGTTGCCCTTAAGGTGGACAACAAGGCTCCTGTCATCGTAAAGACAGAAAAAGAACCAGGCGTGTATGAGTACTACAACATCCGCACAAAGATAACCAATGAAAACGGTTTCTACACGTTTGGAACACAGGCCAAGGAAGATGCAGTTGGCGGAGTATCTCAGACTGGAGTAAAGAGGATAGCATTCTACTTTACCCGTGATTTGAATACACCTTCAATTCACTCGCTCTATGACGTGATGATTGCACCAGGCGAAACAGGAAACGCAATCAACGGATATACTTCAGGCCTTTCAAAGGAAGACGGACTCTACTGGAAGTCTTTGACTGGAACGGCAAGCGGCAAGACATTTATCCTTGACAGTTCAAATCCAAACGTTCACACCGGTGGCTTGGTAAAAATCAATGGTGTAATTTACAGAATTAAACAGGTTGAAGGAAATACCGTCACTGTTGAGATTGAAACAACTGATGCCAATCCTTTTGCTGGAGTTACAAGCGCAAAATTCGCACTTGCAAATATCGTAGACAACACTACGGAAGAAAATGCAAATGAAAGCTCAGAAAAGTCTGCCGGTTATTATACTGACGTAAACTTTGACGACGGTGACCTTATGGTTGAGTCTCTCAAGAAGCAGAGCACCACATGGACATGGGAAGCAAACATCAACTCCAAGAACATTGGAGACGGTTCTGCCGTAATGCACTTTGTAGTATTTGATGCCGCAGGAAACTTTGTTGAAGAGACCGTCAACGTCTTTGTGGCAAACAACCAGCCTCGCATTGCCGGTGTCACAGTCAAGACAGATACCGACGGAAACAATGCTTACTCTGCCGACATAAGTGAAACAAAGTCTCTTAGCTATGAGCATGGTTTGGATCCAGATTCAGGAAAGATGAAGACATCTGTGGTGTTCCCGGTTACAAGCACAAAGGAAAATCCTGTGTCCCTCTTTACCATCCGCAACAAGACAGCCATCATTCCGGAAATTGTAGGCGGCAACGGTTCTCTGAACTATACGCTGTCCCTGCAGCAGTATGTTGATGCTTCAACAGGTTGGGCAAACGCATACAAGACACTTGCGGAAAAGCCATTGAAGAATGGGGGAGGTTCTAACATAAGCGGAACTGGGGATGATTTTGAAACAACTCCGGTAGCAGGATTCATAGAGTTTGAACCCAAGGACATGGTGGCCAACGCATTTGCAGACGGCAACAATCAGAAGGTAAATGTCCTGATTAAAGACTCAACTCCAGGTGGAAGCCTGTCTGTAGACCTTTCTGTCATACTGAACTTTAAGCTTCATGACAGCATTGATCCTGACATAAAGATCAGGCCTCTCTACTGGAACAACAAGGACGACAACAGCCTCTTTGGAAACAGCACCAAGAACGGCCACATAGAACTGCCAAAAGATTTGCCGGATGCCTTCACAGTTGGCAACGTTGACAAGGAAATGGACAGGCATCCAAAACTTTCCGGTAAAGTAAGGTTCGAGGGTGTGGCTCAGGACGATTCACAGCTCAGCGAAATCAAGATTACACTCTTTGGACTTGCAGAGCAGACCCTTGGAACATATAACGGAAGCTGGACAAGCACAAAGCCGTTGACTGATGGAGCAATCCCAGCGGCAGGCTATGCGTTTGAGGTTAGCTCCGATGTAACTTACGGCGACCTCCTTGCCTGTGGAATAATTACTTCAATTCCAAGCGGAAAGAGGGAAAGCGATGATGTTCCTCAGTTTGCCGAATACGGTCATGTAGCAAAGTGGACAGCCTATGTCGATACCGAAAAGATCATGACTTCCAAAGTGGCAGATTGTGACCAGACAATCTCCGTAAAGGCATGGGACCGCGGAAGCCCGAATGCCTCTGGAGCATACACTGACCCGAATTATTCAACCCCAGGAAGCGTCCAGTCCGGCGGAAACGATGGAACAGAAGCCACAACCGGTTTCTACACCGTGGATGTTGTACCGTATATTACCGGTATAACAACAAAACTTTCTGCACTAAAGAAGGGTAATCCAAGTGTCTTTACACGAACAGCGAAAGGACATTACACTGTTGCAGATAAGGAAGAAATTACAATAGCAGGATTTAATCTTGCAGGAGGAATCGTATCTTACGATAAGGATGGAGGAACAACAACAAAGCCTTACAGTAATTCAGCAACTGCGATTCCAGATGATGCAAAGTCTGGAGATGTAACCATTACCGTAAACAATATGATCTCCCTAAACAATAAAAACAACAATGATAGCAAGGGTTCCTATACTGGTGCGGTTGACCTTACCGTGAAACCGACGGGTGATAAAAATATCTATGATAGTTACTATTACAACCGTCAGCCCAACGGCGAAAACAACAATTTGCTTACAGATGACGTTGTTTTGGATGTGTGGAAGATTGATCCGGAGGCTGCAAAGCCTATTAATGGTTATGCGACTCAGCCTGTTATGGCTATAAATCCCGTTAATCATGATGTTGGATTTGCTTTTGTAAATGGAACTTTGCATTATAGTATGCCATATGGAAAGACAACAAATCCTACTTCATACGAACACTGGATAGGTGGTTTTGACTTTTGGACAAGCGTAGGACTTGCATATGATTCTATGGGATATGCATATGGAACAGCTGCAGGAGGTGACATTGCAGATAACCGAGCGGATACATTCAGAATAATGACGAGTCGCTGGGGTCAGGCTGATCGAGGAACTCAGGGTTATGATAATGGTAAGAATCAATACCGTCTTGAATATATTGCTCAAGCTGATTATGACAGTGGAGATGTCCTTACAAGAAACTTCAATAAAGAGAGAGTTCGCTCTCCATCTATTGCAACGACACATGCAACCTCTGATAGTACTATTGTTTATCTTGCCTACTATGATGAAATAAATGATGAAATCCGGTTTAAGCACGGAGAATTTACATCGACATTCAAACCAAATTGGTACAACGATAGGCTTACAGATGATCAGAAGGCGTCTTTCTTTGGTGATTATTATGGCAATAGTACAAATTATGGTACCGGTAAGGCAGAGTCGAATGGAAAACAGACTCTTGAAGACCATAATGGCGATTACCGTCTTTCTCATAACTCTTTGATAGCAGGACAGACTACAGGAAAGTATACAAAATGCAAGGATGATGGTGAAGTCGGTAAAACTAATTTACATACAATGTCAACAGCTGTTATGACTGATGAAACTACTCCAAAACCTGTTTATGCTGGTAAGTATGTAAGTATTGCTGCTATAGAAGACGGGGGAACAGAAGATGATGCTGTAATTGCTGTATGGTGGGATGCAGAGAACAGTAAACTTTTGTATTCATATAACCTTACACCAAACTCAATACAGGTTGGTCAGTATTTGCAAGCTGATACCAAGTGGAGTACTCCAGTACCTATTTTTGGCGATGGTATAGGCGAATACTGTAAGATAACTGTGGATGCGAATGAGTGTGTACATATAGCTGCCTATGATCCATTAAGTGGGGACTTATGGTATGCATATGTTTCTGATTTTGATAACCCAACTACAGAAAATATAAAGACTTGTATTGTTGACTCGTTTGGAATTGTCGGAACTGAACTTAACATTGATGTTGCGATGAATAACGGAATTGCTGTCCCTTATATAAGTTATTATGCAGGAAGTTGTGCACGTCCAAAGATAGCTTATTGGGCTAGTACAGAAGCTATTGGAACCGCAACTGTAGTTTCAAGTGCCGATGATGAACAGTATACAGGAGCTTGGGAAGTTTCTGTTATACCAACTGTCAGCAAAGTAACTGTTGATCATGTGAATGTTGGAGTTTGGAAAGATAGTTCTGGAGATCTTACATATTCTACAAAAGACGGTGCTGAACCAGGTGAAAGTAATGTTGGCATTAACTCATTTACTTCTGGAACAAGTGGTTACGGTAGAGTCTGGGGCAACGGTTCAAAGAATCCAATTCTAGGCTACGCAGTTACAAAGGGATCAAAAGGCTTCATCGAAACCGCACAGATGAAGTAACCCACCTCCACCAAGACGGGTGCATGCAAAATGTGCCTGTCTTGCTTAACTTAGTCAAATAGTCCGCAAGGGCATTTGAAATAACACACACCACTCCCCCCGGCCACACCCCGGGGGCCTTTTTTTGTGTGTGGGGTGTTGTCACGCGAATTCGGGGCTGTCCAAAAAGTATGATTTGTCATTGCCGGACTGGATCCGGCAATCTATAAAGTCTTATAATGCAACGGTATAGATTATCGGGTCAAGCCCGATAATGACTTTTTTTTTACTTTTGAGACATTCCTTTTAAATTTGGGTTGTCTTGCTGGAGGGTAATGGTATCTTGCTTACTGGTAATTTGCTATATAAAAAAAACTTCTTACTTTAAAGAGATTTCGTAGAAATCTCGAATCCGCGTGACAACAATCTTTTTTCAATTACTATCCAGTAAGACACAAAGCCAATTTGATTGATAATTGAAAATTCGGGGACGGATGAAAATGTCTGGACAGGACTTGAATTTTCCATATTATGTGTTATACTTTTATAAAATAAAAAAGTCAGGAGGTAGTTTATGAAAAACGCCTATACATTAGTACCCCCCCCATATGCGACCATGATGTCATCCCGCACTTGATGCGGAATCTCATAACCATTCTTCTCCTTGCCTTGGCATTCCTTTTTTCTTCCTGCGACATGATGTTCCAGCCCGTACGCGGCTACTTTGAAGAATGGACCAGCGAAGTTTCCATACAGAAATTTGAGGTTGAAGGTGTCGAGACCTACTACGATAAAGACGGAAACCTCTGCATACCAAGCGACCATGACGCCCAGGTAACCTTCTTTATGATCAACCCCTACCACTATGATTATTGTAATGAATACTCAGAAAAAATCTTGGACCTAAATGTCCTAGGCAATACAATATCAGCGGATCCAAATGACACGACCCTGCTGCACATGACATACCCATCTGCTTTTCTTGGGCAACACGAATGTGGAGGTGACATTGGAGATAACATAGAGCTTAACCATCCACTGAACGGAACCAAAAAGACCTTTTCATTCAAGCTCAAGTGCAACTCCAGGCCGCCGGAACCGCAGAATAGTACGATAATGCTAAGTGGAAATGGTGACGATGCCACTTTTATCTTGTGCTTTAACCTTGGCTCCAAAGACGACCTATTTAAAAGTGGGAAAATCCACCGTGACGTTAAGACCGTAAGCATAAACGGTGATGTCTATGAACTGAATTTTAACTCAGGCGGTGCAGTTTCTGTAACTCCAAAAGATGGGGGAAAGCTTTCAACTGCGAGACCTAACAATATTGTACAAAATCCCGCTGGTTCCAATAGTAATTTTTTAGATGAGCCATCAAAGAATTCCCTTTATTATTCAAGCGGCATAAGCAATAACAATGACATGACTTTTACAATTGTTTTAACCGATGAAGCCGGCTTAAAAAATCAAGTTCAAGTAAGTTCCAGCGCAAAGAAACTCAGCAGTCCGACACTCCACAATGCCCAGACTGGTGCTGCCCTTACAAGCGGAGGCGATATAAATTACATTGAGTTTATTAATGGTAACATCATTGAAATCAAAGCCCCTGTAACGACGGTTGATGGAGATGGCGTTGATACTTCAGGAATGGTAACCCATTACAGAATTGAGAGACTTACTACTGGAAATCAAGAGCCAAACTCTTTTACCGGAGGCAATAAAACCGTAAATTCTAATTCGTCAGACTTCCCTAATAACAACATTCTTGGCGCTGCAGGTGATTTCGAAGTAACGATTTGGTCAGAAAAGAGCGGATATTTGAAAAGTGACGAAACTGTTTACATAGTCTACGTAAAGCCCAAGCTCACCTATACCGTAAGGCACCTCTTCCAGAATATTGACAATGACAATTATTCACCTGATGCATCCTACCAAGACCAGACATACACGGCCTTTAAGGGAACGACAACCCAGGCCCAAGCCTACACAAACGTAACGGGATTTAATACACCGTCTGTTTCAAATGAGGAACTCATTAGTAATAATCAAGTTGTAGTGGTAAGGTATAATAGGAAAACTTATACACTGTCATATAATACTAAAGTTAATGGAGTAACAGGTCCTGCACAGGGTACTTATAGGCACGGTAAAGTTGTGACAGTAAGTTTCGCTACGGGTACAAGAACCGGCTACACCTTGAAGGGCTGGGCGACATCAAACACCGCAACAAGCCCGACCTATACAAGCACCGGTACAAATACAATTACTATGACGGGAAACGTAAATCTCTTTGCCGTCTGGCAGGCAGAAACGTACACATTAACACTTGATGCAAACGGTGGCAAATTCAGCAATAATACTACTACCTTGACTAAAAGTGTAACCTACGATGCTCAATACACTGGAATACCAACTACAAATCCGACAAGAACCGGTTATAAATTTGAGGGGTGGTATACGCAACAAGCTGGTGGAGACAAAGTAGAAAGAACGACACCATGCTCAACAGCCGGCGACCACACCCTCCATGCCCACTGGACCAAAGAGTATTACGATTGTCTCCCTAACTTGCAATATTGCACAATAGATAGTATAACTTCAACTGATTCTAGTGGAGCCAAACATGCCTATGGCGCTACGGTTACCATGGTCATTGCAGCTAACTCTGATGCTAATGGCTTTTATGGCTTGCCAGAAAACGGTCTTGTGATAACAAATCATACAACGGGAGGTACAATAACGCCTACTTCAAAAACGGAAGATGGTGGTGAAGTAACGGTAAAATTCACAATGCCGGATTCCCAGGTTGATATATCTTGTAGGTGTAAAAGAGCATATAAAGTCAGAATTCAGCCTTATGATTGTACTTATAATGGTGAAAGTTCCTATGTAAAAAACAGGTTGAAGAACAAAAAGGTGAGGTTATGGATAAATGCCGACCAAGGAAGTTTTGACAATCAATATAAAGAAGTTACGCTTGATGATGACGCAAAGTATTACGGAACCATCTGTTTCCCAGATAACGTAACTCCCTCCCATGCAAAACTTGTCGCCCTGACTGTATATGCCGTTTCCGGGGATGACCGTGGATTTGGCTACTTGGAAACTGGTAGCGGTACTGGTGTTATACCCTTATCTATGAGCATAGTAGAGGTAAGGTCGAATATTGATTCTTCGACAAAGACGGTCAGTATGCGCTCCTTTAATGGACCTGATAGCGGGTGGAACTACAACAATTGTGGCACTATGTATATGAGTAACTTTGGCTTTAGCTACTCCTGGAAACTGTATCGTACTGACAGCGGAACTGATGTATTGATGAACACATATTCTACCGGTGATACGAATTCATTTTCCCTAAACAATTTGTCCCTCAGTAATGGAAAATACTGTATTGGCGGTACCATGACTGCCGCAGGAATAGATTTTGAGGGTAATGGACTGGGGTCAACATTTTTCATCCCGTTTAACTGAGCGTTCCTGTCATTATCGGGCTAGACCCGATAATCTCTCGTTGCCCTGTCATGCCAACGGAAGATTGCCGGATCAAGTCCGGCAATGACACAGGGAATATACGGCAATGACACAGGGAATGTCATTGTCTGGCTTACCACCACCAGTCATTATCGGGCTTGCTGGAAGCTACGATGCAAGTAGACCCGATAATCCCTCGTTGCCCTGTTATGCCAGCGGAAGATTGCCGGATCAAGTCCGGCAATGACACTGGGAATGTCATTGTCTGGCTTTACCCCT
>JAEEIU010000039.1 GCA_016281495.1 Treponema sp. | reverse complement strand
TTTCCCACAGCATGACGGACTTGATTATTATACTCCGTGCATTGCAAGCCAGAATATTGAGCTTTCAGACAAACGTAAATTCATAATACATAGAAATGATGACGGTGAATTGAATCGCTGGGGACGGCCAGCTTTATTGTCGGCATATATTTTTTGGCGTTTTAAGAATCTTGGAATAAAATTTTGGTCTATGGCTGCCGAGCTTTGTGGAGTTCCTTCGATTCTTGCAATCTTTGAAACCAAGAGTGAGGAAGAAGCAAAGAAACGTGCAGCTGATTTAACAGTAGCTTTACAGAACTGGGAAAGCGGTTCTTCTGGTGCGTTCGGAAACATTAAGGACATCAAGGTTGTCTCAAGTGCTATAAATGATTTTGAGAAGATTGTTGCATGTTGTGATGCTGAAATTGCTTATGCACTCACAGCTCAAGCTCTTACATCAAATACGGCACAATATGGTACACACGCACAGGGAGCGGAGCATGCAAAGACTTATGATGACTTGATAAAAGGAGATGCCTATCTCTTGCAGCAGACAGACCAGCAGCTTGTTGATGCATTTGTAGAATTGAATTTTCCTGGTGCAATTCCACCAAAATACGACATTGATTCAGCTGATTTTGCTGACTTTGAAATCATCAGAGACTGCATCGACAGGGGTGTACCTGTAAGTCTTAAAGCTCTTTACAACAAAATCCATCTTCCGCAGCCTGTTGATGAAAAAGATTCATTTGTTAAACAGCAACCTTCCTTTGGCTTTAGCGATAGGAATAAAGACGATTTTTTTTTGACCAGATAAATGAGCCATATTATCAGGAAGAAAAAAAACGCTCCGAAAAGCTGAATGCGCTTGCCACTGCAGCCTGGCTGATTATCTCTGACAGCTATGCAGAGAGGCTAAAAACATTCATCAAGGAGTGCGAACATAATCCTGACCTACTTAATACTGTCAAATCGTTGCCTCCTGACTATGGGGCAATAACAATTTCGTATCAGTATTTTATCAAATCGGCTTTGCTTGGAATCTCCCACACAATTCAGAAAAAAGAATTTGATGACATGCCGAGCATCGAGGAGATTGAGTCAATGCCATTCACGGAAGCTGTGGAATACCTCAAGGCCAGAACTTCGATTTCAGCTGAAAAATATTATGATCTTTCAGACAGATTCAAATACAAGGCTTTTACTGTTTCCAGGATAGCGGATGGCGATAGCGTTGAGAAGATAAAGGGGCGCATCGTCAGGTCATTGGAAGATGGCGGGGGATTAAAAGAATTCCTAACAATGCAAAAAGACGAGGTTCTTAACAAGGTCTGTCTTGGTTCTTCAAACGGTGCTTACTGGGAAACAGTCTTTCGTGCCGGAAGCCAGAGTGCGTACAATACAGGCCGCATGATTGGTTTTGAGTCTGATCCGCCGATTGCGTTGCAGTTCATAGGTATTGAGGATTCAAGACAGACAGAAATATGCCATTCCTTAAGCAACATAATCAGACCTTATGGAGATTCCTTTTGGGATTCACGGATTCCACCGTTGCATTTTGGATGCCGCTCCACAATCAGGGGAATATGGGATAAGGATGAATTGCCTAAAGAATATCCACAGGCTCCGGAAATAGAAAGTGCGAAAGGATGGGGATTTAATCCTTTGAAAGACAACCGCTGGTTTGAGATGTTCCCGGAGATGAAAGCAAGGGCAAGAAACTATGGTCTTTTGCAGGAGATTGAACACGCAAGAAGGAAGCTGATTGAGTCGAACTGGAAGACTGGACGTTCCGTAGGTGCGATGGCAAAACGATTCCATGTTGATACGGATAAAAGAGTCAAGACTCCCGGAGAAGAATCTCCATGGTATATCAAAGAAGGCACAGAAGTTACTGGCGTAAAAATCATTGCAGAAGGTTCTGGAGGGGGAAAAGAAAGCAAGAGAGGTATTGATGATATCCAGCGGCTTATAAGAGAGTATCCACTTCCAAATGGAAACTTGACAACGCCTAAGGATTGGTATAAATTAAGAGGTACGGCGATATTGTATAATGGTGATACAAAGCAGGAAATGAAAGCTGAAATTCACTATTATTATGGCAAAAACATTGGTAAAATTGAATTCAAATTCAAGAGGAAAATTGAATGACAGTTAAATGTATTGAGAAAGAATTTGATTTAACAGTTGGAAAAGAATATAAAATTTTATCTCTTGAATCGCAAGGAGATTATTATTTAATTGTTGATGATTCTGGAAACGAGGCTAAACATGACTCGACTTGTTTTTCTCTTGTATACAAACAAGAAGATTTAAAAGTAAAGTGCCTAAAATCCCTTAGTATCGATTTGGTTGTTGGGAAGGAGTATGAACTTATTTCTATTGAGGACTTTGCAGGTAAAAAGGCTTATCGAGTTCTTGATGACAGTGGTGAAGATTATTTATACGATGCAGCAGCGTTTGAAATTATAAAACCTGTTTAATTCTTTCTTCTGCAACGGCAAAATAATCTTTTTCCATCTCGATACCGATAAAAGACCTTTTTGTATTAACACAAGCAACTCCTGTAGAGCCACTTCCCATTGTGTTGTCAAGGATGACATCGCCCTCATTGGAGAAGGTTTTAATAAGGTATTCCAGTAACGGCACAGGCTTTTGCGTTGGATGCTTGGTAGCTTTTGTTGTATTTCCGAACAGGGCACCATTCCAATTTGAGAACTCGATTACATCAAGCGGGTAGCGTTTACCTGTCTCTGTGTATTCATAAGCCGCCCCACTTTTTTCATTTACTGAGCCGTAAATCTCACCGCAAACAATCTTATAATCTGAGTTATGACGCTTCCTTCCAATAGCAACATTATCTTTTGTCCACATTTGCGGATTATATGTCGGTGGCTTTTTGTAAAACACAAGTATGTCTTCATGGCAACGCAAAGGAGCTTTTTTGGCGTTAAAAAATCCAGTCGGCAATGTTTTCTTCCACACGATTTCATACTTGAACATCTTGCGATTTGAGCAAATCAAATCTGTAGTAAACGGCTGTACGGAAAAAAGCAGAATTGCGCCGTTCTCTTTCACACATCGCTTGTATTGTGGCCACAGTTTATCAAGAGCCACCATGTGTTTGTCAAAAGCACAACCTGTTATTCCGTAAGGAAGATCACAAAGAACCATATCAATAGACTTGTCTGGGATCTGCTTCATCAGTTCCAGACAGTCACCGTGCATTAACTCAATCATAAGGGCAGTTTATCACAATCAATTTTATTGTAGCCTAACACTGGGTGACGACCCGATATGGAAGAAGTACATACCTCCGCTTCATTTCGGATGCCGCTCTACTGTACGCGCCATCTACGACAAGGACGAGCTGCCGGATGAATGGACTAGCCTTGAAGGAATTGAGAGACCAGCGAAGGGATTCGGCGCCAACCCTGTTTCCAGCGACAGCTGGTGGAACGAGCTTGAGAGCCAGGTAAGGCAGGCAAAACATTTCGGTGTGCAGGGGGAGATTGATATAGTAAAAACAATGCTGATAGCAGATTTTGAGAGTTATGAAAAACTTTTGTCTGAAAAAGGAATAAGATTAAGCCTAGAAGTTGCAAATCTTGATAAAGATGTTTTGAAAGATTTGAATGATGTAATAACAGATATTGGTATTCCTGAAATAACAGGCTCAATAAAAATCACTGCTCCGGTTACAACGAATATCGCAAGTATAAACTATAAAGGCGAATTGAAGCTGAATGCTATTTATATGACCGATAAAACAAAACTTATTGAAGAATTAAATAGAGGTGTTGCAAAAGGTGTTTATCCAAGAAATTGCAATAAGTTGAAAGGTACTTTATATCACGAATTATTTGGACATGGAGTAGAAAGATTTTTATTACAAAATGATTCGAGGTATGCGGATAAAATCACGGCGTGGAAAAGATGCTACGTTGCAGAAGACATTGTAAAGGAAGCTGTATCGAATATTAACAAAAGGAATCCTAATTTTACAGAGAGTCTTTTGAAAGCTCAAATTTGTTCAAGTACTTTCGATACAGAATCAGAGGCAATGGCATATGGGCTGGAAGATGTTTATATAAACAAAGAAAACGCACAACTCTTGTCAAAAGAAATTTATCGTGTTACAATAAAGCGTGTTAAAGATGTTTTAAGGAGGTTGAAGAAATGACAATGGGCCCAAAATATTTTCCACTCAGAGATTGGCTTCTTTATTCAGATAAGCCTGATGAAAAAGGTTGTTACATTTCTGGTCTTAAAGACAATGCTCCAGAAGAAATAAAAGAATTGTATAAAGAATACATTTCATTGCTTACTGAACGAGAATAGAACTTGCTCAGCCCCGGACATCCGGGGCTTTTTTTATTACCCAAGCAAAGTATCCCATATCAACTTTTATGATAAAATTCCGAACATAAAAAAGGCGGGAACGACAGTAATCATTCCCGCCACTGATTATTCTGGGACAGCTCAGAGGAATCACTCAGATGCACTAAGCTGATTTCAGCTTGTCATCGTAAAATCCGTTTTCCATGCGCCATGCACACATATACAACGCGCCGCCAGCGCGGTGTGTGCCTGTACGCTTGGAGAACTCTTTTTCAAGCATCGCTCCGTCCTGATATGTCACATGCCCATGGGTTGTGATTATATCCTTGACAGCCTTAAGCTCATCCAACGAATATGGTTTGTACACTTTTTTCCACTTCCTTTTTTGTTACGGAAGTTCTTTTTTTACTTGACGCTCGAATTCGAATTGAGTATCTTATAAAAGAACTTGGCATCACCCGAAGGGTGTCCGAGATTTACCATTTTCAAAATCCCTGCCTGCTGTCCGAAAAATTGTGGGCGGGGATTTTTGCAAATTTGAATTTAACGAATTCCTATAGCCACCGTCAAATTTTTATTTAAGAATTCTTTTTTTCAGAACGGCAACAAATCCCAACTACAAACTGCATCTCTGAAACTCCATAAAAAATCCGTTTCCGCAAAAAAATAGCGGTGAATATCGGTGAATAATTTTTGGACGGCAAATTATCCGTTTTATCCAGAACCCCCCCGAAATTTCCAAGATTTCATAAAACGACCTTTCCCCGGAATAGCCGGATTTTTACCCGACTGTGATTAGATATCGGCAGAGGTCAAAAATGAAAATCTACATTGCGGGAAAGATTTCCGGGGATCTGGAATACAAGGCAAAATTCCGTGCTGCGGAGAAAAAGCTCCGGGACATGGGGCATTCGGTGATGAATCCGGCATGGATCTGTTCTTCCCCCGAATTTGACTGGAATGATTACATGAAGGTTTCGGGTGCGATGCTTGACGTGTGCAGCGGCGTGCTCTTCCTGAAGGACTGGCTCTCAAGCAGGGGAGCGAGGGAAGAAATGAGCAGAGCTGCGGAGTCTGGCAAGCATATTTTCATGGACTTGTCGGAGGTTCCCGGCGGGGAGGATGATTCATGAGGGGATATATCGCGATTCCGTCCAATGCCAGAATGATGAAGTGTGGGGACGAAAGCCAGCATTTCGACACTAAGGAAAAGCTGCTCAAGGCTTTCGGACTGACGGAGGCTCGGCTCGATTACCTGCTTGTATCAGGAGCACAGGCTTATCGTGGATATTTTTTCGATGAAGAGATTTCCTCCAGGCGTGGCAGTAAAAGCAATATCGAATGATAGGATGGGCTTATGAAAAACATTCGTACATGGCAGCTCTGCCGCACCGGAACATTCGGGCAGGACGGAGCAAGGATTACAGAACAGGATTTGAGGGAAATCACGGAGACGTTCACCCCCACCCGGCCGATTACAATCGGACACGATGCGGCACACGGCGACAATTTCCCCAAGTTCGGAGACGTGCTTTTGATTGACGGCATCTACGATGATCCGAAACACAGGGGTGAAAAGGTTCTTGTGGGTCAGGTCGTACTCCATCCAGAATTGGAAAAGCAGTTTTCGGACAAGGACGACGGCGACGGATGCTACAAGGGATGGAGCGTCACGATTCCAAAGCGCGGAAGCGACGGAAAGCGTTACCTTCACAGCCTGGCAATCTGCGGTGCAACCCCGCCAAAGATTCCGGGGCTTGAGCAGCTTATGGTCAAGAGCTGCTATTCGGACGGCGACAGCGTTGAAGTGTTCGACTTCAGCGACGCAATAGACTATCAGGAGGAAATTCCCATGACTGATGAGGAAAAGAAAAAGATGGAGGCTCTTGAAGCTGAGAACAAAAAGCTCAAGGAAGATGCCGAAAAAGCTGCTGCTTCCCAAAAGGCTGGC
>JAEEIU010000004.1 GCA_016281495.1 Treponema sp. | reverse complement strand
GTACTGACCTTACTAGGTTTGGTCTAGTTCTGCACTACAACCAAACTTAATTGTCTTCTTTCCTTCCCTTTACTGTCAAACAGCTTGCCGCCGTTTTAGGCGACGAGGTTTAATATACTACATACTTCTTTTTGTGTCAACAGCAAAAGTTAAAATTTCAATAAAATTTTTTAATTTTTTTTCACAGCTAAAATTCAAAGCCTACTTTCTTCAAGATGAAAAAAAACGCCCCACGACACAAGTCATGGAGCGCCTTACAAAATGAATCCGCCTTAAATGCAGGCAGAAATTCAATCAATAATTTTCAGCGTTGATCTCAAAGTAGCTCTGTGGGTGGTTGCATACAGGGCAAACTTCCGGAGCCTTGGTTCCAACGACGATGTGGCCGCAGTTACGGCATTCCCAAACCTTTACGCTGCTCTTTTCAAACACCTCTTTTGACTCCACGTTTTTGAGCAGGGCGCGGTACCTTTCCTCATGATGCTTTTCAATAGCCGCAACTCCACGGAACTTTGCAGCGAGGGCGGTAAATCCTTCCTTTTCCGCAGTCTTGGCAAAATCCTCGTACATGTCGGTCCACTCAAAGTTTTCTCCGTCAGCAGCCGCAGAAAGGTTGGCCTTTGTGTCTCCGATTCCACCCAGCTCCTTGAACCACATTTTAGCGTGCTCTTTCTCGTTGTCGGCAGTCTTGAGGAACATGGCGGATATCTGTTCGTATCCTTCCTTCTTGGCGACCGACGCAAAGTACGTGTACTTGTTGCGTGCCTGACTTTCTCCTGCAAATGCAGCCTGCAGATTCTTTTCCGTCTGCGTTCCCGAATACTTGTTGCTCATTTCATTCTCCTTAAGATTTGATTCAACCTTGATTTTATTTTCATTTGCCACCGTTTCAGACTGGGCTTCATAAATAGGCTCAAAGTCTTCAGCCGGATGTCCGCACATGGGACAAATGTAATCTGAAGGCAGCTCGCTCTGCATGTATTCGTATCCGCAGATCTTGCACCTCCAGCCTATGATTTTCCTGGAAGACTCAACCTTGACCTTGGGCTTTACGCTGCTCTGATAATATGCATAGGTCATGGGTTCAACAGAAGAGGTAACCTTAGCATCCTCTATCTCCGCGACAAAAAGCGTGTGGGTCCCCAAATCAGTTTTTGAAACCACCCTGCATGAAAAGACCGAGCAGGCATTTGAAAGAATAAGGGGGCAGCCGTTTCTGTCCGCCTCATATTCAAAACCGGCAAATTTATCCACGTCCCTTCCGCTCTGATAGCCGAAACGCTTAAAGACCTCAAAGGCTGTGTTCTTGTCCAGCACCGAGAGACTGAAGAAAGAGGATTCCTTGATCAGGTCGCAGGTATAGTTTTTATTCAGCAGTGATACTGACAGTCTGGTCGGTTCAGAGGCAACCTGCATGCATGTATTAGTGATGCAGGCGTTGATTTTCTCTCCGCTTCTTGTACCGATTACAAAGAGTCCGTAAGAAATGTTATATAAGGCCTTATTGTCCATACAACCCCTTAAGCGTCCGCTATTTGTCGGCCCATAGTCCGTGGAGGTTGCAGTAGGCGTAGGCCCTTACAACTTCCTCTCCATCTGCCAGAGCGAAAGTAGCCTTGGGTTCAGATCCGGGCTTCAGGAATTTGATTTGATTTCCGGCGGATGTCTCAAGCGAGATCCATTCGATGAAATGCTTTTCTTCCATGGGGTGGCTTACAGAACCCACAGAAACCTGAACGACATTTCCATTCAACTGAAGGACGGGAACGTGCTTTTCAACGGCGGCATCGGTTGTGTTCGCCTTAAGTTCGACCATAGCCTCTCCACAACACATCGTGTCACATGGTGAGCCCTTTAGCACGGCAATGACTTTTCCGCATTTCTTACATTTGTAGAATTTAAGCACCATAGTATTCTCCTACGACCAAAGAGGTCTTTTTTTGATTTTTTTTGATTTTCCTCTATATTTAAAAGGTAACAGATAAAGCTGTATTTGTAAAGGGAAAAAAAACAACTTGCATATTTTCCATTTCGATTTATAATTTATATGATGAGAACGGTAAAACGACTAGCCTTTGTTATTGACTACATAGAATCCGAGTATGCTCTTAAAATCTACTCCGGGGCATCAAAGTATGCCAGAGAACACGGAATGGAGCTTATGGTTTTCCCTATAAGCAAGATAATGCAGAATACAAAGGAATATTCCTACCAGTCTCTGTCCATAGCCTCTCATCTTACACCGCAAAATGTTGACGGAATCATCTTTGTTGCCGGCTCCCAGCTGTCAAATTCAACGGCGGATTACCTTCGTTCGTACATAAAATCTTTTGCACCGGTACCCCTGGTAAGCATCGGTAGCATAGTAAAAGATGTTCCTTCAATAATATGTGATGGAAAGCTTGCCTTTAAAAACATGATATCCCACCTGATAGAAAAACACAAATGCCGCCGCCTTGCACTTCTCGGAGTCAATGACACTTCAACGGATGCATTAAGCCGAATCGAGGTATTCAAGGAAACATTGCATGAGCACAACATTGCCTTTGACAAATCACTTGTTTTATACGGCGGTTTTTCCTACGACCTTGCATACAAGGCACTCAACGAATACAGGAATCAAAAAGGATGCATAGATTTTGATGCGATTGTGGCATTGAACGACCAGATGGCATACGCTTCAATCGACTGGCTGCAGCACAACAGAAAAAAGGTTCCGGGGGATGTCCTTGTAACGGGTTTTGATGATGAGCTAAGGTCTTCTTCAATGACTCCCACCCTTACCACGATAAATCAGAATTCGGAATTGCAGGGTGCCCTTGCTGTTGAAACCCTCTGCAGGATGTTTAAGGGAGAAAAAGTTGAAAAGCTCGGTCTGGTTCCTTCCATTTCAGTATTCAGGCAGTCATGCTCATGCGTTCCCCTGTCCGACACGACAATTTCTATTGATGAAAATGGAAAGGTCATACCCTACAACCCAAAGGAAATGATGTCATCCGTGGGCGAATGGTGCTTAAAGAGGACCCAGTTCACCCAAGTCGTTCACCTTTATACCGAAATGCAGAATGACATGACATTGAGCCAGTTCAGGAAACGGATAAACACGGATTTGATAACCTTAGGCATTTTGTCCGCCGCAGTTGTATTATTTGAATCTCCGATATCAACAGACAGGTTTGAATATTTCCCGCTGCCGGCCAAGGCTTTGCTATATTCAGCTTACGACAGATTCTCGGGGTACTGGCTTGGAGAACAGGAAACGCCCATTCCATTTAATCCAAGGGAAACGATGATTCCTGAAGACACCTTTGCAAGCATGGATGAAATGCAGGTTCAGGCACTGTACAGGTCAACGACATTATTCGGCTACATAATCTTCAAACCGGGTGATTATGATTCAACGGTCTACACAATGGTCTGCAAAATGCTTTCCAATGCAATTTCATCCGCAATCTCAATCACACGCGCCCAGGAAGAAAAAAAGGAACTTGAAAAAGAATACGACATTGCGGCACATACCTCTGTAACCGACGACCTGACGGGCCTGTTGAACAGAAGGGGATTTTTGGATTACGGCCAGAAATCGCTCAGGGTTTCGCAGGTAACGGGACGCGGAGGCATGGTTCTCTTTGGAGACATCGACGGGCTCAAGAAAATAAACGACACCTACGGGCATTCCGCAGGAGACATCGCAATCAAGGCAGAGGCACAACTGCTGTCCCGGACATTCAGGCACACGGATATAATCGGAAGGCTTGGCGGTGATGAATTTGCAATCGTTGCCCCCAACCTTACGGAAAGAAAACTGGACATTGCACGGAGGCGGCTTGAGCAATACTGTGACGAATGGAATAAAAATTCAGACCAGGAATTTGAGCTTGCAATCAGTCTGGGTTACGCAGTCTATGAACCGTATGGAGATGAAAAACTGGACTCATTACTGGAAAAGGCGGATGCAGTTTTGTACAACGAAAAGAAAATCAAAAAGGCTTTTATGACGATTGACAATTGCGAGCTATGATTGAATCACAATCCAATTGAACGAAAATCATGTTGAAAAAAAAGGGGCTGGCATTTTAACCAACCCCATTTTCATTTTATCAGAACTTTGTGCGAACCACACGCAATCCAGCCATTGCAATTACACGGCGCTCTCCAAGTTTTGTCTTGTTTTCTGCAGGACGACCGTATACGGTGCATTCTTCGGCGATATTGGTGTCGCTCTTTACAACACTACTCCATGAACCTCCACGGTGAATGTTGTTCCAAGTCCATTCCGCAACGTTTCCGCTCATGTCATAAAGTCCAAGATTATTGGGGCTCTTCTGCATGACCTCATGGGCCTTTCCATTGGATGCAACCCTTCCGCACCAGCCGACATTGTTGTAATTGTCACTTCCCGAATACCTTGTTCCACGACTGGAGACCTTGTCTTTTCCACCGCGTGCAAGATATTCCCATTCAGCTTCTGTAGGCAAACGGTAACCATTGGCCTTCTCATCCATCTTGACTTTAGCAAGGACAGATTCATCTGTTGTGTCATTGATGTAGTATTTTCCGGCAGAGTTGTGGCGCACATATGAGCCAGAAAGTTTTTCCCACTGGGCAGGATTTTTCTCCATGTTGCCCATGTAGTAAACAGGCTCGTACCCCTCGTCAATACTCCTCAAGTTGCAGTAGATGACAGCCTCAAACCAGTTTAGAGCATAGGCAGGGAAATCAGGTCCCTTTCCGTTTCTTGCAATCGGACAATACGGGTTAGGATCATTTGACTGTCCCGCACCACTACCGATTGATGCAACACCATAATATGTCATGTATTTTTCCCATTCAGCTTGGGTCGTCTCATGCTTGCAGACATACATGTCCTTTATTGTGAATGTTTTTCCCGTAAATACCTGAGATCCGGAAATTGATTTTACAGTGGCACCAGGAACAAACACGAAATTCTTTGAGTCATACTGCTGGACTATTACGGAAACTGTCGCACCACCCTTTGGCATTACAAAGACCTTACCGCTTGAAACAGGAACTGCATTTCCGGAATTGTCGGTAACCGTGATTGTATCGATGTCGTATCCCTGGGCAAATTCAAAGCTCAAGGCAACAGTCTCTCCAACGCATGCCTCAGTCTTGTCGGCCTTTACCGTCACGTTCTCTGTCTTGGCAAATGTAACCGGATATGGCTTTGCCTTCTTAAACTGGGCTGTAACCGTAACATTTGAATCAGGCATTATGAATGAACCAGATGAGCTTACCTTTACAGCCTTGCCGCTTGCATCCTTTGCACTGTATGAGTCAAACTCCCAGCCGATGTTTTCCCTATTTTCAAGACGGACTACTGCACCAGGTTTGGCAGTCTTTACCTTTGCAGCAGCAAGACCTGCACCCTCGGAACCAACAGTTACTTCTACTGAAAAAGCAGATGACGCAGCAGTCGGTTTTGACCTGACTACACGGAATCCTGCGGCAGTCGGTGTCGGATAAGACTCGCGCTCAACAAGGTTCCTTTCCATCGTGAAGTTCTTATGATAGAAACCGCGTACAACACGTTCTCCGATTTTTTCAACTCCAGTAACAGGAGGATTTTCCGGCATTTCGTCAAACGGCACATACCAGTCCCAGCACCATACAGGAGTGGTTCCATAAACACCGCAGAACACGGCCATGTATTCCCATTCAAGTTCTGTCGGGAGCCTGTATCCGTCTGCACTCATGTCCATCTTTATGCCCTTGTTCAAGGCATCAGAAGGAGCGTCTGATGAATAGCTGTATTCTCCCTTTGCATTAACCTTTATGTTTGGTTCAACGGCAACCCAGTCAGCAGGGTCACACAGTTTGTTTCCACCATCAGAAATATAATATGCAGGAGCAAGACCTTCCGCTATGCTGCGAAGATTACAATAGATTACAGCGTCATACCATGTTCCCGTAGCTGCAGAAGAAGAACTGATGCCCGTAGCAGAAGCACAGTATTTTTCATATTCTGTCTTTGTCACATCATGATCGCAAACATAGAAATCTGCAACAGTGGCATTCCTTCCATAAGTGAATACCTCAGAATATCTTACAGATTTATTTACTGTTGCTCCCTTGACCTCAAGCATTCCAGAAGCATCTTTTTTGGGAGCAGCAACCGCTATTGAAGAAGCATTTTTTGCATCAAATTTTTTCTTCACATCAGCCATCGCAATTTTGCCTGCATCAAGCTTCGCGTTTCCATCAAGCGAAAGAGTTACCGCAATGGCAGGAACAACACCGGCATCCTGAGAATACACCTGGAGTGCAGCCATAGAACCATGCTCAACACCGGCAACCTTAGTACGCTCACTTGCTGGAGTTCTTAAATAATATCCTGCACCATCGTAGGCGGCCATTGGCATACCTTTTGCCAGGGCATAGTCACTTGGATAACGCACGCTCAGAGCACCGTTGACAGAACCTGTTACCTCAGCCTGACTCAAAAGGAAGACCTTATCCTTGCTTATGTCATCAGAAACATTGACATCGCTTTGTGCAATAAGCTTTTGGGCAGAAGAATTGAATGCAATCTGAAGGAACCCCTTTCCCTTGTAATCGGATTTTTTTGCGGTTTTATTTTTTTCGATTGAATAATACTCCACACCGTTGAGCCATGCATGAATCTGACTGTATTTATAATTGTTTTCGTAAGCCGAAGTTTTTTTATCGATTTTGCGCTCCGGCAGTTCAGAAGGGTTCTTCAGCAAATCAGCCTGAATTGAATAGAAGGGTATCACGTCAAGGACAGTTTCTGCAAACAAGAGTGCTTTTCCAGAACCGTTATAATCTTTTGAAAGGACACGCCACTTGATGGGCTCTACCTTGAAATACTTTGAGCGTCCGGACTTGCTTTGGGAGACAGTTGAATTGTCGCTGTAAAACGGTTTGTCACCCTGAGCATTCTCTGCAACCTTGGCATACCATGCACCGTCATCACCCTTGTAATAAACGTTGGGACCCATTTTCATGGTTTTCTTCTCGTTGATTGTAACCGACGGATCCTTTATAGTCTGTGGCCAGTCACCGAAATAAACATAGGTGGCATCAGTACCGGCACTACCGTCAGTACCCTTTGGCAGCACAGTTACAGTTGAATGGAATTCGTAGTCGTTGGAATCCTTTTTAGAAGCCGCTCCCGCAAACACAGGAACCAGCAGAGAAAGTAAAAAAGCCAGCACGATTTTTGAATTTTTCATAAAGTACCTCATAAACACCCTTCTTATCAGGTCGGATGTCGAGTTGATCCAAACCATTATAAAAACTTGCTCCCAGCGAAAAACTGTCCCGAAAAAAGGCTTCCGCGCTACGCTTGTGCAGATTTTTTTCGGTTCAGGTTTTCGCTTCCGCAAGTTTTATCACAAATCACATCAACTCGCCACCCGACCAAACATATAAATTAATAACATATTATACCATAGAACAAGGCAAATTGAAAAGATTAATTGAGGAAAATTCATAAAATCTGTCTTGGGGAAAAGTTAATTATGAATGCATAATGCATAATTCGGAATTGAGCTTGTCAGGCTGATGTGCTTTGTATCTTGCTAGCTGGTGATTGAGAAAATGTTGTTGTCACGCGGATTCGATTTTCCTACGGAAAATCCGAGTAAAAGAAAAAACGTTTTTGCAACGAAGTTACCAGCAGATTTTTCGAATCCGCGTGACAATTTTTCATTCATTTACCCGCCAGCTGAATGCAGAACCAAATTCAACAACTTTCATCTTTCAATTTCACGTTTTCCCGATTGACATTATTATGACATTTTGACATAATTTGTCATAAAGAGAGTTTAACTACAAGAAAAAGAGGACATTATGGCAGACAAACATGCTTTTTTGTTTCCCGGACAGGGTGCACAGACACCAGGGATGCTCAAGGATGTAGCAGAATCTTTTCCTTCTGCAAAAAAAATAATAGATGATGTTTCTTCAATCATCAACGTCAACATGGAAGACTTGCTGTGGAACAGTGATGCAGAGACACTCAGCCGCAGCGACAACAGTCAGATTGCCATAACAGCGGCATCTCTTGCGGTAATCGGAGTACTCAAGGAAAAAGGAATTGAACCTTCAGCCGTAATGGGATTCAGTCTTGGAGAATTCCCTGCCCTGTATGCAGCAGGAGTCCTTTCTTTTGAAGATGTGATAAAGGTTGTACGCCAGCGTGGACTCATCATGCAGAAGGTTTGCGAGGAAATAGCAGAGCAGAATCAGGGAAAGGCACCGGGAATGAGTGCAATCCTCGGACTTGACCCCGACAAGGTAAAGGAAATCGTTTCTTCAATTCCGGATGCCTATGCAGCAAACATGAACAGCGTTGGACAGACAGTAATAAGCGGTACTTTTGACGCTCTGGAAAAGGCCGAAAATGCAGCAAAGGATGCGGGTGCAAGACGTGCGGTTCGCCTCAAGGTTGCAGGTCCATTCCACTCCCCCCTCATGCAGAAGGCGGCAGATGAGTTTGAAAAGGCAATCGAAGGCATTAGATTTGCAGACCCAAAAATCACTTTGTTCAGCAATGTAACAGGAGCTCAGGCAACATCCGGTGACGAGATAAAGAAGAATGCGGTGCTTCACCTTACTCACAGCGTTTTGTGGACTGATGAAGAAGCCGTTCTCGCATCCATGATTCAAAATGATTCAGGAAAGACATGGTCAATTCTTGAACCAGGCCCAGGAAAAGTTCTGTCGGGACTGTGGGCTCAGACTGAATTGGGAAAGACACTGACTTCAATTCCTGTCAACACAACGGAAACAATTACACAACTTATTTCATCCAACATCTAATTATATAGGGGAAAAGGAGACAACATGAAATTACTTGAAAATAAAAAGGCGCTGGTGACAGGTTCATCACGCGGAATAGGACGCAAAATCGCAGAGGCATTTTTAAGGGAAGGTGCAGAGGTTTGGGGAATGTGCACAAAGGAATCAGCAGGAAAGGCTGAACTTGAGGCACTGGCAAAAGAAAACTCAACCTCATTCCATGAATTCTATGCGGATGCAGGCAACAGCGAGTCACTTACAAAGGCAGTTCAGGATGTGCTCGGCGAATCCGGCGGATTTGACGTTCTTGTAAACAATGCGGGAATCACACGCGACACCCTTTCATTCAGGATGAAAAAAGAAGACTGGGATGCTGTCATTGCAGTAAACCTTACAGCTGCCTTCCTTGTGGGACAGATAATCAGCTCTGACATGATAAGGAAGAGAAGCGGTTCAATCATCAACATGACATCAATCGTAGGACTTCATGGCGGCGCAGGTCAGGTAAACTATGCGGCAAGCAAGGGCGGTCTTGTAGGTTACAGCAAGTCACTGGCAAAGGAAACCGGTGGCCGTGGAGTAAGGGTCAACTGTATTGCCCCTGGATTCATCGACACAGACATGACACAGGCAGTAAAGGAAGACATCAGGGCCGCTTGGGTTGAACAGATTCCCCTTAAGCGTGCGGGAAAACCGGAAGACGTCGCAAACGCGGCTCTCTTTCTTGCGTCGGATTTGAGCTCATACATCACCGGACAGGTTCTTGGTGTAGACGGCGGCATGGGCTGCTGATTTTTAATTGAATTATTTTTGTTAAGTTTATATTAGGAGATAAAAATGCGTAGAGTAGTAGTAACAGGTTTGGGATGTGTTTCACCACTTGGAAATTCTGTTGAAGAAACATGGAAAGGAATTACAGAGGGAAAAAGCGGAATTGCAACAATAACCCGCTATGACAGTACACCATTCAAGGTAAAGTATGCCGCTGAGGTTAAGAATTTCGACGCTTCAAAATACATGGATCC
Organism: Treponema sp.; assembly: GCA_016281495.1. Lineage (GTDB taxonomy): Bacteria > Spirochaetota > Spirochaetia > Treponematales > Treponemataceae > Treponema_D. The sequence continues at coordinate 46,301 of JAEEIU010000004.1, read as the reverse complement.
GAAGTCAGCCCGCAAGATGGCAAACTTCTCTAAGTATGCAGTTGCAGCCGCAAAGATGGCCCTGGAAGACGCAAAGCTGATTGACAACAAGGAAGTTTTGGACAGGACTTCAATTTTCCTCGGTGTTGGAATCGGCGGTTTTGAAGTTACAGAAGACAGCCTCAAGAGCTATTTTGAGACTAACAAGACCCGCATTCCTCCGATGACGGTTCCAATGCTCATTCCAAACGAAGCGGCCGCAAACATAAGCATCGCATTCGGCATTCACGGGGCCACACACACAATCGCAACGGCATGTGCCTCCGGAACTGACGCACTCGGTGACGCACTCGACAACATCAGGAGTGGACGCAGTGACGTAGTTCTTTCTGGTGGAGCTGAATGTACGCAGAACGGATTTGCCAACCTTGGATTCGCAGTACTCCAGGCATTGAGTTCAAAATGGGTTGATGCTCCGGAAAAGGCAAGCCGTCCATTTGACAAGCAGAGGGATGGATTCGTTATGGGAGAAGGCGGAACAATCCTCGTGCTTGAGGAATACGAGCACGCAAAGGCACGCGGTGCACACATCTATGCTGAACTTGCAGGTTACGGCGGATCTTGCGACGGATATCACCTTACAGCTCCAAACCCGGACGGAATCATCGGCGGACGCTGCATGACACTTGCAATGAAGGACGCAGGCATCACTCCGGATCAGGTCCAGTACTACAACGCACACGGAACTTCTACCCACCTGAACGACTCAGGCGAAACAAAGATGCTCCACATGTCATTCGGTGAGGCCGCAAAAAAGCTCCACATCTCATCAACAAAGAGCATGACAGGTCACTGTCTTGGAAATGCAGGTTCACTTGAGGCTCTCGTATGCATCAAGGCAATTGAAAACGGATTCATTCCACCGACAATCAACCTGGACGAAGTTGACGTAGAGGGCGGATGCGATTTGGACTACACACCAAACAAGGGAATCTTTACAAACGTTGACGTGGCTATGAGCGCAAACTTTGGATTCGGCGGTCACAACGGATGCGTCGTATTCAAGAAGCTCCAGGCATAATGGAAATTACGGAGAAAACTTATGGTAACTGATGATATAGAAAGCCTTTTGCCTCACAGGAAACCGTTCCTGTTTGTGGACACAATCGAAAGCATAAGCGATGAAGGCTGCGTTTGCACAAGAAAGTTTACGGACGAGGATTTTTTCTTTAAGGGCCACTTCCCCGAATATCCTGTTGTTCCGGGTGTAATCCTGGTTGAAACAATGGCACAGGGTGGAGGAGCCGCCTTGAGCCATCAGAAGATGTTTGAGGAAGGAAGCCTGTTTTTCCTGGCCACAGTGGACAAGGTAAAATTCCGCCATCAGGTACGTCCCGGTGACACTGTACGGATGGAAATACAGAACCTTAGGTGCACACCAAAGATGGTAAAGCAGAGCGGAAAGGCCTACGTTGGAGATACCCTCTGCGCCGAAGCCGAATGGATGTGCCTTGTGGGGAAAAACTAATTCGTAATTCTTAATTCGTAATTCGTAATTGAAAATGGGATAATTGTATCAGTCTTTATACCATGTGTAGATTACGAATTACAGGCATTCAAAAAAAAAATCCTTGAAAATGAGTTTTTCAAGATTCCGTTTATCAATTGACTTGATTTTCTTTCTGTGGGATAATGTATGGACTGAATTATCACGTGGAGGAATAAAATGGTTGCATTAATCGTTGGTATAATTCTTATCGCATTCTGTGTATTTGCATGTCTCCCTGCAGGAAGCGGCCTGGCATGGGGGCCTGATGTTGTGGCATTTTTAAAGGGCTGTGCTCCGGTTTTCGCCGCATTCATCGGACTGATTGCAGTGTTCATCGGATTTGCCGACATAAAGGACAAAAAGGAAGCGAAGAAAGAAGAAGCCGCAGCAAAGGCACTTGAAGAGAAACAGAAAAATAACGTCCAATAAGGTTGAGAAGAGCAGGTATTTGTGATATACTCTGCGAATTATAGGAGTATCGTATGACAAAGTTAGTTTTAGTTCGCCACGGTGAATCAGAATGGAACAAATTGAATCTTTTCACCGGTTGGACAGATGTTGATTTAAGCGAAAAAGGTCATGAGGAAGCAAAGTCAGCCGGAAAACTTCTTAAGGAAGAAGGATATGATTTTGACGTATGCTACACTTCATACCTTAAGCGTGCAATCCATACCTTGAACCATATCCTTGACGAAATGGACAGGGCATGGCTCCCGGTTTACAAGACATGGAAGCTCAACGAAAGGCATTACGGAGACCTTCAGGGAAAGAACAAGTCTGAGGCAGCCGCAAAGTTTGGAGAAGACCAGGTAAAGATCTGGCGCCGTTCTTTTGACGTTAAGCCACCAGTACTTTCTGATGATGATGAACGTTCTGCAAAGAAGCAGGCCATGTACCGCGATGTAGACCCATTCTTCCTGCCACAGAACGAAAGCCTTGAGACAACAATCGAGCGTGTAGTTCCATTCTTCCTTGAGACAATCATGGCAGACATGAAGGCCGGAAAGCGCGTAATCATTGCCGCACACGGAAACAGCCTCCGCGCACTGGTAAAGTATCTTGACAACCTGAGCAGCGAGGAAATCCTTGGAGTAAACATCCCGACAGGAACACCTCTTGTTTACGAGTTTGACGACAACTTTAAGGTTGTAAAGCACTATTACCTCGGCGACCAGGAAGCCCTCAAAGCCAAAATGGAAGCAGTAGCCAACCAGGGAAAGAAAAAATAAGCGGAATGACCGCATAAAAAAAAGGCTGTGGGTTTACCCAAAACGGAAAACTCACGGCCTTTGTCATTTTAAACTTTCAACTTTCAGCATTCAAAATTACGCATTCTGAATTACGAATTACGCATTACGCATTATTACAACCCCGGTCCATTCATCGTGTAGCGGTCTATTGAGGTGTCGAATGTGATTGTGATTCCGGCATAGGGTTTAATCAAAATGAGCTGTCCTCCTGCCAGATCCTCGTTCTGGGAATACAGCCTGAACGGACTGTACTGGAAACGGCTGCCAATACACAGGGCAAGGGAAACCTGTTCATCGGCAAAAGGCTCGTACTGATAGTGGGCATCCAGAGAAAATCCCAGCCACACCGTCGAAGCAGCATCCGAAGAAACAGAGGTATTCTTAATCCTGTCATAAGTAAAAACCGGAGCAATTCCAAACCTGAATGAGCTTTCCTCGTTCAACTCAAGACGGGTACCAAATCCAAGGCCGAAATCAGCCAGAAACTGATAGTTATTCTTTATGTCAGTGCTTCCATAGGAAATTGAGACAGGACGGTAAAAACCATACCATCGGTCCTGTGGATACATATAACCGCCTAGATTCAGCGACATCATCGTAGTTTCTGAGGCACCGGTACGAATGGCTAAATCAGAGCCTATTCCAATATCAAACTGAGCAAAACAAGACAAGGCTGGTAAAAGTGCAAAAATCAGTACAACAAAAAGTTTTTTCATCGTTTACTCCGTGCAAGGCGTTCAATTTTCGCCTTCTGTTTTTCCAACAAGGCACACCTTTATAATAGTATCGTCAGCTTTAATCAAAAATCTTAGGTTTTATCCAAGAGGGTTTGGCAGATACGGTTATTTTGACGAGGCCTCTATCAATTCCTTCTCTGAAATCCATTCCCACAGAACTTCATCATCCTCCGAGACACATTCATCGTTGAAAAGGTAAATCCATGACCAGTGGCCGTAATAGCTTCCGAAAGAGTTATGCACGTCATCAAAAAGGCTCATGCGCACGTTGGAAGCCCCGTTCAGCTCAAGACAGCGCCGGACTGTCGGAATCATGTGTTTTTCTGGATCAACTGTGTCATCATTCTTGGCCGCAACAAACCACAAAGGAATTTTTCCCAGGGCCTTTATATCCTCATCACTCATCCATGAATCGCTGTAGGCCTCGCACACAGGATATGCCGCCGCAAAGAAATTGGGATAATTCAGGAGCATGTTTATGGTCATGTAACCGCCATTGGAACATCCACCGATATAGATTCGTTTTCTGTCAATGTCATCGTGTTTTGAGATGAATGAATCTATTACCTTTTTGCATGAATGAGTGTATTTTGAAACATGGGTCGGACTGTCCTGCTGCAAAATGTCATAGGGAGTGTTTCCATGCTGCATCCATACGGTAGGATTTTGAGGACATAGGACATACGCGCCTCCAAAATAATCCTGAATCTTCTGGCTTACAAGTGCAGTAACCTTGTTTCCCAAAAGCACAACCATAGGATCAGTTCCACCCTCACCTGCCCCGTGAAGCCACACAATCAAAGGATGTTTTTTACCGTCAGAAGGGGGACACCATGATGTAGCAGTAAGCTCGTTTCCAGTCTTGATGTCGTCAAACTGCTGTGCTTCGCTGCAATACCAGTCGCTGCATTCCACAATTGGTTCAGGAAGCTTGGGATGCTCTATCTTAAAATCGAATTTGTCCTTCCATTCGTTCTGCTGCGTCTTGAAATTGTATGTAAACGGATTTGTCTCCCCCATTTCAGGACCGTATTCAAGAGTAAGAAGGATGTGGCCTCCGTTCAATTCTTCAGGTTCGTCTTCACCTTCTTCTGATTCATCAAAACCTGCCAGGGGATTTCCGTCAATGTCACACGGGCATGCCCCCACAACCTTTACCGTGCCGGAATAACAGTCGATTTGTCCATCCTCAAGATAACGCTGGGTGGAAACTTTTACGCTGAATTTCTCCGGGTCAAAGTCCTCGGGTGTAAAATCATCAAAATGCTTTCCTGGAGCAAGAATCATACGGTCAACCGCAGGCCCCCAGTCGCAACCCTTTATCAAAAGCGTATATGAATAGTCCTTTTCCTTAAGATCCTCGTAAATCTTTTTAATTGACTTCTTCTGCCAGATCCTGACAGCCACCATAACGCCAAGCATCAAAACGCAAAATCCCACGGAAAGAATAATCTGCAGCATGTTTCCTCCATCAAACAAATCTTTTTAAGGATACAATATTTAAAGTAAATTATCAATTAAATTAGGGACTGTCTAAAAAGTATTGTCATGCTGAACTTGATTCAGCATCTACATCTTATATAGCGTTGAGATTCCGGATCAAGTCCGGAATGACAGTACTTAACAACCTTAATGGACACCCGCCTAGCTTGCGTCAATTCCCTATTTTTTACCTAGACAATTCAGCTATTTTGTTTTATAATTAAATCATATAAGATATTTATGCTTGATTTTTAAACAAGGTGAGGTTATGAAGATTTCAACACGCGGACGATATGCTTTACGTTTTATGATTGATCTGGCACAGCACGACACTAGCGAATACACCGCCTTAAAGGACATATCCGAGCGTCAGGGAATCAGCATAAAATATCTTGAACAAATTACTTCACTTTTAAGCAAGTTCGGACTCCTGCAAAGCGTAAGGGGACCACAGGGAGGCTACAAGCTGTCAAAAAAGCCCTCTCAATATACAGTTGCGGAAATACTAAGGATTACGGAGGGAGATCTGGCTCCGATAGCCTGCCTTTCAACCCCGGAAAACACCTGTCCCAAAAAGGACGAATGCTCCACCCTTGCAATGTGGGAGGGTCTCTACGAAGTCATAAGAAACTACCTTGAAGGCAAAACCCTGGAATACCTTGTAGCACAGGCCAAGACAAAATCCTTCACCGGCCCCGACTACTGCATTTGAGCATTCCTAAAACAAAACCGTGACCTGGACTCCAAGAGGTAGGGCGCTTAATTCGAGGACTGGATTTCCACTTGAGGCTGTCCGCTTTCTTGCATTTGGTTTTTCAAGGAAGGTGTGGATGAAGGGTACTCCAAAACCGCACAGGGTTCCGATTGCGGCACCGGCAAGTACGTCGGTAAAGAAGTGGTTTCCGCTCAGCATGCGTAAGGCGGCGGTTCCAAAAGCAAAGGCGTAGGAAGTTGCTACCACCGGAATCTTCCATGCGGAGTTGGGATAATATGCGCAGAAAACGTAACTCAGGAATGAGGCTCCCATAAAGGCATTGGCTGTATGACCGCTGGGCATGGAGAATTCAAAATCGTGGTATTCAATTGCACCTTCATCATAATCGTCAAAATACATGTAGGGTCTTACACGCAACGCACAAATCTTTATCAAATCCTTTAACGCCTGGGTCAACAGAACCGACTCCACATACATAAGGCCAACGGTAATTCCGTCCTGCTTGGGTAAATTTCCGAACAGGAATTCCAATCCAAATGTCGCAAGAGGGAATGCCACCATATCAAGGGCACATGTTACGGTTCCCGTCACGTCCAACGCCTTATTGTATGGCCTCATGGCCCACTGGTCAATCGAAGGAACAGCTTCCCTGTCATAGATTGTTCCGTTAAAATCAGGGAAATCCATTGTTGCCTTAAGTGCAAGAGCAGTTATATATCCGCCCGCCGCACCAGCCGTAATGCCTGCATCAACCCAAAGATTACGTCCAAAAGGAGAAAGCTGGGTATATGAGATGCACCTTTCCTCATCGGTTATGGGCCGCTTTAAGATTCCGTCTTCTTCTATAAATATGATTGTCTGGGCACCGGCTGTTACACAGGAAAATACACAAAACAAAGTTAAAGCCAAGAATATTTTTTTTAAAAGTGTTTTCATTTCACAACCCCACAAGAAAGTTCGTACATTAAAATTGAAGAAGCCTGGGCAACATTTAGGCTGTCCACCTGTTTTTCTCCGGCCGGTGGAATCAATACAAGATGATCGCAGTTTTGCCTTACCACATCGCTTATTCCGTTTTCTTCGTTTCCCAAAATCAGGATGACGGGTTTTCCATCTGCAAGTTTCTTTATGCTGCGGGGGCTTTCCTTTCCGTCAAGGGCTGTTCCAAGACGGACCATCTTTCCTTCCATGGCACCAAGCAGGCGTGGAATTGATTTAATCGAATAGATGTTCACGAATTCCATTCCACCTTCGGCAACACGATACGAACTTGTCGTCACCGATGACTGGGCTTCATCAAGAGGAATGACGATGTTCTTTATTCCAAAAAATGCGGCACTGCGGACTATGGCTCCCAGATTGTTTGCGTTTCCCACCCTGTCCAGAACCACGGCGTTTTCCGATTCCGAAATCCATCGGTCGGTGTCATCGGTTGTAAGAGGAGGAATGTGCGGAGTTTCAATCATCGCAACAACTCCCTGATGGTGGACTGAACCACAGAGCCTTTCCAGCTCAACAGGATCCTTTACCACATTGTAAGGCTTTTTTACCGAGGCAAGTTTTTTACAAAGTCCCCCAAACAAAGGAGACCTCTCCTGAACGAAATACAGGCGGGTAATGCGCTCCCATCCTTTTTTCTCCAGCATCTTGACAGCCGCAAAACCACAAACCGCCAGCTCATCATTCTTCGTGTTCTTCATGATTCAAGTATAATTGAAGGTGCTAAAGTTTTCAATATGATTCATCTTGTTCTGAGATACGGAATCCGATGGGAGCAGATTTTGAAGATTATTTGGGACTTGTTTTTATGCAATTAATGTGGTAAAGTTAATGCATGAGTATTCAGTACAAGATTGCCGAGGCCAAATTGAATGGCTCAGTTAAAAAAGCATTATACGAATCACTGGAACAGCCTCAAAACAGAAATGACGTTCCTGACTTCATACAAAATAAATTTGACGTAGAAAAGCTTGAATTTGGCGAGCACTGCATGTTCAAGATCGCACCACGCGATGTTTCATGCAAGACAGCCATAATGCTCATATCCGGTGGAGCTGGTTTCATGCCGCCGAACGACATGCATTTTAAGACAGCCGCAGCATTGATAAAAGAGACAGGTGCAACAGTATTCATGCCGTTTTATCCGCTTGCACCCAAGGCAACTGTAAGAATAGCATTGCATTATCTTCAGAGGGCATGGTCAGAAATACTCAGGGATTTTCTTGCACAGAACGTAACTTTCATGGGGGACGGCATAGGAGCAAATCTTGCACTTGGCCTTTGCAACCGCGTAAACAGGAAGCCAGGCCACATTGTTGCAGTTTCACCGATGCCCGGAATCGGACAGGATGCATGGAAGGAAACATTCATAGAGGAAGAAAAAAACGACCCCATTCTTTCAATGGAAATATCAGATAAAATTGAATCAGTATGGTACAGGAACATTCCGCAGGGAAGCGTTGACCGTGAAGTCCTGTGCATGCAGTACAAGGGATTTCCGCCTACACTTTTGATTTACGGAAGCAGGGACATGTTCAGCAAAAGCACTGACGCCCTTGTCCAGAAAATCGGAGAAAACGGTGCCACAGTCCAGATACTCAAAAAAGACATGTTCCACAGCTGGGCATTAAGGCAGAACTTCCCCGAAACAAAAAATGCGATGCAGCAGATAGCGGCATTCATCGGCTCCGGTACGAACTTGGAGAAAGCCCGTACATCCGATGAAAAAGACGAGTAAAATAAGCGGGATCAGAAAAGCCCGTGCTGAATGAAATATCCTTGATTGAACGCCCCGTCTCCAGAAGCATGTTCTTTGCCTCCGACAGCCTGTATGCATTGACGTAATCCCACAATTGCATTCCCATTTCCTTTTTGAATATGCGCGAAAGATAGTCGGCGCTGGCATTCAATTTTTGTGCAAGTACATCCCGTGTTATCGGACTTGAATAAGACATGTTTATGTTCAGGATTGTCTGCTTTACTAGGGAGCTGGTTTTTGGCGGCAAAAGTTTGACCTTAACCTCAGCAATCTTCTTAAGGTGATCCTGAAAAGCCTGGTTGGAAAGAATCGCACTGTTGCACACAAGCAGATATGGAATGCCAAGAATCTGTGAAAAATTCTTAAGGTAGGATACATTCTCGGCCACAAGCAAAACTGGTACTCTGGAAAGCTTGGGATTTTCACGTATGCTCCTGATGTCCGCGTCATACATTGAGTCAAGGACAATTATGTCCGGCATGAAGCTGAACAGGACGGTGTCAATAAAGGAAACGGAAGAAACAAGCTCAATCTCAAAGTCCTTGGAAAAAGCATGAACAGCGTTTGTGTCCGTTCCAACGATGAGGATTTTTTTTCCGTACATCAACAGACCCATTTGACACAGCCGTAGGGTGTATCCTTGTATGACAGGAATTCATGAATACATTTTTCTCCCTCGGAACTTATCTGAGAAAGCCTTTTTGATCCCTGACCTGCCGTCTGAACAAGCGGATCAACAAAGCGTTTTTTTACATCCAGAGAAACACAGTATGCGTCCTCTATAGGTGCAAAAGTATGCATCACGGTCTTCATGTTTCTGAATGTCCTGAACAGTCTGGTAAACTTTGGATCCAGATTGCGTGAGGCAAGTCCCTCAAACTTTGTTATAAGGTATTCCTCGTTCATAAAAAGGAGGTCACGTTCATCTATAAAGCCACACTCCATGGCACGGCTAAGAACATCTGCCATAAGCTGCATCGCAACCTTGTCCTCATTATGCTGAAGGATCATGCTTGTCTTTAGGAATTTTTTGGTATATTCAAGGGCAGCTTCTGCGGATATAAAGCCAAGTTCCTGCTGTCCAACCTCATTTGCAAGAACACGGATCTGAGAATAACAGTCTTTTATGTCTGACATTTCCCAAATGCCGTCAAGAGCAGCCCCAGACGGGAACATGTATTCAAGACGGTCCGCACTCAACCCCGGAATGTTGTTGTCTGCAATCGGATACTGGTGGTAATCGTCTATCTCGTATTTGTAGATTCCCTGGCTGAACAAAAGCTCGCTTAAAACAATGTCGTCGTTTATGATTCGGCTTGTAAGTTTTTCGGTGCTTTCCTGAGTCTGCACATCCCCTTTTTGAAAATCAACAACGTGGCTGAAAGCGGGTGTCGCAACATCATGGAAAAGGCCTGCTATGGTCTGTTTTTTGTCATGGGTAAAGTTCCATACAATAAGAGCCACCCCAATGGAATGCTCAAGACGTGAGTAATAAAACTGATTGTGAAAAAGCGGAGTCCAGTCAGTGCCACATAAAAGCCCGACCCCAGACAGCCTCTGTAGCAAAGGCAACTGAATATAGTCATCCAGAAAATCCGGATAATCACCGCACAGAATCTTTAAATACTGCTGCCTGTCAAATTCCATGGGAGCCTCCTCTTGTTGCAGGAGATAAAGAAAACCTCCAGGAACATCAATTCCTGAAGGTGCATGAATTAATAATTAAAATTGCCGGGGAAACCTTCGGAAGTAAAGATCCTCATCATGAAACTGAAGTAAATGATTACGAAGACAATCAGAAGGATCAAATGCAGGACAAATCCGACAATAGAGCATACTATGCCAGCTGTAGCCTGAGAGTTCTTTTTGCCGCGGTTTGAAAGGATTCCAAAAATCAATCCGAGTATACCCCAGGGTGTGAAGCCGAAAATTATGGAAATGATTCCGCAGATCATTGACACAAGGCCAAAATCGCTGCGAAGTGCATCTACGCTTAAATTTGAATTTGAAGCATCCGCCTTTACAGGTACCACCTCGTTTGTGCTCTTTACTTCTTCATGTGAAGTTACTTTCCATGGGTCATCATTCATGTTTGTGTTTTCGTCTGACATAAACACCTCCTGTTTTTGTATGTCTTTCTTTATTTAACTATAATCTGGTAAATCCTGTCCAGATCATCCTTTGTAAAATAATGAACTGTAATCGTGCCCTTGTCGTAATCACCCTTCATCTGAACTTTTGTTCCAAAGGCATCCCTGAATTTATTCTCTATGGCAACGTAATCAGGATCCCTCTTATCCGGAACAATGGACGGAGCCTCTATTTTTTTATCTTTGCCTGCGCGGGAACCGTTGTTCAATTCCTGTGCCTGCTTTTCTGCCTCACGTACCGAAAGTCCCTGCTTGATGATCCTGTTGAACAAAACTGTCTGATCAGCCGGATTGATGACGCTCAAGAGGGCACGTGCATGCCCCGGACTCACGGAACCGTCTGCAATGGCATTTTGGATTTCCTGAGAAAGCTTTAACAGACGGAGACTGTTTGCCACAGCGGAACGGCTTTTTCCAACACGGGCTGCCAGATCCTCCTGGGTAATTCCCTCCATCTCCATCAGCTCTCCATAGGCAAGGGCTTCTTCTATCGGATTCAAGTCTGTGCGCTGAATGTTCTCGATGAGTGCAACCTCAAGCTTACGGCTGTCTGAATATTTTCTAAGCTGAACCGGAATTTTCTCCAGGCCTGCTGCTTTTGCGGCACGAACACGGCGTTCACCGGCAATTATATAGAATGAACCGTCACCTGCATCTTCAATTACAGGAGCCTGAACCACACCCTCACGGCGTACGGATTCAGTCAGTTCATTGAGCTTTTCCTCGTCAAAATAACGGCGCGGCTGATGAGGATTGGGCTTAAGCAAATTAGGATTAACCCACAGAGTACCATTTTCGTCCGGTGTAAGACCTTTTGGAAGTGAAGTCTTGGGCTGTTCAGTGGCATGAGCAGGAGAGGATATTGAAGTGATTCCCCCGACCTGGGCTTCCGACATGAGTGCATCCAGACCTCTACCTAATCCAGTTGATTTAGCCACGGTTAATCACCTCTTCTGACAGTTTTTCGTAGCTCTTTGCACCAACGCATACCGGGTCATACAGACATATCGGCTGACCATGTGACGGTGCCTCGGAAAGCTTTATGTTTCTTGGAATGATTGTGTTGAATACCACATCCTTGAAATAGCTTTTTACCTGCATGACGACATCCTGGGCAAGACGTGTCCTGCTGTCGTACATCGTAAAGAAAATGCCGCCAATTACAAGTTCCGGATTGATGCTCTGCTGGACCTTTTTGACAGTCTGCAAAAGAAGGGTAATACCTTCAAGTGCAAAATACTCGCACTGCATGGGAACAAGAACCGCATCGGCCGCGGCAAGTCCGTTCAGGGTAAGGATTCCCAAAGACGGCGGACAGTCGATCAAAATATAGTCGTACGAGGATCTGAGCGGATCCAGGGCTTTCTTAAGGAAGAACTCACGGTTTTCCTGATCAACAAGCTCAATTGCCGCACCCGACAAATCAATTGACGCACTAATGGCATCAAGGCCCGGAACAGCTGAATGCTTGATTGCCTGTGAGGCAGTTGCAGTTCCCGCAATGAGTTCATATACAGTGGGCTTGTCCTTGCTGACTCCGACTCCACTGGACATATTGCCCTGACTGTCAAAGTCTACAAGAAGAACCTTTTTACCGGCCATAGCAATGTAGGCACCGATATTAATCGCAGAAGTGGTCTTGCCGACTCCACCCTTCTGATTTACAAAAACAAATACTTTACCCATGATATTTTCATTTTATCATTTTTTTTGATTGAAGTATAGAGGGAACCCCGAAAATTTACACAGCCTGTCCAATACCGGCATTAATCCTTTGCAAGCACCCCGTTTTTCTTAAGGTACTTAAACACAGAGTCATCCCCCAGGAAATGGGCCGAACCGGCAAAAATGAAGGTTTCCTCGCCTTCCTTGAGCCATTCCTTGATTTTTTCCGCCCACGCCTTGTTTCTCTTGGTTACCATCATATTATTGTATTCAAGCAGGAACTTGACTGTATCGACATCCAGATCAGCCATTTCCGCCTCTTCATCAGAAAAAATTATCTCTGAGAGCAGGTCAGCATCACCCTTTAGATATGCGTCATACATTTTGACCAGAGTGTCATCGCTTTCGCTTGGATCCATGATTTCCGCAATCTGTTCCTTGAGCATAAAAAGCTGCTGGTCATAGGTTCCGAACCTCAGGACATCCAGCTGAAAATCTGCCGTATCAAGTCCTTCCCATTTGCGGCCTGATTCCGTAAGCATTCCCATGAGCACGGTGTCCACGCCCTTTTCTGAACTAAGGCCTGAATTTGACCATTGAAGAGATGCAAGGGTATAAGTAAGAAGCCACGGTTCCATCATGCGCAGTACGGTAAATCCCTGCATTCCGATCTGACTCACCACAACCGCAACTTCTTCCGCCGTAAGCTCTTTTGAAAGGTCACGTCCCCTGGCATTTACAACGCTTTCCATCATGACCGTAAGCATTTTTATTTCAAGTTCCTGAATGTCATCAGAACCGATTTCGGCGACAACACGCTTGGATTTATTGAAATCATTCATTATTGACTCAGGAAGGGGAAAAAGCCTGTCATCTCCCATGTGAATTGTTCCCAGGATATGAACATATGACGGCTGACCGCTTTTGGAAGTTCCTTCTATTGTCCAATAAAAATTTTCCTCCGGACGAACCTGAGCCTTTGGAGTACTTGCACATGAGACAAAAAGAAATATGGCTAAAAAACAAACGGAAAAACCAGAAAATACTTTTTTCATAATCTGCACCTCTACATTGATTATAGAGGTGCAATTGTTTTTTGTCAATTGAACGGATTAAACCAGAAAGAGCAGGTCCTCATAGCTTGGATAAGGCTTGTAATCCTCGCCCAAAAGTGATTCGATCTGATCTGCGACAGCCCTGGTCTCTGCCATTGCCGGAAGGACATTTTGCGCATAGCTCTTTGCCTCGCTCATGTAATCCTGGCATTCCTTGGTCTGGATATGCTTTTGACAGAGGTTTTCCGCATTCTGTGCAAGCTCATCTGTAAGTCCGCTAAGGGTCATAAGCAGATTCTTTTCGGCGGTACACTTGACTCCCGGTAAAACAGCTTCCAGATCAATTGCGGTCTTGCTAACGTCACGCATATACCTGAATGCGGCGGGAAGGATGTCCTTGTTTATCATCTCCAGCATGGTCTGGACCTCTATGTTCAGGACCTGGCAGTATTTTTCCAGCTTTATCTCGTAATGGCTTTCTATCTCCGTCTTGTTGTAGATTCCAAGATCCATGAACATCTTTACGTTCTTTGGGTCAAGATAGTGTTCCATTGCCTCGGGAAGTGTGTGCAGGTTCAAAAGGCCACGTTTTTCAGCTTCCTTGATCCAGCTTTCATCATAACCGTTTCCGTTGAAAATGATGCGCCAGTGTGCGTTCAGCTCCCTCTTTATAAGCTCGTTCAATGCCTGCTGGAAATCCTTCTTTCCCTCAAGCTCATCTGCAAAGCCTTTGAGTACATAGGCAACAATGGAATTAAGCACGGTGTTGGGGCCCGAGATGGAAAGAGAAGATCCGACAGAACGGAATTCAAAGCGGTTTCCGGTAAATGCAAACGGAGAGGTTCTGTTCCTGTCTGTTGAATCCTTTGGAATAGGCGGCAGGACATCAACTCCCAGGGTCATCTTTTTCTTGGACACTTTGTCGTAATGGGTGCCGTTCTTTATTGACTCAAGGACAGCCTGAAGTTCTTCCCCCATAAAGATGGAAATGATTGCAGGCGGTGCCTCGTTTGCTCCAAGGCGGTGGTCATTGCTTGCGGATGCCACGGATATTCTGAGGAGGTCCTGGAATTCATCCACAGCCTTTACAATGGCCGTTACAAAAAGAATGAACTGGGCATTTTTCTGAGGATTGTCACCCGGATCAAGAAGGTTTTCCCCCTCGTTTGTTGCCAGGCTCCAGTTGTTATGCTTTCCGCTACCGTTGAGTCTTGCAAAAGGCTTCTCGTGCAGGAGGCATACAAGTCCATGGCGGCGTGCAACTTTCTTCATGACTTCCATCGTCAGCTGGTTCATGTCGGCGGCAATGTTCGTTGTGGAGAAAATCGGTGCCATCTCGTGCTGGGCGGGGGCAACCTCGTTGTGCTCTGTCTTTGACGTGATTCCATATTTCCACAGGGTTTCATTCAAATCTTCCATGTATTCCACGATGCGCGCTTTAAGGGCGGCAAAATACTGGTCGTCCATTTCCTGTCCCTTGCTCGGTTTTGCTCCAAACAAAGTACGTCCCGTCATGCGAAGGTCTTTCCTCTGGTTGTAGAGCTTTTCGTCAACAATAAAGTATTCCTGCTCCGGTCCAACGGTTGTCGTGACATGCCTTACGATATTGTTTCCAAAAAGTTTGAGTATCCTGAGGCTCTGCTTGTTCAAGGCTTCCATTGAGCGCAAAAGCGGTGTCTTTTTATCCAGTGCCTCTCCTGTGTATGAACAGAATGCGGTGGGAATGCACAGGGTATGCTCTTTTACAAAAGGATAGACGGTCGGATCCCAGACAGTGTAACCGCGGGCCTCGAAAGTTGCCCTTGTACCTCCGGAAGGAAACGAGGAAGCATCAGGCTCTCCCTTGACAAGCTCCTTACCGCTGAATGACATTATAACGCTACCGTCATCAGAAGGGTTTATGAAGCTGTCGTGTTTTTCGGCAGTGATTCCGGTAAGCGGCTGGAACCAGTGGGCGTAGTGTGTCGCACCCTTTTCTATTGCCCATTCTTTCATTGCGTGGGCCACCTGGTTTGCAACATCAAGGTTCAGAGGCTCTCCATCCTCAAATGTCCTTTTCAGCGCCTTGAAGGTCTCTTTTGGAAGACGGTCTTTCATTACCTGCTGATTGAAAACATTAGAACCAAAAAGCTCCGGTACATTTGTCACTGCCATTTTTTTCCTCCTGCCATTTTCCGGTAAAAAAAAAGGGCGAGGTGAATCCTAAAGAAAAAAATAGAATTCACATCGCCTTTGATGTGTAAGGGGATACTACCCCAAAAGCCGCAGTTTGTCAAGGATTACAGCCAGAGCTCACGGGAACATAAAAAATTCAAATTTTTTTTAATTTTTTTTCCAAATTTTTGTTAAAAACCGCAAATTGATTACCAGTAATTATGTAGAACGGAAAAATTTTCGTCTACGAGGTATTATGCAGATTTTTTGTTTTTCGCCTTTTGGCTTTGAAGGGGCCTTGGTCAGCGTGGAAGTTGACCTTAGGCGTGGGATTCCTGCGGTGGATATTGTGGGGCTTGCGGATGGTGCGGTTAAGGAAAGCCGTGAACGCATGCGCTCTGCAATCAGGAATTGTGGTTATGAGTTTCCGCCAGAGAGGGTTTTGATAAGCCTTTCTCCAGCGGATGTAAGAAAGGAAGGTGCCGGATTTGACCTTGCCATTGCACTTGCAGTCCTAAAGGCCAAGGAGGATGGTGATTCTGTTCTTGAAAAGCCGGAACCACAGTCTGTCCTTGTAATGGGGGAACTGGAGCTTAACGGAAAAGTCCGTCCAGTACGCGGAATAAATGCGGCGGTGAACACAGCTTTTGAAAAAGGCATCACACACTGCATCGTTCCGTCCGGGAATGGGGAAGAAGCAAGGGAAGTACGTGGCATGAGGGTGTTTGAGGCAGAAAATCTTTGCCAGGCATTCAGGGCGCTGATGGATCCGGAAAAATATTGCCGTAAAAGGGAGGAAGTGGATGACGAGGCAAACGGCCTTCCCAAGGATGCGGTTAATATTGAAGGAATTTATTTCCCGGCAGAAAGGCCTGAACTTGAATATGCGGAGGTAAAGAATCAGCAGAATCTTGTACGCGCACTTCAGGTGGCAGCGGCGGGTGGACATAACCTTATTGCATTTGGGCCTCCCGGTTGCGGAAAGTCCCTTGCATTGCAGAAGTTTCAGGCTCTGTTGCCTCTGTTGGAAAAAGAGCAGGCCATTCCTGTAACAAGAATCTATTCAATTGCGGGTCTCTTGCCTTCCGACCAGAGGCTGATGCGCATTCCTCCGTTCAGGCAGCCACATCAAACGGCAAGCATAGAGGGAATGTGCGGCGGAGGACTTCACTGTTCTCCGGGAGAAATAAGCCTTGCACATAACGGTGTCCTGTTTTTGGATGAGGGGGCTGAATTCAAAAGCTCTGTTCTGCAGATGCTGCGTGTTCCCCTGGAAAGCGGAATGATAAGCTTAAGCCGTGCGGGACGTTCAACATGTTACCCTGCAAGGTTCCAGCTGCTGATAGCCACCAATCCATGCCCGTGCGGTTTTTACGGTTCAAAAGAAAAATTATGCCTGTGCTCATCCCATTCAATTGAACAGTACTGGAGGAAATTCTCGGGGCCGCTTTTGGACAGGGTAGACATCAGGGTTCAGGTGGACATTCCTGTCTTTGACGAAAACAAAAACTCATCACCACCCTTGTCCACGTCTGAATTAAGGAAGAAAATAGCCGTTGCGGCAAAGGTTCAAAAGGAAAGGCAGAACAAAAGGAATGCAAGCCTTGAGCCATCTGAGGTAATCGAATACTGCAAATGCACCCCTAGCGCAGAAAAAGTACTTGATGATGCAAAGGCTAAATACAGCTTTTCTCCCAGGGCAGTCTCTTCATGCCTTAAGACGGCACG
The DNA here is from genome assembly GCA_016281495.1 of Treponema sp. GTDB lineage: Bacteria > Spirochaetota > Spirochaetia > Treponematales > Treponemataceae > Treponema_D. Next base: position 29,079 of record JAEEIU010000004.1, on the reverse strand, counting down.
CACAATTGCTGACATGGAGAATTCAGATTTCATAGAAGAAGGACACATGATGGAGACGGTCATGTACCGCAGCAAGGAAGGTGGCCTGGAAATTGATTTATGAAACAAAAAAAGGGGCATTCAACACGAAAGCCCCTTTATACCGGCTCTGAGACTTGAACTCAGACGCGATTGCTCGCAGCAGATTTTGAGTCTGTAGTGTCTACCATTCCACCAAGCCGGCTCGTTTCTATAATGTATCAAAAGAGAGGTGTTTATGCAAGGGGGGTGATGAATTTTTTATGAAGGAGTTTACAAGTGGAAGAAAAACGATATAATTTACTTCTGGGGGCTGTAAGGGCTTTATCGGCACAGATGGCTTTGCAGATACGTGCAAATCAAGTTCTTTATCTGGAGGATTCCGTCGAAATGGAAAAGGAACCTGAGCAAATCTTAAAGACAGTCTTTGGATATGATTCATTCAGGCCCATGCAAAAAGAAGTGATTCAAAACGTGCTGGACGGACGGGATACTCTTGCGGTCATGCCAACTGGTGGAGGCAAATCACTATGCTATCAGATTCCTGCACTCATGTTTTCAGGAATGACTGTTGTCGTCTCTCCCCTTATTGCGCTCATGCAGGATCAGGTCTCGCAGATGGAGGCATACGGAGTTCCGGCTGCTGTAATTAATTCAAGCCTGGACTGGGGGACATACAGGCAGACTAGCGAAGAGATTCGGAGGGGAAAAATCAAACTGCTTTATGTTTCCCCGGAAGGCCTTTCCTCTAGAAAAATCCAGGACCTATTGCATTCAGAGGGAATCCATATAGACTGCATCACGATAGACGAGGCGCACTGTGTAAGTGAATGGGGGCATGATTTCCGCCCCGATTACATGGAGATTGCAGGCATAAGGGAACAGTTTCATGACGCTGTATGTCTTGCCCTTACTGCAACTGCTACAAAACAGGTTCGCGAGGACATCATCAGGCACCTGCACATGGAAAATCCTCAAATCCTCATCTCCAGCTTTAACCGCCCAAACCTTCATCTTGAAGTACAGCGTAAAACCAATGCATTCACACAAACCCGTGACTATATCCTTGAACGGCCGGAACAAAGTGGAATCATCTATTGTTTTTCCAGGAAACAGGTGGATGAGCTGACTCAGGCATTGAATGATTTTGGAATCAGGGCCATAAACTATCATGCGGGATTAAGTGATGATCAAAGGGCCGCAAACCAGAACGCTTTCATTCAGGACAAGGTGAACATTATCGTGGCAACACTCGCATTCGGCATGGGAATAAACAAACCTGACGTGCGTTTTGTAATACACTACAACCTGCCCAAGTCAATCGAGCAGTACTATCAGGAAATAGGACGTGCAGGACGTGACGGACTTCCCGGAGAGGCCCTTCTCCTTTACACCAGTGCGGATGCCCATAAGATAAGGTATTTTTTTAATGAAAAGGAAAACCCGGAGAATGCAGAAAGACTTCTTCAGGGAATGCTGGCCTATTGTGAGTCAAGGACATGCAGGCGGCATTTCCTTATGTCATACTTTGGGGAATATTACAACCCCTTGTCTCCCGGTGCCGTAAAACCATCCTGCTGCTGTGACATATGTGCAAATCCAGGCGGGGCAATAAAGGCAGAATCTTACCGTGGCAAAAAAACACGGACATACGAAAAGAAAAAAATCAATGCCACAAAGCCTACTCCCAAGGCAAAGATCATGCCTGTTGATGAAAACGACGAGGAAGGACAGAGAATCGCACAGGAATTACGCGCATGGAGGAAAAAGACCGCCGACGAGATGAATGTACCGCCTTACGTGATTTTTGGAGACAAGACGCTGTTCGACATAGCGCAAAAAAAGCCGGGCTCAACAAGGGAACTTATGAACTGCAACGGAATAGGAGAAAACAAGGCACGCTCATTTGGAGACTCCATACTCCGTATCGTCAGGGGCTAGAATAGATGCGGTTAAAACCCGTCTAGAACAATCGACGGCATTCAAGATAATATCGTTTTTCCGATGCCTCTCCCATGCTGAAGCTTTTTCTTGGCAGGGGGCCTGAGTTCTGGATTGTGGCAAAGAAGCTGTCCTTTGCGATTGGCGGCAGCATTACCGTTACCACACCCTCTTTTTTCCCAAGCCTGAACACTTCATCGCTTCCGTGGATGTAGTCAATCTCCAGGTTGCCTCCGGCCATGTTGTTTGCCGCAATGTATTCATCAAGTGCCGGCTGCATCCTGCTTACCGCAAGCTCCTGTATGTCGGTGTCCATGAACCTGTATTCTGTCTTGCCTGCTGAAGTATAGACAAAACCGAAACCCGCATTGGAATCCCGTACAAGTTTTTCAAGCTCCGAGTCTGAGGCACAGGCCTTTATTTTTCCGCCAAGTTTTTCCGAGACAAAATCAATCATCTCCTGAATTTTTGCATTAAAGAGTACACGATGAATCGGCTCAAACGTAAGGCCCGCGTCATAAATGTTCACGATTTCCACCAGGGCATAGCGCACGGGATTAGCTTCAAGTTCTGCCTCTGATGCTCCTTGATCCAAAAGCTTTTGCTTGTATTCTTCCCAAACTACTTTTGCGGTTGCAAGCGAATGATTTCCGTCTCCCACGGCAAAAAGGAAAGTTGAACCGTCGTCCGCTGTATTTGCATCGGCAATCTTGTTTATGGCAGCTGTAATCTGGGCAATGTCATCATCAGAGGAAAGCCCCCATCCTGTAATCGAACCGCCGCCAGACATAAGCTCGCCTGAGTATAGAGGTTTTCGGCCTGCCCCGGAAGAAAGTTTTTCCGCCCCACCAACAAGAACGTCATCCCTGTCGTTTACCAACAGCATGATATGCGGAAGTTCCAGAGGTGCACCTTCCCTGATTTCCTTGCGGGGAGGTATGCGGTCTATAATTGTTGCTTCTGTGGCACGTATGTTTGCATTTGAAAAAGGAGTCCACTCGTATGTCTCCAAATCAATCTGAACAACAAGTCCACGTCTTGTTCGTCCAAAACCGGTCTTTCGTTCAACATAAACAAATCCGTTGAATGGTTCGGCAAAAACGTCTCCTTCAAGATACCGTCTCATTGCAGCACGGATTTTTTGTATGCGTTCAGACTTGTCCGCGTCCCCAAGATAAACTTCAGGCAAAATCAGATTGAGTGTGGAAGGCTCGTCTCCCACAGTCTTTTCTACATTCTTCCAGTATTCCCTGTCCTGCGTATATTGGTCGCACGCAATCACAGCCCATTTATTCAAATCCACATGGGCCGGCAGCAAAATCTCCGGCACCCTAAGGCCAAGTTCATTCAATGTTTTCATACCACAAGTATATATCGTTATCGGGAAATAATCTAGCGTCGGAAGTTGAAAAAACTTCATTGCAAAATTTCAAATCTATGCTAGAATTAAAGGAGGCATGTCAGAAAGGGCAATTAAATGTGCCAAAAAAATCAACATGCCATGGAGGATTAAAATATGGGAAACAGCGAAGGAGAAAAGCTCCAGGGAAATGACAAACTCTTTGGGATTCTTGCCTACATCTTCATTCTTTGGATCATCGGACTTGTGGTTGCTCCGGAAAAGGATCATGCATTTGTCAAGAATCACGTGAACAACGGCATACTCTTTACGATAGCCTCTGTCATAGTAACCATTCTTTCAAAAATCCCGTTCATAGGATGGATCATCAGCCTGATTTTAGGACTTGGCCTCTTTGTATTGTGGCTTCTTGCAATTATCGCCGCCATCCAGGGAAACAAGTACAAGATTCCATTAATCGGTGACTCACTCGTATTCATAAAGTAAAGTTCTGACATAAATGAACCTGCAATCCGGCTGGCAACAGTCGGATTTTTTTTGTGCAATATGAGTTTTTCCTGATTACCTATACCGATTATTCCTTTTTTATGTTATAGTATCATTATGTCGGATTTTTCATTCTTGCAGACACAGAGTCAGATTCAGTCTCAAGTACAGGTGATGAGTCAAAAACAGATTCAGTCATTGGAAATCCTGTCGTTGAGTTCTACCGATTTACGAGAGGCAATCTACAAGGCAGCAGAAGAAAATCCCGCACTGGAAATCGTAAAGGACAAACTTGAATCAGGAGTTGATCTTAGAAAACGAAGCACCATCCATGACGGCACAAAGCTTTCTTCAATTCATTCAAAGGAACTCGATAACGCAAGCGATACTTTTCAGGCCACACTTGAATCCCGTGCAGACGAAAAAGAACCATTAAAGGACCATCTTCTTCATCAGCTAAACATGATTGATCTGTCGGATGCAGAACAGGCTCTTGGAGAACGTCTTATCCATAATCTTGATGACAGGGGCTTCCATCAGCTTGCACCTGTTTCACTACTGGATTCCAAGGACATAAAGCAAAACGAGGCAATGCTTGGACGGATGCTGGATTTGATTCAGGGTTTTGATCCGACAGGCACTTGCACTTCAGGTCCAGAGGAAAGCCTTTTGGTTCAGGCAAGAGGTAAAAATGCCCCGGAGCTGGTCCTCTTTATTCTGGACGGCCACCTTTCTTTTCTTGATCCGCCAATTGCATCAAAAGCACAGAAAAAAATCGAATCATACATTCAAAAACAAAAATCCCTGTTTGGTTCGGACACAAGCAAAATCGATTCTCTTGAAGTGAATGAAAAATCAGTTGAAGAGGCCATCACATTCATCAAGACACTGGAACCCTTCCCCGCAGGAAATTTCTCCACAAGCCAGACACAGTTTGCATCCCCAGACATATATATTGAGGAAAAAGGAGATGACACAGGAGAAATACCGGAGACTGAACTGAACAAAGAAAACCTTTATTCTGCCGGTGGAAAAATCTGGAAAATCAGGCTGACAAACGAAACTTTACCTGAGCTTTCCATAAATCAAGATTTCATCAATTCACTGGAACTTTCGGGCATAAATGAAAAAGAGCGCAAGATGATGGAAAAGAACATAAAGCAGGCACAGGAATTCATGCTTACCCTTGAGCTAAGGAAATCAACACTTGAACGTGCGGCCATACAGATTCTAAAACATCAGGCTGAGTTTTTTACAAGCGGCCCAGGCCACATACGTCCGTTCCTGCAGTCAGAACTGGCAAGTCTTCTTGAAGTCCACGAAAGCACAGTCTCCCGTCTTGCAAACGGAAAATACATTGAATGCCAGTGGGGCTTTTATGAGCTCAAGTACTTTTTCTCCCATGCCTCAAGCACCAGCACATCGGGACAAAACACAAGCAAGGAAGCAGTCCTTCACAAAATAGAAAAAATCCTGACCGAACACCAAAATGACAAAAAACCCCTTAGCGACAGCAAGTTATGCAGCCTTTTAGAAGAAGAGGGAATTCAAATAGCAAGAAGAACCGTGGCAAAATACCGCTCCCAGCTAAACATAGGCTCTTCATATTCAAGATAGATCAGCATTCCTAATTATGAATTATGCATTCTTAATTCTTAATTATTCCACAGTCTTGAACAGATTGGGAAAAAGGCATATACTTTATTTCATGAAGACATCAAATAAGTTTACGACCGTACGAATTGTGGCGGCTCCTGTATTTTTCATCATATATTTTCTGCCGGACTGGCTCCATTGTGTGCCCGAATCCCTGCTTTCAAACATCTCAGCATGCATACTGATTCCGCTTCTGGCATTTGCTGAGTTTACCGATTTTCTGGACGGTTTTTTCGCCCGCAAGCACAACGAGGTAAGTGATTTTGGAAAAATGTTCGACCCATTTGCCGACGTTTTCCTTCATCTGGGAACCTTTACCTGTTTTGTATTTAGCGGATACATGCCCCCTGTGCTTTTTGTACTCATACTCTACCGTGAATTTGGACAGAGCTTCTTGCGCATGGTTGTGGCAAAATCTGGTACTGCCATTGCAGCACGCAAGGGTGGAAAACTCAAGACCGTGTTCTATGTGGCAAGCTGTTTCTGGGCTTTGATTCAGGAATGTCTCTACCGCACAGGCCTCGGCTCCCACTGGAACATCGACATGAACGCAATGTACTGGATTGGTGTTGGATTCTTCGTCGTCTGCGTACTTCTTTCATACATCAGCTTCATTGATTACCTTAAGCAGTTTGGTAAAATCTTAAAGGATGCCGCCAATGACAACGGCAAGAAATAAAGCATGAACAGGGACAATCTTTGCTGGAAGGAAAAATCAAAGCGAACCCTTTTGGAAACACCGGTTTTCCGAGTTACCGAAAGGCTTAGCGAAAGTCCAGACGGCAAGACTGGAACCTACATTGTAAACGAATGCCGCGATTGGGTAATCGTGATTCCGGAAGACGGAGACGATTTCCTTATGGTAACCCAGTGGAGGCATGGTGAACAGGGTCTCAGCACGGAATTTCCGGGTGGCGTAATTGATGAAGGTGAAAGCCCCGAACAGGGAGCATCACGCGAACTTCTTGAGGAAACAGGTGCAAAGGCTGGCACACTCATAAAGCTCGGCTCCATGAATCCAAATCCTGCCCTATTCCAAAACCACTTCCACGTATTTCTTGCAAAAAACCTTGAATACACGGGAAACCAGCATCTGGACAGCGACGAATACGTCAACTATTCAAAAATACCAAAATCTCAAGTAATTAAAAACATAGGGGGCCCCGAATATCCCCATGCCCTGATGGCAAGCGCACTTGGCCTATACCTTTCGTATGAATACGGGAGCAAAATCAATCAAAAAGGATGAGAAAATGAAAAAAACGATTCTTACAATTTTATCAATTATGGCATTGGTAGCCGTAACAGGCTGTTCTAAAAAAAGCTATTCAAAAGAGGCAATCCCTGACAGCATGCTCTTAAGGGAATACGGTGAGACAGCCTATGCAACAGAAAACGCAACGGCCGGAGTCTACTCTGACATGGACCTCAGTGATTACGACGGTTCCAGTTCATCTGCGGATCAAAAAGCATCAGTGGCCAACGCGGCTCCGGTGGAAATTGAACGCAAGCTCATACGCACGGGAACAATCAGGGTGGAAGTCGAATCCCTTGCAGACACCAGGGAAAGCATCAACAGCTGGGTGTCCAGATGGAACGGCTACATCTCAAGCAGCAACGAAGGCCCATCTTCCCTATCATGCACAATCCGCATTCCATCAATGTACTTTGAACTTGCAATAAACGAAGTATACGGTCTGGGAAAACTCCGCTCCAAGACAATTCAGGCACAGGACGTAACCGACCAGTACTATGACCTTCAGAGCAGGCTGGACACAAAAATCATACTCCAGGAACGCTACCAGTCATACCTCAAGCAGGCAAAAGACATAGACGAGCTTCTGGCGGTTGAACGCAAGCTGAACGACGTCACATCCGAAGTCGAATCCATGAAGGGCCAGCTCAAGCTCCTTAATTCACAGGTAGACTATTCAACCATAACAGTGGAAGCACGCCTTCCTCCAAACGAAACAGAACAGGGATTTACCCTGCCCGACACAAAATCAGGATTCAAGAGCTTCCTGGGAACCGCAGCAAGTTTCTTCAACGGCATCTTGTTCTTCCTGCTGTACCTGATTCTCTTTGGAATTCCGATCATCCTTATTGTGGCCCTCCTGTGGTGGCTGTGCTTTGGAAAAATCGGCCTCATCAGGAAACTCTTTAAAAAGGTAAATTCTGACCCAAAAGAGAAAAAATAAGCTAAAGCTGTTACCAAGTACCCCGCTTATGGTTTTAATTTTGGTGGAAAGGGAAGGTTCATAAAGCGGACTTCCCTTTCTGCCGATACACAAGCGAGGTATTTTATCGTGAAAAAAACTGCATTTTTATTGCCATTTGTTTTTGCACTGGCTCTGCCTTTAGCCGCCGAAACCTACGACACAAGCGGTGGCCCCGTTAAATTTGAATTCAAGTACCAGAAGGGCGACTCATACCGCATTCTTTCAACTGTAAATGAAGACGTTTATGTGAACATGCGCCTGAACCACAAGGCCGAAATCATAAACCGCATTTCCACCCAGGTCCTTTCTGTAAACTCAGACGGCAGCGCAAACCACAAGTCCACGTTCATGACCACGGAAAAGGCTGAATCCGCAATTGGAACAGGCTCATTTTCATGGGGTGAGGAATACGAGAGCATCTTTGACCGCGACAAGCTGGGAAAATACACCATCGGCGACCAGTACTTCATGCCGACAGTACGCGACGTACCGATTTTCCCGGATTATCCAGTAAAACCAGGCGACACATGGAGTGCAGACGGCCACGAGGCACATGACCTAAGGCAGAATTTCGGGCTCCTTACGCCATACAAGGTTCCATTTACAGCACAGTACAAGTATCTGGGAACAGTAAACCGCGAGCAGAAGAAGGTAAGGCAGATGAGCTATGCCGCATCTTCAATCAGCAAGCAGTCCAACAACCAGGTTGTCTCAAAGAATTCAACCAAACTCCACGTGTTCCAGGTAAAATATTCGATGTACATGGAGACACCACGCCGTGACCTTTCCGCCATAGCAGACCCCTATGCCGACTATCCTCAGACAATGATGGGATTCAGCAACGAACTGGTCTATTGGGACGCAGAAAAGGGTGCCATTGACCACTACACGGAAGATTTCCGCATCCTGATTGAAACCGCATACGGCAGAATGTATGAATTCCGCGGTACGGCACATGCAGAAGTTACAGATTTCATCCGCACAAGTACGGAAGACAACATCAAGGACGTTCAGAAGCAGATCAAGGATTTGGGCCTCAAGAACGTAAACGTAAAGAAAAGCGACAAGGGACTCACACTTTCCATCGAAAACATCCAGTTCCAGCCGGACAGCGCCATACTTCTTGAAAGCGAAAAGGAAAAGCTCCAGAAAATCGCAGGAATTCTTGACCTCTTCCCGGACAACGATCTGTTGATAAGCGGACACACGGCAAAGGCCAACAACAACGTGGACCCGCAGCTGCTTTCGGCAAACAGGGCACACGCCGTAGCCGATTACCTGATTTCCATCGGGGCACGTGAAAAGAACCAGGTCTTTACCCAGGGATTTGGAGACACCGTTCCAATCGCTTCAAATTCAACTGAACTGGGACGCGAGAAAAACCGCCGTGTAGAAATTACAATCATGGACAAATAAGCGTTCAATATGCTAAAATCCATGCATGAATCTTTTATCGGTAAACAAACTTGCAAAAATCGGGCGTGAAAAACCGCTTTTTACGGACGTAACATTCGGACTGGATTTGGGCGATAAAGCCGCATTGATAGGACGCAATGGCAGCGGTAAATCAACCCTCCTTAATACAATTGCAGGAATACTGCCGCCGGACGAAGGCACTGTCGTATTGAACAGGGAGCTTTCACCCGACGGCACTTTTTCTTTCCTGAGCCAGAACCCGGAATTCAAGCCCACGGATACAATCAGGGCACACATTTTCCGCTCATCTTCACCAAAACTCAACATAATCAGGCAGTACGAAGAAACATGCGCACAGATGGAAAAGGGGGTTACGGCCAGCCTTCAAAAGCAGTTTGACACCCTTACGGCAAAAATGGATGCGGGAGACCTGTGGAATTACGAAAGCCAGGTCCGCTCAATCCTTTCAACCCTCGGCATACATGACCTTGAACGCCCCATGTCGGGGCTTTCCGGCGGGATGATAAAGAAAGTGGCTCTTGCCCAGGTTCTTGTGGAAGACACTCCCCTACTGATGCTGGATGAACCCACAAACCATCTGGACATTTCAACAATCTACTACCTTCAGAATTATCTTGCTGAAACAAAGCGCTCGGTACTGATGGTCACGCACGACAGGTATTTCCTTGACGCAGTATGCAACCACATCTACGAGCTGGACAGAAACAGGCTCAAGCTTTATGTTGGAAACTATTCCACCTATCTTGAAAAGAAAAGCACGGAAGCGGAGGTAGAGGCCAACACGGAACGCAGGATAGAATCCGTCCTGAGGGTAGAACGAGACTGGCTCAAACGTGGACCATGCGCAAGGGGAACAAAGGCAAAGGCAAGGATCCAGCACGACATGGCCCTGATAAACCGCGAGAAATTCAGGGAGGACAAGGGATTTACCTTTGAGGTTGAAGGACGCAGGCTTGGAGGAAAAATTCTTGAGCTCCACAACATAAGCAAGGGCTTTAACGGCCATCAGGTCCTAAAGGAATTCAGCTACACCTTCAGCAAAAACCAGAAAATCGGAATCTTTGGCGACAACGGCTCCGGAAAATCCACCTTTCTGAACATAATCACGGGCACAATCCCAAGCGACACAGGCACGGTCGTCACGGGAGAAAACACGGCAATCGCATACTACATGCAGAACCCCATATTCCCCGACACCACGCTAACGGTCCTGGAATACGTCAAGGAAGCGGCGGAAATAATGCACATGAATGACGGAACCACCCTTAGCGCACCCCAGTTTCTTGAACAGTTCGGCTTTGAGGGAAAAATCCAGCATTCACCGGTCAGTACCCTTAGCGGAGGAGAAAAAAAACGCCTCTTTCTTGTAAGGCTACTTCTTTCCAATCCAAACTTCCTGATTTTGGACGAACCCACCAATGACTTTGACATCTTTACGATGAACATTCTGGAGCAGTTCCTTTCTTCATTCAAGGGATGCCTTTTGGTCGTAAGCCATGACCGCTACTTTATGGACAAGGTATGCGACACCCTGTTCATAATCGAAGACGACGGTTCAATCTCGGGCTATGTCGGAAAATGCAGCGAATACATTGCATACAGGGAAATGAAAAGGGCCGAGGAAGAAAAAATCCAGAGGGAAACCAGCGAAAAGGAGCGCAAGAAGGAACAGGAGGCAAGGCAAAACCAGACCCCCACCCCGCGCAAAAAGCTTTCGTTCAAGGAACAGAAGGAATTTGAAGGCCTTGAAGAAAGAATCATGGAGCTGGAAGACAGGCAAAAGGAGCTTGAAGGACTCATGGCTTCCTCTGACTTTGAGACCTCATCCAGGGCAGGACAGGAATACAGTCAGAATCAGGCTGAGCTTGAAAAGGCATATTCACGATGGGAAGAACTTGCTTCGGTTTAATATTGTTTCAATACAACCATTGACAAAAGATTTCATAATGGTACAATTATAATAAGGAGAATTTTATGGCGTACAAATGTGTCGTCTGCGGTTATGTATATGACCCGGAAAATGGAGATCCAGATTCAAACATCGCTCCTGGAACAAAATTTGAGGATCTATCTGGCGACTGGCACTGTCCCATCTGCAACAGCACCAAGGACTATGCCTTTATCGACACGGACGACAAGGATGCCCGTGCTCCATGCCAGTTCAAGGCGAGATGACAGATGGCAAAAGAGTGGTTCCAGAACGAGGATTTCTGGCTTGAATACGGTCCCATCATGTTTGATGAGCAGCATTGGGCGGAGGCAAAGGGAATCGCAAAGGCCGTATGTTCACTTGCAGGTCTGGACAAAGGCTCCAGCGTTCTTGATGTATGCTGTGGCCCCGGAAGAATAAGCATTGAGCTTGCCCTTTTGGGAATGAATGTTACTGGAGTTGACATCACGCAGGCTTTTCTGGATGCCGCTCAGGAAAGTGCCGGTGACGAGGGGGTAAGGATAAATACAATAAACCAGGACATGAGGAGTTTTTCAAGTCCTGATTCATTTGATTGTGCGGTGAACCTTTACAATTCATTCGGTTACTGTGATTCAATTGAAGATGACAGGGCCATATTGAGGAGCGTATTCAACTCGCTTAAAAAAGGCGGTACTTTTATAATTGAATGCATAAGCCGGGAAACTGCGATTTTGAATTTTACACCCGGAGAATGGTTTGAACGTGCAGGCATGACGGTTCTTACTGATTTTGGAGTAAGCGGTGCATGGGAAGGCCTTCGTTCAAGATGGATTTTAATAGGCAAGGACGGCAGGCGGATTGAGCACGAGTTCATTCAGCGTCTTTATTCTGCCATTGAGCTAAAGAACATCATGATTGAAACAGGTTTTTCTGACGCTCAGATATACGGTGGTTATGATTCTAGGCCCTATGACCAGAACGCACAGACAATGGTCATTGTGGCACATAAATAATTTTGTTAGGAGAAACAAGATGAAAAAATTTGGAATATCAGCGATATTTGCATTGGTGTTTTCAATTGGACTTTGGGCAGAACCGGTAGAGACCATCTCTAATCCGACCCTGCTTTTTTCCTCTGCAGGCATTACACAGTCTGTAGACTACGGCATCCCCTCTGGCTCACTCCAACTGATGTCTTCATCCAGCGATGACGTACAGGATGGCATTGTTGACCTGATTATAGAGATTCTGGGTTATCTCTGGGGTTACAACAATCTGGGCGTCACTTATGACTCATATCCGTATGCAACACATCCACGCTACATGTGTTTTGACGCGACATCCGGATACTTTGACATGACATTCCCCAACCACTTCTATCGATTTGCCCTGGACACCTCAATGTTCTACGACTTTGGCCTGTGGATGGGAAACTCCACAAGATTTGAGGGTGCCCTGTGGAAATTCTTTGGTCCTGTTGTTGAGTTGAATTCATATTTCAATACGGACAGCGAAAATCCATACCTTGCAGAGTCAGGCTACAAGGGAAACATACGCGTTGGTGGAGACTTTGCTTTAGTACAGACAAACCCAATCTCTGTCTGGTTCTACATGCAGTGGAACCATTACATCAACATTCCGCTCGATAACAGCATGATTGTCGGATTCATACTCCGCTCTTACCCAATCAAGCCCGTTCTGATTGAATGGCGCGTAGACTGGCAGTTCCTTCAGGAATTTGAAAAAGCCTTCTTTGAGTCTCATCTTGAAGTAGGTGCCATGGTTGCAGGTCCTCTTGAAGTATTTGCCGCATGGAATTTCAAGAAATATCCTGGATTCAATTACACAGGTCACGGTGCAGAAGCCGGAGTCCGTTTACATTTCTAGAAAAAAATCGCCGGGTTTATCTGCTTTCTTACTGCAAATAAATCCGGCAACATTCAAACCCGTTAACGTCTGTTTATTTTATTTCTGCAAGTGTTTTCTTAAGCGCATCCATTTGCTCAGCGGTACCGATCGTAATCCTTACAAAATCTTCGATTCCCGGTGTATTGAACAGACGGATAAGGATTCCGTTTTTCTTTACATGCTGGTATATCTCGTTGCCCGTGTGGCCTTCCTTTTTGGCAAACACAAAATTCGTCTTGCTGTCTATTACAAACCAGCCGTTCTTTTTAAGGAATTCAGTAAAAAGCTCCCTCTGCTCCACAACTTTTCTGGAAGTTTCCGTATAATAGGATACAGCCCTGCATGAGGCTATTGCAGCAGTTTGGGCAACATTGTCCACAGGGAAATGATTAAAGGAATTCTTGGCCGTGAACACAGCATTAATCAAATCAGGATTTGCAATGACAAAGCCAAGCCTCATACCCGCAAAAGAAAAGCTCTTGCTGAACGTGCGTACAATCACAAGATTCTTGAAATCCTTTAAAAGCGGAATGCAGCTTTCACCGCCGAAATCGCAGTAGGCCTCATCAACTATGAACACCCTGTCCTTGGGGGCACGCCTTAGCATGTCGGCAACCTCATCCCTGGAAAGGGAAATGCCGGTTGGGGCGTTTGGATTTGCAAATATTATGCTGCTGTTGAATTTGTTTGCATCCTCAAGCATCTTTTCCCTGTCCAAAGTCCAGTCGTCCTTGAGCGGAACAAGATCCATCGGAATGTCGTAAAAGCCGCAATATACGGGATAAAAGCTGTATGTGAAATTCGGGAACACAAGCTTCCTGTCGCTGTCAAAAAACGAATAGAACACAAAGCTCAAAACCTCGTCGCTACCGTTTCCGCAGAAAATCATGTCCGGAGTCACTTCAAAAGGAATCCTGTCTTTTGGATCAGGACTGCATTCATCTCCGTCTATCTTTGCATTGCATAGGACAGCACCGGATTTGTTCAGCATCGTGGCGATTTCCTGCCTGAGTTCGTTTGCATCGGGATCGGGATACAGGCCCAGTTTTTCAATTTTGTTAAGGGCAAGATCAGAAACGGCCTTTCCTACGCTTGGGTGAGGCGGATAAGGGTTTTCGTTTGCATTCAGTTTAATATACACCCTGTCCTTTGGCTGTTCACCAGGGACATAGGGGTGGAGGTTTGTAAATCTAGAAGAAAGCATTTTTCACTCCATTGTTAGAGTCAACGGCACTACTAATGCCTGCAAGACGGAAAACTGATTACGGAAGATTCTTAATCAGCTTGACCATGTAAAGCTCAATGTACCTCTTTAATGCCGGATGATTCTTTATCTTCATAAGAGATGGTGTATCTACCAGGGCATCTGCAAGACTTCCAACACGCTCGCGGGAAAGGTTCTCTGTCTTTAATGTGCGCAGGGTCTTTCTTGTGTAATCGCGGATCAATGTGTTGATGTCCTCAAGAAGATCATCATGAGCCTGTTTGCTTATGCGGTCGTTCCATTCATGCATGTATGACTCAAGTTCCCTGTCCATCGTACTGGATTCAGGGACAAGCTGATTTTCAACATTTGCGGCGGCACGTCTAAGCTCTTTCTTGCGGCTGAGTTTTGGATCCCCTCCGTCACGTGCATCAAGTTCGGCCTGTTTGGCGGCTTCCTTTGCCTTCTGCTCTTCCATAAGTTTCTTGGTGGCAGATTTTTCTGAGTCGCGCTTTTTCTGTTCCTTGCTCTTTCGTTTGACGGCTGCCATAATCCAGGAGAACACCGGAATAGAATACCAGAACGGAAGCTTTACCTTTGCGTCCGAGTAAATCTCATGGCGGTTGATCAAAAGGATTTCACTGTACGGAATCAAAAGTCCGTCACGGAACAATGTAATTCCCGCAACTTTCTCATCATAAGAGAGGACAGGCAGGAAAGAAGAATTAAGCAAAGCAAACAGCACTGGAGAACAGGCCTTGAGCTCACGTTCAAGACAACGTTCAAATGCCGGGGCTTCCTTCATTTCCGGCAGGGTCTCATACTCATGCAGGTATTTGAACCATGACTGGCACAAACTGTCGTGGATTATGTCACGTGCATCCTTGCTCATGCGGAGGACAAGAGGCAGAACCTTTTCCTTTAGGATGAAATATGACTGTACTTCGTTTACCTTAAAGATAAGCAGGGCAGGAAGATTTGCACCTATTGCCTGTGAAGCCATGTTTTCGATATGGTTCTTAAGGTCACTCTCTGAATATTTATTAATCAGCAATACACCGTTCTGATCCTTGAACTTGGAGATGTCATCCATCGTAAAATAATACGGCGGGTGCATGAGCATTTCATCCAGCTGCTTGAAGGCGGCATCCTTAAGGAGTTTTTCCGAAGCCTTGTTCTTGTAATATGATGCGGCCACCTCGATGACGGATACAGTCTGAAGAACGTTTATGTCCTCGGCACTCAAATCTTTCATCTTTGTGCAGTCTTGCTTGATGAAATAGCAGAGCTGGTTCCAATAGTAGAATGAATCACCGTTTGAACGGAGCTGAATCCATGTCTCTTCCGGTTTTGCCAGGAATGAGTTGAAGAAATTCTTTATGGAGATTTCCCTGCCCTGATTTGACTGAGTAAGCTTCTTAAAGAAATAGTCGTGGGCTTCATCCTTGCGCAAAAGGTCCTGAAGTTTTTTAAGACATATATTGATCAAAGTCTCAATTGAAACATTGGAAGGCAACAAAAGTCCAGGAACACCCTTGCTTAAAAGAATGCAGTAAAGGGTCTTGTCGTTCTGCTCAACCTCATTGTCCAGCAGACGGAAAATGATGTCGGAAGCCTGTTCCTTTTGGCAGATGTCGGTCGGTACCTGTTTTGGAAGATCATTCAGATTCGGGAATGGCCTTGAATAATTCTTCTGCATTTCGGCATAGGTCTCGGTATAGCGCTCGATAAAATAATTGATAACAACAATGTACTGCTTACCGTTCTGTGACACTAATGAAATCAGTTTTTCAGAAGAAAGTCTAGAAAGCTCTTCCTGGAGTGTTTCCTGAGTTCCGTTTACAAAGACCACTAACTCCGGGTTTTCATCAATATGATGCTGAGCATACCTTTTTAAATAGTCAACAAACTCCCCTGTCTCAACAATAGGAGTCCGCTGCTTGCTAGAATAAAACTTTAATAAAGTTAAAATAATTGAAGTTGTTGCCATAATACTTATTATATAAAAAATTACAATCTAAAACAAGAGGTAAAGAAAGGTAAGTGCCAAACATAGCAAAACTTACCTTTCTCCTAAAAAAAACTATCGTGAAGAAGCAAAGCTCTTGAGGCCGTTCCTTAAGAGGATTGTCAGCGTACAAATCGCAATGATCAGGACGAACGACAGTGAATTTATTACCGGGCTTACACCAAAGCGTATCATTGAGTAAACGTACAGCGGCAGAGTCGTACTTCCAGGGCCACTTACCAGGAACGTGATGACGTAATCCTCCAGGGACATGGTCACGCTCATCATAAAGCCGGATATGATTCCGGGCATGATTGCAGGCAGTATTACACGGAAAAGCGTCTGAACCTCGTTGGCACCAAGGTCATGGCTTGCCTCTATAATCGAATAGTCAAATTCGTCTATGCGGGCGCTTACCATCAGATACACAAAGGGCATACAGAATGTCGTATGTGCAATGTATATGGTCATGAGGCCAAGGGACATCTTTATTCCGCTAAAGAAAATCAGGAGCGAGATACCCATGATTACCTCAGGCAGAACCATCGGCAAAAAGCTGATTGACTGGATGTATCCCTTTCCAAAGAACTTGTACCATGTGATTCCGATGGCGGCCAAAGTTCCCAAAACCGTTGCGGTTGCAGAAGACGTTACCGCTATGATCAAGCTGTTCCACAGTGACGACCACAGGTCACCGCTGTCCATGATGAGTTTTTCGTACCAGACGAATGAAAATCCGGTAAAGTTGGTATCCTTTGACTCGTTGAACGAATAGAATATGATCACGAACAGAGGAATGAACAAAAACAGCAGGGACAATGCAAGCACCGTCTTGGAGAAGCTTATCCTTCCCTCGTGTTTTTTCCATTCGCGTTTGGCATGTCTGGCTGGCTCTGAGGGCTTCAGTTTTTTTGCAAAGAGTTTAAATGGATTGCTTTTCATTTTATGCCTCCCAGAGTGTTTCCTGCAAGAAGCGGTGTGTTTGTATTGGCCGCAATGTCTTCCTTGGTGGAAACTTTCTTGAGGTTTGCTTCCTTTTTGTTTGAGGCAAGCATCCACAGGATACAAATCATAGAGATAACCGTAATGACAAGACTGAACGCTGACGCAAGAGGCCAGTTCCTTGCCTTCTGAACCTGGTCAACTATGATGTTTCCAAGCATGTAGCTGTCCTTTCCACCGACCATCTGAGGTACGGTATATGAACCGAAAATCGGAATGAAGGTAAAGATCAGGGCGCTGATGATTCCGCTACGTACACCCGGAATAAGAATCTTTGTCATGGACTGCATTTTTGTTGCCCCAAGGTCACGTGCCGCTTCCAGAAGGCTAAAGTCAAAACGGTCTACAGCGGTAAACACAGGCAGGATTGCATACGGCAGATACATGTAGATGCTTACAAGTATGATGGCCCCCTGGGTAAACATGAACTTATGGGGAACGAAAACCGCATCCTTTGCACCGAGCCCAAGAGAATGGCCGATGTTCCAGAAGAAATGCAGAATGTTGTTCAAAAGTCCGTTGTCGCCCAAAATCGTCATCCATGCAAAAATACGGATGAGGCTGTTGGTCAAAAACGGAATGATTACCAGAATCAAAAACAATGTCTGATGCTTGCTTCTTGCCATTGCATATCCGCACGGAAGCGCAATCAAAATTGACACAAGGCTTGAAACCGTAGAGATGAAGAGGGTCCTCAGAAATATTTTTCCATAGGCGGGATCAAACATCTGCTTGTATGCCTTGAGCGTAAACTTGAATTCAACTCCACCATAAACATCGCGGGTCATAAATGAATAGGCGACGATTATGACGATGGGAACGATAAAGAAGATGGAAAACCACAATCCCATAGGCCATGCATAAAAGGGACCGGGATTTGATTTCCTGTACTTGGCACCGTGAGCCGCATTTGCAAGCTTAAGGTCGGCCGACAGCTTTTCCTTTTTCTTGGCCTCTTTCATTTATTTATGTCCTCGACGATGTATCCGTCTTCTGCTGCCCATGAGATATAGACAGTATCCTTCCATGCAATCTCGGGACCGTCATCCAGATAATTCACGTGCTGCTTGAATACCTTGACTATGCTTCCGTTTTCAAGGCGGACATAGAACTTGGACTGGAATCCCGTGTAAATCGGCTCTTCAACAACACCCTTGAACACGTTGATGTCCTTGCGTCCGTTGATTTTAGGCTCTTCCGTCGTTATGCGGATTTTTTCAGGACGTACGGTAAAGGCAACCTTCTGTCCGGGCTTTGTTTCCTCGTAGTCGGTTACCAGGATGTTCTTGTCTTCCTCGCGTGTGGCGGCTGTTTCTCCGGTAAGCTGGGCCTGCATTCCCAATGCCGGAGTGTTCAGTGTGACCATGAATTCCTTTTCTCCCTTTGGAGATGTGTATGGTTCGCAGTTGACCACAGTGCTTTCGAAAAGGTTTGTCTCACCGATGAACTGTGCTACAAACTGTGTGGCAGGGCTTTCGTAAATCTCAAACGGAGTGCCTACCTGGAGTACGTGTCCCTGGTTCATTACGGCAATCCTGTCGCTTACGGCAAGGGCCTCACTCTGGTCGTGGGTAACATAGATGAAGGTAATTCCGATTTTGTCGTGAAGTGCGTCAAGATCAACCAGAAGATTTGAACGGAGCTTTGCATCAAGGGCAGAAAGAGGTTCGTCCAAAAGCAAAACCTTAGGCTCGTTGATAAGGGCACGCGCTATTGCAACACGCTGCCTCTGTCCGCCGGAAAGCTGATTCGGCTTCTTGTACATGTGCTGTTCAAGCTGAACAAGATGAAGATACTGCTTTACTTTTTCATCGATTTCGTTTTTAGCGATTTTCTTAAGGCGCAACGGGAACGCTACATTCTCGTAAACGCTCAAGTGCGGGAAAAGCGCATAACTCTGAAAAACCGTATTGCTCTGTCTTTTATTGGCAGGAAGCGAGATTATGTTCTGGTCGTCAAAAAGAACGGTTCCTTCGTCCGGGAACTCAAAGCCAGCTATAATCCTCAAAAGTGTGGTCTTTCCACATCCTGACGGTCCAAGCAGGGAAAAGAATTCTCCCTGTTTAATCGTAAAATTAATGTCATCCAAAGCATGAAAATCACCGAAGTGCTTTGAAACATGATCAATAGAAACTGTACTGCCGTTCACTGTGGGTACAACTCCTGAAACTAAAATCACGCCGAAAATCTATGCCGACGCTGGAAAAAAACGAAAAATTTCATTCATTTCCATTACAGTACTTTCCTCTTATTTTGCAAATATGTCAAGGGGGTGAGCAATAATTCATAATTCATAATTCATAATTCTTAATTCTTAATCATCCTATAAAATCAAGGACCCCTGAACCGTGTGTTTTAATCAAGGCCGGTTTCAATTCCTCTTCCCAAAACCTGTCCTGAATGGGCTTTTTACCCGCCGTATAGCCGATATGCCTGTCTGCACGCACCTTTTCGCCATGAAAATCAGAGCCGCCGGTAACAATCATGTCCAGGTCACGGGCAAGTTTTTCAAGTCTCTGCGCCTGCCCCACACGGATGGCCGAATGCCATGCCTCAAGTCCTGCCACACCCTTTGAACGGATGTCCCTCATCGTTTCTTCCATCTTTCCCCAGGAGACATACATGGACAAAGGATGGGCCTGCACGGGGATTCCTCCGCTTGTCTTTATGGCCTGAACAGCCTTGTCCAGCTCCACGCCGATGCGGGGGATGTAACATGGCCTTCCTGACGCAAAATACACGTCAAATGCCTGCTGACGGTGCCTTACGATGCCTTTTTCCGCCATAAGCGAGGCAAAATGGGGCCTTCCGATGTTTTCCGTGCCATAACGCTCAAATACTTCCTCGTAAGTTATGTCAACACCATTTTCCTGCAATTTTTCCGCCATTTTTCGGTTACGATTTTTCCGTTCTTGCCGAAGATTTAGTATGGTGTCTTTTAATTCTTGAGAGCTGTGCGTAAGTCCTAGTCCCAGAAGATGAAATTCTCCAGTTGGCCATTCCACAGAGATTTCTATGCCGGGTACAAAGGTCATTCCCAGTTTTTTTGCTTCATGACTCGCCTCTGCAAGTCCTGCGGTTGTATCATGGTCTGTAAGTGCTATTACAGAGATGCCCTTGGAAGAAGCATAATTCATTAATTCAGATGGAGACATTGTTCCGTCAGATGCCGTTGAATGAGTGTGTAAATCTATCATATTCATTCAAAATAATAGCACAAATTAAAAAAATATGATATAATAAGTTTGTTTAAAAGCCACTTTCAAAATTCAACTGATTTTTGGAAGTTCAATAAAAACCTTTGTTATGCAAGGAGAAGTTTTTATGCCAAAAGTTTTGACTTATGCTAAAGGCTCCATCATTTTCTTTGAGGGCGACAAGGATGAACGTGTTTACATCCTTCAGTCAGGCTCCGTTGTTTTGACACAGACCGATTTGGAGACCGGCAACCAGTTGAGCGAACTGGTTAACGTGGGAGAATTCTTTGGGGTAAAAAGCGCCCTTGCCCGTAAACCAAGGATGGAAACGGCCAATGTTGTGACCGATACCCAAGTTGTCCAGATGTCAGTCCAGGAGTTTGAGAAACTTTTTGGCGGCAACCAGGCAGTTTTGATGAAAATGCTCAAGGTTTTCAGCAAGAGCCTCAGGCAGATTCACCGCAAGACAGAGACCATCCTCAAGACAGACGTAATATCTTTCCCTCCGGAAACAGGACTCCTTATCGTTGCAAAATGTTTCTTTGACGAGCAGAAATACCACTCATGCCGCAGCGTATGTGAAAAACTCCTGCTTAAATTCCCCAACGCAAGCAACGCGGGAACAGCAAAAAAGCTCATGGATCAGGCCATCACCCAGGAAAAGAGGCAGGCCGCAAGCAAAAGCAAGATTGAGGAAATGGCCGCATCAATCACAAAGGAAGACAACGCCCTCAAGCAGTTTGAGCTTCCTATGTTTGAGCGCTTCTCCAAGCAGTATGTGGACGGAGACGTAATCATAAGCGAATTTGAGCCGGGTGACTGCTTCTATCTGATTCAGTCAGGTCAGGTTCAGCTTGAAAAATGCATAAAGGGAACCATGAAGAACCTGGACATCCTTCGTCCCGGAGAATTCTTTGGAGAAATGGCAATTTTGGACAACTCACCCCGCAGCGCAACATGTATCGCAAAGGGCAAGGTAAAATGTCTTGAATTCAACAAGGAAAACTTCAAGATCCTTATCATGGGCAACCCGCAGATTGCAATGCACCTCCTAAAGCTTTTCTGCAAGCGCATCTACGACCAGCACCAGAGGTTCAGCATCCTTGTAATCAGGGAACTTCAGGCAAGAATCGCCAACGTATTCCTTATGTACGACGACATGACCCCAGTTGCAGAACGCGGACCGGACGGATCTCCAAGAAGGAAATTCTTCCTAACCATGAACGATGTTGCCCACTGGGCAGGCATAACCGTGGACGAGGCAAAAGAAGAGCTGAATAAATTCTCCGCAAAGAACAAGCTCGAGATTTATGACGACTTTATGATTGTTACCAACATTCAGGAGATGAGGCGCATAGTGGATGCATATTTCAGCACCCATGACAAACGCGTCGCAAAGAGCCTCTAGGGCATATCCGGAACAAAAAACTTAGTTTACTGGTACGACTTGAAATCCTGCACAATTGTGATTGCACTTCTTATTTCACAGCTGGGCAGGATTTTTGCTGCAGTTTGAACAGCCTTGTCCGCAACCCCTATGGAATCCGCCACACCATGCAATGTAATAACAGAAGGCTCCACCTCTGCCCTAAGGAAATTGATGTTCAGCTTGTAATCGAATAAAAGCTGGTTCACCAGACGCTGGCCCTTTAAAAGCTGTTCGATTTTCGTGCGGCCGTTGGATTCTTTTCCGGCATTGACATAATTCTTTACGACACCTTCAATTACCTTAACCGCATCCTCCAGGGAAAGAACGCTCGTATTAAGGGTGAGCATGTACTGGCTTGCATCCTCGTTGTCTATGTTGAAAAAACTCCTGTGGAAACCCTTTCGGTTGTTGTCGCTTTCGTTGATTCTGGCCTGAGCCTGCTTGTCGTTCCAGTTGAATTCTTTTTTAAGGCGTTCAAGACGGACCTTGTCGCAGGAAACAAGACGCAGGGAAATCATGTTGTCCACGGATTCAAGGATTTTAAAGGCACCACGGCCTATGAGAATGCAGTTACCCACGGAGGCCGCCTCTAGTACGGCATACTGCATGTAGTTCAAGTATTCGTCACGATCCTTGTTCAGGCTGGCAAAAAAACCGGGCTTACGCTCGTCATAACGCGACATTTTGGACTTGGGAAACCCCAGTTCAACTATGCGGGATTCTATCTGCTTGCGGTCAATGAACTTGTATCCAAGCTTTTTCGCCACCGCACCCGCTATTTCATCGCCCAAAGACGCTACCTGCCGACTGATTGCAATAACCGCCATACCCTGCTCCTTCTACAAGTATTTGGGAACCCCCATACCTACATTATAGACCCCAAATTGGAATAATGCAAAATTTTTTTTTGAATTATGGAAGAAAAGGGTTTGTCACGCGGATTCGAAATTGCTACGCAATTTCCTTTTTTAGGTTTGTCATTCCGGGCTCGACCCGGAATCTTAATCAGGCAGAAATTGGCTGCTTATACTCCATGATTGTAACTTCCTGGCCCGAAGAAAAACATTGGTCTGCGCGTTTATAAACATCTTGGGCTGTTTTCTCGTCCAGATAATATTCGCCTCAATCATCACAAATCTGGGCGGGAACATTACGGAAAATTACGGTTGCATTTCCACGTGTCAAAACTACCTGCGTAAAACCATCCTTCATTTCACCATATTTACAAATCGGACATTTCATTTTTCCCTCCTTGTTATTTAAACAAAGATAAAGGATGATTATTAAAGCCCATCAGCTTTTGCAGCACACACACGTCCACCACACGCGCCCCTGCACCACAAAACCTGATTTCCCTGCCACAAGAATCTTAATAAGCTGTGCAAGCCACACGGAAGCCTCGGTTGTAGCTACCGTATCTCGGGTTTTCGCAATTCCGGTTCGAAACGTCGCAGCTGTTGCTGCCGTAGAGGCTGCTGTTGCAGCCACCACCACGGTAGACGCGGTAGGACGATGACGAACTGTAATAGTTGTCACACCATTCACATACGTTTCCACTCATGTCGTATATCCCAAGTGTATTTGCTAGTTTCTTTCCTACCTCATGAGTTTTATTCTGATAATCATTCCTATCGAATGAATTATCATCATACCATGCAACATCATCTACTCTGTTGTTTCCAGAATATGTATAATCCCATCCTCCACTAACTCCACCGCGGGCTGCCATTTCCCATTCAGCCTCTGTTGGCAGACGAAATCCGTTGGCACTGTAGTTGCAGACTACTTTGTCATAAAAGTCATTTACTTTGTGAGGAGTATAGCCCCAGGTTGCAGGGTCAGTTTTTCCATCAACAGAATATGCTGGTGTAAGTCCCATTAGAATGCTCAATTTATTGCAGAAATAAATTGCGTCATACCAGCTTACATTTTCAACTGGACGCTTTTCCTGTACATCGTCACCATATGGATTATTCTTAAAACTACTCGGATTATATCCCATAACAGCCATGTAGACATCCTGGGTTATCTCGTGCTTGGCTATCTTGTATGCGTTGATGATCTGGATTCCCTCGGTTCCGGCAAAGTTTTCCATGTTTGCTTTTTTACCGGCAGGAATTACAGTGACCATCTCATCCTGCATTATCTTTATGGCCTGTTCCTTTGTTATGACCCATCCGGCATAAAATGTCTTTTTCTGTGTGGAACCTTTCGGTATGGACGTTACCTTTGAGCCGCTAAGGTCTGCGTTTGTGTACCATCCGTTGAAGGTGTATCCGGAGCGAGTCGGTGTGGCAAGAACCAATCCGTCTTCCGCTGTGTATGTGTCGGTATTGGCAGGATTTTGTGTCCCCCCGTTCAAGTGCCACTCAATCGCATACTCAATCTTGCTGTTTGCATCAACCAATACAGGCTGCGAGACAACCGGCAGTGTAGAGATAAAAAGTGCCAGTGCACATGGCAGTAACTTGAATAATTTTGTTTTCATAAAGAATCCTCCATAAAGATGTCTGATTTGTCATTCCTGGCTTGACCCGGAATCTTAACTAACAAGTTAGAATTACCATAACTTATAAACAACCCAAAGCCCCAAAAGTTGCTTCTTATAAATGATGATAACAAAAAACCGTGGCATCGGCAAGGGAGAATATAGCTTTCTCTCCCCGCTTGAATAAAACCGTCATTTATGATATTATCTTTTTATTAAATTTTCGGGCTATAGCGCAGCTGGTTAGCGTACAAGTCTGGGGGACTTGGGGTCACCGATTCGAATTCGGTTAGCCCGACTATTACAAGGACTGTCTTTGTGGCAGTCCTTTTTTTATTCACTACAAAAATCACGTTTGGATAAAAAGGGGTTGTCACGCGGATTCGAAAAATCTACGATTTTTCTTTAAATTTGGAGTGTCTTGCTGATTTTGTTAATCTCTTGATGATGGGTAATTGAAAAAAGTTGTTATCAGATGACTCTGCATGTTGCTTTTGTAACAAAAAAAGCCCTGTAGTTGCCTACAGAGCTTCTTCTATTCAATCACAAAGGATGTGAATTATTTGTTTGTAATAAGGAGGCTCTTCTGGTCGAGCTTGAGTGTTGACTCGACGTTTTCCTTTTTGCCTGCCTTGAGGATCTGTACTTTTGTACCGGCACCCTTGGTTGCAGAAAGGTGAACTACCGCAGTGAAATACGGAAGAATTGCCTTTGGAGCCTGATCAGCGAGCTTGTCGCCGTCAGCGGTTGCAGAAATCCAAACCTTTACCTTTGTGGCCTTTGCATAGCTTGCAACAGCCTGAATGTCTGCTTCCTTTGCCTTAGTAAAATCAACACCATCGATTACTACACCTGCAACAGCGATACCGCCTGCCTTGAGTGCGTTAAGTGTGTTGACTACCTTTTCCAGGCTAAAGTTGTCCTGGTTAAAGTTAAGGATGGTACGGTTGCGGATCAGCTGGTCCTTTACGTCAGAAGAAATTGCCTTCTTCTTTGAGATTTCGCTGAAAATGCTGTCGTACCAGGAAATTACGTTGGATGAATGCTGGTCAAAAGAAACATGCACAAGCTGCTTTCCGTTGAGCAGAGTATCCATACCGAACTGAACCAGAACAGATGTCTTTCCCAGACCTTTCTTTGAAGTAACCAGTCCCAATTCTCCGGCCTTAAGACCACCGTTTGCAACTTCGTCAAAAGCACGGATCGGGCTGCGTTCGTATAATTCCTGTTTTGCCATAGTTCACTCCTTATTTCTGTTCAGCCTTGCGCTTTTCTTTGTATGCAGTGATGAGTTCTTCTGCAACATTGTTTGGAACACGGCCATATTTTTCGAATTCCATTGTGAATTCTGCCTTACCCTGAGTTGAAGAACGGAGGATGGTAGAGAATCCGAACATTTCTGAAAGTGGAACTTCGGCGTTTACAGTTGAAGTGTTGTTTTCATCTGTTGAATCGATGATTACACCGCGCCTCTGGTTGATAAGGCCGAACATGTTGCCCTGGAATTCAGTAGGTCCTGCAATCTGAACTTTCATGATAGGTTCAAGAATAACTGGCTTTGCCTTTTCGTAACCTTCGCGGAAAGCACCAATGGCAGCAGTCTGGAATGCGATGTCAGAAGAGTCAACCGGGTGATACTGACCGTCGTTGATTGTCATGCGGACGCCAACAACAGGAGCACCGATGAGTGAACCCTTTTCCATTGCACGCTTGAATCCCTTGTCGCAGGATGGGATGTATTCGTTGGGGATTGCACCACCCTTGATAGAGTCTACAAACTCGTAATCCTTGTCTGCCAGAGGTTCCATAAATCCGGCAACACGACCGTACTGACCTGAACCACCAGTCTGCTTCTTGTGTGTGTAGTTGAAGTCTGCTCTCTGAGTGATTGACTCGCGGTATGCTACTTCCGGCTCACTAACGATAACTTCGCACTTGTATTCGCGCTTCATGCGTTCAACATAAACTGCAAGGTGAAGCTCACCCATACCCTTGATGATTGTCTGGTTTGATTCAGGATCAACATAAGTCTGGAATGTCGGGTCTTCCTTTGTAAAGCGGTTAAGGGCCTTTGACATGTTTGCTGCATCAGACTTGTTCTTTGGAGTGATGGCTTCTGAAATAACTGGATTTGGAACGAACATTGAGGTCATGGCATAGTTGAGGCCACCACCACAGAATGTATCACCAGATGCACATTCAACACCGAACAGAGCGATGATGTCACCAGGCATACCTTCGTTGATATCTTCCATTGCGGCAGCGTTCATGCGGACAATGCGTCCAACCTTGAACTTCTTCTGTGCGCGTGTATTGAAAAGTTCGTCACCCTTTGTAATCTTACCCTGATAGATGCGGACATAAGTAAGCTGACCATACTGACCGTCATCCAGCTTGAATGCGAGGGCTACACAAGGCTTGTTCTCTACGTTGAACAGTTCAACCTGCTCTTCGTTCTTGTCCAGATCCAGACCGTAGTTGTGTACTTCGGTTGGGTTCGGGAGGTAGCGCTCAACACCGTCAAGAAGCGGCTGGATACCCTTGTTCATGTGGGCTGAACCACAGAATACGGCTACAAACTGCTCTTCAAGAGTTCCCTTGCGGATAGCACCGATAATCTTCTGCTCGTCAAGATCATCATAGCCTTTTTCCATGATGTCTTCCATAAGGCTGTCGTCAAACATAGATGCGGCATCGAGCATTTCCTGGCGGTACTTCTTTGCATCCTCAACCAGTTCGGCAGGGATTTCAGCAGTACGTACTTCTTCTCCAGATGGACCTTCAAAATAATATGCCTTCATGGCGATCAGGTCTACAACACCCTGGAGCTTGTCTTCAAGACCGATTGGAAGTTCAACCATGTATGCGTTGAGTCCGAGCTTTTCGCGGAGCTGGTTCTTTACGCGGATTGGGTTTGCACCCTGGCGGTCACACTTGTTAACGAATGCGATGCGGGGTACATGATAGCGCTTGAGCTGGCGGTCTACAGTGATTGACTGTGACTGAACACCTGCTACTGCACACAAAACCAGGATGGCACCGTCAAGAACACGGAGAGAGCGTTCAACTTCAACAGTAAAGTCAACGTGTCCTGGTGTGTCGATCAAGTTGATAGTTGTTCCCTTCCAGTTAACCTGTGTTGCAGCAGACTGAATTGTGATGCCGCGCTCACGTTCCAGATCCATTGAATCCATAACTGCGCCGACACCGTCCTTACCGCGGACTTCGTGAATCTGGTGAATCTTGTTGGAATAGAACAAGATGCGTTCTGACAGAGTTGTTTTGCCAGAGTCAATGTGGGCGCTGATACCGATATTACGTACCTTGGTAATATCAAAGCTCATATTGTTTACCTCTCTAAAAAAAATTCAGGTTAAAAAAGAAGAATGGAGAAAACCCATTTTCTATGATTGATATAATATAATAGAAAACGTCATTATATTCAATAGGAAAGTAGAAAATTTCAAAGAATTCACTTTTTTTCGATAAAAAAAACGGGATGCCAGCCAGAAAAAACTCCGGCACGACATCCCATTCTGTCATGCTGAACTTGACCTTCGTCATGCTGAACTTGATGGCCTTCGGCGGCTTCGCACAGCATCTTTTGTTAGATTCCGGATCAAGTCCGGAATGACATTAACACAGTCCGGAATGACATTAACACAGTTCAGAATGACGGTTATTTAATTCCAGTCAAACTAGAACTTAAAGCTTAGACCTGCCCTAAGCCAGTTTTCATAACCGGTTTCCACATTCAGGCCAAAGAAATCCGTAAAGAAGAAGTTGACACCAAAGTAAGGATCCACGGAAACATGCCATACGTGTTCCCAATCGCCCATATAAATTTTGGTTCCAAGCCTGAAACCTCCGTACAAATCGATTATCTCCGGCGGAAGCTGAATGTGATATGCTATGTCTCCACCTGTATACAGCTTCGGGAAGCTATATGTCCTTCCGTCATAGGAACTGCGGTAACCGTAACCATCAAAACCCACGTATCCACCAAATGTAAACGGCAGCTTCCAGATAAAACCAGCGTAATTTAGCCCCACTTCCACGTAAGGTACAGCCCACCTGTCCTCAAAATACGAATGACTTGGGAAACCTAGCCAGTCGCCCAATCCCGTGTCCACATGAAGGATAAAGTCTCCCTTTTCTACTCCACCACCATAGTTGCACCAGCACTGAGACCAGTCAAATGCAAACGAACTTACACTTCCGAATACGAACAAAGATGCAAAAACAGCAAGGAATTTCTTTTTCACAATTAAACCTCCGAAGTTTATAATTATTCTTAATAATAAGTATATAGCGTTTTTTCCAGTTGTCAACTTAATATAAGGAAGAAATACGAAAAGTTAGGCAAAGCTACCCCCTGAAATTCCTGAAGATAGCCGAAGTCGCCATTCTGTGTCAAACTTTTATTGGAGATAGCCGGAGTCGCCATCCGATGTCATGCTTTTACTGGAGATAGCCGGAGTCGCCCTCCGTTGTCAAACTTCCTGTTTGCCATCTCCGGGCCGGCTTTGGTCGCTGTCGGCTGCATCCTTGCAGCCTTTTCCTCCCACCTGGTCGGCGCTCCCTCCGCTTCGACTCGTTTTTTGGTAACAGACATGTTATTTTTTTATGAATTTACTGGAGATAGCCGGAGTCGCCCTCCGTTGTCAAACCTCCTGTTTGCCATCTCCGGGCCGGCTTTGGTCTCTGTCGGCTGCATCCCTGCAGCCTTTTCCTCCCACCTGGTCGGCGCTCCCTCCGCTTCGACTCGTTCCTTGGTAACAGACATGTTATTTTTTTATGAATTTATTGGAGAT
>JAEEIU010000038.1 GCA_016281495.1 Treponema sp. | reverse complement strand
GTTTTTTTGACCTTCAACAGGATTTTTTCTGAGGGTATAAATTGTGCCGGATTCAGGCTGCAAAAGCCCAGAGACAAGCTTGAGGAAAGTGGTTTTCCCAGATCCAGATGCTCCTATAATTCCAAGGGTAATTCCCTGGGGAATGTGGAGGTCAATATCGTGCAATATGAATTTACTAAGGCCGTTGCAGATAATCATGATTCTACAATAAACCGTAAAGGGCTATGGCGCAAGTAGGGTGGGATAAACGTCAGTTTTTTGGGATAAAAACATTTACGATAAAGAAACCGTCTTCTTCATAAAAATCGGTCATGCCTTCATAAGATTCAGCAATTTCCCTTATCTGGCTTATACCGTAACCGTGTTTTTCTTCATCTGTCTTGGTGGACTTTAAATTTGGATTTGATTCCAGAACTGATTGCGAAATCCTGTTCCTTACTGCGATGACGTCATAACCCTTTTTTTCATACACGCTGATTGCGATTTCTTTTTTGGGTTCCAGCCTTTCGTGTTCTATGGCATTGTCAACTGCATTGGAGAATACTGCGGAAAAATCTATGCCCTTCATTTTATCAAAGGCCGCTTTCCCTATGTCTGCCTTTACGTCTATACCTTCCTGACGGCATACTTCAAGCTTGTCGTTGAGGATGTGATTTAATAGAGGGTTTCCTGTCTCAACATAACTTTTCACTGCATTCAGTTTTTCCAGAATCTGCGAGATATAGTTTTTTGCGTTCTCGTAATCTCCGCTGTTGATGTAGGAAGTCATTACCATAAGGTGATTGCGCATGTCGTGCTTGAGTTTTCTTGTGTTCTGGTGCAAAAGCCTGATTTCTTCTTCCTGCCTTGTGATTTCTTCCATCTGCCACTTGTATGAATCAAGCTCGTACTTTAAATCCTTGTTCTGCGCTTCAAGTTCGAGAATCTTTTCATTCAGTTCTTCAAGTTCCTTTTTCTTGTTTCCAATCATCTGCGCATGTACCTTAATATGCTTTCTTTTGCCAACTCTGAATATGATTTTCCAATAGGGAGTTTTGCTCCGTTGTCAAGTTCCAGAGTGCCGGACTTAAGGATTTTGATGTGCTCAAGATTTACAAGAAAGCCTTTGTGGATTCTGAGGAAGTCGCTGTTCTGGAGCTCATTTTCTATGTTCGTCATTGTTGAACGCAAGCGGTAATCTCCGTCCTTTGTGTAGACAACAAGATAATTCGCCTGACTTTCAAAATACAGGATGTCGCTTTGTGCTAGGCTTATGGTTTTGGATGAGGTTTGGAATACAAAAAGCCTGTTTCTTCCTTCAATTTCCTTTTCGCAGTCATTCAACACATTTCGGAGTTCATCAGTAAGATATTTTTTTCTTACAAAGGCAAAGGGATGATACTTGAAGCTATCGTATACAAGCTCGTCATGTGCGGTGACAAAGACAACAAGTGTACGGGCTTTTTTCTGAGCAAGAAGCGATGCAACATCCATTCCGCTCATACCGGGCATGTCAATGTCAAGAAAAAGGACATCCGGCCTTTCCTGAGCAGATGAAATGAAAGATTCTCCGCTTGTAAAAGTCTGAACGTTGCTTTGAGGAAATTCATGTTTTATAAATGAAGCGATTTCTTCAAGGATTTTAGCTTCGTCATCACATACAGAAATGTTCAATTTGCGTACCTTATTTTATTATACCGCAAGATGCTTTTTTTTCAATAGATGGCTACGATTTTCCACTGGTCAGCAAATAAATGTCGTGATATAATGAACAATGTGATATAATTGGAAAATAAGGAAATAAAAATGGCAACAAGGAATATTGTGGTTTTACCCTATGATGAAAAATGGAAGCAGGCATTTCAGGAAATAAAAAATGAATTGGATGCAGCTTTGGGATCTCTTGCAATTTCAATAGAACATGTAGGAAGCACTTCTGTCGAAGGACTTGCCGCAAAGCCTATAATCGACATTGACGTTGTAATTAAACGGAGTGATTTAGAATCTGCAATAAAGGCTCTTGCAACCATCGGTTATACGTACGAGGGAAATTGCGGTATTGAGGACAGGGAAGCATTCAAGTATTCAGGCAAGGAACACCTGATGGAACATCATCTTTATGTATGCCCTGAAGATTCCCGTGAGTTAAAGAGGCATCTGTTGTTCAGGGATTATCTTCGTTCTCATCCTGAGGCCGTAAAGGAATATGGCAGAATAAAGGAAGAAGGGGCAAAACTTTATCCTCATGATATAGACAGCTACATAAACCATAAGTCAAAATTGATTGAAAAAATATACAAAGAGATTGGTTTAATGTAAGGAGAAAGCATGCTTGAGAATTTGATTATCCGTGCGGAGACGGAAGCTGATTACAAAAATACAGAACTGATGACGATGAGGAGTTTCTGGAATAAATTTTTCCCTGGTTGTACTGAGCATAATATGGTTAGAATCATAAGGGATTCAAAAGACTATCTTCCACAAATCAGCCGTGTCGCAGAATATGAAGGTAAAATTGTTGGGGCTGTTTTTTACACAAAGGCGTGGATAGATGATGGAAGCGTAAAAAGGGAAGTCGCCATGCTGGGGCCTCTTGCCGTTGAACCGACGATGGAAGGAAATGGAATTGGTGGGGCCTTGATAAGAGAGACTGTCAGGCTTGCAAAAGAATCGGGTATTGCAGGAATCATTCTTGCGGGGGAACCTGGATATTACCCTAAGTTTGGATTCAAGCTATGTTCTGATTATGGCATTACTGATGCGGAAGGTAATTCGTACGATGCGTATCTTTGCTATCCCTTGAGCGATGACTTTAATTTGTGCAGGGGTAAGTTTTTGGAGAGCGGGGATTTTTCAAAAATAGAAGATGAAAAACTGCTTGAAAAAATCAGCGGAGAATTCCCCAAATATCGCAAGGTCAAGGTGCAGGATGGATTCATGCAGATATTTGAACAGCATCTTGGTGTTGTAGAATCAATTCAGGAAGATACATACAATGTCCGTTATTGGGAGCTTGTAATTCCCGCTAAGCTTTCGGAAAAGATGGAGTCAAAACCGGAAGTAGGAAGCGACGTACAATTCATTTGGAATCACCAGGGTGAGTCAAAAATCACCAGGGTGGTAAAAAATCTGCTGGAGGAATAAAGATGCTTAAAAAGAAAGCCTTATATGTAATTTTGATATTGTTTTGTTCATTCTCTTTATTTCCAGTTGAAGTAAATCCTGAATGGGTTAAAAAAGACGAGTCAGTTATATCCACAGTTTTGACTTTTATTGAAGAAAACAATTGTTCTGATGCCAGAATCAAAAAGTTAATGAATTGCAATGGTAAATATACCATGGATCAAGAGAATCTTGGTTTCGGACTAAAAAAGTTTAGCGGTAAACTTCCTGGTGGTTATATGTCGATTCAGATTGATTACGTTTCATATAAAAACAAACCCTGCAGGTTTATTGTAAGACTTTCTGACTATGAATACAGAGATGTACAAAAAAAGATTGATGAGGATATATTGAAAAGGTTCAATCAGTACTTTACTAAAGAATCTACCATTTATCCTCCGTTTGTTGAGGTAGATGAATACGGTAACGCAACTTTACAGGAAAGGGATGAATACAGATTTGTACGTGAGTTTCCGGAAGGTTATGAAAAGTATTTAAAACAAAAGGAAAAACTTGTCGGTTCATGTAAAAAAATGGAACTTCCAGAATACTTTCAAAAATATTATGATTTCCTTTATTCTGCAGAAGAATCATTAAGTTATGGATATTCAAGTGGTATTGCTGGGGCTCAGCCGATGGGAAGAACAGCAATGGCAGAACTTTTGAAATTGAACGATAAAAATGTATTCATCAGTCTTTTGAAGGGAGATAATCCCTGCGGAAGAATTTATGCGGCGGAAGGTCTTTTACGGCTTGAAAACAGTAAGGACAATGTTGATTTGATAAACAAAATCTTTTCTCCGCTAATAAAGGAAAAAATTAATTATGACAGTATAGAAGGTTGTCTTGCCTCGACAAATAAGTATGAATATTATAAATATGATGAAAACCAGTCTTTTCCGGGAATTTCCGTAAGTTCTTATATGGTTTCAGATGATGCTTCAGACTTGGTGCTTGACTTTTCTTTTCTTGATGATTTGGTTGATTCGGATTCAGAACCAGACCTTTCTTTCCTGGATGATTTATGACATAAAAAAGGAGCCTTCGTTTAAGAACGCCGGCTACGAAGGCATTGAAAGAAAGGATTTTGATTTTTTTGCGGATGCTTAGGTTTGACCTCAGGCTACATACATGTCAGCGGGTTGGGGTCAATCTTTTGTAAATAAAATATCAAAAAGAGACTTGCCCGGAAAATAATATTTTACTTCATAACCCATCCATGAATTGCCATCTTCACCCTTTGCTTTTTCTTCAAGGCCGGATAATAAAGATGTAAATTCCTTATTGGCTTTTTCTGCAAATTCAGGAGTGGTTTCAAACTCTATTCCTTGTTTTTTTAATTCTTGAATTATTTCCTGTTTCAGTTTTTCTTCTTCTGTATCTAGACCGTATTCAAGTTGACTTAAAAGAGCGCAGGTGGCAATGCGGGCGTATTCTCCGGTTAAATCGCTTTTATGTTTTACAATTAAATAATGTGCCGCATAAATGTTTCCTTCCTTCAGGGCAAAGCATGCGGGCGGAAAGTTTGAGGCGCCTGTATAATTTACATCGCAGTGTCCTTCTTCAACTAAAAGTTTTATTACCGGGAATTCTTTTTCATCTCCAATCATATAGCTTAATGAAGAGCTTAAAGGGCATCCCCATTGCATAGGGACTTCTGTTTTAGAATTATAAGATAAAAATAATTTAATAAAAGGAATGTTATTTCTAGATATCCAGTCCTTTTCACCGTATAAATTAATGTCAACCGAATAGAAAGGACTTAGCGGGTATCCTGTAAGTAAACATATAGGACATTCACTTACATTCGGATTATATCCAGCATCCAGCAATGCTTTTACTGCATTATATTTTCTGTAATAAAGAGCGTATTCCATGATTGAAAAATCTTTTTCTGTTTGTGATTCTTCTATAATTTCGGGGTGGTCATTTAAAATTTTTGCAATTTGTCTTTCATTATCACGGCGAACGGCATCAGAAAGAATCAGTTCAGATTCAGACAGTCTTGAGTTTAATTCTGTTTTTCTCTCCGCAATTTTTTTATAAGTCTTAACATCTTTGTAGGTAAAAAATATCAGAAAGGATAGAAATGGAATGATAATAAATAAAATAATCCTTGTTGCTTTTTCAACTTTATCTACATGTACCTGTGGTTTTTCCTTTTCAAGGTTCTTATCATCTACAGATATTAAAGATGTATCAGATGGAGTTGGTTCATCTATCTTTTTGGCAAAGGCTTTCATTCTAAAAAAGGATTTATAAAGAAGAATGAACTCCCATATCATGAAACAAAGGGAAGCAATTATGCATAAGATTAAAATTAGTCCAGCGGCAAGGTATACACCACCCAGATAAGCTAGAATAACGCATCCAACTGAAATGGCAACTGTATAAATAATTGCTTTACGAAAAGTATTCCATGATTTTGATAAGGATTCATTTACAGGAAAGAGACAAGAGCTCATTGCACTGGTGAATTTCAATAAATAAACAAAACTGAATACTGCGGTTAAAAACTTTGGCAATAGAAAACCGTCTGGTAAAATCTGTTGAATAAAATTGAAAAGGCTAGAAAGAATGTTAAAGAATCCTGCCAATCCAAATTCAGAATCATATTTGTTAAGTGAAAATAGAATTATGGAGAAAATGATTCTTATTACAAAAGCTGCGCTAAAGTAAATTACATTAAGACTGCCTTGATTGTTCAAAGTAAGTATAGAGTATACAATGCCAAAACAAATCAAAAAAAGATGAATTATGAAAATTACCATAACTTTCTTGGCCATGTCGGTATATTTTGCTTTAGGTTCAAATTCTGACATTTGATTTATCATAAAAACTCCTGTTGAAAAAACTTTTACACAGTTGTTCAGTTCAAATTGGACCTAGACTTTTTAGGAAGACTTATGGGGAGGTCCAAGTTCTCTGTTGATATTGCCAGTAAACGTTTCTTTTTATACCTCAAGTATAAAGCCTTTCCCTTCGTTCTGCAAGTCTATCTTCGGAATTTCTTCCGAACTTTTTCCGAAATTGATGATAAAATAGTATGAACCGGCTCGTCTGATGGAGTATGTCCTAACACAGTCTGCAGAAAGCCTTGACATCCCGAAAGAGTGCTATGCCTACGAAATCGAAGGTCCACTATTCTTTGGGAGCTTATTAAACATTGGATGTTTGAGAAAAAAAAAGGAGCCTTCGTTTTATGAAGACTCCTCTTTATCAATCTGTCATGTGACGGAATCAATTATTTTTTTACACCGGCCATTTCTTCGGGGTGGAATACCTCGTCGAACTTTTCTGCCGTAAGGAAACCTAGCTGTACGCAGGCATCTTTTAGCGAGATGTTTTCTTCGTATGCCTTGTGGCTTGTCTTTGCGGCGTTCTCATAACCGATGTATGGATTCAGTGCAGTTACGAGCATCAGGGAGTTGTAGAGGTTGTGGTGCATCTTTTCCTTGTTTGCGGTAATTCCAACAGCACAGTTGTTGTTGAAGCTTACGATTACTTCTGCCATTAGGCGTACTGACTGAAGGAAATTGTATGCAATAACCGGCATGAATACGTTAAGTTCAAAGTTGCCCTGACTTGCGGCAAATCCTATTGTGGCATCGTTACCCATTACCTGGGCGGCTACCATTGTCATTGCCTCACACTGGGTTGGGTTAACCTTTCCAGGCATGATGGAACTTCCCGGTTCGTTTTCCGGAATGTGGATTTCTCCAAGACCATCGCGGGGACCTGATGCCAGCCAGCGGACGTCGTTTGCAATCTTTAAGCAGTCTGCGGCAAGTGCCTTTACGGCTCCGTGTGCAAATACGATTTCATCCTTGCTTGTAAGGGCATGGAATTTATTTGGTGCTGTAACAAAGTCCTTTCCTGTAAGCTCAGAAACTTTCTGTGCAACAAGGGAATCAAATCCAGCAGGAGCGTTCAATCCTGTACCAACAGCGGTTCCACCAAGTGCAAGCTGCTTGAGGTAGGGAAGTGAAGATACAAGCATTTCCTTGTCGCGTTCAAGGGAGGTTCTCCATCCAGAGATTTCCTGACTGAACTGAATCGGAACTGCATCCTGGAGGTGTGTGCGTCCGCTCTTTACGATCCCCTCATTTTCCTTTTCAAGCTTTTTGAATGTATTTACAAGAAGGTCTATTGCGGGGAAAAGCTTGTCCTCAAGTTCCACAACAGCCGCAATGTGCATTGCCGTAGGGAATGTGTCGTTGGAAGACTGGCTCATGTTGATGTCATCGTTGGGGTGACAGAGTTTCTTTCCTGCAATCTGGTTGGCACGGTTAGCGATTACCTCGTTGGTGTTCATGTTGCTCTGTGTGCCGCTTCCTGTCTGCCATACTACGAGGGGGAAGTTGTCGTTCAATGAGCCGCTTACAACCTCGTCACAGGCCTTGGAAATTGCCTCAAGTTTTTCTGAGGTCATTTTTTCCGGCTTAAGCTGATTGTTGGCAAGGGCCGCTGCCTTTTTGAGGTATCCGAATGCCTTTGTAATTTCACGCGGCATTGTCTCAATTCCAACGCCAATCAGGAAGTTCTCGTGGCTGCGTTCTGTCTGGGCACCCCACAGTTTGTCTGCGGGAACCTTTACTTCGCCCATTGAGTCGTGTTCAATTCTGTATTCCATTCCTCTTGCTCCTTAGAAATGCAGCTGGCTGATGATGTCTTTGAGTGTGTCAGCACTGTGCCTGAGGGAAGCAACTTCTGCATCTGTAAGTGGAGCGACCATGCGGTTCTTGATTCCGTCTCCGCCAACTTCGGTAAGGATGCTGAGACAAACGTCAGAGATTCCGTATTCTCCGTTGAGCATTGTTGATACAGTCAAAAGTGAATCCTTTCCGGCTGTAAGGCAGTTGCAGAGCTGGGTTACAGTTGCGCCGATACCGTAGTTTGTGCATCCCTTTGCCTTGATGATGATTCCGCCTGATGTGCGTACATATTCTTCAATTTCATCATGGTTCAGCTTTGGCAGGTTGCGTCCTTCTGCACATTCAGCATATTTGTCTACCGGGATTGTGCCGATGTTGGCCAATGACCACGGAACAAAAGAAGAGTCTCCGTGTTCACCGAAAACGTAAGCGTGTACGTTAACCGGAGCAACATTGTATGTGTCTGCAAGCTTTGTGCGGAGGCGAGCTGTATCAAGCATTGTTCCTGTACCAAAGATGTGGTTTGCAGGAATTCCTGAATACTTTACGAACTGATATGTAAGGATGTCTACCGGGTTAGCAACGATGATGTAGTTTGCGTTTGGAGCAACCTTTGTTATCTGTGCGATTACGCTCTTTGTGATGTCCACGTTGATTTGAGCAAGATCCAGGCGTGACTGTCCCGGTTTGCGGGCAACTCCTGAAGTAAGAATGACGACGTCAGAATCCTTTGCATCATCATAGTTCCCGTCATGAATATTGATGGCTTTGGTGTAGGGGGTACCCTGCCTCATGTCCATTGCCTCGCCCATAGCACGCTCTGTGTTTATGTCGATAAGGACAATCTCTGATGCAACTCCTTTGACGATAAGTGCATATGCTACGGTTGAACCAACCTGTCCCGCACCAATAATTGTAATTTTGTTAGCCATTGTAAATCTCCTGTTTGACAGCCACTGTAAGTTATTATGAACCGGACCAAAACCAGCCCGTGAACATCAACGATATTCAGCATCTATTATACTTGAAAAAACGACATATGTTAATACCTTGTTCCCAAAATCTTGAAATTTTTCGGAGTTTTCGCATGAACTTTGGACTGGCGGACAGGGTGCCCCGGGAGGTCAAAAATGGCTGCTCTACTTGTAGCACTTGAAAAAATCTGCTATTATTTTTCATTGCCATTTGATGGTTAAATTTTCAAGATTGGAGTCTTTCCGTGAAAAAACTAAAAGTTTTGTTTTATATAAATATTGCCTTGGCCTGTATTTTTACATGCCTGAGCATTTCTTTCAGGGCGGACATATCCCTGGTTGCATTTCCGCTGTCATTGATCTTTACGATTGTGCTTGCCTATGTAACTTTTGTCGTTCTTCTTAAGAAAGACGGTGTAGTTCACATGGACGCAATCCGCCGTTTTTATCAGTATGAACCTTTTGTATACATCAGTGCATTTGTTCTGCAAAGGGCTGGTAATTACGGACAGCCATATCCTCTGGATGTTTCGCAGGCCATAGTTTGGACCCTCATAACCATTATTTCTTTTGTAATCCTTTATTTCCTTAACGAAAAGAGGGTGTATTCGCTTAAGCCGGAATGGGAGGAAATCCACAAAAAGCATCCGCACCATAAGGCAAAGGGCCTCAAGCGTGTTGGTATAGAAATCCTTGAGTGGGTGGATGCCCTGATTCAGGCTGCGTTTACAATCGTCCTGCTGAATATTTTTGTTTTCCAGCTTTACGAGATTCCATCTGAGTCCATGGTTCCGACATTTTTAATCGGAGACCGTGTGGCTGTTGTAAAGACCATGTCAGGTCCGAAATTTCCCCTTTCTGATGCAGGTCTTCCATACCTTTCAGACTACAAGAGGGGAGATGTCGTCGTGTTCAGGAATCCCCATTATTCAAATGACAGGAAAAATGAGGTAAAAACCTTCATGTCGCAGTTTGTGTACATGCTTACCCTTACCCTGGTCAATCCCAATAAATTCGATGAATACGGACGGCAAAAGGCTGATCCTCTTGTAAAAAGGGTCACGGGACTTCCAGGTGAGCAGCTTTTGCTTATGGATGGGAAGCTTTATACCCGTACAAAGGATTCTGACTTTAAGGTTGTGGAGGGGGAATCTGGCTGGACGCTATGGAATATAGAAGATCTGGATTCCGCCACAAAAGCAAAAGTTCAGGATATTAAGTTCCCTCATGCTTTTTACCCGGAAATGTTGAAAATTGAAAAGGAACGCCGCGACTTGAATCTTGAGGACGCTAAAGACGAGTGTCTGGAGCTTTCACAGAAGTTCAATGACATCATAGAAAAAAATGGAATTAAGCCATCTTCTCCATTAAAGGATATTTCAGGAAATATACTCCATATCTTGAACTTTTTTGGACAGTCTGATAACCTCACCGTTTCCTTGCTGACGGAGGAAGGCGGTGCCAAATGGTTTGATGATTTCCTAAATGAATGGCATAGGGGAATGTCAAATCTTTCATCCTATACGGAAAATGGTGCCGTTACAGGACCTCATCTTGTGGGGGGAGATTTGTATACTGATTCACTCTTCCGCTTGAATTTAATGTGTAAGCTTCTATTTGGCCGAATTGTCGTAAGAAATGCAGAGCTTTTATCTGATGGAGTTCTCCCGTCAGACTGGAATGCAGATGTTCAGAGGATGTCATATATAGATCAATCCAAAAACCTTACTGATTATCTGCAGCAATGCATGGATGCAAGAAATATGGGACTCTTCCCCGCAAATAATCCCGACGGAAGCCCGTCATTCATTCCGGAAAACTGCTACTTCATGATGGGGGACAACCGCTTCAATTCACTTGACATGAGGCATAAATATGAGTTTTCCACAAAGAAGCTTGTAGAGAATGATCCCTATTCAATCAGATATGAAACCAATATAGAGCCGCAGTACGTCAGCCGTACCCGCATGTTGGGAAAGGCAGTGCTAAGGTTCTGGCCGCTTAACAGGTTCGGAACTCCTGGCAAAAACAATATTTCAAAGAAATAAAGCTTGAAATAACATGCTTGGAAAGGAAGTTTTCACACGGATTCGAAGGGGAGGTCCGATGTGCTCATAAACCGTCATTATCGGGCTTGACCCGATAATCTATATTATTGCGTTATAAGCCTTTATAGATTGCCGGATCGAGTCCGGCAATGACAAATCATACCTTTTGGACAGCCCCTTAATCACATAGTGATTTATGTAAAGTAGATGAATCCGTGTGACAATATTTGAATTCGAGATTTCCTACCTTATTTTCCGCAGCAGTTCTTGTATTTCTTTCCTGAACCACATGGACATGGGTCATTGCGTCCGACTTTGGGTACTGTGCGTGCAACCGTTACGCTTTGTCCCTGTCTTCCGCTCTTCATTCCTGTGTTGGCGGCTCCCTGCTGTGCCTGGCGTGCGTTGAATGCCTGCTGTGCGCTTCTTGCGGGTGTTATTGCAGACTGGGCTTCCTCATGCTGTGCGTTCATCTGCATGCGGGGTTCAAGTCGCCTCTTCTGCTGTTCATCTGTCTTTAGCTGAACCTTAACCTTAAAGATGCGGCTTGCAACAGAGTCACGGATAGAATCCAGCATTACGTCAAACTGGTCGAAACCGTCGTTCTTATATTCTGTAAGCGGGTTCTTGCTTCCGTAAGAGCGCAGGTATACGGCTTCGCGCAGACCGTCAAGATATTCAAGCTGGTCAAGCCACTTCTTGTCTATCATCTGGATGTACTGATAGCGGATGAACATGTTGAAGTTTGGTTTGCCTACGAGCATTTCCTTTTGCGTGATGTCATTCTGAAGTACTGCTGTAAGTCCTTCTTCTGTGAGCTGCTCCTGGCTCAAGTTTTGTCCGAACGTATCGTGAATCTTGTCGATGAGCATCCTCTGGGCGTTGGGGTTCTTGCGGTTTGACTTGTACTCGTCAAAAATCAATGAAACTGTTTCTTTTGTATTGTTCATTACGCGGGTACTAAGGTCATCGTCTGCAAGGATTGCATCCCTCTGCTGGTATATGAAGTTCCTCTGCTGGTTAAGTACGTCATCGTAATCCAGGAGGTTCTTACGGATTTCAAAGTTGCGTTCCTCAACCTTTTTCTG
The DNA here is from genome assembly GCA_016281495.1 of Treponema sp. Classification (GTDB taxonomy): domain Bacteria; phylum Spirochaetota; class Spirochaetia; order Treponematales; family Treponemataceae; genus Treponema_D. Next base: position 306,766 of record JAEEIU010000038.1, on the reverse strand, counting down.
TGCCTTTTCTATTGACTTGTTGAGCCACGGGTGGTCAATCGGTTCTCCGGGTTTCATACCGACAGAGGACATGATTTTCTTCATCCTTTCTCCACCGAACAGCCTCATGAGGTCATCGTCCATGGAAATGTAGAATTTTGAGCGTCCCGGGTCACCCTGACGTCCTGAACGTCCGCGAAGCTGGTTGTCGATACGGCGGCTTTCATGGCGTTCCGAACCGATTACATAAAGGCCTCCAAGCTGCTTGACTTCCTCGTAGTCCTTTTTCCACTGTTCCTTTTCAATCTCAAGTGCGGCATTGTACTGTTCCTGGGTAGCTTCTGTACCGGCCCTCTTCCTTGCCCTCATTTCCGGACTGCCACCAAGCTTGATGTCAGTACCACGACCAGCCATGTTCGTTGCAACAGTTACGGCACCTTTTGCACCAGCCTCCGATATGATTATGGCTTCACGGGCGTGGTTCTTTGCGTTCAAAACCTCGTGGCGGATTCCATGCCGTGTCAAAAGCGCTGAGAGGTGCTCTGACTTTTCAACTGAAACTGTACCGATCAAAACCGGCTGTCCTTTCTTGTGGCACTCGTCAACTTCCTTTACGATGGCCTTCCACTTGTCGTCCTCGTTAAGGTAAACCTCGTCGTTTTCGTCCTTACGGGCTACAGGCTTGTTGGTTGGAATCGCAACTACATCGAGCTTGTAAATCTTGTTGAACTCAACTGCTTCTGTGGCGGCTGTACCGGTCATTCCCGAAAGCTTTGCATACATGCGGAAGAAGTTCTGGAATGTAATTGTGGCAAGGGTCCTGTTCCTCTGTGCAATCTTGAGGTGTTCCTTTGCTTCGATTGCCTGATGCAGTCCGTCACCATAGCGGCGGCCTTCAAGAATGCGTCCTGTAAATTCGTCTACAATCTGAACCTGTCCGTCCTTTACGACATAGTCTACGTCATTGTGATAAAGGACATGTGCACGGATTGCCTGGGTAAAGTAGTGTACGAATTCAAAGTTTTCTTCATCAAAAACCGTCGTGTCAGCCGAAATCAGGTTGTGCTTGTGCAGGATGTCGTTGATTTTGTTCATACCGCGGTTGGTAAAGGAAATCCTCTTGCTCTTTTCGTCAACCTTGTATTCACCGGGCTGGGCGGCACGTTCTTCCGGAGTCATGTTGACTTCGTCCGGATAGTCGTTTGTCTTGGGGTCTTTTTCAACCTCGGAGAACTGGTCTACGTATTTGTCAACCTCATGGTATTTGTATGTGTCATCCTCTCCCTGTCCCGAAATGATGAGAGGGGTACGGGCTTCGTCTATGAGGATGGAGTCGATTTCGTCAACTATACAGAAGTTAAAGTCCCTCTGAACCTTCCTGTTTATGTCAATCTGCATGTTGTCGCGCAGGTAATCAAAGCCAAGCTCGTTGTTTGTTCCGTATGTGATGTCGCATTTGTATGCTTCACGACGGGCGTCATTGTCCATGTTGGCAAGAATGCATCCTACGGTCTGACCCAGGAATTTGTATACGCGGCCCATCCACTGGCTGTCACGTTCTGCAAGGTAATCATTGACGGTAACGATGTGGACACCCTTTCCGCTAAGGGAGTTCAAGTATGCGGCAAGAACGCACATAAGGGTTTTTCCTTCACCGGTTTTCATTTCAGTGATGCGGCCTGAATGAAGGACAATGGAACCCATTATCTGAACGGGGTAGGGTTTTTCTCCCAGTACCCTGAATGCCGCTTCCCTGGCAAGTGCGAATGCTTCAGGCAAAATGTCGTCCAGAGTCTCACCTTTGGCAAGACGATCCTTTAAAATCTGTGTCTGCTGAGGGAATTCTTCATCCTTAAAAGACTGTGCCCAACTGTCTTTTGCTTCTACTTGGGCCAAAATAGGCTTTAATGCCTTTACGTCACGGTCATTCTGTGAACCGAAGAAAAATGTCAAAACTTTATCAAACATATTGATTTGAGCAGCTTCCGGTGATATGCCGGAACCCCTCCTCCTGAATTGTTTTTAGAGATGGCAGCGTGCACCTTTCTCCATTATTTATAATATATAGAATTTTTTGTACATTGACAATATGGGCTTTATTCTTTATTCTATATTCTGTTATGAAAAACTGTATAAAATGGCTTCTTGCTGGCCTTGCAATAATAATTTTGTCCTCCTGTTCCCCTCAGAACCAGTCAGCTTCCCTTGAGGAGACGGAGATTTTCTCTCTTGAATACGGCAATTTTGAGGATGAGCTGAATGTCTATGATTATACCCGTATAGGTAACATCAATCTTGACCTTGCTATGTATGACGGCTTTTTCTACATATCAAATGCAGAGTCAAAGAAAGTAATGGAGCTTAATTCCTATGGTGACCTTCTTACGCTGTACTATAATGAGGAAGTTACGCCAAGGCCCTCGTTTGCAATAGATGACGCCACTGTGGAAAATGCCACAAGAAAGGCAATCGAATATCCGTTTAACAAATTGAGCAAGATTGCGGTTGACGGAAGAAAATACCTTTATGCCGTGGATTCACTCCCAGAGGAAAGGCAGGAGATGAATGAGACGGAAACCCAGGTTTTGAGCCAGATTGTGCTGCGTTTTGACGGAGAGGGCAAATTTGTGGATTATCTCGGTCAGCAGGGCCCGGGAGGAACTCCATTCCCGTATATCAGGAACATTTATGTCACGCAGGATAATGAGCTTGTGGTGGTTTGCCATAACGGCAACGGTTTTGTAGTCTATTGGTTTTCCATGAGCGGATATCTTCTTTTCACGGTACCGATAAGCAATGATGTTGTTCCCAATCCATATGCCGAGGATCAGGAAGTCTATATAGAAATAGAGAACGTGATTCCAGATTCTGATTCCCGCGTCCTGTATGTAAACGTGAACTATTATGTTGAGCGTATAGATGAATCAAGCCACATGCAGTCAGGAATTGAATATGACTCAAGCCAGATACAGGTTCTTAACGTGGAGACAGGAAGCTATGCAAAGCCTCTTTCAATCCTGCCATACGAGGAAGAAAATGTAAGTGACTTCTCCAGCACGACATACAAGATTCCGTATGATTTCCTTGGTGTAACTGAATCGGGATGGCTTTTCTTTATCTTGAGCACCGAAAAGGGCTTTGTTATTCAGATGGTTCAGTCTAACGGACAGAAGATTCTTACAGGACATCTGGACCTGGATCACAGCAAAATCCTTTATTATACATTTGCGCTTGACAAGAGCGGTATTCTTTCGGTTCTGAAAGTGCAGCCGGAGAAGGCAGTCATAAGCTGGTGGCGGACAGATTACCTGTTGCAGTCAGTCATTTCCAACAACAAAAAATAGGCGGGAGGGACAATGGCTTTTGGCGATGACATGATAGACGGCTATCCGGACGGGGAAGAACCGCTTGTTTTTCATCATAAGAACGGAGAATTCCGTAATCTTGAGGTAAAGCAGTACAGGGATCTTGCTACGGGTAAGAATCAGCCTAAAACGGGGCTTTTCAGGGTTCTTGTAAGCACAAAGATGAACCGCATGATATTCATTGCCATGGCGATGTGCTTTGGCCTTGTGTTCGTCCTTAACCTGCTGATGAACAAGCCGAATGAGGCTACCGTAAATGGAGTGTACTGCAACCTTTCTGCCTTATCTATCAATGACACGCTATATGTTACCACCGAATGCAGGATTTCCTCAAAGTCAAAGGCGTACAGAAGGAATTCAAAACCCAGGGAAGTCAGCATCAATGCTGTTGCGGTCGATTCCCAGAATAACGAATTTTACATAGGTGATGATCTGGTGGTGGTGGATGAGCCAAATACGGTCATACCCTCAAACATAGAATATGAAAAAAATGACTTGGAAAGCATGGAAATAGAAAGTATAAGGCTTACGGTTGAATCAGGCGGACAGAGTGGAGATCTTACCTGCAAGATTGACAACAAGAACAAGTCTAAAAAAATAAAGTAATTCGCATTAATGATTCCAAAGCCGTCATTCTGACACTCTTTGTTTAAGGTATGTAAACTATTGTTCCGATAATTAGAAAAGGGTTCTGTCTAAATTATTTTTTTGGCTGTAAATGCAAAAAATGACCGAACGCGAGGGGAATCTGATTATGGAACAGTTTTATTGTCTTTCTGTCGTAATGAACGTGATAACTGCGTTGATCCTTATGTACGGGATAGACTTTACAAAGGAACAGGCTGACAGTCTGCCGGTACCTGCCGAAAAAAAATCTTCAAGAAGAAAAACAAGCAACGAAAAAAAAGAAGTAAGCCTGGACTGCAACCTCCTGAATAAAAAATCATTCAGGCTGATTGTGGGAATTGTAGCCGTTGTCGTAGGCCTCATGAAGGTGCTTTCTGTATTCAAGGGTATTCCAATAATCGGTGATCTGCTTCCTGCTGTTGCGGGGCTTGCCGGTGGTGCATCCATCCTGCTTGAGTATTATTCCTGTTCAACCAGCTCCGATGATTTTGAGCTTGCAGACAATGTTAGGGCGGTTTTTATAGATTCACGCAAGTATATCGGGGTTCTTTGCATTGTGGCGGCTGTCCTGCATTTTGTATTCCCGGGTGCATTGCTTTTGTAGGAGTAAATTATGTCAAAGGTTTCTATTGCAGGAATTGCCCATTACGGAAGAAATGTCCTTATAGCCCACAGGAATCCTACAGGCCAGATGGGTGGACGCTGGGAATTCCCTGGTGGAAAAGTTGATGGTGTGGAATCTGATCAGGAGGCCTTGACCCGTGAATTCCGTGAGGAGTTCGGGATTGATGTTGTTCCGGGGCAGAGGATTGCCGAGGCAGTTTTTTATCATTATGATCAAAAAGTAGATCTTCATGCATATTCAATTGAAGTTCCCCACAAGGGTGACGTTAATCCGTATGTTCTTAGCGAGCATACTGAATATAAATGGGTAGACATTGATTCTATTCAAGAGCTTGATTTTGTGGACAGCGATAAGTTGATTTATCCGGCTGTGCGTTCTTTCATTCTGAATGGAGATTAGTGACATGTGTTTAAAAAATAAAAGTTTGTTTATTTCACTTTCTCTGGTATTGCTTTGTCTGGCTTGTTCTTGTTCAAAAAACAAAGGTATAGATAACGCCAGTCTTAATCAGACATCTCTTGTTCCGGGTGTTGAATGGGCTGTGGTTCAGGATCCCTATGTCGCGTTCAAGGAAAACCCAGGCTTTGAGGAAAACGTGGTGTCTCATGCCCGTCGCGGGGAAATCTTTGAGGTAATGGGAAAGACAACCATCACCACAGGAAAGGGTAACTCAAAAAGGAGCGACACCTGGTACAAATTTGAACCCGGCTGGCTGGAGGCTAATGTGGTGATGATCTACAACAACAAGCTAAAGGCTGAAAGGGAGGCCAAACTCCTTAAGGATTAAGAATAATCAGAACTTTTCTGATTTATTTTCCCGAAAGTATTTTTTCAGCAGCATCTTCCTGCGTTATATCCTGAAACTGTTCCCTTGTCTTAAGGTTCTTGAGGGTGCATTTACCTGCATCAGACTGTTCCCTGCTCATGAGGATTCCCCATTTCATGCCCTTGCTTTCCGTGACCGCATACTGCCTGTTCATCTTTACCGTATCCGGGAAAACTTCAACTGAAATTCCCTTTGCCCTGAGTTTTGAGGCAAGTGCCTGATACTGAATCGAAAGATCTTCTTCCGTGTTGAAAATCTCCGCATCCAGATATGAGCCTTTTTCTGTGGTAAGACCAAGTTCCGTAAGGCCTGCGATAAGACGGTCAAGACCTATGCTCGCGCCAACTCCGGGAACCTTGTCCTTCATGTAAAGGCTTGCAAGGTTGTCATATCTTCCGCCAGAACATACTGAACCCACGGATGGAAGGTCATCAAGGAATGTTTCGTATACAACTCCGGTGTAATAGTCAAGTCCGCGTGTAATTGACGGATCCAGAATGTATGTATCCTGAATGCCAGAAGCCTTCATCATCTGGTACAGGTCGCTCATGCGTTTTGTATCTTCAGCTTCTCCGCCCGCAAGTTCTGTTATGTGCGAGAGGGTTTCGGTAAACGTCGGTTTTGCCTGAATGTAGTCAAGGATTTTTTCAGCCGCATCCTGTGAGCCTGTGGTCTCTTTAAGTTCCTCAAGGACTTTCTCCCGTCCTACCTTTGCAAGCTTGTCAACAGTACGCAATATGTCTTCTGACTTGTCCGCCTGATTCAGTTTTGCAAGAAAGCGGTTGAAGATTCCCCTGTGGTTTACGTGAATGTGGATTTTTTCAACACCAATTGCCTTAAGCGCGCTCTTCATGAGTGCAAGGATTTCAAAGTCGGCAGATGCGGAATCTGATCCTACAGTGTCAAAGTCGCACTGGACAAATTCCCTGTAGCGTCCTGCCTGTGGCTTTTCTCCACGCCATACCTTTGATATGTGGTAGCGCTTGAACGGGAAATAGAGTTCTTCGCGGTGTTCTGCAACATAACGTGCGAATGGAACCGTAAGGTCAAACCTCATGGCAACATCGCGGTGGCCGTTGTCTTCAAATCTAAAAACCTGCTTTTCAGTCTCACCGTTGCTCTTGCGCAAAAGAATCTCGGAATATTCAAGAACGGGAGTGTCAATCGGAACAAAGCCGTATGAACGGTATGTGGCTGTGAGCTTTTCAATTAAATCAGTGCGTAGAATTTCATCCTTTGGAAGAAAATCACGAAAGCCTTTTAAAATCTTTGGTTGAATCAGAGTTTCCATATCGATATAATATAATCATTCATCATTAAATTCAAGACAGGGTTTTGACAGGAGACTATCATGCTATTGGCGATTGACATAGGAAATACGAATGTTGTGGCTTCAATTTTTGACGGGGATGATATTAAGGGGCAGTGGAGGATTGCCTCTGACGTAAAGCGCACTGGAGATGAATACACCTCGGTCCTGCTTACCCTCCTGCGTGATGCCTCAGTCAAACCGGACCTTATTGAAAAATCCATAATCAGTTCCGTTGTTCCGGATTTGACGGGACCTTTCATAACCGTAGCCCAGCACCTCTGCAACAGGAAACCCTATGTAATTACTTCCGCCCTTGCTTTTTCAGGACAGCTTCCGGTCTCTCTTCCTGCAGGTTCAACCCATGAGCTTGGAACAGACCTTTTGTGCAATGCCGTGGGTGCGTGGAATCTTTTTGGCGGTGGCCCCAACATTGTTGTTGATTTTGGTACTGCATGCACTTTGACCGTAACCGACAGCCATGGGGTGATTCAGGGAATTACGATTTCTCCAGGTCTCCGTACGGCCATTCATGCCCTTGCTTCCAATACGGCACAGCTTCCGGTGGTTCCCCTTGTGGCTCCTCCATCATCACTTGGCAATACCACAAAAGAGGCGATACAGGCTGGTGTAGTTCTTGGATATAAGGGTCTTGTGGAATATCTTGTCTCCCAGACAAAAAAAGACCTGCATGAACGTACAGGCGATGATCCCGAATCCGTCCATGTGGTTGCGACAGGCGGCTTGAATTCCGTGCTCAAACCGCTGACCGATGCATTTCAGGTTGTGGACAAGGAGCTTACGTTAAAGGGCTTAAAGGCAATATCTGATATTGTACAGCCATGAGATTGCCGGATCAAGTCCGACAATGACAGCTAGTTGGCAAGTCTGGAGATGACATCTCTCCGTTACTTGGCTATGAAACTCATGAAATCCTGGAACTGAACTCCGTCTCCCGCATTTACGTCATGGGTTAGGACTGCGTTTTGAATCATGTCAAGATAGTCGGGGGCGATACCGGGAGAAAGGACCTTTTCCGTCCTCAATACCCTTATGTCTCCGCTTTTTACAGTTTCTCCGGCATTCATTTTCCTTACATAGTGCAGGGACCTGTTTGTGCGTCCGTAGTTGGCCCTCTCGCTTTTTGCAAGAACCTTGATTCCGCTTCCCAGGACTGCGTTTACCTTTTCTTCGCCATATTGCTCGCCAAGCTGCCTTATTGTCTGTGTCAGGGCCGGATTCTGCAATTGAATGGAACCTCCTGCCTCCATGTCCCTCTGGTAGCGGTTGTACAGCGCGTCGGTCTGCCTTAATGCCGAACACATCTGGGTAAACTCTTCTTCTTCCAGTGCCACAGGGTCGTCAAGTCCGTCCGTCTTTTTGCTTAAGGTTATGTGCTTTTCCACCATGACGCCGCCCATTGCGGAGGATAAGACTGGAACAAGGACAGGATCCAGTGAATGATCGCTTATGCCAGTGGGGATTCCGAAAATCTTAGAGAGTGTTTCAACAGCCCGCACATTGTATTCCTTTTCCGGGGCAGGGTAAGATGTAATGCAGTGGAGGAGCGTCAGTGGAGGAAGACCGTTTTCTGCAGGAAGTAAAGGCCTGTCAGACTCTGTTTCATTTCCCGTAAGTATTTCGATGGCTTTTTCCAGGTCACCCAGTTTTGATACCCCGCTTGAAAGGATAATGGGGATTTTTCCGTAATAGGATGCGCATTCCCTTAAAAGCGGAATATGGTTTACCTCAGGGGATGCTATTTTTATAGCGTCTGGATGAATGTCGCAGAGCTCATGCAGGGACCTTGTGCCGAAAGGGGAACAGGCAAAAAGAAGCCCCTTTTTATGCGTGTATTCAAGGCATTCCTTAAAGAAAGAAGGCTCAACCTCAAGCTCACGGAACCTGTCGTAAAGCCGTATGGAACCACCGGGAAGATTTACAAAACCAGTCTCTGGGTGAAGAATCTCGTCCGCATATACCCACTGGAATTTTATGATGTGGGCTCCGGCCCTTTCCGCCTCGTCAATCAGCTCGAAAGCCTTGTCCAGCTTGCCGCCGTGGGATGTCCCGATTTCCGCAATAACATAAGTCTTTTTCATGTTTTCATTCTAGCACAAAGCGCAAAAAAAGAAAATGGAGGAAGTTTACTCTTATCCTCCTTCCTATTGAAAAAATGACGATAAAAGGCTAAAATAACGCATTCATTTTATTTAGAGAGGATAAAGACATGGCTTTGACTTTGGCTGAAAAAATCATTCAAAAACACATTGTACCCGGCTCCCTGAGCTTTAAGGAGGGGGAACCCATTGAGAGGGGAACTTCCATAGCGATAAAAATCGACCAGACCTTGACCCAGGATGCGACTGGAACCATGGCCTACCTTCAGTTTGAGACTATTGGCGTTCCGCGTGTAAAGACCGAAGTCAGCGTGTCATACATAGACCACAACACACTTCAGACGGATTTCAAGAATCATGACGACCACCGTTACCTGCAGTCAGTGGCGGCAAAATACGGACTATATTTCTCAAGGCCGGGCAACGGCGTATGTCATCAGGTTCATATCGAGCATTTCGGTAAACCAGGAAAGACACTTCTTGGTTCAGACAGCCATACCCCGACAGGCGGTGGAATCGGAATGATTTCCATCGGTGCAGGCGGAATTGACGTTGCTGTTGCCATGGGTGGAGGAGCATTCCATCTTGCAATGCCGAAAATCTTCGGAGTTAATCTTACAGGAAGGATCAGAAAGGGTGTGGGAGCCAAAGACATAATTCTTGAAGTCCTCCGTCACGAAAGCGTAAAGGGTGGTGTAGGAGCCATCTACGAGTACTTTGGAGAGGGTGTTGAGGCTCTAACGGTTCCGCAGAGGGCCACGGTCACCAACATGGGTGCGGAATTGGGTGCGACATGCTCAATCTTCCCCTCAGACCAGACTACAAGGAACTTCCTCTCAAGCATGGGTCGTGTTCAGGACTGGACGGAGCAGAAGGCAGATGAAGGCGCAGTTTACGACAAAGTGATAGAGATCGACCTTTCAAGCCTTAAGCCTCTTGCGGCATGTCCTCATTCTCCTGACAACGTAAAGGATGTTGACAGCCTTAAGGACATAAAGGTAAGCCAGGTTGCCATCGGAAGCTGTACAAACTCTTCTCTTGATGATCTTGCATCTGTAGCTGCCATTGTCCGTGGAAAGCATATCGCACCGGGAGTTGAGGCAGGAATCGCACCTGGAAGCCGTACAACTCTTCTTATGGCAGATAAAGCCGGTATTCTTGGAGACCTTATCAGGGCCGGTTTCCGTATTCTGGAAAGTGCCTGCGGACCATGTATCGGTATGGGATTTGCACCAAACTCAGAGGGTGTATCACTCCGTACGTTCAACAGGAACTTTAAGGGACGCTCTGGAACGGCAGACGCTTCAATTTACCTTGTAAGCCCTGAGACTGCCGCCGCTTCCGCAATAACAGGTTACATCACCGATCCTACCTCACTTGAATACGCCGACCCCGCATATACGGAACATGGACGCATTTCATACCTGGAAGGAAAATTCGACTCCCTCCCGATGAAAGAGATTACCGAAGACGCTCAGGATACAGGCATGCTGATTGCTCCTCTTGACGAAAAGGAAGCCGCATCAGTTGAAATCCTTCGTGGACCCAACATCAAGCCCTGTCCTCCATGCAAGCCGTGTGAGGATAACCTCAAGCTGCCGGTACTGCTCAAGGCACAGAACAATGTTTCCACCGACGACATCATGCCGGCCGGAACAAAGGTCCTTCCATTCCGTTCAAACATACCGGAAATAAGCAAATTCACCTACGAGCGTCTTGACCCGGACTTCTACAAAAAGGCGGAGGCCATCAATTTCAGCGGATGCTTTGTAGTGGGTGGAGAAAACTTCGGCCAGGGATCCAGCCGTGAGCATGCAGCCTTGGGACCGATGTATCTTGGTGTTCGCGCCGTAATCACAAAGAGCTTTGCACGCATTCACAAGGCAAACCTGATTAACTACGGTATCATTCCGATTACATTCAAGAATCCCGATGACTATGACAAAGTCACAGCGGGTGACACAATCGAATTGAAGGGTATATTCGACAGCCTTAAGAATGGCACTTCATTCAACATTGTACTGCATTCAAATGGCGGGGAAGTTAAAATCGAAGGCGTAAACGACCTTGACGAAAGAAGCCGACAGATTCTCCTTCAGGGTGGACTTGCGGCCTACACGAGAAACGGCGGTCAGTAATGAACATGGAGGCTTTTATCCTCGGTTGCGGAGGGATGCTTCCGCTTCCGTACAGGCATTTGACTTCCGTTTTGCTCAGGCGTGACGGTGACCTTTTCCTCTTTGACGGGGGAGAGGGGACACAAGTCTCCTTGCGAAGGCTTAACTTAAAGTGGAAGAAGATAAACGCAATCTTTGTATCCCACACTCATGCCGACCACGTTACGGGGCTTCCGGGAATCCTCATGCTTTCTTCCCAGGTGGACAGGACCGAACCGCTGTACATATACGGGCCTCCAAAAATCAAAGAATATATCGAAACAAGCCGTCAGGTTCTTGACATGTACATAAATTACCCGATAGAAGTTCATGAGATTACCGCTCCATGCGACGTCTATCAGGGAGACGGTTTCAAGGTAAGGGCATTCCCGCTTGAGCATACAAAAACCTGTGTGGGCTATACTCTGGAAGAAGAAGACCGACCCGGTGAATTTAATCCGGAAGAAGCCCAGAAACTCAAGGTGCCAAGAGGTCCTTTGTGGGGTAAGCTTCAGCACGGCGAAACAGTCCTGAATGCAGATGGAGTTGAAATTCATCCGGAACAGGTTGTTGGCCACAGCCGAAAGGGTAGGAAATTCAGTTTTGTTACGGATACCCTCTATCTTCCAAGCATTGCAAAAGAGGTTTCAAATTCCGACTTCTTGATTTGCGAGGGAATGTTTGCCGATGACTGCGCGGATCAGGCGGTGGAAAAAAAGCACATGACAGCCCGTCAGGCGGCGACTATTGCCCGGGATTCAAATTCAAAGCGGATGGCAATGATTCACTATAGCCCGCGTTATACGGACCGGGATCTTGATTTGCTTTTGGAACAGGCCAGGGAAGTGTATCCGGATGCAGAATTGTGCCGTGACCGAAAAAGGTTTGAAATCCCTTATGTGGAATAAATTATGCAGGAAAGTGTAAAAATCGAGGCTTTTACCAAGATATACGGTAAAAACGGCAATGAAAGAAAAGCTTGCGATAATGTGGATTTTGAGGCTGTCTCTGGTTCCATCACGGGAATACTTGGGCCAAACGGTGCAGGAAAATCAACCTTGCTAAAGGCTGCTGGTGGAATCGTATATCCCACATCTGGAACCGTTACTGTTGCGGGCTTTACGGACCTTAAGGACATTCGTTCTATTACAGGCAATGTTCCGGAATTCCCTCGTCTTGACGGAAAGCTTACGGTAAAAGAGGCCCTGACCCAAAACATCTTCCTTCACGGATATGATAAAAAAGACTTGGACAGGCTTCTTTCTGCGGCAATTAAGGCGGCTGACCTTGATGACGTTCTTTACCAGAAGATATCATCCCTTTCAAAAGGCTATACCCAGCGTGTGAGTTTTGCACTTGCGGTTTCCTTTGATCCCAAGGTTTTGATTCTTGATGAATTCTCTGGCGGTCTGGATCCTGCACAGATCGTCAAAATAAGGCGTTCAATAAAAAAACTTGCGGAAAAGAAAATCGTCATCCTTTCAACACACTTGATTCAGGAAGCGGAATCGTTGTGCGATTACATTTGCGTGATGAACGAGGGGCATGTTGTTGCAAGGGGAACTAAAGAGGAAATTATCAGGAACTCAAATTGTACAAGCCTGGAAAAGGCATTCCTCAAACTGACGGGGGCGGAAAGTTGAAGCAGCTGTACAAAAAGTATCTTTACAAATATGCAATAAACCCATTCACATACATTATATGCGCATTGTTTGTGCTTTATTCGATTTTTCAGTTTTTTATATTCCACCATTTCTTTGGAGAAACTGGAACAACAGATCTTCATCAGTTTTTTTCAGGAATTCCTTACATATGTATATTCGTAATCCCAACGTTGGGTTCATTTGTCGCGTTTTCCGAGGATGAGCTTTATTTGCCGTCGTCTTCGCTTGTAATGGTGGCGTCAAAGATTCTTTCGCTTTTGACTGTGCTTGGATTTTCGCTTATCCTTATGCTTGTTGTGCCAATTACAGTATCTTTTTACGGTGATGTGGATGTTTCATCCCTGATTACTTCATATTTTGCCTTGATACTGTATTTCATGTGCTCAACTTCCCTTGCAGTATTTATTTTTTCTGCCATAGCCATTCCCGGATTTGCCTTTGTAGTCTGTGCCCTGGTTCTTGCGGCGGTAAACAGTTTGCATCTTGTTGCACTTTATATCAATCCAAATTCTTTCATAGTTTCTGTTGCAAAATTCTTTTCTTTTGCATGGCATTTTGATGCGGCGGGCAAGGGTCTGCTTGATACACGTGACATTTTCTTTTTCATAATTGCGTTTTTACTTTTTGCATTTCTTGCAGTATACTCGCTGGGAAAAAGAAGGGACAACAATTCAAGTTTCATCAGAATCTTTACAGTTTTGTTCTGTACAATGTTGTTTTTGCTATGCTTGAATTCGACACGGTTTTATTCAAGAATAGACACTACTTCAGACCATTCGTTCTCAGTAAGCAATTTCAGTAAATTGCTGCTTGATGAAATAGATGAACCTCTTGACATTACGCTTTACCAAAGTTCATCACTCAGAAACTTATATCCACAGGTTCAGGATGCGGAAGATTATCTTTCTGAATATGCAAGCCGTTCATCTCTTGTTTCTTATCGCCGTCTGGATCCAGAAAAAGATGATCTTGTATCGACCCTTGAATCTTATGGAATACAGGGGCAGCCGATTCAGGAATCAGGTAAAAACTCATACTCGCTGGTTTATTCTGCTGTTGTGATAAGCTATCTTGATCAGGTTGAAACAATTCCATTTGTACTTTCTGCAGATACGCTTGAATATGATTTGGATTCCCGCATACAGAGGCTTGTTCGTGATAAGACAAGAATAGTTCAGATTGTGATTGGAAACGGAATGACCTTGGAGCAGGATTATTCTTATATAACTCCATATCTTGAATCCCAGGGATTTGCCGTGGTTCAAACTTATATGCCATCGTTTTCTTATCCAGAAGCAGGGCAGATGCCATTTTCACTCTATCAGAACATACCGCTTATTGTTCTGGGAACAGCACATTTCATGCCTGAGGATGCGGAGGCTCTCGTTCAGTTCATTCAAAACGGCGGTAAGGCATTTATCGCGACTTCCCCATATACAGTTGACATAAAAAATGACTGGTCCATTCTTCCAATTGACGATTATTTAGTCTACAGGCTTCAGGAACTTGGAGTCTATTACAAGGATAAAGTCACTGCAGACATATCAAACTTCAGGATTACACTGTATGGAGATACCGATGCGGAGGGAAATCCTGTTACTGCGAAAACGGAATATATAAATTATTCGCTATGGCCAGTTCTGTTGACTCAGGAAAATGCCCCGATGGGAATGACTGTTTTCTGGCCTACTGCAATTGACATAGACAAGGATGTTTCTTCTGATTATGGATTTATTCCGCGTCCTTATCTTGTAACCTCAAGCTCGGCATGGCAGATGGAGCAGGTGGAAGGTCAGTTCATTACAGATCCGTTTATATGCGAAAAAAGCCCTGAGCCAAACGAGATGAAGGGTCAGTTTAACGTTAGCGTGTCTCTTACAAAAGATGGTGAAAAAGATCCTTCTGCAATCATCATTGGTGACCAGTATGGTTTTGCTACAGGCATGATAGGATATTCGTCGGGAAGTGCCCTGGATGTAAGGAACCTTTCTTTCCTTACCGATTCAATATTGAAAATAAGCGGTGAGTCAGAAATTCTTTCTCTTAAAAACCGCAGCATAAGGAATAAAAGTCTGTATAAAAAGGATTATACTTTGATTCAGAAAAACTCTGCTTTTGTGATTTTTGCTTTATGCTTTGTTATCCTCCTGATAATTTCGGCTGTGTATGCCGGTGTCATGATTCATCGCTCAAGAATAAACAGGAGTTCAAAATGAAAGTGACTGCATTTCAGAAAAAGATTCTGCTTGTGTTTGCAATATGTGATTTTGTCCTTCTTGTTTTGTTTGCAGCAAGTTTTATCTTCAAGTCAAAGAGCAATACCATAGAAACCAGGGAAACAGTTCTTTTAAATGCCACATCCCTCAAGTCCGTGTCAAGCATTGTCATAACGGATGGAAGTTCAGATGGTGCCTCTGTTACCTTGAGCAGGAATGATTCTTTTTGGTCGGGAACTGATTCCGTTACTGGTACTGTGTGGCCTGCAGATTCTCAGGTAGTGCGTAATCTTATGGATGTTTTGGTAAATGTGCGTACAGTCAGGGTAAAGGCTGTCTCAGAGAATTCATGGGAAGATCTGGGCATCGACGATAAAAATGCTTTTTCAGTAAAAATACTGGACGAGAATTCCAATGAACTGTTATCGCTCTTTTTCGGTCATGTGGATTCACTTACACAACGCATAGCATTCAGGACTTCAAAGGACAACACGTCTTATGAGACAGATTTTGATATAAGGTCTTATCTTAATTCAAATTCCTCGTTCTGGGTGGATCCGTTTTTATTCCCGGTTTTCCTGAGTGGAACCGCAAGCGTAAACATGCAGTCTTCTTACAGGCATGGAATCATGATGCCGCTTTCTTCTTTACCGGAAGAGCCTGTCAATGTCCTGAAAAAGACTTTTGAGAACGGTGCAAGGGCTGTTTTCTCCGTTTATGAAACAGAAGATGACATCATCATTGTACCGCAGTTCTTTGCAAGCCAGTCCATGACACAGCTTGAACAGGATGCGGTAAGGAAATGCAATTACAGGTATTCACTTAGTCAATGGACCTATGAGCGTATTCTGGAGGATTGGAGGGATGAATAAGATTTCTTCAATCAGCCTGTTTAACGAGTGGCTGGACCAGTATTTGAATTTTGAGCATACTCCCAAGAAAAATATCTTCTGGCTTGATACAATGCAGTTTTTGTGCAGACGTCTGGGAAATCCTCAGGATCTGACAAAATCTTTTCATGTGGCGGGTTCCAAGGGAAAAGGCTCTGTTTCCGTTATGATTGCAAATATACTGCAGGCTGCAGGTTTTAATACAGGCCTTTATTCTTCCCCACATATACTTGATTTCAGGGAAAGGATTTCTTCTCCAATGGGATTTTTTGACGACGATGTGTATTCCAAGGCTGCCGGTGAACTTATGCATCTGGTTGAGACTGTTGTACCGTCGTCATTGCCCGGAGAACGTCCTATCACATGGTTTGAGCTTGTAACGGCGTTTGCAATGCTCTGCTATAAATACCAGAAATGCGATTGGACTGTTTATGAGGTAGGCTTGGGCGGAAGATTGGATGCAACGAACGTGATACTTCCCAAGTGCTGCTGTATAACCCCTATAGAGCTTGAACACATGGAATATCTTGGTGATACTGTCGAAAAAATTGCGGCGGAAAAAGGCGGAATCATCAAGGAAGGAGTTCCTGTTGTCATATCCAGGCAAAACTATGATTCATGCAATGATGTATTCAGGGAAATAGCAGGCCAGAGGAATGCACCGATAATATTTGCCCAGGATTGTGGAAAGGTTTCCTCAATATCATATAATAAAAACAAAGACACCCTTGGAATGGACATTGTCCTTGAGTCACAATTATTTTCAAGACCCATAAGGACAAGACTTAAGCTCGTGGGAGAATATCAGGCAGAAAATGCACTTGCCGCCTCTATTGCGATTAAAACAGCTCTTCCTGAAATCAGCGAGGATGTCATCGAGAAGGGACTTTCGGAGGCTGTCTTGCCGGGACGCTTTGAGCTTTTGCACGATGTTCCGTCGTATCCAAAAATACCATGTCTTGTGATGGACGGTGCCCATACTGTCTGCAGTGTAGACAAGACCCTGAAAACTTTTGATGCAGTTTTTTCCAAAGACTGTGAGGCTCATCTTCTTTTCGGCTGTGCATCTGACAAGGACGCTGATCATATTGCATCTCTCATACCGTTCAGCTTTACACATATAACCCTTACAAAACCTGGTGAAATAAAAAGCTCGGATTTGCCTGCGATGGAAAAGGCCTTTTCCAAGGCGGGTCTTTCATACTGTTCTTGTACAGATTATGTAAAGGCCATAGCAACGGCATTTAAGAATGCAGATGAACAGGGGGTTCCGCTTTTGGTGATGGGATCCTTTTATCTTGTTGCGGAAGTAAAAAAGTTTCTGGTCTCTAAGGAATGTGACTTAATTTGAATATTTTGCTTAAAAGGACTTGGTGAAGGAGAAGGAGGCTTTTTATGACTATAGTTCTAAGTATTCTTATGTATATAGGTGTGTTCGTGCTGGATTATTCATGTATCTGTACGATGAATCCTCATGTTGCCCTGGTCGGGAAAACAGTTGCGAGCCTGTCTTTTGTTCTGCTGGCTGTCGTCATTTTGTTCAAAAAGGATTGCAGGAAATTCAAGTATAAAATGCTAATCTTTACTGGTTTGTGCTTTGGATGCCTTGGAGACATTTTCCTGAATGTAAACTTTATTCCGGGAACGGAGACTCTTTTCTTTTTGATCGGACTGCTTGCTTTTGCCATAGGACATATTTTCTATGCCTGGGCATTTATTGACCGTAGTCCCATACAGATACTTACTTTCCTGCCTGTGGTTTTGACTCTGTCTGTTTTCTGCATGCTTACACGCCAGTTTGCCTCTGCTTTTGATATGGGCTCAATGTTCATTCCGATTTTAATTTACGGTGCTATGGTTTCTTTTATGGCGGCTAAATCAATTGGGCTCTTCAAGTATAAGGAAAAGGCAAAAAAGACTGTGTGGCTTACAGTTTTGGGTGCAATCTTCTTTTATGTGTCTGATTTTATCCTTCTGTTCCTGTTCTTTGTGCCGGTATTTTCTTCAAAAACACCTGGTTACAACAGGACAGCATTTATTATCCTAACGTTGGGTAATTCAATGATATATTATACAGGCCAGCTTTTGATGGCATTCAGCTTAAAGGGAGACCTTGAGTAAAACTTCTTAGCGGACAAACACCCGTGGTACTCTTCTGGTAAGGACGGTTGTAATCTCGTAGGATATGGTGCCAGTTTTGTCTGCAATATCCTGCGCAGTCATGACAGCACCATCAGATTTGCATCCGAATAATACGACTGTGTCCCATCTCTTTACGTCAGTGTCTGGGCCGAGTTCAATCATGCACTGGTCCATGCAAATTCGACCGCGGATAGGGTAGCTTTTTCCGTTAATTGAAACCTGAATTCCCGATGTGGAAAAGCGGCGTACAAAACCGTCTCCATAGCCGACAGGTAGGACTGCGATTTTTGTATCACGATCAGCTATCCATGTCCTTCCGTATCCAACGCTCATTCCTTTTTTGAATTCCTTTATTGCGCTTACTTTTGTACAAAGGGTCATCACAGGCTTCAAGTCTATTGGTGTTTCCTTTTCCTTAAGGTATTGAGAATTGACGTCTCCTGCATCATATCCGTAAACGATGATTCCAGGCCTTATCATGTCAAGATGTGTTTCGGGTAAGTCAAGGCTTGCGGCTGAGTTTGCACAGTGGCAGATGCCGGGATTAAGTCCTGCGTCTTTTATGCTCTGTATCGCTTCCTGAAATCTCTGGAACTGAAGTTTTGTGTATTCAATAGAGGAAGACGCTTTGTCATCGCTTACGGCAAAGTGCGTCATCGTACCTTCCTGAACAAGGACCTTTGTTTCCGCAATGTGGCGGGCCATTTCTGCGGCTTCATCTTCAAGACAACCGATGCGACCCATGCCTGTGTCAACTGCAAGGTGAACGGGGTAGGCCTTCTTATTCTGACGTTTTGCTTCTTCTGCAAACAGGTCAATGTATTCGGCGTCAAACACAAATGGGGTAATGTCATTTTCTACTGCGGTTTTGATTTCTTCCGGGTCACACAGGCTAAAAAGAAGGATGGGAGCCTTTATGCCATTTTCCCTTAGTTCCACACCTTCGTCAACGGCAGCAACTGCAAGATATTCAACTCCACATTCAAGTGCGGCACGGGCACATTCAACCGAACCGTGTCCGTATGCGTCTGCCTTTACCGGAATGCACATTTTTGTCCCTGGTTTTGTAAAAGCCCTGATAGCGTTTATATTGTGCATGAAATTATCCAAATGAATTATAGCCTTTGTAGATCTCATCTTTCCACCCTCGTAAATATTTTAATCAAATATGAATTTTATGCAATAGGAAAAATCGGAATAATGTAATGGGGATAGATGTTTTGTATTGTCACGCGGATTCGATTTTGCTACGCAAAATCCTGTTAGTAGGATATTTGGCTGATTTTAGTTCTCAATAAGATGTCTTCAAATGATAACTTTATTACCACAGAATAAGTCAATACTATTCTTTTAATGAAAAAACGTAGTTTTTTCGAATCCGTGTGATTAAAATCTTAATAATATTGAAACATTCATAGTTTTATTATATATTTTATTCATATCAGTTGTTCCTTTAGATGTGGAAAATAAAATTATATACATGAGGTTAAAAAAATGGCAGATTTAGACTATGATTCAAATAAAACTTTTGCGGCTGCAGTTGAACGCAGTAAGAAAATTGAGGAAGACATCGTAAAGAATCCTACAAAATACAGGGTTCTTACCGGCGACAGACCTACGGGAAGACTTCATATAGGCCATTACTTCGGCTCACTCCAAAACAGGGTAAGGCTTTCTAAGCTTGGAATCCCGACTATGATACTTATTGCCGACTATCAGGTTTTAACAGATCATGATGCCTTTGACGAAATCAGCCAGAATACAAAGCAGCTTGTAATCGACTACCTTGCCGCTGGCATTGAACCGGGCGAAAACGTCATCATCTATCCGCACAGTTATGTTCCGGAATGCAACCAGCTTATGCTTCCGTTTTTAACTTTGGTCACAGAAGCCGAATTAAAGCGCAATCCGACTGTAAAAGACGAAATTCAAAGCGGACTTGAAAACGGCAAGATGAAGAGTGTAAATGCAGGAATGCTGACATATCCGATCCATCAGGCATGCGACATTCTTTTCTGCAAGGGAAACGTTGTTCCTGTAGGAAAAGACCAGCTGCCTCATCTTGAACAGACTCGCAACATCGCACGCAGGTTCAACGAAAAATACTGCAAGAACCGTGAGCCTATATTCCCGGAGCCTCAGGCACTTCTTTCCAAGACACCGAGCATCCTTGGTTTGGATGGAAGCCAGAAGATGAGCAAGAGCCGCGGCAATGCAATCATGCTTTCTGCAACAGAGGATGAAACAGCCGCCCTCATTAAAAAGGCAAAGACAGATGCCAATAGGGTCATCACATACGAACCGGAGACAAGACCTGAGGTTGCAAACCTTTTGATGATTATTTCCCTGTGTACCGGAGAAGCTCCGGAGGCCATAGCTCAGCGCATCGGTGAAGGCGGTGGTGGAATGCTAAAGAGCCAGCTTACGGAGGCCCTGAATGAAACCCTCAGGCCTTTGCGTGCCAAACGTGCTGAACTTGAAAAAAATCCTGATTACATAAGGCAGGTTTTAACAGATGGAGCAGAGCGTGCCCGCGCTATAGCAATAAAGACTCTTGATGAAGTGCGTTCTGCCATGAATATGGTAATTTAATTGTTGTATAACAGAAAAAAAAATAAGGGAGTTTGATATGAAAAAGATTGTAGTGTTTCCATTCTTGATTTTGATGGCTTTTATGCTCATGTCATGCCAGACTACAGGCAATAATGCATCCGCTAAGAGCACAGGCTTTAAAAAGGGTGAGATTGTGAACGGAAAAGATGGCAAGCCTGTTTTGTACAGGAACCAGACCATTGATATTGCCATTGATATTTCGTCGACAGCTGTTGTACTCCCTCCAGAATCCCTTTCCGCACTGACGGCAGATGCCAAGAATGTTGATTTTGTAATGAGCCACCTTGATTCAACCGGAGCAACCGTAATGGTATCCGTAGAGAACCTGGGACAAGAGCTTGTTGAAATGGATGACCGCATGGTAACTGAGCTTCTGATGGAAAGCCCAATGTTTGTTGGAACTATCAGTGATCAGCTGGAACAGTCCCTTGAATCAAGAGGGTATACGGTCAATGATGTATATGTTGATGAGCTGGAATTCATGGGTGAAACCGTACTGGCATTCCGTCTGGAGGGTGCTTTGGGGGAGATGCACATTGACTATCTGGTGATTTTCACTAAAGTCGGTCAGTATTTGCGCGGAGTAATCGTTGGAGCAACAAAATATGAGTATTGTCTTGAGCAGGTTGCTAAAATCGGACATTACCGCTAATTAATAGCTGAATTTTTGTCTTTTTTTGAGCAAGGCTCTTGACAAAGATAAATAAAAAGTATAAAGTAATCACATTGTTTGCCGGTGTAGCTCAGTTGGTAGAGCGGAGGACTGAAAATCCTTATGTCGTCAGTTCAATTCTGACCGCTGGCACTTAAGCCTGGATATATTTCCGGGCTTTTTTTATGCCCAAAAATCCGAATTTATTATATAAACCTCTCAAACCAAATGCCGATAAACATAATTGAGGTGTAATATGATTAGAGGATGGTATATTGGTGCAAGCGGCATGAACGCCCAGCAGAACAGGCTGGATGCCATATCCAACAACTTGGCGAACGTAGACACGACAGGTTTTAAGAAAGACATTCCTGTAAGCAAATCATTCAGTGAGCTTTTGATCAGAAGAACTGTTGCAGACGGTGTATATAAGACATCTCTGGGTTCAAATGACGTGGCTCCAATAATCGGTACCATTGGTCTTGGCGTAGAGACAAACGAACTTTACACTGACTTTGACCAGGGGTCATTCAAATCTACAGAGACAAATACGGACCTGGCTCTTGGCGGAAAAGGCTTTTTTGTGGTTGATACACCCGACGGCGAAAGGTTTACCCGCAACGGTAATTTCCTTCTTGGAAAAGAGGGAATCCTTCTTACCAAAGATGGTTATCCTGTAATGGGCGAAAATGGTCCGATCAAGGTTGAGGATGATAAATTTTTCGTAAACCAGGACGGCATGGTAATAAACAAGGAAAACAACGAGATTGCAGACCGTCTTAAGATTGTACGTTTTGAAAATGAGCGTTACCTTAAGAAGCAGGGAACATCCATGTGGAACACAAACGAGATTGCCGGCGAGTATCATATAGCAGAAGGCAATGAAAGGCCAAAGGTTCTGCAGGGTTATACTGAAACAAGTAATGTCAACGTAGTAAACGAGATGGTTCAGATGATAGAAGTGAACCGCGCATACGAAGCAAACCAAAAGACAATTCAGACAGAAGATGACATGATGGACACCCTTTGGGATAAGGTTGTTGCTGTTAACCTGTAATGTGGGATAGAAGAAAGGAGATAGAAAATGGTTAGAAGTTTATGGAACGCTGCAACCGGAATGAACGGTCAGCAGGCAAATATTGATACAATTTCAAATAACCTTTCAAACGTAAATACAACTGGCTTCAAGCAGCACAGAGTTGAATTTGAGGATCTCTTGTATCAGACAAGGAAACTTGCCGGAACACCGGCTACTGAAGATACAATTACACCTGTGGGAGTTCAGATGGGACATGGTGTGAAAGTAGGTGCAACCCAGAGGATAATGTCTCAGGGATCACTTCAGGCAACTGGTGTGGATACGGATCTTGCCATTGTGGGAGATGGTTTTTTCCGTGTTCAGCAGTATGACGGAAGCTGGGCATACACAAGGGACGGTTCATTCAAGGTAGACTCAACAGGTCAGCTTGTTACTGCAAACGGTCTTCGTGTCGTGCCGGAGATTATTCTTCCGGAAGGATTCCAGCTGGAAACTTTGGCCGTTTCAAACATGGGTAAAGTGACTGTAAGGGTAGACGGAGGACTTGATCCGGTTGATGTAGGTCAGATTGAACTTTACCGCTTCCCGAACTCTGTTGGTCTTGAGAATGTGGGAGACAACCTTTACAAGGTTACAAATGCATCTGGAGATCCTATTGCATCACGTCCTGGAGTTGACGGAATGGGTACTACCAAGCACAAATTCCTTGAAATGAGCAATGTATCTGTTGTAAACGAAATGGTTCAGATGATTGTTGCTCAGCGTGCTTATGAGTTCAACTCAAAGGCAATCCAGACAAGCGACAGCATGCTTCAGACAGCCGCAACACTCAAGAGGTAATGATTTATGGCAGTTCAGGGAATATCAGGATTAGCAATTACGGGAACACTCTCTAACGGACAGCAGACAATTCAAGCCGCTCAGGAAAAAGCTGATGAAAGCCGCTTTTTGTCTCTGATTCAGGAAATGACGCGTGAGAAAAATGCTGACATCCAGGCTGCCTCGGAATCTGTGGAAACAGTCGCTTCTTCTCAGGTTTCTTCAAATCACAGGTTGAAGGGTGACTACACAGAGGGCTTCTACAACTATTATACATCAGAAAAAGACAAGAATGCTGCACCACAGGGTATGGCGGCAAATACCGTAAACTCACAGGGTAAAAAACTTACAATCGACCGTACATCAGAGCTTTATGCACAGTCAAAAGAGCTTGAAAACTACATGATGAAGATGATGCTTTCTTCCATGAGGGATACGATTCATCATTCAAGCCTTTTTGGAAAGGAAAATGATTTTGCCCGCGAGATGTACGAGGACATGCTCTATGATAACTATGCTGAGGCCCTGACTAAGAATACAAACTTCGGTCTGGCTGATCAGATATATCTTGAACTTTCAGGATTAAAGGCATGATTTCTTATATAAAGCAAAACATCTATTATCGCACAAAAGATTTGTCCCGAAAATCATCTGCAAAAAAGTCTCTTCCAGCCATCAAATAATCTAATATAAGTAAAGAATTGCACATTTTGGAAAAATGTGATATAATCATTATTTATGAACGGGCAGGATTTTATTCTTCCAGAAAATGTCAATGGCATTCATATTCACTTTGTGGGAATCAAAGGTACCGGCATGGCTGCACTTGTAGAGATTCTGTATGAGCGTGGTGCCCATATAACCGGAAGTGATGTCTCTGAGCGTTTTTATACAGACGAAATACTTGAAAAGCATTCGATAAAGGCCCTGCCTTTCTCTGAGGAAAATATAACGGACGACATAAAGTTCGTGGTCTATTCTAGCGCATACTCAAAAGAAAACAATCCTGATTTAATCGCAGCGACAAGGAAAGGAATCCCGCTTTTGCTTTACAGCGAGGCCTTGGGGGAACTCTCACGGACATGTTACAGTGTCGGTATCTGCGGTGTGCATGGCAAGACTACTACAACAGGTTTAACCGGTACAATATTAAAGAATCTGGATCTTTCTTCCCAGGTTCTTGCTGGAAGCATAATCTCATCATTTGGGGATTCATGTACCATGACAAGCAGGAATGTAAAGGCAGAAAGTCCGAAATATTTTGTAGCCGAAACCTGCGAGTATCAGAGGCATTTCATGGCATTTCATCCGAATAAAATCGTGTTGACTTCCGTGGAAAGCGACCATCAGGACTATTATCCCACCTATCAGGACATAAGGAATGCTTTTGTGGACTACATATGCCTGCTTCCTCAGAACGGTCAGCTGTTTTATTGTGCGGATGATGAAGGTGCTGCAGAAACAGCGGGCATTGCAAAGTCAAAGAGGCCTGACATTCAGGTAATTCCATATGGAGAAAAAGCTCAGGGTGAATATAAGCTTGAGTTTGGAGAGGTCAAGGGAGGAAGGCATAATTTTTCAATTCCTTCAATAGCTGATTTTGCAATCTCAGTTCCTGGTGACCATAACGTAAGGAATGCCTGTGCGGCCATAGCAGTCTGCTGTGAGCTTTTAAAGACTGAGGGTGAAAAACCTTTAGACCACATAAAGCAGATTCAGGAAGCTCTGTTGTCTTTTGCAGGTGGAAAGAGAAGGAGCGAGATTGTCGGACAGGCAGTTACTCCAACAGGAAACAAAGTGATTTTCGTGGATGATTACGGCCACCATCCTACAGCGATAAAAACAACACTTGCGGGATACAGGGATTTTTACAAGGGTTTCATGATTGTAGTGGATTTTATGAGCCACACATACACAAGAACAGCCGCTTTGCTTGAGGAATTTGCTGGAAGCTTTGCTGATGCCGATGTAGTCATTATAAACAAGATTTATGGCAGTGCCCGGGAAGACGGGTCAAAAGCCAGCGTAACAGGTGAAATTCTGGCCGAACACGCCAAAAAATACCACAAAAATGTGATTTATGCTGGTGAATTTGATGAAGCGGCAAAAATTGGTCAAGATATATTGAAGAAAAAGCCCCAACAGGGCTATTCAGAAGGCTATCTTTTTGTTACAATGGGAGCAGGAGATAACTGGAAGGTAGGCTCTTCTATTTTAAAGGCATTTGAGTCTGGTCAGGAGGTGCATTAAATTGAACAGCATGACCGGTTATGCCTATAAAGAGGCCGTGGTTGAGGATACCCAGATTAGCGTTGAGATTAG
This sequence comes from Treponema sp., assembly GCA_016281495.1. Lineage (GTDB taxonomy): Bacteria > Spirochaetota > Spirochaetia > Treponematales > Treponemataceae > Treponema_D. Next base: position 281,402 of record JAEEIU010000038.1, on the reverse strand, counting down.
GTCCGTTAACAGCCGTTTCCTGGATCTGAATGTCAACCTTCCGTCTTTCCTGAACATACTTGAAAGCCGTATCCGCAAGGATGTTGGTCAGGAGGTTGTTCGCGGCAAGGTGGACGTAAGCATACGTGTAAGGGATCTGACTTCCAATGCCGTAATTGTCGCTGATCCAAAGGCGGCCCTTATGTACAGGGATGCTTTTGTTTCTGTAGCAAAGGCCTTGGGCAAGGATGCCGGGGACATTCCTCTGGAACTGATAATTCAGCAGGAGGGGGTCCTAAACGTCAGCCATGAATACGATGTTGAGTCATATTGGCAGAAGATACAGACTGTGTTCAAGCCGGTGTTCGCTCAATTCGTGGAGGACAGGAAACGGGAGGGTGAAAACCTAAAGGTAGATCTGCTTCATAAACTGGATGTGCTTGATGAGTGTGCATCTTTCTTTAAGGAATGGCAGCCCCGGATGGAGGAGCGGTTCAGGGAAAACATTACAAAGAAATTCCATGAACTGCTTGAGGATCATGTGGACGAGAACAAAATCCTGGAAGAAACAGCCTCCATGCTGGTCAAGTATACCATAAATGAGGAGATTATCCGTCTTCATAGCCATCTTGTGGCTTTACGTAAGGAAATCACAGATGACCCGGTGCCAGGTAAAAGAATTGATTTTATCTGCCAGGAGGCCAATCGTGAAATAAATACCATTGGAAGCAAAAATCAGTTTACTGAGATTGGTTCTATGGTTGTGCAAGCAAAAGATGCTCTTGAGAATATCAGGGAGCAATCAAAGAACGTAGAATAAAGGAGAAACAATATGTTCTGTTCTAAGAAAATGAAAGTGATTGCCGGAATTGCTTTTGTACTGTCACAGACTTTGTCTGTGTTCGCCGCCGACCCGTTTGCTGAATATAATGTCAGCGACAGTGACATAGCCGAGTATTTCTTCTATGAAGAAGATAGTGCTATTGAGTTGGCTAGTGTTAATGGCACTTTGACCGAAGTCAAGAATGTTGAAGATGGAGAAGACGTTCCATATTCAGAATACCGTGCATTTACAAATTCTGATATCTCAATGGTTTACTATCCATCAACTTTCTCTACAGCAGACACAAAAGAAGGACGCTTTGAACTCGGAGGCCAGCTGTTCGCATTTACAACAGATCCTGCCGATGACATCGCTTATGACAGCAAGTGGTATACATTTGATGCTGGTGATGCCAAGTACCTTTTGACTCTTGCAAAGACAGCTTCAGAAGAAGAGCAGCTTTATGCATATGTCATCTATGACATTTCTGATACAGATGATATCAAGCTCTACTACAAGAAGACTCTTTCACAGTCAGGTGAACCAATCGTCGGCAAATATAAGGGTGAGCCTGTATTCGTAGTAGTTCAGGAAGGTGACCTTTCTCCATTTGTTGCTGAAGCATACGGATTTACAGAAACTGGAATCCAGAAGGTTTCAGAAGATTATTATGCATTTGACTGGTCTTCAGACTCAATCATCCGCGCTGCAAAGAGAACAAGCCCGGATGACTATGCCGATGATGATTATATCGAGACAATCGGTACAATCACAGACAAGGAAGACAACACATACCTCTTTGTATTTGACCGCCACCTGAACAAGGGACACACAAGAGCTTCTAACAGCCTCCTGGTATTCTACGGTCAGAGACTCTTGGGCTATTATCCGACAATCAACAAGATTCCGGTTATCGCTTCAGCCGAGGCAGAGGAAGGTGAGGAAGCTTCAACAGAAGGTTCAACAATCCTTTTCTGGCCAAAGGTTCCGGAAGAAGAAGGAAATGCTGTTGACTTTGCAGATGGTCTTCCACGCTCAATCTATGTAATGGAAGATTCACACAATTTCGTTCAGTACTAATCCGACAGACGTTTTACTGAATAAATAATCAGGGTGCCAGGGGTTATGATTAATTCCTGGCATTTTTTTTAATGACCACAGGTACTAGGAGATGAATATGGTTTTGGAAGAATGTTACGTACCGGAAGGCAAGGAAATTCGTATTGCCATAAGCGGAAAATCAGGTTGTGGAAATACTACTGTGAGCTCCATGCTTGCAGAAAAACTTGGCATCAAGCTGATAAACTTTACCTTCAGGCAACTGGCGGCAGAAAAGGGAATAACGCTTTCCCAGGTAATTGAAAACGCCAAGACCGATGACTCCTACGACATAGAGGTAGATACAAGGCAGGTTGAGCTTGCACGTGAGCAAAGCTGTGTCCTTGGGAGCCGTCTTGCAATATGGATGCTTAAAGAGGCAGACATCAAGGTTTACCTCTGGGCCGATGATGATGTAAGGGCAGGCCGCATCCTGAACCGAGAGGGTGGTGATCTTGAGGAAATCAAGGCCTTTACCCGCATGAGGGACAGTGAAGATTCAAGACGTTACCTTAAACTCTACGGAATTGACAATAATTCTTATGATTTTGTGGATTTGAAGATAGATACTACAAAGTACAAGCCGGAAGAAATAGTTTCCCTTATATTGCAGAAAGCGTTGGAAAAAGGGCTTGTGCAAAAAAAATAAGGCATCCCGAAAAATCAAATGGATGATTTCTTAGAATGCCTTTATTTAAGACTGACGCTTAGATCAATACTTTTTGTCGGCGTAACCGATCCAGCCTTCGTTTTCGATGAGGGCTTTCTCAAATCCTTCCAGTGTGAACGGATAGCTTTTTGACAGGCTTCCTGCAATCAGCTTGACTTTCCATGTGCCGTCCTCTTTCTGTTCAATCTTGCATTGGGTGTCCTTGCTTGCGAATGTGCGGAACATGTCGTCGATATCCTTTTTGTTCATGTCAAGGGCAAGAAGTCCACAATTAAACATGTTCTGTCTGAATATGCGTGCAAAGTTTACAGCGATAACTGTGTAAATGCCGTTAACTTCCAATGCCCAAGGAGCATGCTCACGGCTTGAGCCACAGCCAAAGTTTTCCCTTGTGATGATTACCTTTTTGCCGCTTACATCGGTCTTTGGATTAAAACCGTCAAGCTTAAGATCCTCAAGAAGGTAGGGCTGCAGAGCCTGCTTGGTATTTTCCGTCAGGTATTTTGCAGGAATGATCTCGTCAGTGTTGATATCTGAACGATCCAGGAAAAGAACATCTCCGCCAAACTGTTTCATTGTTTTCCTCTTAATTTTTTATGCTTCCCGGATTATTCATCCAGAAAAGCGTTTATTTATGGACCGCACCAAGGCTGTCCTATTTCCGATATAAAAGACTGATAAATCAGCCCTTATAAAGCTCCGAATTAGTAATGGTACCGGTTATTGCAGTTGCCGCCGCACTGGCAGGGCTCATCAAATGGACCATTCCGCCTTTTCCCATGCGTCCGTTGAAGTTGCGGTTAGTGGTAGAGGCACATACTTCGCCTTCTGCAAGAACACCGTTGCTCATGCCAAGACATGCGCCACAGGTCGGATTGGTTACACAGAAGCCTGCATCCATGAAAATTGATATGAGTCCTTCGTCAATAGCCTGCTTGTAGATTTTTGGTGTTGCAGGAGAAACAATTCCGCGCACACCATCTGCAATCTTGTGGCCTTTGAGTATTTGGGCTGCAATGCGCAGGTCGCTGATGCGTCCGTTGGTACAGCTTCCGATGTATACCTGATCAACCTTTGTGCCTTTCATTTCCCTGATTGTACGGATCTGATCCGGCTTGTAGTTGATCGTGCAGATTGGTTCAAGTGTGGAAAGGTCGAATGTATAAACCTTTTCGTATTCTGCGTCTGCATCGCTTGTCCACTTGCTGTATTCCTTGAGTGCATCTTCCTTGCTTGCAAATTCATCCTTGATGAACGGCCACAGGTATTCAACTGTCTCCTTGTCCGGGAAACAGATTCCGCTTGTACCGCCTGCCTCGATAGCCATGTTGCAGAGGGTCATGCGTTCTTCCATTGTGAAGTTGTCCACGACAGGACCTGTAAATTCCATTACGCAGTTGGTGGCACCGTTTACTCCAATCTGACCGATTATGTAGAGGATGACGTCCTTTGCATAAACGCCTTCCTTAAGTTTTCCGTTGAGTATGAATTTAATCGACTTGGGATCCCTGAAAGAACATACGCCCTTTAAGATGCCTACTTCGAGGTCTGTAGTTCCCACGCCTGCCGCAAAAGCACCGAATGCACCGTGAGTACATGTATGGCTGTCTCCCATTATTACCGTAAAGCCGGGGCGGACATAACCCTTTTCCGGGAAGATGGCATGGCATACACCGTTGCTTCCTATGTCAAAGAAATCCTTTATGTCGTTGCGTTTTGCCCAGTCACGGAGGATTTTTTCCTGCATTGCGCATTTTGAGTCTTTGGCAGGGCTTACATGGTCTATGACAGCCTTGATTTTTGAGCTGTCAAATACCCTGTCCATATTTCTGTCAATCAGGTCATTGATTGCAATAGGTGTCGTAATCTCGTGACAAAAAACACGATCAAGCTTAAGAATGTTAGTTCCTTCAAAGGGCTTGTCCACCATGTGTGACTCAAATATTTTTTGTGCTATAGTTTTTCCCATTTTTCTACCTCTTTTTTCTGTATGCAATTGAGTAAAGTATATGAAGTATTTCGAGATTTTTCAAGTGGATATGGATTTTTTGTGTATGGTTATGACACAACATTTTTAGGACTGCCATTTATGAATGAGCGGAGGTTGTCAACCACCACGTCAAGAAGCCTTTGCCTTGTTTCTGTGGCTGCCCATGCTATGTGAGGTGTTATCAGGCAGTTTGGGGCACCAAAAAGGGGATTGTCGTATTTCATGGGTTCCTCTGACACAACGTCACAGGCAAATCCGGCTATGGTTTTATCCTCAAGGGCATGTCTTACGGCTATTTCATCCACAAGAGCCCCTCGGGCTGTGTTTATAAGGAAGGCGGTCTTTTTCATCATGGAAAGGGCTTTTTCATTTATCAGGCCTTTTGTCTCCGGTGTGAGCGGGGAGTGAAGTGAAAGAAAATCCGATTCCCTGAGCAGCGTCTCAAAATCGCACGGATTTTCGATATCGGGTTTGGGAGTCCGTGTGCAAACGAGAATCTTCATCCCGTAAGCCTTGCCGATTGCGGCCACCCTGCGACCGATGTTTCCGTATCCGAATATTCCAAGGGTTTTCCCTTCAAGTTCGATTAAATTGGTTTTCCAGTAGCAGAAGTCCGGAGCGATGCACCAGTCTCCCTTCATGACGGAATCAGAGTGAAGCTGTGTATGACATGCGAATTCGCTGATAAATGCAAAAACAAGCTGTGCGACACCCGCTGTTGAATATGCAGGAACATTAGTTACGGTAACATTGTGCCTTCTGCATGCCTCAAGGTCGATTACATTGAATCCTGTTGCCTGAACCCCAATATAGCGCAGTGAAGGACATTTTTCGAGTATTTCTTCTGTGATTGAGATTTTATTAAGCAATATTGCATCAGAGTCTGCGATGCGTTCAACTACAAGATCAGGGGAGGTACGTGGATAGACCGTCAGCTCTCCGAAATTCTTCAACACTTCCCAGGAAAGATCACCCGGATTAAGTGCGTTTCCGTCTAGAATGGTTATTTTCATTTCTGTTAACCGAGTACTGCAACTCCAACAGAGGCGATTGCACCGTTGATGGCATCCTCGATACCGGCCGTGCCCTCGTCATAGTCAACACATACCTGACATTTTGCAGCACTTGATGTAACTGATGTAACCCCAGCTACAGCTTTTACTGCACCGTCAACTTTTGATGCTGTTGCATCATCATCCATTCCAGCTACATATATCTTTTTCTGCATTATGGTGACTCCTAGCGATTGAATCTGAAGATTGAATCCGAGAATCCAATCTTGTGGCTAAATCAATTATCATTATACAGGACCAATACAATAATTGCAAGTAGTATTTATAAGAAAGTTGAGTTATTTTTACTTTATATAAACTTAAAGTGTTAGAATTGGAGAAGGTTAAAATATAAAATAATCTTAAAATGTGGGATTATTGTTTGTCAGTCATTGAACGTCCGAGTTGACCGCATGCTCCTCCGATTTCTGTTCCGCGTCTTGTCCTGAGGTTGACGTTCAGGCCGGCTTGCTCGAGCATGTGAACGAATTCGTGGCATTCTGAACTGGACGGAGTTGAGAAGGGCAGGTTTGGCACTGGATTCCATGGAATGAGGTTTATGTATGCGTCAAGACCGCTTGCAAATTCTATCAGATGACTTGCGCTTTCTTTTCCCGTGTTTTTTCCTGACAAAAGGGCTGCTTCAAGGGTTACCCTCATGCCTGTTTTTTCTGTGTAGTACTGTATTGCTTTTTTCAGTTCTGGAAGGGGATTTGCCTTTGAAACGGGCATCAGTTCCTCCCTTAAAAGGGGATCTGCTGTTGTAAGGGATACTGCAAGTCGTATAGAGGGACCCTTGTCTGCAAGCTCATGTATGCCTTTGACAAGTCCGCATGTACTAAGGGTGATTCTTCTTGTGCTCAAGTTGCGGCCGTCTTTGCTTGCAAGGATTTCAATTGCCTTCCTGATTTCACCCAGATTCTGCATAGGTTCTCCCATGCCCATGAAGACGATGTTGTCCAGGGTTCCCGCTTCTTTCTCCATCATGAAGAATTCCTGCACAATCTCACCGGCATTAAGGTTTCTTCCAAGACCAAGCGTTCCGGTCTGGCAGAACTTGCATCCCATTCCGCATCCCGCCTGACAGCTTACACATGCGGTTTTACGGCCTTCCCTGTCGGTCAGTAGGACAGTCTCTATGGCCCGTCCGTCCTCAAGCGTTATCTGCAGCTTTATGGTGCCGTCCTTGTCCCTGAGTATGTCTGTTACTGAACTTGAATAAATGCATGCCTTGGCCTCAAGTTTTTCCCTTGTTGCCTTGTCGATGTTGGTCATTTCCTGAAAAGATGTTGCTCCCCTGGAAATCCACTGGAATATCTGCCGACCACGAAAAGCCGGCTGAATGTCCAGTACAGAGCATATTTCATCAGGAAAAAGGCCTGAAATGCAGGTTTTTGAAGTCATTATAAGTTATTTCTTTAATTCCTGAAGCTTTGCAAGCATTTCGTTTATTGCCTGGCTTCTTATGCCAAGCCTCTGGAAAGACTGAAGAGCTTCTACCGCCTTGTCCTTTTTGCCAAGCTTTATGTAGCAGTCGGCCAGATCTATGTACAGCCTGTAGTTTTTCTCGTCGTCGCGTATAAGCCTTTCCAGACGCTGGATTGCTTCCTCGTATCTGCCTTCGCCCTTGCAGATTAATGCAAGTCCAAGAGCCGCATAAATGTCAAAGTCGATGTCCATTGCACGGTTGTAATAGTCAGCCGCTGTCTTGTAGTCTCCTGTGTTCCTGTATGCGTCTCCCGCACGGGTCAGGATAACCTTGTTTCTTGGGTCAATCTCAAGGATCTTGTTCCAGTACTCAACAGAGCGGAACTGTTGGTTAAGTCCGCGGTAGCAGTCTGCAAGACCAAATAAGGCATAGAAGTTCTTTGGATCCATCTCCAGGGCACGTTCAAAATAAGTAAGGCCCTTGTCGAAAGTCTTGAGCTTTCTGTGGCAGTTTCCGATTGAAGTCAATACGCGGATGTCGACATTCTGGGGGTTTACCTCAAGCATGCGAGTCCAGTAGAAGAGGGCGTCCTTGTATTCCTTGAAGTCATAGTGAAGGTGACCGAGGCCAATCAGTGCGTATGCATTGTTTTCCTCCATGTCAAGAACCTGCAGGTAAAGCTGTTTTGATTTCTTGAAGTCACGGATTTTCCTGTATGCGTCGGCAACACGTGTAAGGACAGTTATGTTCCTGTCGTCATGAACAAGATACTGTTCCCAGATGGTGATAGCCTTGTGGTACTGGTTGAGGGCTTTGTAGCAGTCTGCCAGACCAAAAAGAGCGTAATTGTTTCCCGGATGGTAGGAAAGGCATTTTGTATAATAGTCGATAGCTTCCTTGAAGTGATTCTGCTTTCTTTCGCTGTCGCCAAGTCCTACAAGGGCATAGTTGTTGTTGTCCTCTATTTCCAGGATCTGCTTGAAGGATTCTATTGCCTCGTCTGTCCTGTTGTCCTTGAGGTATACATAACCTTTCTTGGATAATTCCGAAATCTCGGTCGCGATGCCATCTTCTGGTTTAATCTCCATGACAGCCATGGATGCGTCATCAAAGGCATCTGTCATCGGTTTATTTTGTTCATTGCTTGTCTCGATGTCACTCATGTTAATCCTCGCTTTGTAGCATTACAGAAACCATTGCAGAAAGTTTTTCAATTAACGGATCTGATTTTCTTTTATTATGTGCCAAAAGATATAACTTTAAGGCTTGCATATATTGTTTTTTCTCTGCATAGACATCACCGCATCTGGTGAGCCCATCAGAGTAACCTGTGGTAATATAAATACGTTCCGCCATGTCGTACTCGCCTTTATTGAAAAGCTCATTGGCTTTGCGTATCAGTACTACCTTTTGTTGTGAAGAAAGGCCGGTTACAGGTTCATCGGTAACTTTTATAAAACCATCTTTACCTTGCTTGCTGTCGATTTGTTTTTTTAAATCTTCATCCATATTATTCCTTTATAAGTATAATTTTACTGCGAATACAAAAATTGTCAAGGGTTTTTTCAAGTTTTGTCCACAGTATTCTGCTGGTTTTGGCTTTTTTTGAAAAAATCCACTATAGAACGCCCATAAATTCGCTGGTCTATGCGTTCAAGTCCTCCAATTTTCTCTGGAAGCGGATCCTCATGGGGGTAATGTATGAGCACTATGCCGCCTGGATTCAGCAGCGAACGGCTGTCTGTAGTTTCCAGAAGCTCTTTCCGGTATTTGTATGGAAACGGCGGATCAAAAAAGATATAGTCGAATTTTTCCTTGCATCTTTTAAGATAAAGCTCCACCGCCATAAAATGACAGTTTATCCTTACTCCGATTTCCTCGCACATGGCAACGTTCTTCAGTACGATTCTTGCCTTTGATTTGTCCATCTCACAAAGGGAAACCGATGTCGCACCGTGGGATACGGCTTCTATCGCTATTGTTCCTGAGCCGCTGAACATGTCAAGGAATGATTTTCCAGGTAAGTCAGGACCAATTATGTCAAAGATGGATTCCCTCATCCTGTCCATTGCCGGCCTGATTGCCATTTTTCCGTCCGGTACGGTTGTTGTCCTTCCCTTGAGTATTCCTCCCGTTATACGCATGCCTTACTGTCCTCCGTTCAAGATCCAGTACGTTGAGTCATGCTCCAGCGCACGGTTTTCTTTAGCATAGTCAAATGCTGTTTTTCCGGATGAATCCCTTATGGTTGTCTTGGCTCCCTGGTCAAGCAAAAGCTGGATTATCTCGGTACTTGTTGAATACTGGCAGGCGTACATAAGCGGGGTTTTTCCTTTCCAGATTCTGTTAATGGCGACACCTTTTTCAAGGAACAGCTCAAGCTTTGATTTTGTTATTTCTGTTGAAGTCTGGGTACTTGACAATGTAAGTATGAATGCCTTGAATACTTCCTCATCCGCAGCTGAACGGTCTGTAAGCAGGACGGAGAGTATTTCCGGGTTTTGAGAATACTCTGCCGCCATTAAAAGCGGTGTGACATTATACTTGTTCCTTACACGGACATAGGCGCCGTTTTCTATAAGGTTCTTTACTATCTGAACATTCTGCTGATAGCGGCAAGCATACATGAGGGCTGTCCATCCGTCGATATCCCTTGCGTTGACATCAGCTCTGGATTCAATCAATGTGCGGACCTGCCAGTCGTTTCCGGCCATGGCTGCCCTCATCAATTGGGTTACACCGTATTCGTCGGCACTGTCTTTTATGCCCGCTGGCTTTTCTGTGCTTTCCGGCTCAATGCTTTCTTCTTCTATGTAATCATAGATGGTTTCCTTGGGGCGTTCTGTTTTAGGCTTTTCTTTTGGCTCTGCCACGCTGACCAAGGCCACCGGTTCTGTCTTTTTGATTACAGGTTCCGGTTTCTTTTCTTCCTGAACGACAGGTTCCTTAACCTCTGCAAGTTCTTTGACAGGTTCTGCTTTTGGCTGAGGTTCCGGTTCGATGTACTTGGGTTCGGGCTCAGAATACTCAGGTTCCGGTTGAGGCTCTGGTTCCGGTTTAATCAGGACAACAGGCTCTAGCTCATCTTCTTCCACAGTCTCAAGGACAAGAGGCTCTGGTTCCGGCTCGATGTACTTCGGTTCTGGTTCAATATGCTCAGGCTCCGGTTGAGGTTCCGGCTCTGGTTGAATTATTACAATGGGCTCAAGTTCTTCTTCTTCAACTGACTCAAGGACAAGAGTCTCGGGTTCTGGTTCAATGTATTCTGGCTCCGGTTCTGTGTACTCTGGTTCCGGCTCAGTGTATTCAGGTTCGGGTTCAATGTACTCTGGCTCCGGCTCAGTGTACTCCGGTTCTGGTTCAATGTATTCAGGTTCCGGCTCAGTGTACTCTGGTTCCGGCTCAGTGTACTCCGGTTCGGGTTCAATGTACTCCGGTTCGGGTTCAATGTACTCTGGTTCTGGCTCTGTGTACTCCGGTTCGGGTTCAATGTATTCAGGTTCCGGCTCAGTGTACTCTGGTTCCGGTTCAATGTACTCTGGTTCCGGCTCAGTGTACTCTGGTTCCGGTTCAATGTACTCTGGTTCAGGTTCTTTGTACTCTGGCTCCGGTTCTATATTCTCTGGCTCTTGTGTTGTGACCTGTGGTTCCTGCTTTGTTTCCTCTGGTTCCGGTTCTTTTGGCTTTTTGTCTTCCTCTTTAACTGTTTTGCCTTCTCCAAGCGAAACGGATGTTGTGCCGCTTTTATCTGTGTTTATATAACCGTACAGCTGCTTGTCCTTGTTGGCCTTGTCTTTTTTGTCCTCGGAAGGCTCCTTGCCGTATTTTTCAAGTATTTCAATCAAGCCTGGGGTAGGGTTTTGTCTTGCATAATCAAATGCGGTCATTCCGTGATTGTCGATTTTGGTTACCCTGGATTTTGTTCCAAGACCAAAGAGGGTGCCTGCCTTAATGACATATTCAAGGACTTCTGGATGACTTGTGTATTGTGCGGCATAAATGACCGGTGTTTTCTGATCTTCTGTGACGGCGTTTACCGAGCATTCACCCTGCAGGACTTTCTTTACGATCTCAAGATCCCTGTCGTAATGAAGGATCATCATCAGGAATGTCTCTCGCTGTAATCCAAAAACCTGCTTGCTTAAATCCGGATTTCTCTTGAATGCATCGACAATCTCTTTTGCAGTCCCAGTCTGTGCCAGTTTATAGTAATCTGTCGTGTCAACAGTATTACGGGCAAAAATGGAGATTCCCGAAAGAAAAAGCCCAAGAATGAGGATATAAATTTTTTTAAGCATTGGGTTCTTTGTCATATCTTATATATTATAAAAGTAACTCTCTTCTACGTCAAGGAAAAGAGAAAAACTCTAAGGATAAAGTTCAACCCCAGAGGGTAAACAGGCATTTTCCTGATGCAGAGTTTTATGAGTGGCTGTAAAAAAAGGCTGCCTTAACGGTTTTCATTCCTGTTTCCAGACAGCCCGTTGAAAATGTCACACTTTGAACAAGTCTATCTGGGATCCTATCTTCTTTATGGAATCCTTGACCTTGTTTGAGATTGTGCTCAAGGCTACACCAGTTTCATTGATTTTTCTTGCGCTGGTGCTCATTTCGTTCATGCTGTTCTTCATTGTGATTGATGTATCCTGAAGCCTCTGTATTTCATCAAGAATTGCACTGTTTCCTGCGGACATCTCTGCTGATGCGTTGCGGACTTCAAGCGTACTGTCATTCATTCCGCTAAGTGACTGGCTTATTTGGTGGGAGCCTTCGTTCTGCTCTTCCATTGCCGCCTTAATCTGCATGACCAGCTGGTCTGTATCCTTGATTTTATTCGAAACCAATTCAAACGCCTTGCTTGATTCACCTGAAGCCTGTACGACGTCCCTGATGGAATCCTTGATGTTCTTGAGCTGGTCTCCGATGGTTTTTGACTGAACCGTGGAAGTCTCTGAAAGCTTTCTGATTTCATCTGCGACAACAGAGAATCCTTTTCCTGATTCTCCCGCATGTGCCGCCTCAATTGCCGCGTTCATGGCAAGAAGGTTTGTCTGTTCCGCTATAGATGCAATGGCAGAGTTGGCTTCCGCAAGCATCTGGCTCTGGTTGTCTATCTGCTGTATCCTTTCGTTTACGTCCTGCTGCTTTGAATAGCCGGAATTGGCCTCGCTCTGCAGTTCCTCAAAAGATCTTGCCATTATGTCAACGGAGCCGTTTACCGACTTGATGTTTCCTATCATCTCCTCTATTGCGGAAGATGCGTCGGCAACCCTCTCACTTTGATTTTCGACCATGCGCTCAAGGGAAGCGATGTTTGCAGAAATCTGATGGACGGCACCCGCAGTTTCCTCGACACAGGAACTCTGCTCGACAATCTGATTGTGAACGCCCTCTATGTTGGCAAGAATCTGGGTTATGGCGGAGGTTGTATCCTGTGCGGATGCATCCATATCCTCTCCTGCGACACTAAGCTCGTCCTTGGAGTTTTTTACGTCCCGGATTATATTCTGAAGCTTTTCGGCAAAAGTATTGAATCCAGACACCACCTGACCTATTTCGTTGTTGGAATGAATGTCGATTCGTTTGGTCAGATCTGCGTTTCCTGTGGCGATTCCGTTGATTGTGTCCTTTACCATCTGGAGCGGCTTGAGTGAGCGGACAAGTAAAAACATGCCCATGAGAAGAATCATCACGAGAACGATAATGCCAAAGAAAACCGTATAGTTCCTTATTGTGGTTCCCAGCGCATTTATGAGCTGTCCCGGAATTACAAAACCAAGACCCCATGGAGTTCCAGAAACCCTACAGTAAACCATCAGGTCCTGTTTGCTTCCAGTCCATCCCGTAATCCATTCAGCTCCTTTCTCGCCAGATAGCATTCTCTTGGTTACGTCAACAAGATCCGCATGTGCCTCATCAACCGGTATGAGGAAGTTTCCTCCTTCTTCTGCGGCTGGGTGATAGATTACCGCACCGTTACCGTCAATCAAAAACTGCCATACACCCTCAGGTACGTCCAGTTCCTTTATCGGCTGTGCAAGGACGTCGTTCTTGATGACTCCTGCCACCATGGCAAAAGTCTTTCCCTTAGAGTCCTTGAGTGCCATTGCAACGTGAACAACCCTGTCACCCGTGGTTTTGGATATGACGGGGTTGTCGATGAACCTTTCCTGACCATTCTTTACGATAGCCTGAAAATAGTCTCGTTCAGCTATGTCTGTGCGTTTGCCAAGGTCGGTATATGCAAGTCCGTCCGGTCCTGCAATCATGATGTAGTCGAATTCCTTGCTTCTGAGGTTTGCGTTCTTAAAAAGCCATTCACCTGCGGCAGTTACATCGCCTGCTTCCATTATGTCTGCCCCGGCGTATACCTGAAGGTCCTTGAAATAGCCTTCGATTATTTCCTGGAGGGTAGTGTCAACGGAATTGACCCAGCGGACATAGTTTGCTGTACTTTCATTCTTTGAATTTCTTTTTGCGACTCCCGAAAGAACTGAAACCTGAACCAATGTAATGACTGCAACGCCCAGGCCTATTAACGCAATGAGCCTTACCACCAGGCTGGATGATTTCTTTACTGTACTAGCCATAATTATTCCTCCTAAGCTATAAGCTCAAAACTCTTCGACTATAAAACTAAAACTATTGTTTACATAAACGTTGATTGAGGAACTTTTATATTACACCAATGATAGCACAGGTTTGAAAAATTCTCAACCAAAATAATGCTCGTCTTGAAATGATGTGTCAGGGCTGTAAAATGCAATATATGGCTTGACATGAAAATCGGTTTATGATATATTTCTTACATTCGTGGTGGCGTAGTCCAGTCGGTAGAACAACGGACTCATATTCCGTATGTCAGTGGTTCGATCCCACTCGCCACTATAGCTCCTGTTTGGTTTCCAGACGGGAGTTTTTTTTTGCATCATCCTTTATCGAAGTTGTGCCAGCGGATGTGTTTTTCTTGCAAGCTCCACCAGCCCTTCAAGTTGTTCTGATGAATATGGTTCAATCCCGCAATACTCAGGGTCCAGGCATGACTGGTTTTGAAACTGTGCAAGATACCATCTGGAGTCTTGTGGAATTACTTCCGCCATGTTTTCTATATCAGCCTCATCAACCAGCGGTGGAACCAGAACCGTCCTGAATTCCCTGCATTCAACAGGAAAGCTTGAGATGATTGCAACAGATGCCAGCAGGTTTTTCCCGTAGACTTTGGAAAAATCTTCTGCCCTGTTTTTGTCCGGACAGAACAATCCGTAGCGGTATGGAGATGTCTTGATGTCCATTGCGATGTAGTCTGGACGTGTAAGAGGGTCATCACACAAGTCCTTTAGTTTTTGCGGGAAAAGGCCGTTTGTGTCTAGCTTGATTTTGTATCCCAGTTCACGTGCTTTTTTTATGAGGGGAACAAGACGGGGATTTTCAAGAGGTTCTCCACCGGATATGGCAAGCCCCGAAAGGACATTTTTCCTTTTCTCAAGATGGGCGAAAATGTCGGACAGCGTAACAAATTCATTTTCTTTTGCAATATCCGGACTGCTTTCCGTGTCTCCTATCAAAGAGATGTTGTAGCAGTACGGACATCGGATGGGGCAGCCTTTGAGGAATACTGCGGCCACAACATGTTCGGGAAAATCAACCAAAGATGTTTTTACAAGCGTTCCCGCCGGGCTGTTCAAAAGATCCTGCATCTATTTACGCAATGGAGGCTGCCGGTTCTGTGCAGGTTGAGAGTATGGCCTCAATTTCCGTAGTGTTGTGGGCACGCGCAATCTCGTTGCTGGCACTGTCATAGAAGATGACTGTCGGTGTTGCAAGAACTCCCTTTGCTGCGGCTTCTGCAAGACCCTGGTCTGTGTCAACGTCTATGTGTTTTCCTGAGATGGATGTATCAGCAAGATATTGTTTTACGGCAGGACAGTGCGGACATGTTGCCCTCGTAAACAGTTCGTAGCCGGCAACAGCTTCCTTGGACATTTTTGATGAAGAAAAATCTGTTTCCTTCTGAGCCTTTACCGCATCATGTACAGACGGTTCACCTATATCCTCTGGTACGGCAAAAGAAAGCCTCTGGTTGTATTCATCGCGCTTTCCCTTGTTCCAGTTCCTGACTGAACGGTAATAGCCTACAATGCGTGCATAGACTTCCGTCTCGTCTCCGCGCACCGTATCCAATTCCTGTTGGGTCTCGGCAATTTCTGCCTCAATCTCTGCAACTGTCCTCATAATCTATCCTCCCTTACTTTATAATCGGTATAATATGTTTTCATGCCTGTGAAACCCTGGCCTGTTCCTTTTCGTTCTGCAGTGCCACAAGCTTTGCCTTTAGGAATGCCTGTTTTTCCGCCTTGCATTTAGGACATTCAAAATGTTCTCCCGGAATGTAACCGTGCTTCTTGCAGATTGAATAAATCGGGCTTATGGTCACATACGGGATCCTGTAATTTGAAAGCATTGTCCTGACAAGATTCCTGCAAACCTTCCAGTCGGTGATCTGCTGTCCTACAAAGGTGTGGAATACTGTTCCGCCGGTATAACGCGTCTGCAGGGCCTCCTGATGGTCAAGGGCCTCAAAGATGTCCGCGGTATAGTCAACCGGAAGCTGGGTGCTGTTCGTGTAGAACGGATCGTCTGTGCCGCTTGTTATGATGTCGGGGTAATTCTGTATGTCGTGGCGTGCAAGCCTGTATGACGTGCTTTCTGCCGGTGTCGCCTCAAGGTTGAACAGTTCTCCGGTTTTTTCCTGATAGTCCTGCATCCTGCTCCTCATGTGGTCAAGGACCTGGCATGCGAATTCCTTTCCCTTGGGATCTGCTATGTTCACTCCAAGGAAATTCAGGCAGCATTCGTTCATTCCGCAAAGTCCAATCGTGTTGAAGTGGTTGTTGAGCGTCTTGAGGTAGCGTCTGGTGTAGGGGAAAAGTCCTCCGTCAAGAAGGCGCTGTATGACTTTTCTTTTAATGCGGAGGCTGTCACGTGCAAGGTCCATAAGATGGTCAAGGCGTTCGTAGAATTCCTTTTCGTCATTTGCAAGATAGCCTATCTGCGGCAGGTTGATTGTAACTACTCCAAGGCTTCCTGTAAATTCATCGGAACCAAAGAGTCCGCCGCCCCTTTTCCTGAGTTCCCTCTTGTCAAGCCTGAGCCTGCAGCACATTGAACGTACGTCGCTTGGGTCAAGGTCTGAGTTGATGAAGTTCTGAAAGTAGGGTGTTCCGTACTGTGAGGTCATCTTGAACAGAAGCTGTGCATTCTCGCTGTCCCAGTTGAAGTCGCTTGTTATGTTGTATGTCGGAATCGGATAGCCGAATCCACGGCCTGCAGAGTCTCCCTCAAGCATGAGTTCTATGAAAACCTTGTTGATGACATCCATTTCCTTCTGGCAGTCACCGTAGGTAAAGTTCATTTCCTTTCCGCCGACTATGGCTTTTTCGTTCTTCAGGTCTGCGGGACATGTCCAGTCAAGAGTAATGTTTGTGAACGGAGCCTGGCTTCCCCATCTGCTTGGGGTGTTTATTCCGAACAGGTAGCTTTGTATGCACTGCCTGACCTCGGTTTCGCTAAGATTGTCAACTTTTACAAATGGTGCGAGGTATGTGTCAAAAGATGAGAATGCCTGGGCACCCGCCCATTCGTTCTGGAGCACGCCCAAAAAGTTCACCATCTGGTTTACGAGGGTGCTCAGGTGGCTTGCGGGTTTTGAGGTAATCTTGTCAGGAACGCCGCCCAATCCTTCCTTGATGAGCTGCCTTAGGCTCCAGCCCGCACAGTAGCCGCTGAACATCGAAAGGTCGTGGATGTGGAAAGCACAATCCTGGTGTGCCTTTGCGATTTCCGGGGTATATATGTTCTTGAGCCAGTAGTTGGCCGTGATGGTTCCTGAGTTGTGGAGGATAAGGCCTCCAAGGGAGAAGTTGACGTTTGCGTTTTCGTTTACGCGCCAGTCGCTCTGCTGAAGGTATCCGTCCATTGTCTTGGAGATGTCCAGCATGAGGTTTTTGGCATCACGCATGGCATTGTGCCTTTCGCGGTAAAGGATGTAAGCCTTTGCAATCTCGACTTCCTTGTTTTCGATGAGGACGTTTTCGACTGTGTCCTGGATTTCCTCTATTGCAGGAATAGAGTGGGCACGTCTTCCGGCAAGAAGCAGCCTGAGGTGTTCCTCGACATCATTGGTAAGGTGAGCGGCTTTGTCAGGATTCTTACGGCCTTCCACTGCAAGTATTGCTTTGCCTATGGCAGACTCAATCTTGTTGCGGTCATAGTCTGCTATTTCTCCTGAGCGTTTTACGACCTTGCGCAAAAAGCCCTGTGCCTCTATGTCCGTGCTGCTGCCTAAAAAATCCCGCCATTCAGGAAATACATTGCCGTATGAGTCCCCGCTCATTTTTCTGTTCCTCCAACTTTCTTTACTTCGGTTATGAATTCATCAAGATCGTTAAAATGCTTGTACACGCTTGCAAAACGGATGTAGGCCACTTTGTCAACCTTGTTCAGCCTCTTGAGCACGATTTCGCCCATGTCGGATGTAGACACTTCACGGCTCATTTTGCCCAAGTCATAGGCCTCGTCTTCTATTTCGTTGACTATCTGGTCCACCATGCTTGTGGATACGGGCCTTTTCTCCAGCGCCCGCTCAATTCCCCTGGCAAGCTTTTCCCTGTCAAAAGGTTCCCTGCGGCCGTCCCTCTTTACAACCATGAACGGTTTCTCTTCTATCCGTTCGTAACTGGTAAAACGGTAGTGGCAGTCGTTGCATTCTCTTCTGCGCCTTATGCTTTCTCCGTTTATCATTGTGCGTGATTCTATTACTTTGTCATCAAGGCTTCCACAGGATGGACATCTCATATTTTATCTGGTTTACCTCACCCATATTCAGGTTCAGCAGGACATTTCCGCTGACTTCACCATATAATACAACGCTATAGATGGTGTATTCAAGTGAGATTATTGAAATTCATCACAAAATTTGGGGGATGTTGATAAAAAAATCATGTGAAGTGTATACTAAAAGAGTGTATAGTCAGGTTATTTCCTTTTGAACTTTCCGGTAATCCTGTTCATGAGGTCCTTGCGGTCTTTCAGGCTTTTCATCAGTTCCTCAAGTTCCTTCTCGTCATCTGGATAAAGGTATTTTGCAGCCACAGGCCTCAGCAGAGCCGCTACAGGAATGCTTATTATGATTTTTATGAAGTCTATGAAGATGAATGGTGTAAGGGCGACGTTCATGGCCTCGGAAATGCCCAATGCCGTTCCTTCCTCCTTCATGAAGTGGATGAACCAGGGAATTCCGGGAAGATAGACAACCACAAATCCCGCTACGGATGCAAGGGCTATGCGAATCCAGTTCTTTATGTCAAAGTTTTTCTCAAAGGCATGCGGTGTTCCTGCGATTATGCCGGAAATAAATGCCGCCGGGAAATAACCCCACAAATAACCTCCCGTTGCCCCGGTAAAGACATCCCATCCGCCTTTTACGCCTGCAAATACGGGAAGTCCCAGTGCGCCAAGGATCAAAAAGAGTCCTGTAGCTCCCGCACCTTGGGTTCCTCCCAGTATCAGCCCCGCAAGAATGCAGAACAGGTTCTGTAATGTAATGGGAATGGTTCCAGTAAGCTTAATGGAAAAAAAGCATGACAGACAGCTGAGGCCTGTGAAAATTAGCGTAAAAACTGTCCTGATCAAAGAAGTCCTGGTTCTGTCGGTCATTTTTTACTTTGCCTCCTTCCGCCTCTGGTATTCGTTTTATCCTGTTTTTTTCCTGCCGTTTTGTTTTTTACCGCAGGTGTTTTTCTTACAGTGGTTTTTGCCTCAAGGGCCTTCCTTCCTGCGGTTGTTGCTGTCTCCGCTTTTTTAGTGATGGCCTTTGCTGCCTTTGGCTTTCTTGTAGTGGTTCTAGATGCTGTTGCCTTTGTTTCTTTTGCTTTGGCCGGGGAAGACCTTTTTGTTCCGGTTTTTGCCGCTGCCGTTTTCCTGGCTCTTGTCTTTGGCTTTTCCTCTGTTTTTGCCGGCGTCTTTCTGGCTTTGACCGTATCGGTACCTTTCCTTTTCCTTGCTGTACGTGTTCCTGAAGATTCTGCAGGTTTGGTCAAAGTGGCTTCAGTCCTGTATTCGGAAAGCATGAAT
Organism: Treponema sp.; assembly: GCA_016281495.1. Classification (GTDB taxonomy): domain Bacteria; phylum Spirochaetota; class Spirochaetia; order Treponematales; family Treponemataceae; genus Treponema_D. The sequence goes on along the minus strand of JAEEIU010000038.1, from coordinate 262,229 downwards.
GAGTTATGGAATCCGGTTTCATTCTCACTTCTTGTGAAAAGTCCTTCAGTCTCCGTGCTGTTCTGATTAGAGCCCTCTGGTTCATCCTCAACATCATCCAAATCCTCGTCCGGCTCTATGTCCCAGCCAGTTTCCTGGTCCTCGTTCTCCTTAAGTATTGATTTAGCAAGCTTAAGCATTACGGGGCTTTGCTTTATCCTTTTGAAGTTGAAGACAACGCACTTAACGGCAAAATAAAGCGCCATGCATGCAAAGAGGAGGTATGCGAACCAGTCTCCAAGAATGGAGAACACCGTGGATTTCCTTTCGTAGATGGGAATGGTGCATCCGATGGCATCCTCTGTGAAAACATCCATGTCGTTCAGTATCTTTCCGTTTGGGCCCACGACCACGGAATATCCCGCATTGGCACAGCGTACAAGAGTCGTCCTGTATTCAATTGCAAGAAAACTTGCAACGATGAAGTGCTGGTATTCCGAGGAAGGAGTTTTGCTCCAGGAATCGTTGGTTATGTTCAGGAAAACCTCGCTTCCGCTCCTGAAAAGAGGCGTGCACACATCCGGGAATGCGTCCTCAAAGCAAATTGGCGAGCTGAATTTTACGAAACTGTCCGGATTCTCGTTGCTGTTGAACCTGTATTTCCTTGTTTCCTCATAATCAACCCTTCCGGTTGAGTCAAGCTCTATGGTCTCATATGGCTCAAGACCGTCCCTTAGGGGGGCCGTCATGAAAGTTGAAGAGTTAAGGGGAATCTTGAACAGCACGTACTGGTTTCCTGGTGTGTATGAATACGGCATTTTCACGACATTTGTCATAAAGGCCGCCATAAGCGGGTTGTCCATGAAAGGAACGTCCTCCGCAAAAGGCACCATATGGATTTTTGAGTAAAATCCCGCATACTCTCCGTCCTTGTCAAAGAGTATCGCGCTGTTGGAAATCTTGCGGTGCTGCCTGTCGGTCATTGTGCTTCCGCCGATTAAAAATGGCACCCTCATCCTTTTGATAAATTCGGTAAGGCTTTCTCCCTCCGGCTCCTCGCTGTAATAGTCTACCGCGTTGGGGAAGGTGTACATTAGGGCACCCTCACTCCAGAGTACAAGGTCCGGTTCCTTTCCGTTTTCACGCATCCTGGTGGCTTCACGTTCTGTAAGCCTTGTGGATATGGAGATGGAAGCCTCGTCACCTCCGTCCCATGGATCCACATTCTGCTGGACGATTATTGCGTTGAGTTCTTTTTTTACGCTTCTGGGAACAATATACTGGAAGATTCCGTAAACTGCGGTCAGGCACAGTATGACGGCCGTTGCCTTTGCCGTTTTCCTGTAGGTATAGGCGGGAACAGACGGTTTTTGGGCGTGTGGGAGCAGGTTTAGTACGTTAAATCCTTCTGCGACCAGTGCGTTGAAAAGTGCGAATATGAAGGTTATTCCCCAGACTCCGGTGATGTCCGCGATCTGAGTCATTATTTTCCAGCTGTAGGCGGTCATGAACAGGGTGCCCCATGGATAACCAAGGAAACCCGTGGACTTTATCCATTCCCAGAATACGAAACTTGAGGCAAACCACAGTATTCTTGCAGGAATAAGGTAAACCCTGCGGCCTCCTGCCTCCTCAAGCTCTGTTTTCTTACGGTTGTAGCTGAGCTGACGTGGAAGGAAGAAGATTACAACTCCGGTAAGGCCTCCAAGTACGGCGGTTCCCAAAGCGCTTGCCCCAAGAGACCATAATGCATAGCCGTGGAAATTATACAGCCAGTAGCTTGATGTAAGGTGCACTGTCATGGCCTGAAGCGCAAAAAGCAGGAATGCCTCCCTGTAGCTTTTGGCCCTGTACAAGGCGACATACAGCGGAATAAGGCAGAAAAGGCCTAAAAACGGGGATCCAAAGGGCAGAATTTCGTTGGAAATGGCCAAGCCCTGAACGAGACCAGAAAAAATTGCATAAAAAACTTGTAAAAATGCTTGAATCATTATATTATATGATACTATCTTGTAAAGAAAAAAACAATAGTCCGCCGTTTTGCTTTTATTTATGGCGGGATACTACGGGAAGAGATTATGGAAAAAGTAATTGAAGCTCATGCCTCAGAATACGGAACCAAACCTGATGTCATTGCGACTGCACCAGGACGTGTACATCTAATAGGGGAGCATACTTGGTTTTTCAAGGACAAGACCCTCTCCATGGCTGTGAACCTGCCGGTTTATGTGGCTTTGTCCGCTCGGTCAGATTCCAACCTGCGCTTTCAGTTCGTTCAGCTCAATGAGAAAAAGAGGGGAAGCCTTTCTTCCGTCAAATTCAAAAAGGAAGACAAGTGGGCAAATGCCATCAAGTCGGTAATCTATGGATTTTCAAGCTCCGGATTCAAGTGCGGCGGAATGAACATAACCGTTTACTCCGAGATTCTGCCTTCTGCCGGTTTTGGAATCACCACAGCCATCAAGATTGCCTGCACATGGGGCATAAAGGAACTGCACAAATTCAGGTGCAACGATGACCAGCTAATAATGATCCTGGACAAGGCCAACAGGCAGTTCCTAGGTCTTGAAAACTGCCGCGCAGACATTTTCACGGGCATCAAGTCAAAGGAAAACACCCTGGTCCTTACCGATCATGCGAAAAACACATGCGATCTTCTGCCTTTCAAATTCAAGGACAAGACGATAATCCTTACGGACGCACGTGTTCCCCGAATTACCACATGGAACGAAAAAAGCCTCCAGCAGCCGGAGAACGTCCTTCTTTTGGGAGAACTCAAGGAAAGACGCTCAAACATCTACGGAGGATGGCATTACGAGGAGAATGCGGCGGAAAGGAATGAGGTTCTTTCTGTCGTTAACGAGGATACAAGACGGCATCTTCTGTGCATCATGAACGAGCACAAGGATGTCCTTGAGGCACAGTCATCCCTGGAAAAGGGTGATTTCTCGGGATTCGCAAGGGCCGTCAACCATAGCCACAAGAACATGAGGGACCTTTACGACATCTCATGCCCTGAAATTGACTGGCTGTTAAAGAGGGTCCAGGAGCTGGACGTTAACCCTGATGACCTTAGGAATCCGCTGAACTGCGGCCGCATAACCGGAAAAGGATTCGGACGCTGTACCTACTGTGTCCTGAGGAACGAGGATGTCGAGCGCTATAAGGAGACCCTTCTGGAATACGAGCGCATATTCGGATTCAAGCCTGTGTTCTTTGAGGTTAAGCCGTCAAAAGGGGTGCGCCTTTTATGAGACTGCTTCTTTGCAATGACGACGGGTATAATGCACCGGGCATAAATGTGCTTGCATCGGTTCTTGGCTCTTACGGTCATGATGTTTATATTGTTGCTCCCATGGAAAACCATTCCGGGGCATCTGCTTCCGTATCATTGGAGAAGAAAACCAGGCTTCTGCGTGTCTCTGATAAAACCTATGCCCTTGACTCAAATCCCGTCAACTGCGTGATAGTTGGGGCAAAGGGCTTGTTTCCCGGTGTCGAATTTGACGCGGTCCTGACCGGAATAAACCGTGGCCCAAATCTGGGAACTGACGTCATGTACTCTGGAACCTGTGGAGCTGCAAGGCAGGCCTGTATCTACGGTTATCCTGCAATAGCACTGAGCATCACGGGAACCGATTTGACCTACTATACGGATGAAAATGACAGCCTCAAATACCGGACTTTGGCAGATTTTACAGCAAAAAATCTAGAAAAACTTATAGCTTTATGCAAAAAATTCCGACATTTAGAAGAAGAGGGTGGGGCTTCGTATTTTATCAATATCAATGCACCATCTGCGGATTCGTTCAAGGGCGCGCGTTTTGCAACTCTGGCACACAGCCTTTACGGTGATACTGTGGAGGTTGTTGAAGAAAATGACGGTTCGTTATATACGGTCTGGCATGGAGACAAGACAACGCGTTATGTCGGAGAAGGCAGAACAGACTGGTCGCTTGTAAATGACGGCTATGTTGCAGTTTCCGTACTTTCAACTGAATCCCAAGTTAATTCCCATTATTGTGATGGAGAGTTTTAGGAGGCCGCTATGGCTGCTGTTTTGGAAGAAGGAATACAGCTCTACAAACGGAAGGATTACACGGGTGCACTTTCATTTTTTATGTCATTGTCAGCGGACAGCGGTGCAGACCCCATAGATGTATCCTACTACCTGGGACTATGCTACAGCAAACTGGAACGTTATGATGATGCCCTTCTGTATCTTGAGCAGGTTGTAACAACAGAGGAAAAGGCATCCACTCCGATGGCAAGGGAAAGGGTATTGCAGTGCCGTTATCTTCTTGCCGTAATCTACAGCCGCACGGACAGGAAGCAGCTTGCAGACTATGAGCTGGAGGCATTGCTCAAGGCCGGTTACCATACTTCATCCGTATATGCATCCTTTGCCTACCTTTCATGGGAAAATGGAGAGGACGAGCAGTGTTTGGAGTATTATGAGAAAGCCCTTTCAATTGATGAAAACAATCCAACGGCCCTTAACGGTCTTGGTTATGTGCTTGCCTGTGAGGGAAAAGAGCTTACAAGGGCATTGAGCCTCTGTAAAAAAGCCCTTTCACTCGCACCGAATAATCCCGCATGCCTGGACAGCCTTGGCTGGGTATACTACAGGATGGGACTTTTCTCTCAGGCACGTAAGTATCTGGAACAAGCATTAAATATCGACAGCGACAACGAGGTGATCAAATCTCACCTACACGAAGCTGAAATGGTGGAAGAATGAAAAAGAGAACTGTTTTTAGTAAGGCGTTAACCGTTACATTTTCCCTGTTTGTCTTGGGGTCAAGTCATCTTTTTGCCCAAACAAATCTGACGGACACTATGCGCGATGAGAATTCCATTACAAGAAGCGCCAACTCAGGTTTTGCCGAGGAAGAATTCCGCAGGGGTGTTCAAAGCTATTACCGTGGGGCCTATAACGAGGCAATTCAGGAATTTGAAAAAGCACTCTCATATCTGCCGGGAGAAAACCTCATCCTGGACTGGCTTGGAAAAGCATACTATAAGGCAGGAGTTGAAGGTTCGGCCCTCCAGCAGTGGCAGTTTGCATCTGACGACGGTTACGGAGGACTTCTTCTTCAGAACCGCATAGAGATAGTGGGAGACAGGCGCATAACTCAGACAGAATTTGATTATTCTCAGCATTATACTGAGGCAGGTTCATTCCCCCATACAAACGGAAATACGCTCATCTACAGCCAGCCGGTTTCTGCTCTTGCAAATTCGGATGGAAGCCTTTGGGTTGTTGCCTTTGGCTCAAATGAGATTCTTCACTATGACGTGAACGGTGTCATAAAGAAGCGCGTGCGTGGACCCATAAACGGTTTTGACCGCCCTATGGACATAATCAGGCTTCAGAACGGAAACCTTATTGTAAGTGAATTTGCCGGTGACAGGCTTGCCCTTCTTGATGAGGACGGAAATTTCATCCAGTATTTCGGAAAGAAAGGTCGTGGAGAAGGAGAGGTCGTTGGTCCACAGTATCTGGCCGAAGACAGCTTCGGAAACATTTATGTAACGGATTTCGGCAATTCCCGCGTCGTGGTATTTGATCCTGATGGAAACGGTTTGCTTCATTTCGGACAGAAGACTGGTGATTTCCCAGGCTTCCGCTCACCTACAGGAATCGCAGTTTTAAATGACAGGGTTTTTGTTGCAGACAGCGCAACCGGTGCAATCTATGAGTTTGACCGCGCCGGAAACTTCATCTCAAACCTTGTAAACGAAAAGACATTTGCCCGCCCCGAATCACTCAAAAACTGGGGAGACCATATCATACTTACAGACAAAAACAGGATTGTTACCGTTGATACCGATACAGGCTCAGTGTTTGAGAACGGACGCACAGCCCGCGCTACAAGCCAGATAACAGCCGCAGTACCGGACAAAAACGGAAACATCATAGTAACTGATTTTAAGGCAAACGACATCTATGTCATGTCAAAGATGACCGAACTTGTCGGAGGATTTAATGTTCAGATTGAACGCATAATCGAAGACAATTTCCCCAATGTCGTAATGGAAGTAAAGGTGGAGAACCGCCACCGCCAGCCTATTGTTGGTCTTGACACTGACAATTTCCTCATCACGGAGAACAAGCGTCCTGTATCAAACCTCAAGCTTGTGGGTGCAGCCGACAACAACGATTATATGGACATCACTCTGCTGATTGACCGTTCAACAGACATGGAATACTACGAGGAACAGGTCAACTCTGCCGTACAGGAAATCTGTGCCGCAATGAATGGAAGGGGAAAGGTAACCGTAATTTCTGCCGGTGACACTCCGACAACAGAGTTCACGGGAAGTCCTTCAAGCCTCTCTTCATTCTCTGTAAGGGCACTTGCAACTCCATATACGGAAAATGCGGCTCTTGACCTTGGAATGCGTCTTGCTGCAAACGATCTTGTAAACGGAGAGAAAAAGCGTGGAATAATCTACATCACATCCGGAACCGTAAGCCAGAATGCATTTACAAAGTACAGCCTGTCCGACTTGACGGCTTACCTTAACAATAACTCAATCTCATTCAGCACGATCCTGGTTGACACGCTGCTTCCTGCTGCCGAGGTTGACTACCTTACGGAGAACACGACTGGAACAATGTATTACGTATACAGGGCAGAAGGCCTTGCTCCTGTGGTAGAGGATCTTATCGCACTGCCGTCTGGATTGTACCAGTTCAGCTTTACTTCAAACCAGAAGACGGAGTTCGGTAAAAAGTACCTGCCGATAGAGGTTGAAACTTATCTTTTGAACCGTTCTGGAAAAGATGAAAGCGGATATTTTGCTCCGCTTGAATAAAACGCAGCCATAAGGAAAGTTTCTTTCATTTTTTCAATAACCGGGCTTTGGTAACTGCAAGGCCCGGATTTTTATTTTCCATTTTGTAGATGGCTTCCTCAACCTTTGCCTTTTTTTCTTCCCCAAAATCAAAAAGATCCTTTTGCACGGGATTGGATTTATCCTCAAGCTTGTCGCATCCGACACCAAGAAGACGTATTCCCCGGCCTTTCTCCCATTTTTTTGTAAACAGGGCCTGGCATCTTGCAAAAAGATCATCTGCATTCATTATGTATCTTTCCTGGGTTGACTGAATTGATACGGTTGTAAAATCGTCATAGCGGATTTTTAGCGCAACAGTACGGCTCCTGACGTTCTCCCTCCTCATGCGGAATATCACGTTTATCGAAAGCTCCATAAGTGCCGTGTCTATGGCATAACGCTCAATCAAGTCAAAATCGTAGGTTGTCTCCGAGCTGATTGAATGATTCTTTGCCTCTCCTCCGAATACAAGGCCCTGGTTTCCCCTTACGGCATCATATAAAAAACGGCCCGAGCTTTCCCCAAAGAGACTGACCAGCAATGGAAGTGATTTGCCGTAAATGTCCCTGGTTGTCCTGAGTCCCGCATTATGAAGGCGTGAAAGGGTCTTGCTTCCTGCACCCCAGAGTTTTTCCAGGGGAAGTGACAGCATAAAGTCGATTTCATTTCCCTCCGGAACAAAAGTAAGGCCATCCGGCTTGTTCAGGCCTGAGCAAATCTTTGCTATGTACATGGTTGATGCAATGCCGACGCTAACGGTTAATCCTGTCTTTTCCTTTACTTCATTCTTGATTTTTTTTGCGACATCCTCCGGCTTACCGAAAAGACGCTCGGTGCCAGTCAGGTCGATGAATGCCTCGTCAACAGAAATCTGGGTCACATCAGGGGAATATTCCGAGAAAATGTCCATGACGGCCTGTGATTTTTCCTGATAATGATGATAGTTTCCCCTTACAAAAATACCTTCAGGACAAAGTTCCACTGCCTTTACAAGAGGCATGGCGGAATGAACTCCATATTTCCTTGCCTCGTAGGAGGCCGTAGAGACAACCGCACGCCTGTCACCGGGAATGCCACCGACAATCACGGGCTTACCCCTGTATTCCGGATGTTCAAGCTGTTCTACGGATGCAAAAAATGCGTCCAGGTCAACATGAAGGAATACCTTTTTCAATCTGTGTTTTCCTCCGGCATGCAGTTGAGGCTGAGTTTCCTGTGCTTGATGTTCGATTCCTGGTCCATCGTGTAGGCGGAGATGTCAAGGGAATAAACGGCATCCTGCTCTGTTGAATAGCTGACAGTTACGGGACCGTCCGGATAATCCGCAAAGGTAAAGCTTCCCGTGTTTTCGTCCAACGGAATGTACTCGTAGTTTGAGTTGTATACCGGAGTATCTTTGGAAGCTACAAGTGTAACGGACAGGCGAATGAGTTTTTCGCTGCATGTTATGGTTATCTCGTTGAGCGTCAATTCCATGAATGGGGAGGTTTCACGCTTTACATCAAGTATGCCTTCTTCAAGAGTCTCGGTAACAGCCGGCTGATCGTTCATTCCTTGGCGCGTGTCCGACGGAGTGCTTGCCCTGATTGTGAAATAAATCAAGAGTCCCAGCAATAGGATGGCAAAAAGCACGATGGCCGAGTAGGGAATCAGTTTTTTAAGGGGATATTTTTTCTCGCTGGAGAATACGTCCATGGAAATCCATATGCGGTTCATCTGCATCAGTGGCGGGAATATCGTCAGGGCAAAGATAAAATCCTTGAACCATGAAAAATGAAGGAATTCCAAAAGTGAAGGCGACCATGCATTCTGCAGGAGGTTTGCGATAATGAGCATTACCGGAATTATGGGTAGAATGAAGGTCATTATAAGTGCGGGGGTCTTGCGGCACCGTTCGGCAATATAGTAAAGCAGGTACTCCAGGAAGAAAAAGTACAGCAGTGTTATTTCGATTGATGAGTAAATGAAGAAATTGCTGGCTGCGACAAAGAGCATCAGATAGCCCGAGGCCTTGAGGGAGACAAAAAAGCTAAGCCTGATTTGAATTATGTATAGCGCGTTCAGGATTATCATCGTAAAGATGATTTTGGCCGTAAAGAAAAACAGCGGGTTCTTTACCCCAAATCCTTCCAGCATAATCTGACTCAAATGCAGCAGCAGGGTGGAAAGCACGATGGTCATAGGTATCAGGAACCATGAGCGCAGGATGTCCCGGGCCAGGGCACGGCTTCTGTCTGTTCCGGTAAAAGTTGTGAAACTCAGGGCAAGGAGAATCAGGACGCTCAAAATGATGAATCCAATGATAAATACGGCTTCACTCGGCCAATAGGATTCCTGTCCCACCTTGAAGAAAAAATAATGGCGGTCCCAGTTGCTTTTGTTCAGGTCAGAAAGGGTTCCGGCTGTGTTTTCCAGTATGTCAAGGTCAATGTCCCGTGAAAAAAGCGAGAATGCCGCCGCCGGAATGTTAGCCTCGAGGAAGGGCCTCAGGCGCATGTTGGGGACTTCCAGACCCATTTTCTGCGACAGGGGGCTTGTAAAGTGCAGGGTGCTGTCTAATCCCTGTTTTTCAAAGGCTTGGTTCATGGTACGCACAAGCCACAGGGGGGCCACTTCATTTCCTTCTCCCAGGATTATTGAACGCTTTGCCTCTGCCTTGTCGATTATTATGGCGCATGTCCTGTCATCATATCCGATGCTCTCTACATAGCTTTCGGTTCCAGACGGGTGGCGGGAAAGGTCCTTAAGGTAATCAAGGTTCGAGTCATTTGCACACAGTAGAATTATGCTGTCGTAGGAAAGGTTGAGTTTTTTCAGCCTTTGTATGAATTCCAGCAGAAAATCCGGGTTTTCGGCGGCAAAATTCTGCGTAAAAGAAAAAATAATGCAATTTATTGAAGAGTCAAGCCAATTTTTATTCTGCCTATTTTCGTTTTCTGCCGATAATGTAATGGTAAGGTTTTGCGGATAGTTATATGAATCTGCAGTGGAAAGGTCTTGACGCTGAACTTCCAGTCCTGAATCGCTTAAAAAGTCATAAAGGTAATCGCACAGTGCCAGTCCCTCTAAAGGCTGGGATTGGGCTCGGAGAGGCCGGTTGACTGAGAAAAGGACAATAAAGGCGGCAAAAAACAATAAATGCCTTTTCAATTTGTGGATTATCATATATAATTACATTCTAAATAATTGCTGTTTACATTGCAAGACCTTTAGGGTATAATGACGGCAGATAGGAGATTTTAATAAAGTATGAGTGCGGCAGGAAAAAAATTCTATTTGGATCTTCCTCTTAAAGTAGTGCTTACTGAAGAAGGGGCTTCTCATTTTATAAGCCATAAAAAGAAGCTTCTTCGGTTCCGTCTTGCAGATAATCAGGAAGAATATGGCATCAGCATGGATCATTTTTCTCCTATGTCCCTGCAGAACATGATTCTGGTGGATTACGTCTCCAAGCTGGAGATTTCCATGTCAGAATTTGTGTCCAAAAGGCAGGAGATCATGGATCTTTCCAAGGTCATCGTCTATTCAATCCTGTACAAGCAGTTTGACCGCGAGATTTTTGCCGCATTGATTCAGTGTGATTGCGTACGCCGCCACAATAGGTCAAATCCAGGTCAGCTCATCGATGAAAAAACAAAGATTTCTGACAAACAGCTGCGCACTCATCTTGCAATGAAAGAGAACCTTATTCAGGCCGCAAGACAGTCAATTCTTGAACCGGTATGGAAGAGCATCATGTCCAACAAGGACTATACGCCGGAGGAGAAAAACATCTACCTCCTGATGACGGAAAAATTCCTTAACCGCCTTAGCCTGATGAACTGGTACATAATCACGAAATTCTACAAGGCCGACGGTTTCATTCAGATCATGAGCGTAATCCGCCAGTCTCTTGCCAGCTACATGGACAAGTCAAAGGTTGCCGAATACATCTCCGTTATGGTAATGGAACTTGCCCTGAACTGTGAAAACACCAACATGCGCAAGGAAGCCCGCATCCTTTACCAGGGAATCGAAAATTCCGACTCCCTCATCTATGACCCGGACATTCGTTCTAAAATCGTACAGGAGCTTGTAAGAAAGCACGAGGTTGTATTCCTTTCATGGAAAATCGGTGGTGGTTCAACTTCCATCGGTAAGCAGGGAAGCCTTAACATAACCCTTTACAACAAGGATGATGAGTTCCAGGAAGTCAAGGAAAACATCGAAAACAAGATGGCCGCGGACTTGAACAAAAAATCCCTTATAGACTTTTACAGGCAGATGCCGGAGGGTGAGGAAGGTACAGATCTTGGCCTTTATTACCTTTCTTATCTGGATGATGCCTGCAAGAAGGTAAACGTCAAGTTTGAGTCTCTGGTAAATCAGTTTACCGCAAGCGACCTTACGGTTATCAGCTTGAAATTCAACTTCTAGACAATATGAAAAGCTTCCGTGCCTTTGCAATGCGTATTTTTTCTTCACTTGTAGCAGGCACGGTTTTTCTTTTTGCATTAATCTCATGCTCAGATTCTGAATCCCGCATATCAGGCCTGGTTACCGCCATGGTACTGGATTACAGTGACTGGGATTCTTCCCCAAAACCAAGGCTTTCTGTTTTTGCAGAGACAACCCTTGACGAGCGTGCCGTCCATCAGATTAGGGCTGTCCATAATCAAAGCGGCCTTGAATGGCAGTGCAACAATCCAAGGATAATCTCAAACAACAAGAATTCCACATGGGCAGGATATTCAAATTTTGTTCCTGCATCAGGCTCAACAATACCGCAGGGAAGCTACACGCTTTATTATGAGGATATGGCAGGGGATGAATGCCAGTCTACCTTTAGCGTATCCTATCCTGTGGAATTGCTGGAGACTTCCGCAACAGATTTCAGGAATATGTCCATAGACAGGGAGGAGAACATCGCCCTTTATGATGCTGACGGTCTTTTGCTCTATTATGGGGAAAGGAAAGAATCCTGGATAAGCAATTACGATATAAAGGCTGACTATGGAGTTGCAGAAAAACTCCGTATATGCTATCGATTATACAGCGGACACACAGTATGCATGATGCCCGTAGAAAACCTTTAAGGGGAAAATAATTGAGTGACACTGAGAACCAGAGTGCCGGAGAGTCAGGTAATTTTCATCGACCAGTAAAAACCTTCCAGATACGCATAGGCCGCATGACGGACAACGAGAAAAAATGCTACAGCGAATTGAATTCCATGTACTGCGTTCCGTATGAGGAAAAATACCTGAATTATGCGGAACTTTTTAAGAACAGTAATCCTGTAACCATGGAGATAGGCTTTGGAATGGGGCATGCAACCGCAGAGATTGCACAGAACAATCCCGACATGAATTATCTTGGATGCGAGGTCCACAAGCCCGGTGTAGGACGCCTTTTGGGAGAGATACACAAGAGGAATCTTTCAAACCTTCTGATAGTTGAACATGATGCCCTGGAGATTCTTGCTGCAATGATTCCAGACGGGTCTCTAGAGGCATTCCACATCTTTTTCCCGGACCCATGGCCAAAGAAAAAGCACCACAAGAGGAGGATCATTCAGAGGCCGAGGACGGATCTCCTTGCAAAAAAGCTCAAGTCTGGCGGATACCTTTATTTTGTCACAGATTGGGCGGAGTATGCTGATTTTGCGCTTGAGGAACTGAATGCCACCTCCGGAATCCACAACCGCCATGATGGATTTGCACCCCATCAGGAATGGAGGCCCAGGACAAAATTCGAGCAGAAGGGAATTGATGCGGGACGTGAAATATTCGAGCTGATGTTTGAAAAGGATTGAGGTGCCGGCATGGAACTTTTTGATGTTGATGACGCTAAAAGGAAAAGTGATGATTCAAAACGAATAAAGGAACTTGAAAAACTCATCAAACGCTATCAGGATTCCTATTACAACGGGGAAGCTGAGGTAAGCGATGCAGAATTTGACAGCCTGTGGGATGAGCTTAAGACCCTTGATCCTGAAAACAAGATACTGCAGAAGGTTGGGGCCGACAGCGGAAATTTCCCAAAATACCGCCATGTCATGCCTATGGGAAGCCAGGAAAAGGCCGCAAGCCCGGAAGAATTCATGGCATGGGCAAACAGGCATGTCTACGATGAATATCTTGTGGAATACAAGCTGGACGGTGCAAGCCTTGAGCTTCAGTATGAGGACGGAAACCTTGTTCGTGCAGTGACCCGAGGCGACGGAGAAACAGGGGACGTAATCACTGCAAATGCCCTTAAGATGAACGGCGTTCAAAAAACTCTTTCGGACAATGGAAATAAAGTAACTTTTACCGGTGGAATAAGGGGTGAAGTAATAATGACCCACGAGGTCCACCAAAAGCATTATTCAGACAAAGCAAACTGCCGCAATGCCGCCAACGGCCTCATGAAAAGAAAGGACGGCGAGGGTTCTGAAAACCTGTGCGTGATAGTATACGACGTGTGGTCTACTACGGGTGCCCAGCCATATTCCGATGAGGAGGAAAAGCTCCTGTGGCTCAAAAGGCTCGGTTTTAACACGGTTCCGCTTTATATAGCAAAGTCCGTTCAGGAAGTCATCGATTACCGTGCAAGCGTCATGGAACTGCGCAGGGACCTTGATTACGACATAGACGGCCTGGTCATTAAGGAAAGGCTTGTAAACCATGAGGACTCGCTCAGAAATAGGCCTGACCGTCAGATTGCATTTAAATTCAGCCTTGAGGAAGCGGTTACGGTCGTACGTAAGGTAGAATGGAATGAGTCTGGGGCTACATATACTCCGGTTGCAATATTTGATGCGGTGGATTTGAACGGAACCACAGTGCAGAGGGCAAGCCTTGCCAATCCCAATACAATCAAAAACCTGGGCCTGCAGATTGGAAGCCATGCCGTTGTAGTAAAGCGCGGGGAAATCATCCCCAAAATCGAAAGGGTTGTCGCACAGGAAAAAACAGGGGCATTGTTCCCGGTAGAAATTCCCGTTAAATGCGGAACATGCGGTTCAACCCTTGTAAACGAGGGTACAAGGCTCTATTGTCCCAACAAAGACTGTTCCAAGAGGATCCTGCATCAGCTTCTAAAATGGGTGGATGTTGCCGACATACGTGATCTTGGCGATACACTTGTGACATCCCTATTTAAGGACGGAACGGTCAGGTCTATCACAGACATCTATTCCCTTACGGAAGAAAAGCTTTCTCCATATTTTTTAAATCAGGAAAGCCTTTCACAGGACAAAAAATCCCTTGGTGCCCAAAAAGTTTACGCATCAATCCAGGCGCACAGGGATCTTTCCCTTAGCAAGTATATAGCAGGCTTTGACATAGAGGGCATAGGCGAAACCATTGTTGAAAAACTCATGGCGGGAGGATTTCCTTCTCTGGAAGCCATATTGAATGCCACAGAAGAGCAGATTGCGGCCGTTTATGGATTTGCAGACATCATGGCCCATACTCTTGTTCAGGGCTTGGCCGAAAACCGTGCGGAAATGGAATCGCTTGTAAGGGATGGAGTCATACATATCATGCAGAAAACCGGTGGAGTCCTGGAGGGAAAATCCTTTTGCTTTACCGGCGAACTTGTCAGCATGAAGAGGGCAGATGCACAGAACCTGGTAAAATCCAAGGGCGGTTTTGTAAAGACGTCTGTGGTAAAGGGACTTTCCTACCTTGTTACGAATGATACCTCAAGCGGATCTTCAAAAAACAAAAAGGCTGCTGAACTGGGGATTTCAGTCATCAATGAAAAAGAATTCCTTGATATGATTTCTTGAAGTTGAATTTTTTTCTTATTTAAAGTATAATTTAATCCAAATCTTTTGGAGAATTGTAATGGCAGATAATAAGGCATTGTTTAGGAATATAGTTGCAGAAGCGATAAAGACTTACGTTCAGGAAAAAGGCATAGAGGCTGAACCTGTAACTGAGGATAAGCTGCATGTGGAAAATCCTCCAAAGCCGGAGATGGGAGACCTTGGAATACCTCTTTTTGTTCTTGCCAAGTCATTCAGGATGGCACCCCCTCAGATTGCAAAGGGAATTCTTGAGGTAATCAACCGTAACGCAGACCAGAGCTTCGGAACTTTTCTTGCCGCTGGACCTTACATCAACGTTAAGCTTAACAAGGCAAATTCTGTCGTTTCCATCCTCAAAAAAATTGAAAGCCAGGGAGACGAATACGGTTCATTCAATCCGGATGGGGAAAAATTCCTTAAGGGCCGCAAGGTCATGGTCGAATATTCATCTCCAAACACAAACAAGCCGCTTCATCTGGGACACATGAGGAACGATGCCCTTGGTGAATCCGTAAGCCGCATACTTAAAAAAGCCGGCGCAGAGGTTTTCCGCACGAACATCATCAACAACCGCGGAGTCCACATCTGCAAGTCAATGCTGGCATACAAGCTGTTCCATGAACAAAACAACGACACCCCTGAAAGCCTCGGCATAAAGGGAGATCATTTTGTAGGCCAGTGTTATGTGGAATTCGACAAATATTCCAAGGAACACCCTGAGGCCGCACAGGAAGCCGAGGAAATGCTCGTAAAATGGGAAAACGGAGATCCTGAGGTCCGCGCCCTGTGGCAGAAGATGAATGACTGGACGTTAAATGGCGTAAAGGAAACCTATGCCAGGACCGGGGTTGATTTTGAAAAGCTCTACTTTGAAAGCGACACTTACCTTCTTGGAAAGGAAATGATTCAGGACGGACTTGACAGGGGAATCTTCTACAGGGCAGATGACGGCTCGGTAAGGATTGACATAACGGAAGCCGTTGGAAAAGACCGTGACGGAAACAACCAGAGCAAGGTATTGTTGAGGAAGGACGGAACCTCAGTTTACATAACCCAGGACCTTGGAACCGCAATCAAGAGACATGACGACTGGCAGTACAACCAGATGGTCTATGTTGTTGCAAGCGAGCAGATTTATCACTTTAAGGTATTGTTTTACATCTTGAGGAAGTTGGGATTTGATTGGGCGGAAAAGCTCTATCACTTGAGCTATGGCCTTGTAAACCTTCCGTCTGGACGCATGAAGAGCCGTGAGGGAACTGTCGTGGATGCAGATGACCTTTTGGACAGCCTGCATGCCGATGCCCTTAAGGCAATCAACGAGAGGGGACGTGACGAGGAAGTCGGTGATGCGGATGATGTTGCGGAAAAAGTTGCCCTTTCTGCCCTGCATTATTATCTTCTTCAGGTTACTCCGATAAAGGACATGCTCTTTAACCCTGAGGAAAGCCTTTCGTTCAACGGCAACACGGGACCATACCTCCAGTACATGGGTGCGCGCATTTCCTCAATCTTAAGGAAAACAGAAGAACAGGGTCTTGTTCCAGATTCAAGCGAGGACTCATTAAAGCTCCTGACTCACGAAAGCGAATGGGAATTGATAAAGACTCTGGAAAGATATCCGTCTATAATCGAAAAATCTGCAAACGACCTGGATCCAAGTCTTGTGGCCGTATATCTTTATGACCTCAGCAAGGCGTTCAGTTCCTTTTACCGTGACTGTTCCATACTTGCAATCGCACAGGATGAAAAAACTCTGGCACAGGCTAGGCTTCAGCTGGCAAAAACAACTTTGACAGTGATGAAAAATGCCATGGATCTTCTTCTTATTCCATATTTGGACAGGATGTGATGATGAAAGAAAATGCAAAAAAACGTAATCCCTATCTGATACCTCTTACAATGTTGTTGCTGACAGTTTTACTGTTATTGGGAGTTACGCTTTTAAGGCATTATGGAATATACAAGGAAAAGAGGTCTCTTGTACTGGTTAACGGTCATACGGAAGGTTCTGACGTTGAGGTTTCATTCCTCAGGAATCCGGACAAACAGTGGTATGAGTCTGATGGCGTGACAATCGGCGGACAGTATGACGGAAAAATAGAAAGCCTCAGGGAATACACTGCCATAACCGACTGGAAGATGTCCATAAAAATCAAGGGAAAGTTCTGGATAGACGAAAATCCGTGGAATGGAATTTATACCGTTGATGGAGACACCCTTTCTGTCACGGAACCGCATCGGGGGGAGGAAGCCAACGCCCAGATCTATGAGTCTGATTATACTGTTGAACCCATGTCACACAGGACATTCGGCTGCATCATGTATACGTCCAAGCTGTTCTACCCGGAAAGTGTTCCACTTAATTTTGAATATACACCGCACATTTTGGTTGACAGGATTCCCGCAGTCCGTGTAATACAGGTTTTCCTTTTTACATTTGCGGTTTCAATGATTTCTGTGTTGATTACGATTTACATAAGGCTGGGTGAATACCGCACGCGCGAAAGGAAAGACAAGGAATTCATCGAGAAAACTCTTTTGCTTTTTGCCAATACTATCGAAGCAAAGGATTCATATACAAAGGGACATTCGCTTAGGGTTGCCATTTATTCCATGGAACTTGCCAAACGAATGGAATTGAGCGAGTCAGAGCAGGAAATAGTATATTACTGTGCAATTCTTCATGATGTTGGAAAAGTCGGAATCCCGGACAGCATACTCCATAAACCCGGAAAGCTTACTGATGAAGAAAGGAAGGTCATTCAAAGTCATACGACAATCGGATCTGACATATTCCGCGGTTTCCCATATATACCCGACATCGAGACAATAGTACGCCATCACCACGAGCGTTATGACGGAAACGGATATCCGGATCAGCTGAAGGGAAAGGCCATTCCATATCTGTCAAGAATTATTTGTGTCGCAGACTGTTTTGACGCAATGACAAGCAACCGTTGTTACCGTGATAAAATCGACATCAACAAGGTTAAAAAAGAATTGGTTGACTGTGCTGGAACTCAGTTTGACCCAGAGATAGTTCCGTTCATGCTTCAGATGATAGAAGACGGTTTTGCACCGACAGAAGAAGGAAACGTATAGGAGAGTTCATGGGGTCAATTAAAAAGAGGGCAAAGCAGATTGGAAAATATTCAGGAACCGCAACTTTCAGTGCAATCATAAACATATTTGTCAGATGGCTGCTTTCTCATGTAATGGATTTTCATATAAGCGTCATCATAGCCTATTTTGTTGGAGCCGTAATCAATTACATACTTTCCGCGCTTTTTGTCTTTCATGTTGAAGGAAGCCCCCATCATTTTACCTGGAAATCTTTCTGGCGCTTCATGATGGTCTCGATGGTCGGATTCATTGCAACCTTCATCTTTTCAACGCTGGCACACTTCATTTTGTTCAAGTGCTTCCCCAATGATTCAAAGAACCTGATCGAACTTGCCGCACACATCATCGGATTGAATGTGTCGTTTGTCTGCAACTACTTCGGCCACAGTTTTTTCAGCTTCCGAAAGAGCAAGCATTAGAGGAAGTTATATCTGACAAACACAGATGTGTCGTTTGCAAACTGCGTGTAATTCTTCAAGTCATCGTAAACAGCCTGCCTGAAGTAGAAAAGAGAGTTGATAGCAAAAGAAAGATTCTTATAGATTTTATGCTCATAATCAACCGAGACATATTCAACCGCAGAAAAACCATCAGAACCTTCCGTCTGGACTGATACAGGAATTGTCTTGAAGATGCCTGCATAAGCTTCTAATTTAAAATTACCAATCGTTGGGTTTTTAAATGTGAAACTTGCATTGTTTCCCACTCCAATACCCAAGTCATAAAGCCTCTGTTCATTGTCGAAAGGATCAGACCTTTTGTCTTCAACTAACAGATAATGACAGTCATATCCCGCCAGAAAAGCGAATTGAAACTGTTCTTTCCATTCAATAGAAGTGTCGTCATTTACATCTATTTTCTGCTGGATTGTAGCACCTAGAGCATTATTTGAAAAGTTAATTTCTTGAAATGTAAAGTAATATTGGTAAATCAAGTTTAAGGAAAAGACAGTTGCAGTATTAAAGATAGGTATTAAAGATAATAAAGTACCATCTGCACTCATAAAGAGTAAGTAATTAATGGGAAAATTAAGGGCTCCTAATGCTTCTACTGAAAATGATTCAAATGGAATAAAAGTAGAAGATTTATAGATATCTCCATATTTTAATCTACCATAAAGATCGATTTGGGGTGTATTTGAAGTATTAAAAATGTTTCCATTAGCTGCTTGAGATATAGTATTATTATATAGGCCAGTTCCAACACCTATAGAAAACTCAAGGATATGACTCAAAGACTTTTTTGGGAAAGTTTTACCTGTTATAAAATGATTAAGAGCAGATTGAGGGGCTATTAAAGCTGGAAAGAAAGGAATTTTTCCTGTTGTGTCAAGATATAACCGATGTAAAACTTCTCCAAAAAAAGATCCCTGTAGGGATGTTATTATTAAATCATTAAATGAAGGAGTTTCATTCTCCATCAACAATTCCCATGTAAGAGAACCAAAAGTTGTTACGGCAAGAGACTCATAAAAATTTAAACCATTAGATCTTGCACCTTGGTGATACATTGAACCTTGATAAGGATGTCCCATTTGATTTATGCTGAATTCATCATTATCCCATACCCAGGGATTTGTGATATTATGATAAATAATTTCCAAATCAATATTTGCGTATGGCTTTGGATCAATAGTCCTATTATAAAAAGATAGCATTATATTGTCAAACTGTGTAATTAAACATGATAACAAATAATCTTTAAAACTTGGAGAATAAACATCTTGATTAAAAGATAAACCTGTGTTAATAAGTTCTTTATTATCTGAGTTTTCAATAGAGATGTCTACGGGTTGTGTATCAGCGAATTCTGAATTTTCAGCAGATAAAACAGGAAAATCAAAAAAAAAGAGAATAAATAATAATATGGAAAAAACGATTCTTTTCATAAAATGCATTATATTTCCTTCGATAAAAAAAAGTCTATAAGTTTTTTTATTATACATCATGTTTCAGCATCAAAAGGAAAATGGCTGTCGGCTTTCTTTTTCATTTGCTCATAATTCTCGTAGATACGCTGCTTTAGGCTAGAACTGCTGATTCCACTTCCATAAGGAAAATAGACTACGTCAACACCCTGTTCCTTAAGATAATCATATTTACCGGCCCAGTCATCTCCAACTACAAAAACATCAAAATTAAGTTTTTCCACTTTATCTGCATGATTTAGCGAGTGTTGTGGAATCACTATATCGGGATATTTTAGTGCTTTAACCAAGGCAATTCTTTCATCAAATGGAATGATGGGAGTGGATTTATAACTTGCAACCAATTCATCTGTGTTTACGCCTACAATAAGAATATCCCCAAGAGATCTGGCATATTCAATCATTTTGATGTGGTTTGCATGGAGCATGTCAAAGGTTCCGCTTGTGTATACAACTGTTTTTCCTGCTATCATATTAATCCTCTCTTAACTAAATCCTTGAAAGATTCAACCAATTTATCTATTTCTTCATTTTTTATGCTGCCTATGTGGCCAACACGGAAAACTCTTTCTGCCAGGTCACCAGCATTGGGACAAATCCATATACCATATTCATCTTTTAAAATTTCAAATATTTCATATGCACTTATACCTGGATTTGTTGGACAAAGCGCCGTAACACAATTTGAGGAACTATCTTTGTCTGTAAAAATTTTGAAAGGGAGACTGGTAATTGCTTTTCTAAAATATTCTGCACGTTCAGATGCAATTTTGTTTTGAACTATAATTCCACCAGATTTTTCAATGCGTCTCAATTTTTCATTTAATTGAAGAAGAGTTCCTACTGCTGGGGTAAAAGGCGTTTGACCGCGGTCACCGTTTTTAAGATATAGAGGATAATTAAAATATAAAGTATTGATGTCATTTTTTTTACATTTTTCAATGGCTGTTTCATCTAAAACTGTAAAACTCATTGAGGGAGGAAGGGAGAGGGCTTTTTGGCTTCCTGTAATGGCGGCGTTTACATGCATTTTCTTCATGGAAAAAGTATCTGCCATAAAACCACTAACGGCATCTACAAAGAGAAAAAGACCATTGGCATTACAGAAATCACCAATCAATTCCATGTCATATAGTACACCGGTAGATGTTTCGCATAATTGAACTAAAAAACCTGTGTAACCTTTTCCAATAAATTGAGAAAGATGTTTTTCTGTCAACGGTTTTCCGTAATCAAGTTTTATTTCTGTAAAAGGTATTTCATGAATTTCACATAGTTCTATAAGACGCTGTCCGAAACTTCCACCGTTAACCACTAAAACTTTATCTTCTTTTGTAAAGAAATTGATTACCCCACCTTCCATGGATGCCGTACCGGAGCCAGTCATGAAAATGACCCTGGAATTATCAGGTGCATCAAAAAAAGAACATAAAAGCCTTTCATTTTCTTTCATTATGGAAGAAAATTCTGGAGTTCTAAAGTATGGAATTTGTTCATATCCAAGGTTCCGAGTTTCATCATCCATTTGTACAGGACCAACTGTAAAGTTAATCATTTGTTTCTTCCTTTTCTTTTGAGTTGTTAGCAATTTTACCAAGCATATAATCAACTGTCAACTTGGCAGATTCCCCCATATGCATCCAAGCTTCATTCTTTGCACTATTTCTTGCTTTTGACAGCTCGTCGCTGTCACTGGCATTTTGAATGATTTCCTTTATGTTTAAAAAGTTTTCTTCCTTCAATTCTATGCCTATTTTTCTTAGGACTTCAAACTGCCATATGGTTTTACCATTATTTGGAAGGTCATAAGCATCATATGGCTTAAGATTTAGTTCCGCATTTACATATATGACTGGTTTGTCACATAGGAAGGTATAGTCATAGATGATGCCGGAAAAATCAGAAATCATTATATCGGATTTCTTCATGGAATAAATGTTGTCACTTGCATAATCCCATTCAATATTTTCACAGGTTCTATATTTTTCAGTTATTCGTTCCAAAACTTGATTTTCAGTTTTTCTTGACTGTGGATGTGGGCGGATGATGATGTTAAAGCCGGAATCAACAAGTGGATCCAGAAGTTTTTCACCATATTTGGAAAGAAGGGCACTTGGTCCCCAGCTGGGGGAAACAAGAACGGTAAACTTATGATCATTTTCACTTGGAATAGAATCAATTTTTTCTTTAAGGGCATCCAAATAAGGACAGCCTACAACAATGAGTTCTTTTTTAGTAATTCCCCTCTGATCCTCAAGATAACGGATGTCCTTTATCTGATATTCGCCTGTAAGAAGTACTGCATCAAAAAAATCAAGGGCAAATAGCCTCATCATGGTTGGATCACTGGCACCATGAATGATGTTTGCATAATACTTTACTCGACGGCTTCTTTTTAACTGATATACATTTAATCCTGGAGTAGTCATTAATACTATTCCGGCACTTAGCATGTTAAGTTTGGCATAAGCCGCATTCCCTTCGCCTATGTATTCTGATTTAACATATTCAAGTTTTTCTTCAAAAATAGGATCATCTTTAATCGATGTCAGATAAGAAAGGTTTACTTTTCTTCTTTCAAACTCTTCAACTATTGGCCTGAAAAGATTAAGGTACTGTTTCCCCTCGTTATATATGACATAGGGTTTGTAAGAAGCATCCATTTCAACGCCACTTTTCTTACCAGAAAAGAACACTTTTATCTTAAGCCATAATGCCTTTACAAGAAAAAACAAAGTTGCAGCAGCCCCAATTAGAATAGAAAAGAGCATGCTTCCTGTTCCAGGATCTATATATAAAAAGTTCATAAATTATTCCTCCAAATCAGGTTTTACTTGAGACCAATTATCGCTTTTAAAAATATTGTCCTTAACTAGCCACCAATTATCTTCGCCTATCGTATATTTAAATTTTCCATTATAAGCCGGCTGGTGTTTGTCACTTGTACTGATTATGACTCCATTTTGCTTTTGCAGAATTGTGTTAATTGGAATTTCTTTTTTCGTAAAGGGGTTAACAGGTTTTTGAATAAGATCTTTTAAAAGTAATGAAAGTACATCTGCATTTGTCATAAAAGTGTCGTCTATAAGGAGTTCATTATTTAATGTGTTAAAATCTTTGAACAATAAAAGAGGATGATAATGTCCTCGTCCAGAATAGTTTGTATCTGCAACTTTATTATCGAGGTCATCATCTTTTTCAAATCCTTCTTCAATTCCATAGTTCCCATGATCAGAAACAACAATGATTCTGGTATTATCATAAATGCCGTTTTCTTTTAGAAAATCAAACCATTTTCCTACCATCTTAAATGCAGCAATTTGTGTGTGATAATCTCCAAAATCTTTATATTTTGAAGTACCATGATTTATGACATTCTTTACTGGGATATAATCAGGTGCTTCAAAGTAATAATTCTCATGAGTAAGTTCGTTTACAATACATGTGTAAGAACCATTTGCATTTCCATCAAAAGATGTTAAATCCTGTAATACTGCAAGAGCTGTATAATTGTCCATTATAAGTTTGTTATCCTGAAGTTTATCATTGCTTGACCAGTATTTTCCCTTGTAATACAGTATTTCGCGAAAACAAACTGGAATTTCCCTAAATAAACTGAAAAAGAATAAGTTTCGTTTAAGAATGTCTTCCGAATAATCAGTAATCTCATTTCCATTTTGTTTTTTTAGCCAGTAATCTGTATATCCGCCAATAGTTTTATATCCGTTGATTTTTGGGTAAGGCTCAAGAAAAGATAGATCACAAATTGCACTATAATTTGCCCACGAAGGATCCGTTATGGTGACATTAAAATCCAAGTCCTCGCTGAATAATCTTGGCATCATGAGAAGGGATTCGTTGTTTTTATCCTTAAGAGGGACATCATCCCTTTTATTCATTTCTAATGGTGTATATTCATAGCCACCCCAAATTGCAGGAGCTGCCTGAAGTGTATGTCCATTAAAAGATACTGTATTAGGATATAGTGTAAATCCTGAGAATGAAGACAGGAGATCAGGGCTTTCTTTCATTATTTCCTGTACATAATTGCATTGAGCCCTGTCAAGCATGATAAGAAGGACATTTTTGCCGGTTTTAGAAAAATGGTAGATGGGTGATACATTGGAAACGGCATTTACCTCAGAATTGTCTTTATAGGCAATATATGATTTTTGAATTGAAAATATATTGTATGCTGATATTGCGGTAAGTGCAAGGCTCAAAATTGTAAATGTATATGTAAACACTTTTCCTTTTGTTAAATGAACAAATAGAACTACAAGAACGGTGAGGAGTAGTAGAGACAGCAGATTTAGTATTGCATAAGAAGAAAAGGTTCTAAAGTTAACTGCGTTCAGGAATGCAAGTGAATATGATATGTCGCCATAAGAAGGCATGAAGATGTAAGTATTCAACAAGGCTGATAGGGCTAAGATTGATGAAATAACGGCAAGTATGGTTTGAATTCTATTGTTGAACAGAAAGTAGATGCATACAAACCAGAAAAGAAATAAGCCTGCAGACTGCAAGGTTGTATTAAATATGTACCAGATGGGATTAGGATGATTGCCAATTCCTGCAAACTCTGTTGGAGAAGATGCCATCAAAGAGGATGGAATTGTCAGCCCAGAAAGAATGAAAAGTACAAGTATGGATGCCAAAAAAACACCATGGCGGGCAGATTTGCTTTCCGTAAGGCTCTTGAATCTAGTATCAAGAAGTTTTTGAACCGCTTTTACCAATAACGGCGCGATAAAAATCAGTAGGACTATTATTGTAAATATACCCTTATATGCGGTTTTTGTCTTGAAAATGAATAGAATATAAATAAGGGCAAGACATGAAACGATGCAACAAAAAAGCCAAAAAGCCTTGAGAGGTTTCTTGAATTTGTAGAAAATATTTTTTATCATGCTAAAGACATTGTTCATAGTCCAATAAAGGACAAGTCCTGCAGGAGAATTATAGAGTATAACCAGAAAAATCAAAGCCATTCCATAAACCTGTATTTTTTCCCTTACAGAATGTCCCTTAGTATAAATAGCTCCAGAAATCATGTTGATTAATGTCATTGCGATGGGAAGAATGTTGATCTGGAAAGAACCTATAGAAAATAAAGCGTCTGGATGTCCCATGTCACGAATAAAAAGGAAAGAAACACCATTTAGAGATTCAAGGTGAGAAAGGAAAGTGTAGGCGGCTATGAAAAAAGGAATCTGAATCAAAAGTCCGAAAGAAGAACGAAGGCTCATAATCGGGGAATAATTATTTTCTTTATAATAGGCTGTGGTCATCATATAGCGTTCATCACCGGTAAAAGTCTCTTTAATCCTTTTAAGATAACCTTTCATTTGTGCTTGTTTATTACGTTCAACTTCTTGCCATTTTTCGGCAACAGCATAAAGGGGGAGGCACAATAGTGTTATTCCCACACTGACTGCAATAACGGAAAGTCCCTTATTGTCAGTAACTTTCATGGCAAACATGTAAATGACTTCAATTATTGTATAGAGTGGATAAATTATTATAGTATATAAAAAGTTTGCCATTATTTTTCTTCTCCTCGAGTTACCAAAAGTTTATTTATTACTTCAATTGTTTTGGAAGATGTGTTTTTCCAGCTGTATTTTGAAAGGGCAAGTTCTGCATCGTCTGTTTTTTCTTGAAGTAATTGATCCAGATTTACATTAGGATCGTTAGGATTAATGTAATGTACGCTTTTCCCGAAAATCTCTGGGAGACATGTAGAATTTGAACAAATGACCTTCGATCCCATTGCAAGTGCCTCAAGAGGTGGAATACCAAAGCCTTCGTATAATGAAGGAAAAATAAAAGCCTTACAGTTTTTCATCAAAGAGCGGGCATCTTCATCAGTGACATATCCAAGATAATGTATGTTATTAGAAACGGAATCATTTTCAAGGGAAACACCATGTTTTTTTAGGTCAAGCAAACCTGCTATGGCAAAATCAGAATCCTGATTATTCCTAGCACATTCAATAATCCATTTTAAATTCTTGTTTTTTGCAAGGGTTGCCATGCTGTAATAATATTCACCTTTTTGTAGGAATGGATATTTTTCAAGTAAGGAATCATCTGCTGTCGTGTTAAAATGCTGCCAGCCGTTATAAACGACTGTAATCTTTTCTGGATTGATTTTGTATGTATGACAAATCTGTTTTTTGCTGAATTCACTGACAGTCAAAAGGACAAGGGAATGAGAAACACAGGCTTTATACTGCATCAAATGCCAAATACGAATAATTTTATGTTTGAATGTGGTAAAAAAAGATGGATTGACTTTGTAGCTGATGTCATGCAAAACAGCAATTCCTTTTGGTGCAAAGACAGGTACTGCATTGCAAAAATGAAGTCCTAAGGCTTTCATTTTGCGAATGAAAGAAGAAAGACATATCTGTTCCCAAAAAACTCCTTTACCAAAACCTATTGTTTCTACTTGAATGTTTTTAAGAGGAGGAATGTTGTATTTGTCTGCCTTCGGTGAAATTGCAAGAATGAGTTTTAATGGTAAAGAACTAGCTTTTGAATCAAGAGCTTTTGTAAGCTCAAGTGCAAATCTCTGTACGCCAGTGAGTTTTTGTTCAAGGAATTTACCATTAATCACAATACATTCATATTTCATTCTATTTGTCCTTAGAAGTTGGAGCTGCTTTTGTCCAATTCTTACTTTGGAAAATATCATCTTTTACAAGCCACCAATCTCCATCATCAACATCAAATGTATATTGATTG
This sequence comes from Treponema sp., assembly GCA_016281495.1. Taxonomy (GTDB): domain Bacteria; phylum Spirochaetota; class Spirochaetia; order Treponematales; family Treponemataceae; genus Treponema_D. The sequence goes on along the minus strand of JAEEIU010000038.1, from coordinate 235,824 downwards.
TGATATTCCGGTTTGTGTTTGCTATCGGTACTTATTATGACGCCTTTATTCTTGATGTCGGTGGTGTCTAGTGGAACTTGTTTATTTGTGAAAGGATTAATTGGAGATTCAATAAGACCATTTAAAAGTAAGGTTGGAACATCTGCCGTTGTCATAAAAGTCATGTCTTCATTTAATTTTCCATCAGTATTGAAATCTTTGAACATCAAAAGAGGATGATATCTCCCCCTTCCGACAGAAACTTTATTTGAAGAATCATCATCAAAACAATCTTCTTCATATTGGCTACCGTGGTCTGCAACAAGTATAATTCTTGTGTTGTCATAAACATTATTTTCTTTAAGGTAATCAAACCATTTCGAAAGAAGTGAAAAAGATGCAGCCATAGTGTGATAATCTGAATTATCACGGAATCTTGATTTCCCATAATCTGTAACTTCAGAAACTGGCGTGTAGTCAGGGGCTTGCATAAACTGATCATTATGTGTAAGCTCATTTACCATACAAATATATGATCCATCGTTTTCATTGTTGAAATCTGTTAATTCGGGGAGAAGATCGAGTGTACTGTAGTTGTCAAGTATGATTTTGGAGTGTACGGCATCCTCATTGCTTGACCAGTATTTTCCTTTTTTGTATAGAAACTCCCTAAGACAAATTGGGAATTCCCTGAAAAAGCTAAAAAATAAAAGATTTCGGCTCAAGATATATTCCGAATTGTCTAGAAGTTCTCCTTTTTTATTGTATTTTTTTAACCAATAATCAGTATAAGTGCCGATAGTTCTATAGCCTTTAATTTTCGGATATTCATCAAGGAATGTAAGGTCACAGATATTTGTTTGACTGTAATTTGCCCAGGAAGGATCTGTTATTGTTGCTGAATAATTCTTTTCCTCTGAGAATATTCGTGGAAGCATGAGAATAGCCTGGTTGTTTTTGTCTTTTAATGTTTCAGAACTTTTTTTATTCATCTCATACGGAGTATACTCATAACCTCCCCAAATACCAGGAGCTCCTTGTAAAGTATGTCCGTTAAAAGAAATTGTATTTGGATAAAGAGTAAAGCCAGTAAAGGCATCAGAAACTTTTTTGCTTTCATCAAATATTGATGTGACATAATGATTAGATGCTTTATCAAGCATTATGAGTATGACATTTGGCTTGTCTTTTGACAAATGAAAGATCGGATTGATGGATTGATTGCTGGCTGTTTCTGAGTGTGACTTATACTCTTTGTATGTAGATAGTATCCTGCTTGAGTTGACAAATGAGATAGCTGTTAATGTTAGGGCAAGAATTGAAAGCAAATAAGAGAAAACTTTTCCCTTTTTTATAGGGATAAAAAAAGTAACTAATATGAAAATACAGAGAATGGCAAGAATATTTAAAATAGATATTGGGGAAAATGTCTTAAAATCTGCTGCATCCAGAAATACAAGCGAAGTTGAAATATCGCCGTAAGAAAGCATAAATATATATGTATTTGCAAGGAAGATGAAAGCGAGAATCGTCATAAACAAGGAAAAAATGGTTTTTACTCGCTTATTGAACAGGAAATAAATGCATAAAGGCCAGAATACAAAAAGTCCAGCTGACTGTAAGGCTGTATTAAAGACGTACCACATGGGGTTAGGATGGTTTCCTATTTCGGCAAATTCTGCCGGTGAGGATGCCATCAATGAAGTTGGTATGGCAAGTCCTGTAAGAACGAAAAGGAGGATGCAGGAGCTAAAGAAAATGATATTTTTTTGTCCTCGGTTTTCAACAAAAGAGCTGAGTCTTGTATCTAAAAGTTTTGAAACACCTTTGACAAGTAATGGTAGTAAAGCTATAAAAAGTACTAAGAAAACAAATAAACCTTCATAAGCTAAAGTAGTGCTTATAAATGCAATAATTAAAAGACAGATGCTTATGGCTAGGCAAGAAATCCAGAATACTTTGATGGGATTTTTAAATTTGTAGAAGATATTTTTAACCATGCTGAATACATTGTTCATGGTCCAGTAAAGGACAAGGCCAGAAGGGGAATTATACAGAATAACGAGGAAAACTAAAGCCATTCCATAAACCTGGACTTTTTCCCTTAGGGAATGACCTTTTGTATAGATTGCACCGGAAACCATGTTAATCAAAGTCATGGCGATGGGCAAAATATTGATCTGGAAAGAGCCTATAGAAAAAAGTGCGTCAGGTTCCCCCATGTCATGGATAAAAAGAAAAGAGACACCTATTAATGATTCAAGATTCGAAAGAAAATTATAAGCGGCAAGAAAAAAAGGAATTTGGATAAGAATTCCAAACGATGAGCGAAGAGCCATAATAGGTGAGTAATTGTTCTCTCTATAGTAGGCATTAGTTATCATATATCGCTCATCACCTGTAAAAGCATTTTTTATCATGCCCAAACCGGCTTTCATTTGAGCCTGTTTATTGCGTTCAATTTCCTGCCATTTTTCGGCTACGGCATATAGGGGCAGGCAAAGCAGAGTAATTCCGACGCTTACAGCAATGACAGACAAACCTTCGTTATCCGTCAGTCGGTAAACTATGGAGTAAATAAGTTCTATAATCATGTAAAGTGGATAAATGACCACCGTATAGAGAAAATGCCCCATCTTCAATCCTTAAACCGTAATGGTAACTCTAATTCTTCATATTATAACGAATTTTAAGGCTTTATGCAACAATTTCCACTGTCAGCACACCCCGATTGAATGCATGTAATCACGCAGGACGCAGGTAAAGTGGGCCATTTCCTCTGGCTTGATGTCTCCCATGTTTGCGATGCGGAAGGTGTCGATGTTGCCGAGTTTTCCCGGGTAAATCGTGAAGCCGAATGATTTTGCGTAATCGTGGAGGGCATTGAAGCTGTATTTCGGGGTTTCAGGAATCAGAATTGCCGTGATGAAGTGGCTCTGGTATTTCCTGTCAACCAGCATCTTGAGTCCGATTTCATCAAGGGCCTTTACAAGAATCTCCCAGCAGGCGGTAAAGCGTTCAAAGCGTTTTTCCACAGTTTCAACCCTAGTCTCTATGATTGCCTGACGCAGGGCGTAGAAAGTCTGAACTGGAGGGGTAAAGCGGGTCTGCTTAGTCTCCAAGAAGTATTTGTACTGGTCATAAAGGTTCAGGTAGTAGTTCCTCATGGGCCAGTCTTTCTGCTTTAAAAGCTCTGATTTCTTGCAGACGACAAATCCAACTCCTGCCATACCGCCGATATGCTTGTTTGAGGTGCTTGTTGCAAAATCAATGCCAAGTGAGCCAAGGTCAATGGGCATTCCACCATAGGCACTTACGATGTCACAGATTGTGGTCATGCCGTATTTCTTTGCCATGGGACAGATGACGGAAAGGTCGTTCATAAGGCCTGTAGTCGTCTCGTGATATACGATTGCAAATGTGGTGTATTTCTTTGACTGCATCTGCTTTTCGAGTGCGGTAAGGTCAATGGGCTCGTAAGTTGATGACTTGAAGACATCCATGTCGATTTTGTAGACGCTGGCGATTTTTGCAAGTCGGGCTCCATAGGAACCGTTGTCAACCACAAGAAGCTTACCGTCCGGTGGAACACATGAGCTTACCATTGCCTCGTCAGCGCCGGTACCAGAACATCCGAACATTATGGAAACATATTCTTTGGGATCAGCGCAGACTTCCGTAAGTCCTTCCGCAACTTCTTCCATCAGGTTTCCGAATTCAAGCTCGCGGGGGCAGATGTCAGCAACTACCTGGGCGTATTTTACGCTGTCTGTTGTTGTGGATGGACCTGGATTCAGGAGAACCTCACGACGGATAGCCTGCAAAGACTCGTTTTCCTTTATTCTAGGCCATATCTGAGTCATGGCACGGTCAAGCATGCTTTCATCATCTATTTCCGTCCATGCATACCATTCAACCTTATGAACGTAAACCGGCTCTCCATCAAGACTGACCTGCTTGAGTGCGTTTTCGTAGTCAAGCTTTAAAAGTGACTTGTCGCTAGTGTAATATGAAACCATCTTGTCAAGGCAGGCTTTCGTAAGCTTTGTTATTCCCACAAGTTCTCCTGCGGGATTTGGAATGACTGATTTGTCCTTGCTTACATTGTTCAGGATTCCGTTGTCATCTGCATCGAGATAAACTTCATCGTGGCTGTTGGACTTTCCGCTTGCAAGGATTACGTTGCTCCGTTCGTCATTCTGAAGTACCTTTAGTCCCACGGCATCATAAATCAAATCGCTTTCAAGAAGGAGAAAATCACCTTTTACATGAGGGGCACAAACTGCAAGGGTTCCCATGCTGCTTGTGTTTTCATAATTGTCATTCCGGACGGTTTTTATGATGTGATATTTTTTTGCAAGTTCATCATAGTATTCAGAGCAGTGACCGGTTCCGATTATGATTTCTTCGATTCCTGCTGCAATCAGCTTTTGAACCGAACGTTCAACCATTGCAACACTGTCAATTTCAATAAAGCCCTTGGGCATTTCCTTTGTCCTGTCTCCAAAACGGGCTCCAAGTCCGCCCGCAACAATAACTGCCTGTTTAATCATTTTTTCACCGCCTATTTGTTCAAGAATTCCATCAGTGCGATTTTATTTTCAATTGGAGTGGATTTTGGCCGCCCCAAATCCTTTCTTGCGCCTTTTGTCACAAGAACCTCTACAAAAGTGAGCTTTTCCCTTGTTTCAGAATCACCAAGGACTGCATCAAGTTCCTCTGGGGTTGAAACTTTTACAACATTATCATAGCCGCATCCTTCCGCAATCTCGCAAAAATCAATCTGACGGCCGACTGTGGGCTGTCCTCCGACAGAATCATGTGCTCCGTTGTTCAGGACAAAGTGAACGTAGTTTGCCGGCTTCCTGCTTCCGATTGTAGCCATTCCACCCATCTGCATGATGCTTGCTCCGTCACCGTCCAGACAGAAAACCTGCCTGTCTTTTTTCTGGAGGGCGATGGAAAGGGCAATCTGGCTTGCGTGTCCCATTCCTCCGACTGTAAGGAAATCCCTGTCGTGAGCCATGTTGTGCTTGTCTCGTAGCTCATACAGCTCACGGCTTATCATTCCTGTTGTAGACACAAAGGCCGTTCTGTCATCAGCGGAAAGCATGATTTTTTCTATGGCTTCCTCCCGGCTCATTTTGCCTTCAACCGGAATGTTGTTCTGCAGTTTGTATTCATCAAAAGTGCCCTTGCGGATTACAAAAGCATACTGGGCGTTGTTTTCCCTTATGTATTTGTATGCCTTGTCAAATTGTGAGGGAAGGTCAGCCTCATTGTCACATAAAACCTCATACGGAACCTTCATGGCGTCGAGGATGGCACAGGTAACCTTTCCCTGCTTTACGTGCTGGGGTTCATCGTGAACACCGGGTTCACCGCGCCATCCTATTACGATAAGCATCGGAATTGAATAAACATCAGGATCCGCGATGGACATAAGTGGATTTACCATATTGCCTTCGCCTGAGTTCTGCATGTAAATCATCGGGATTTTGCCTGTTGCAAGATGATAGCCGGTTGCAAGACCTGTCGCACTTCCTTCGTTTGCGGAAATGATGTGGTTTTCTGCCGGTGCGTTGTCCGTAATGTAGGCGCAAAGGTTTTTCAAAAGTGAATCCGGAACTCCTGCAAAAAAGTCCGTGCCGTTTTTAATCAATAAATCGTAAAAATAACTTGGTCGTATCAATTTTGTATCTCCTAAAATCTAAGATTCCCCGATCAAGTCGGGGAATGACAAAGACCGTCAATGTCAGCATTGCAAAGACCGTCATCATCGGCTTACAAAGGCTGTCATTGTCGGGCTTGACCCGACAATCTATTTTGTTCCTGGAATTAACTCCAGTATTTCTTTTATAGGCATACAGATGTCATTGACCTCAAGCGAACGTTCAGCCTTAAGGATGGTTTCCGCACACTTTTGCATGGCAGGATAGCTTGCACGAAGCATGTGGTTTGCATAGATGATGATGTTTGCTCCCCATTCACAAAGTTCTTTTTCCGTAAACTGATTGTATGTGGTAGGAACAAGTACGATAGGGATGTTCTTGTATTCGGCCCTGAACTTCTGGCAGAATTCCTTGATGTCCATTCCGCTCTTGTCCTTTGAATGAATCATTACGCCGTCTGCTCCAGCCCTGACTGCAGCAAAGGCTTTTGTTATAGCCTCATCAACACTGTATCCTGCAATGATTTCCTCTATGCGGGCTATTATCATAAAGTCCTTTGTTACCTGTGCTTTTTTACCGGCGCTTATTTTCTCGCAGAATTCTTCTTCTGTTGCAAGTACCTGCTTAGCCTCAGTTCCAAAGAGGGAATTCTTTTTGAGTCCCTTTTTGTCTTCGATGATGACGGCACTGACTCCGTTGCGTTCAAGTGTGCGGACTGTAAATACAAAGTGTTCAGGAATGTCACCTGTATCTCCGTCATAGATTATAGGCTTTGTGGTGCATTCAAGAATGTCTGTAAGTGACTGAAGTCGGGTAGTCAAGTCCACGGCCTCAATGTCAGGCTTTCCCTTTGAAGTGGAGTCGGTGAGAGAAGATGACCACATTCCGTCAAAAGAATGAAGTCCGTCATCTTTAACCACTTCCGTATGCTCAACGATAAGTCCGCTTAGTCCGGAATGTGCTTCCATAATCCTAACGATGGGTTTTGCTGCGATAAGCCTGCGTAAAGTTGCTCGGCGTACGTCCGGTGTAATTCCTATTGTCTTTGCATTATCTACAAGGGCTGTGGAATTGATTCCCTGCGTGTATGGAATTTCAATTACCTGGCCGCCCCATTCCTTCATTACCTCAAAGCATTCATCACGGATTTTGGAAAGGTAGTTCGTCTTCCAGTCGTCACCATGAATCATGTAGTCCGGCTTAAGCTTTTTGATGTTTGGAACATAACTCCAGTCATCCTGCGGGATTACATTTGCAACACCCTTGATGTTTTCTACAACCTTTTTCCTCTGGTCATAGGTCAGATAGGGGAGCCTCTTGTGTGAGACAATTGCGCTGTCCGTTAAAAGGCCAATTGTAAGTTCTCCAAGTTTTGCACCTTCGCTAATGATGTTTATAATTCCAGGGTGAATGATGTCTCCTGTAATTCCTAGATATACTGTCTTTGGCATTTATTGTTCTTCTCCTTCATGAGTATTTATGTTATTGTTTTTCAATTTTTTTTCATTAAGTTCTTCATGTTTGGCAGTAAGATAGTCAAAAACTGTCTTGGCCGAACTGCCTATGTTTGCCCAGCATTCTTCTTTAACTTCTTCTCTTCCAGACTGCAGAATTTTACTGTCTATTGCACAGTCAATGATGGCCTTCATGTTTCCAAAATCCGCTTCATTAAGCTTTATTCCAATTTTGTCAAGGTTCTGGAAAATCCATAGAGGTTCAGAAATCCACGCGGCGTCATATGGGGTCGGGTCAAAAGTTGTATCCGCAAAAATGACGGGTTTATTGAAAACAAGAGAATAGTCAAGGATGATTCCTGAAAAGTCTGTAATCAGAATGTCGGCTTCATTTAGGACGTTGAAGTTGTCGTTGTCACGGTTCCATTTTATGGCTTCTGTTTCTGGATAACGTTCCATGAGGCTTTCAAGCATTTCTTTTTCTGATGTAAAAGACTGAGGATGGGGTCGGACTATAATCTTATATCCGGTTGCAATAAGTGCATCAATGATTTTTTCCCCATATTTGGCAAGTATTCCGCTGCTTCCCCAGGATGGGGCTACAAGTACCGTTTTTCTATCAGATCCAGTGATTCTTTTGGATGAATCAAGCTTTTGCTTTAAGGAATCCATGTAGGTGCACCCGACGACTTTTACCTCTTTGGAAGGCAGGTTTCTCCTTGTTTCAAGAGCCTTTACCTGCTGCAGCTGATATGGACCGGAAACCAAGACTGCGTCATAAAAGTCCAAGCCAAGCATACGGTATGTGGTTATATCGGTGGCCATATGAACTATGTGGGCATACCAGTCTACATTCCGGCTCCGCTTCCATTGATAGACGTCTAATCCAGGTGTCGTACTTAGCACAATTCCTGCATTCATCATGTTAAGGCGGGCAAAAGCCTTGTTGCCTTCACCGATAAACTCTGCTTTTACATGCTCATATTTTTCTGAAAGGGCGGGGTCATCAGGGCTTGCGGTCCAGTAAGAAATATCCACACCGTTTTTCTCAAATTCGTCACAAATAGGCTTGAAAACGTTCCAGTAACGCTTATGATCCGAAAAAATTACATATGGAATCTTTGAGTTGTTTATTTTTTCCGCCTTTCCCCCGCTAAAAATGAACTTTATATTGAGGAAAATCTTTCTTCCAAAGAAAAACAGGGTACTTACGACTCCTATCAGTATGGAAAAAAGCATGCTTCCCGTACCGGGATCTATATATAAAAACATCCAAAACCTCTAAATTGTGGGGTAACCACCTTTATAATATAACTCATTTGAAGTTATTTTACAAGTTCTTGGATCATAAACACAGGCATATTGTCTGTATGCAGGTATATGAACAATCCTAACATCTGACAAAAGTAATTCAGATGTTCTTCTATGATTGTCTTCATTTCAAATCTTGATACTATCAAGTATCATTGATTTATAGATTCTAATTTAATTTCTTTATGCAATACTCTGAACAGGAGAAGAATACCCGTGAACATGAGATATGCCATAAAAACTAGATTGACATTGCTGTTGATTCCAAATAAATAAGCTATTAAACCAGGAAGAGAACTAAAAATTGTAATTATTGATATGTAATAATACTGTGTAAAAACAAAAGCAAAAAGAATGGCAAATACATCTGATAAAAAGAAATATCTTTCATGCATATGCGGAAGTGTGAAAGGAACAATGAGCGTAAAAAGATATGAAAGAAGAATAATTTTACTAGGCTTATCATCTTTGTCGTTAGTGAAGATAAAAGCAATAATTGCACAAAGAGCAAGTGTGAGACTTATAAGAAGAAAATTTATATTCTGATCTAAGAAACCATGATTGAAAATCATGTAAAGATTAGGTGCATTAAAACTAATTGATTGATATTTTGTTGTTTGTTTAAGATATGCACCAAATAATGCGTAAAATGGAGACATTCCACAAATAATCGAGGGAATGGAAACTATAACATAAACGATTGGAAACCAAATAAGAGAATTAATTTTAATTTTCTTTTTCATCAAAGAAATAATCAAAACTGGTAGAAAGAAAACTGATTGAATTTTAAAGCAAAATGCAATTGTATAATAAATTATACATTTCTTTTCTTTATTAAGATAAAGATAATAGCAACTTAATAAACAAAAGAAAGAGAAAATAGAATCACATTGAGCCCAAACAGCACTGTTTAATATAAAGTTTGGAAGAAACAAAACTACAGTATAACCAAACAATGCTTTTATTTTGCTGTCCGTTGCTTTCAAAATGAACAAGCCTGAATAAATTGCAAGAAGGAAATCAAAAATAATTGAAAGAATTTTATATGAATAAAGAGGATTAATTGGAATAAATGTGAAAAGAATAATGAAGTATTTATAGATTACAGGATAATCACCGACATCAGAACGCATAGCTTCTAGCCTTCCCTCTTTAAATGTATCAAACCAAGGTTTTAAGCAGTCTTTATAATCACCTGATTCAAATGAGAATCCTGCAAAACGACATAATAAAGCAATTAGAAAAAATGAAATAGCATAAAAAAGAATAGTCTTCTCTTCGTAAAATTTCTGTATGTGGGGGAAAAAAAGAACTGCAATTGATGAAATAAGGAGTATAAAGGAAGTGATAAACAAAAGCTTTCCTATGATTGGAAGCCATCTGTCTGTATTAATCTTCATCCGTAAGAGATTCTCTAATAAATTATAAGAAAAGTCACTGAAAAAACTTAAACATAAAAATATCAAACTAAATGCCAATAAAACTGTAAATCCAATAATTCTTGTTCTTTTTGTAACCATATAATATTCCTATAAATTTTTTTAACAACAAAATATCTAATTACATTCTATACCCTAATCAAACGTTTTTCAATAGGATTTGTTAATATTCGTTGTCAATTTGAAAACTGATTATTTCTCCTCTTTTATGATAAAAAGTGGTCTTTGTTTAACTTCTGTGTATATCTTTGATATATAAAGGCCAGCAATACCTGTTGTAAAAAGTTGGACTCCACTAACAAAAAGAATTATACATACTAGACTTGCCCAGCCTTGTACAGGATCTCCGAATACAAGCCGTCGGATTATGATGAAAACAATCATTATAAACGAAAGAATTATGCCCAGAATGCCTGCAATGGCGGAAAAAGCAAGTGGTTTTGTAGAAAAACCGATGATTCCATCGATGGAATACAAAAACAACTTCCAAAACGACCATTTTGTTTTTCCCGCAACACGTCCAATATTATCATAAGAAAACCACTTTGTGTTAAAGCCAACCCAGGGGAAGATACCTTTAGTAAAGCGGTTTCTCTCACATAAAGAAAGAACTGCATTTTTGTATTTTTCTGTCATAAGCCGGAAATCCCTTGCTCCATCAACTACTGGTACATTACTGAGTTTTCCCATGATTTTATAAAATTTCCTAGCAAAGAAAGAGCGAACTGGTGGCTCATTCTTTCTTGTTGCGCGTCTAGTGGCCGCACAATCATATCCTTCATTCTGTATGGCAGATAGCATCTGTGGTAAAAGTGAAGGTGGATCCTGTAAGTCTGCATCCATTATAGCGGTGTATTGTCCTTTTGATTTTAATAGACCTGCATAAAGAGCCGCTTCTTTTCCGAAATTTCTTGAAAAACTGACGTAATGAATCCTTTTATCCTTATGGAAAAGTTCTTGTAGAATTCTCAGAGTTCCGTCAGATGACCCGTCATCGACAAAAACAAATTCTGCATTATCAAAAATATTCATTTCTTTTAATACGCGGTTAGCTTCCTCATAGAAATGAGGAATAGCTTCTTCTTCATTAAAACATGGAACTACAAGAGAAATGTCACTCATCATTTTTTTCCTTTGGCAGCAAAGACTAAAAGTCTTTGACCGAAATAATTTAGTATTGTATAAAGTCCCATTCCGATGAGCATCGAAATGTTGTCTCGAATTTTCTCGCTTTGTGATGACAGCAGGGCATATACGGCTTTTTTTGCAAGAAGGTATGAGATTACGTAACACACCAAAAGATTCAAGATAAAGAGGATTATCTGTTTAAGGGATTTTTCGTGATTTGTAAAGGTAAAGTATTTGTTCAAGAAAAAGCTTACTATTCCACCAACTATATAGTTACAGGCGCTTGAAAACCAGTATCCGCAGTGCGCGACGTTATACAAAAGGAACATTACTCCCGCACCTACGACAGTGTTTATAAGACCGACAAGGAGAAACTTCAGGAATTTTATGTCGAAAATCTGCTTTAGCCTGTCAGTTATCTTCATGATTCAATTATACTATATAAATAAGAAAAAATAAAGCCCTTAGTGCCTGTTAATTCTTCGTTATTTAAGAGATTTGTGGTATTTCATTTAAGAGATTTGTGGTGTGTTAGTCCCTTGATGCCTGAATCACTTCCAGCAGCTGGCTTGTACAATTGTGAATTGTATAACGCTCAAGGATGGAGGCTGGATCTTCAACAGGCTCTGATAGAAGTTCATCCAGATTGACGTCACTTTTGTCAGGATCTATGTAATGGGCGGTTTTTCCGTAGATTTCTGGAAGAGAAGTCCTGTCAGATATGATGATGGGAGAACCGCATGAAAGGGCTTCCAGAGGGGGTATGCCGAATCCCTCGAAATATGATGGCAGGATGAATGCCTTGCATTTTGTCATCATTGCCTTGACTTCCGCATCACTAAGATATCCCAAAAGGACGACGTTTTTTAAGGTCTTGAGTTTTTCCAATTCCGGAGGAACAAGGTTTGTGAGTATGCCACCAGAAATGGCAAATGTTTCATCGGGATAAAGTTGTGCATGATCTGCTATCCATTTGAGGTTTTTGCGTACGGCAAGGGTCCCTAGGGTAAAATAAAAGCCTTTTTCCTTGAGTTCAGGATGCTTTTGGATGATTGAGTAATCTGGCTCAAGCTTCAAGTATGCGGGGCTTAATCCGTTATAGATTACCTTAATCCTGTCGTCGTCGACATGATATGTGTCAATTATGGTCTTTTTTGTGTACTCGGAAACTGCTATTATGGCCTTGGCTTTTTTTACAATTCTTTTGTAGTTGACTAGGTTGTAGAGCATGATGAGCTTTTCTTTAAGGCCGTGGTAATCATTCGGATAAAGCTTGCAGTAGATGTCATGGAGGTATTCAACTCCGGGAGACATGAGCGGACATGTGTTGGAAAAATCAAGTGAAAGGGCCTTTTCCTTTCTTACGGCTTTTTGAAACGGAATCTGTTCCCACAGGTAAAAGCGCTTGAGTTCATAATCCAGTACCTTTATTTCTATGTTTTTGAGCTCGGGAAGGTAATTTGTGTTTTTGGGTACTACCAGAACAAATCCGTCTTCCTTTGTGACCATTGTGTCAAGTTCATTTATTATGTCAACGGCAACCCGAATGACCCCTGTAATGGGCTTGCAGAAAGCCTCTCCGTTTATGAATACCTTTCTCATCTCTCTGTCCCCCTTAATTCTGTAACCATTGGCCATCCATGCCGAAGTAGGATACAGACGGATCAAAAGCTTCCAAATGCTTGTCCTTTTCCGACATGATTGGATTCTCTCCCTGAAGTCCGAATGGCCAACCTATGGCAAGTTTCGGGTCATTCCAAATGATTCCGGATTCATCACCGGGATAATAGAAGTCGCTGCTCTTGTATGCGCAGATGGCAGTGTCGCTTAGTACGTAAAAGCCGTGTGCAAATCCGCATGGAATGTACATCTGGTTTTGTACGTCGGAATCCAGTATTGTGGTAAATGCCTTTCCAAATGTTTTGGAATCATTCCTTAAATCCACGGCTACGTCAAAAACTTTTCCGCTTACAACTCGAACAAGTTTCCACTGGGGGTGGTGTTTTTGAAAATGAAGGCCCCGGAGGACCCCTTTTACAGAAAGCGACTGATTGTCCTGAACGAACCTCATCGTCAGTCCAGAGTCAAAGAATTCCTTTTCGTTGTATGATTCAATCATATATCCTCGGGAATCTTTGAATAATCTAGGGGTAAGCTCGGAAAGACCCTCTATTTTGAGACCGTCAGCATGACAATCTTTTATCTGAAACGGCAAATTTATACCCTCCCGGCTATGAATTTCAAGTATTCCCCATAGCTAGTCTTGTAGGTTGCCGCCATATCCAGGAGGTTCTGCCTGTCTATCCATTTGTTCCTGTAGGCAATTTCCTCTATGCAGCTTACGTAAAGTCCCTGGCGTTTCTGTATGGTCATGATGAAGTTGGAGGCTTCCATAAGTCCGTCATATGTACCTGTGTCTAGCCATGCCATGCCGCGTCCAAGAAGTTCTACAGAAAGCTTCTTTTGCTCAAGATAAGCGTTGTTTACTGCCGTAATCTCAATTTCTCCGCGTGCAGAAGGCTTTACGTTTTTTGCAATCTGAATGACAGAATTGTCATAAAAGTAAAGGCCAGGTACCGCCCAATTGGATTTTGGATTCTGGGGTTTTTCTTCAATTCCAATGACTTTATTTGTGCAGTCAAATTCAACCACACCGTATGCAGTCGGATCCTTTACCTGGTATCCGAAAATGACTCCGCCGCCTTCAGATTCGATTTTTGATACGGCGTTATGGAGAATGGGAGTGAATGCCTGCCCAAAGAAAATGTTGTCGCCAAGCACAAGGGCCACGTTGTCATCGCCGATGAATTTTTCTCCAACGATGAATGCGTCTGCAAGTCCTCTGGGTTTGTCCTGAACAGCATATTCAAATTTCATTCCAAGCCATTTACCGTCACCCAAAAGCTCTTTAAAAAGTCCGATGTCACGGGGTGTCGAAATAATAAGCACCTCACGTATGCCGGAAAGCATCAGTACGGAGAGCGGGTAATAAATCATGGGTTTGTCATAGAGGGGCAGTATCTGCTTGGAAACAGCCTTTGTTATGGGGTACAGACGTGTACCCGAACCTCCCGCAAGAATTATTCCTTTCATAAATCCTCCTTTACTCCTTGTATCTCGTCGTATGCAAGGTCGAATTTTAATGTACTGTTGCACAAGTCTAGCTTGACCGTAACCCTCTGCCTCTTGCGGTTAACCTTTATGATGTTACCTGAAAAACCCATCAGTGGGCCGTCGGTTACCACAATACGCATGTCCTTGTCAAAATATGCCTTGGAAAAGCCCTGGACTTCGCCGAATTTCCGTATATTGGACAGATATTCAAGGTCTTTCCCTTCCAATTGATGTATATCCCTGTCTGAAGGCAGGAAATGATAGAAATTCCGGTTATTATGGGCTTGTTTTATCATGCCAGGATCAAGATGCTGGACTGCCATGAACATATACCCTGGGAAAAGCACCTGCTCGTACTCGATTTTCTTTGAGGTACGCATTTTTTTCTTAAAAAACATGAGTTTGGCACCTGGATCATATTCCTGAAGAATCTTTTCAAAATCTGCCTTGAACGCCTCTTCAGAGCCTGTCTTGACCATAATGCAGTAATATTCCATAAGTCCTCAACCACCATAATTTTATATGGTTTAAGGTTTTATTGCAAGTACATGAGGGTGGAAAATATGTTTGAATAGTTAAAGTACATGAGACATCAATTGTTGACAGAAAGGTTATTTTTTGCCTTAATAGATTATAGTCACTAGACATCGAAGACGGAAACAATCAAGAAAAACACTCCTTGTTGATATAGAGGTAATGATTTATGAACAATGACATAGCAATAAAAGTCGAAAACCTTTCTAAATATTACCGCTTGGGAGTAATCAATAACGGGACGCTTTTCCGTGATATTCAGACCTGGTGGTCACGGATAAGAGGAAAAGATGATCCACATGCGAAAATCGGAAGCAAGTATGATCCGTCTGCGGATGGATTCTGGGCACTAAAGGACTTGAATTTTGAAATAAAAAAGGGCGACAGGGTTGGAATCATTGGATATAATGGAGCCGGAAAATCAACACTTCTAAAACTTCTTAGCCAGATAACAACCCCGACAGAAGGCAACATAAAGATTAATGGAAAAATCGCAAGCTTGCTGGAGGTAGGAACAGGCTTTCATCCTGAAATGACCGGGCGTGAGAACATCTACATGAACGGTTCGATCCTGGGGATGAAGCATGATGAGATTGACAAAAAAGTCAACGATATAATTGAATTCTCTGAAATCGGGGCATATATTGATACTCCGGTAAAACGATATTCAAGCGGTATGTACGTTCGCCTTGCTTTTGCGGTTGCAGCTCATTTAGACAGTGACATTTTGATTGCTGATGAAGTACTTGCTGTAGGAGATGTAGCATTCCAGAAAAAGGCACTTAGGAAAATGAATGAATTAAGTTTTGGACAAGGAAGAACTGTGTTGTTTGTAAGTCATAATATGGCACAGATCAGGAATCTATGTAATAAAGGGATTGTATTGGAAAAGGGCAGAATTGTTAGGCAGGATGATAATATTAATAGATGTATTGATTATTATCTTGGCAAGAAAGAAAATGATAGTAATGATTTAACAACATCATGGAAAAATGATGGCTCTTTCTATAATGAAAATTTCACTCCGCTAAGTATTGATATTGTGGATGAAGATGAAAACATTGTTTCTTCATGCCTTGATTATAAAAAGAGCTACAGAATTAGATTAAAGGCAAGGGTTGAAAAAGTTAATCCAAGGGTGGATTTTTATTTTCGATGTTTTTTCGGAGGAAATCCATTTGCCATGTTATATCCAGATTCGGAGCTAAAACTAAATGAAGGAGAGCAGACTTTGTATTATAATATTCCACAGGCTTGCTTTCCGCCAAATAATTATCTTTTTTCACTTGGAGTGACAGAAAGGAATAATTTCTGGATTATTAATCCATTTGAAATGCCTATAGTAATATCTGTAACAGTTGTATCAGAAGAAAAAATATTTACAGTAACAAAGAGTATATAGAATTTTTTTTCTTTAAAACAATAGGATGTTACGGATATAAACATATCCCAGTACTTTTTACCAAGAATTTATGATTCTCTCAGTATTACAGAAAAAGATTATTCTATCGTTCTGTGCAAAACTTATATATTTTAAGACATAGGTTCGGGCTTATTCTAAATAAAAGATATTTAATTCGATTGGAGAATTTCATCTTGTGAAACATATTTCTAAGTTTGAAGATTTTGTTATAGTATTTTAATGCTCCTTCAACCTTCAAAAATTGTCGAATATTATCATTTCTCAAAAGATAAGTATCTGTTGTCGAAAAATACATGCAAATCTCATTTTCCCAGAAATTTGGATAAATCTTTTTTAAATATTCATATCGTTCTCGGGCTCCTCGATAATAATCCTTTGTTCTCTCTTCTGTTTCACGACATGTTATACTGTCAGGATGTTTAAGGTAAAAATATGTTGTTCGGCTGCCGAAAGCTATTGTTTCGGCTTGTAGATAAAGTTTGTATACAACGACAACGTCATTAATAACCCTATCTTCAAATCTTATACCATTGAATACTTCTTTTTTTATTAGTTTGTTCCATAATGAACCAGCTCGATCTAAGGACAGAAAGATTTTCTTTATCATTTCTCTGGCAGTAAATAATTCGATTTTCTCAGGTTCTTGATTTATTGTATAATTATAGTTGTTAATAACTAAAGTCTTGCATGTAGATATTAAAACATTTTTTTTCTTTGCAATATCATATAAATATTCAATAACATCAATAGTAACAAAATCATCAGCATCAACAAAAAAAAGGTATTCACCATGAGCATTTTCAATTCCAACATTTCGTGATAAAGAAAGCCCCATATTGTTTTGATTTATAATTCGAATTCTTTCATCTTTATATGTTTTTACAATATTTAAAGTATTATCTGTAGAACCGTCATTCACAACTATGATTTCAAGATTTTTATAAGTTTGTTCAACAACACTTTTTAAGCACTTGTCTATAAATTTTTCTCCGTTATACACATTTATGATTACGGATATCAATTCAGGTGAATTTTCAATATTATTTCCAAATTTTTCTGTTTTTTTCTCAAGATTACTTGATGGTAATTGTAGAGTACTTAAATCTTCATGTATCATATAAACCACCTGTTCTAATGCAACTGTAATTCTATATGGTTTAAATTTTTATTTCAAGTACAATATGTTTTATAAACTAAAACATATAAAGCCTCTAATGTTGACAGAAAGGGGTTTTTGGCTTAATATTTAAGGAAACATTCAGTTGTAACTGGCTGTGATGCACGTTAGGTGCGCAGCGAAGTGCCTCGACCAAAAGTCCCATATTGCACGGGCCTAGTGCATTTTTACGGAAAAGTTTGTTTTAAAGCTTAGTACGGAAGGAAAGAGGTGTATTTAAAAGAATCAGCCGGTTATTAATACAAAAAACTACTTTTATCATATTTTTGGAGAAATACATGTCAGACAAGATTGCATTGATTACAGGAATTACCGGGCAGGACGGATCATTTCTAGCCGAATTCTTATTGGACAAGGATTATGAAGTTCATGGAATAATAAGGCGCTCATCATCATTCAATACGGGAAGGATAGAGCATCTTTACATTGCAGACCTTATCGAGGACATGCACAAGGATAAGCCTGTAAAGCTACATTATGGTGACCTTACAGACTCAGAAAGCCTTATCCGTCTTATCCGCGAGATAAAGCCCACGGAGATATACAATCTTGCTGCCCAGAGCCACGTAAAGGTAAGCTTTGATGTCCCTGAGTACACCGCAGATACAGATGCCACGGGGGTTCTCCGTATTCTAGAGGCGGTACATTTTCTTGGAATGGAGAAAACTTGCCGTATTTATCAGGCTTCGACCTCTGAATTGTTCGGGCTTGTTCAGGAGATTCCACAGAAAGAGACAACACCGTTTTATCCGCGTTCTCCCTATGCCGTCGCAAAGCTTTACGGTTACTGGATAATGAAGAATTACCGCGAAAGCTACGGAATGTTCTGCTCAAACGGAATCCTCTTTAACCATGAGTCAGAGCGCAGGGGGGAGACTTTCGTAACAAGGAAAATTACTCTTGCCGCAAGCCGTATCGCACAGGGATTCCAGAAAAAGCTTTATCTTGGAAACCTAAATGCCTTAAGGGACTGGGGCTATGCAAAAGATTATGTTGAATGCATGTGGCTCATCCTGCAGCAGGATAAGCCTGATGACTTTGTGGTTGCCACAGGCGAGCAGCACAGTGTCCGTGAATTCTGCCAGCTGGCGTTCAAGGAAGCAGGCATTGAGATAGAATTCAAGGGCGAGGGTGTAAACGAAAAAGGGTATGACAAGGCAACCGGCAATGCTCTGATAGAGGTAGACCCAAAGTATTTCCGTCCCGCAGAGGTAGAGACATTACTTGGAGACCCGACAAAAGCCAAGACAGTCCTGGGCTGGAACCCCACAAAAACCTCATTCCCCGAGCTGGTTCACATAATGATGCAGCACGACATGGAGTATGTAAAGGCTGAAAGGATTGTCAGGAACAGATAATTATGAATAAGGATACCAAAATTTACGTAGCCGGTCACCGCGGGCTTGTTGGCAGGGCAATTCTGAGGTGCCTTAAGGAAAGAGGTTACACAAACATTATTACACGGACTCACAAAGAGCTTGATCTTTTGAATCAGGCTGCGGTTAATGATTTCTTTGCCAAAGAGAAACCGGAGTATGTATTTCTTGCGGCGGCTCATGTCGGCGGAATCGGTGCGAATTCAACCTATCCGGCTGATTTCATTTACCAGAACATGGTGATTGGTTTTAATGTGGTTGAGGCGGCACGGATTAACGGTGTAAAGAAGCTCATGAATCTTGGCTCGACCTGTATTTATCCAAAAATGGCAGAGCAGCCCATCAAGGAGGAAAGCCTCCTTACAGGTCCGCTTGAACCGACAAATGACGCCTATGCGCTTGCTAAGATCAGCGTGATAAAGCTTTGTACCGCATATAACAAGCAGCATGGAACAAACTTCCTTTCTGTAATGCCCACAAATCTTTATGGGCTTGGAGATAACTACGAGCTACAGGGAAGCCATGTTTTTCCTGCCATGATCCGCAAATTCCATGAGGCAAAGGCAAGCGGGGAGGATGTGGTTCATCTTTGGGGAGACGGATCTCCTCTAAGGGAATTCCTCTATGCAGGAGATCTTGCTGATGCGGTTGTATATCTGATGGAGAATAAAGATGCCTCGGACTTAAGGAATCCTGCAGGGGATTTTGTTAACGTCGGTACAGGAGTTGAGTGCACGATAAAAGAGCTTGCCCAGACTGTAGAGGATGTGGTTTACGATGATGTCCGTAAAGACGGCCGCAGCTGCAGAATGGAGTGGGATCCGTCAAAACCAAACGGCACTCCCCGGAAGCTCTGTGACGTTACAAGGCTTAACGCTCTTGGCTGGAAGTCGAAGATTGATGTGCGCGAGGGTGTAAGGATAGCCTATGATGATTTCCTTAACGGAGATGTAAGAAAATGAGTGGAAATGTTGCGTTGCCAGTAAAAAATGATCCTCAATGGACTAAAGTAATTACGGCAAAGAAAAGACTGCTGGATTTACACCTAAAGGATGTCTGGAATTACAGATATCTTATCAAGATGTTCATAAAGCGTGATTTTATTACGCAATACAAGCAGACGATTTTAGGTCCTATATGGTATCTAGTTCAGCCCTTGATTACTGCGTTCATGTATATGTTTGTATTCGGCAAGATGGCCAATGTCGGAACGGATGGAATACCTTATATACTTTTTTATTTCTCAGGAACCATGCTGTGGACATATTTTACTTCCTGCCTTACAAGCTGCTCAACGACATTTACTACAAACCAGAACATATTCGGAAAGGTATACTTTCCACGTCTTACTTCCCCGATTGCGACCTGTGGTTTTCACATCATAAAGCTTGCGATGCAGTTTATTCTGCTTGTTTTTATATTTTTATATTATATGTTCATCCAAAAAGTTCATATCAACATAACGATATGGGCTTTGACTTTTCCTCTGATAGTTCTATGGGTAGGTCTTTTGGGCGGAAGCATCGGTCTTTTTGTAAGTTCCCTCACAACGAAATACCGCGACTTGAACCTTCTCCTTACATTTGGAATCCAGCTTGCCATGTATGCGACTCCTGTTGTCTATCCGTTGTCTGAGATTCCCGAGAAATTCAGTTGGCTTGCCTATGTTAATCCCATGTGCGCTCCGATAGAGTTTTTCAGGATTGCCTTTTATGGAGCAGGCCATCTGGAGCCTTCGATGATTATTACAAGTCTTGGAGTAACTTTGTTCCTGTGTTTCTTTGGATTGATTTTGTTCTCCAGAAACGAGCGCAACTTTGTGGATGTAATTTAGGGAATGAAAAAACGCCTCTTGGAGCATAACTAATGGAAAACGATATTGCAATTAAAGTTGAAAACCTCTCAAAATACTATCGTCTAGGTGTAATCAATAATGGTACGCTTTTCCGTGACATCCAGAGCTGGTGGGCAAGAGTAAGGGGAAAAGAGGATCCCCATGCTAAAATAGGAAGTAAGTATGATCCTACTGCAGAGGGGTTCTGGGCTCTTAAGGACTTGAATTTTGAGATAAAGAAAGGAGACAGAGTTGGAATCATAGGCCATAATGGAGCCGGAAAGTCTACGCTCTTAAAGCTCTTAAGCCAGATAACAGGTCCAACGGAAGGCAATATAAAAATCAATGGAAAGATAGCGAGTCTGCTTGAGGTAGGAACAGGATTTCATCCTGAGATGACTGGGCGTGAGAACATCTACATGAACGGTGCCATTTTGGGCATGAAGCATGACGAGATAGACAAAAAGGTAAATGACATCATTGAGTTTAGTGAAATAGGCGAACATATCGATACTCCAGTAAAACGATATTCTAGCGGAATGTATGTTAGACTTGCTTTTGCAGTTGCGGCACATTTGGACAGCGACATTTTGATTGCTGATGAAGTTCTTGCTGTTGGAGATGCGGCTTTCCAGAAGAAGGCACTTGGTAAGATGACTGAACTTTCTGCTGGAGAGGGTAGGACAGTTTTGTTTGTTTCACACAACATGGGACAGGTGAAGAATTTATGCAATAAAGGAATTGTGCTGGAAAAGGGAAGGGTTGTTTGCCGTGATGATAAAATTGATAATTGTATAAATTTTTATTTATTTGGAGAGAATTCTGAAAACTCAGGTAATAGAACATTTTGGAAAAATGATGGATCTGTGGGTAACGACAATTTTTATCCTGAGACAATTAGTTTATTGTTTTCAGATAACCATATTTCAGCATCTTCAGAATTATCATTGGTTTTAGATTTTTATGTTCGTGAAAAAGCCACGAATCTGTCGTATGAATTTTACTTTTATGCAACAGATAATAATAATCTTGTTTTTTCAACATCTCCTTTTTATTCTGTTCCAGATTATTGTCCTGATGTTGGTCAACATAAAATATCCTGTAAATTGCCAAAAGATTTATTTAATGATAAACAATATCGTATAGAATTACAAGCAAGCCTATTTTGTCAGAAATGGATTTTAGAGCCTGGTGTTAATTCTCCGAATTTATATTTTTATGTTAACTCAAAAAAATCAATAAATCCGTTTATAAGAAATTCAATTGAAGATTGTTTTCCTGTAATACAATGGGAGATTTTATAAAACTGTTGTATCAAAACTTCAATACGAAATTGAAAATAAACTTTTTCAGTTTCTTGCATTACAAAATTTATGATACAATTTTAATAATTTATAGTTAGAACTACTGATTATATTTTACTTCCTTTTCAGATCATATAAGTTGAATGTATTATATTGAAAACTGGTGTTGATATGAAAATGTTTGTATTGGAAGTTTTATGGCATATTTTTTATACTCGGAAAAATATACAAATCCCTTTTTTTTTACCTTTTTTTTATGATATAGAATGAGAAAAAATAGGATGATGTAAAAGTGGTAGTGAATATTTTTTTGTTATATAGCCAAATATAAATAGAATTTATTTTAAAAATTTTAAAGTCTATTAAAATCGGAGTAAAAATGGTTTCGGTAATTATACCTGTATATAATGTTGAGGATTACATCAGACAGTGTATTGAGTCTGTACTAAATCAGACATATAATGATTTACAGATTATTCTTGTAGATGATGGGTCGACTGATGGTAGTGGAAAAATTTGTGATGAATACGCAAAAAAAGATAAACGAATAGTTATTGTACATAAAAACAATCAAGGGCTTGGGTGTGCACGAAATACTGGACTTGAGATTGCGAAAGGTAATTATGTTTTTTTTCTTGATAGTGATGATTATATTCCAAAAAATGCTATAAAAAATCTATATGAAATTATAAAGAAAAACTCTATTGATTTAATATGTTTTGACTTGCAATCGACATTTGATAGGAATGAAAAAGAATGTGTTCAACCTGAAAAAATAGAAAAGATAGTAGATACAAAAGAACTTCTTTCAGCCTATTTAAAGTCTGAAATATCATCAACAATTTGTTCAAGATTTTATGATATAAAGTTATGGGATAAAATAAGATTTGAATCTGTACGCTTGCATGAAGATGCATTTATTGATCATTTGATATTATCTCAGTCAAAAAGAGCACTTATTACAAATCAAAAGTATTATTTTTACTATCAAAGAAAGGATAGTCTTATTCATTCAAAGTTTTCAAATTTAAACTTTTTAAGTATAGAATGTGGTAAACGATATGTAGATTTTTGCAGAGAAAAATTTCCAGATTTGGAATTGTTAGCGCATTTACAATTGGTTGAAAGACAGATATGTACTTTGGATAAAATGAAAAATGATAGGGTCGAGAAAAATTTTACTAAAAAGTATAAAACTATTATAGCTGATATGAAAAAAGAGATACCGTTACTAAGAAAGATTGATTCGAATAATAAAAAGTATCTACTTGAAAAGTCATTTATATATGTACATCCTATATTAGGAAAGTGTATGGTTTCATTCTTGAGAGGAATAAAACTACCAATAAGAGGATGTAAAAAACTTTTTCGGATTATAGTAGGTAAGAAATGAAAACAATAAAAATTAAAATGCTAGGGTTTTGGCCAAGTTTAGATCTAAATAATAATTTTATCATTAATAAATTGAAAAAAAGTTTTAATGTTGTTTTTTCTGATAATCCTGATTATATTATTGCATCTTGTTTTACAAAGGAATTTCTTAAATATCAGGATTGTGTTAAAATATTTTATACAGGCGAAAACATCTGCCCGGATTTCAATGTATTTGACTATGCTATTGGATTTGAATATTTAGATTTTAGTGATCGGTATATCCGGTATACTAATTATATGATTCCTGAGGAATATGGAGAAGACTATGAATTGATGTTGAAAAAACATCTTGTTCAAGAGAATTTTATTAAAACTAAAGAGAATTTTTGTTCTTTTGTGGTTTCAAAAGGTTCTGGCAATGTTATGTCAGAACGCGAACAAATATTCCATAAGCTCTGCAAGTATAAAAAAGTAAACAGTGGTGGACGATTTCTTAATAATATTGGAGAACCTAATGGTGTTAAGGATAAGTTAGATTTTCAATCAAAACATAAATTTGCAATTGCTTTTGAAAATTCAAGTCACGTTGGATATACAACAGAAAAAATAATACAAGCCTTTGCAGCAAAAACAATACCTGTTTATTTTGGTGATCCAAATATTGATAAAGTATTTAATAAAAAATCCTTTATAAACTGTCATGATTTTTCCAATTTTGACGAAGTCGTCGAATTTATTAAAAAAGTTGATTCTGATGATGATTTGTATATGAACATGATAAAAACCCCAGCTATGTTGCAATCGGTATCATTAGAAGATGAAAATATGAAACTGGAAAAGTTTTTAATAAAAATATTTGAGCAACCAAAAGAAAATGCTTTTAGACGAGATAGAATTGGATATGGCAAATTGCATTGTGATAATTTATTGGATTTATATTATAAAAATTCTACTACCACTAATAAATGGAAATATTTAAAAAAACTCTATAAAATAATTAAAGATAAATAATATATTAATTACAGGCATATATTGAAGAGAAAAGAAATCTTTTTTCTCTTTATTTGGTTTTAGTTATAAAAGATGCTGTTAATGTCATCTAAGCACAAAAAAAATAATATCTTTTAGATTTTAATTACAAAGGAATCAATGAATATATTATATTTCGCACCAACAGCTACAAAAAAGAATCCCTCTTTATGTCCTTTTATAACACAAAGAATATTTAAACTTCAACGACAAGGACATGCGGTTGTCACCATACAAGGTGGTAATTTAATTATTTCAAATCCATTTAATACAAAACGGAAAGGATTCTTAAAAATACTAGCTATTATATATAAAGTTTTTAAGAATACATTTGCTTTCAATAAAAACAGATTAAAAGTTTTTACTAATGAATTGGGGTCTTTGTGTTATTATGATAGAGTTTCTTTTGTTTCATACAGATCTTTTTTCCAATGGTATAAAAAAAACAAATTTGATATAATTCATGCACATTTTTTGTGGTATTCTGAATCTTTGCCGGAATTGAAGAATAAATTAGGTATTCATTATGTAGTTACGATACATGGAAGTGATATCCATGAAATAACATCATATGATTCTGATCAAATTGAAAAGTCATTAGAGATACTAAACAATGCTGATAAATGCATATTTATTTCGAAATATCTTTTGAAATATGCAATGTCATTAGGTTATGACGGGATAAATGCAACAATAATAAATAATGGTTTTAACCCAGATATTTTTTATTTAAAAAAGCATAAAAAGAGTAAAAATGATTATTTGATTGGTTTTGTGGGGCATCTAATTTTTATAAAAAGAGCAGATTTATTACCAAGAGTGTTAAAACTTATAAAGAAAAAGTTACCAAATACAAAATTAATTATTTTAGGTTGCAATAATGGCGATTTATTTCCATATATAAAATTTATGACATGTAAATTAAATTTGCAGAATGATATAAGTTTTGTACCTACTGTAAATCCGGAAAAAGTTGGAGAATATATGAGAAAGCTAGATGTTCTTCTTTTACCAAGTAGAAATGAAGGTTTTGGAGTAGTCGCAATAGAGGCTCAAGCATGTGGGGTTGGAGTTGTTGGATCAGCTAATGGTGGTATACCAGAGGCAGTTGGAGAAAATGGAATTTGTGTGCCCGAGAGTGAAAATTTTCTAAATGATTATGCAAATGCCGTTATTGAATGGCTAAGTAAAGAACATGATCCTAAAAAAATAGCAAAAAGAGTAAAAGATTATACATGGGAAAACTGCATTAAAAAAGAAGTTGAAATATATAATTCAATAATAAACAATATATGAGGAATAAAAGATGAAATATGCGTTGATAGGATGTGGTCGTATTGCGACTAATCATATAAAAGCGGTTTTGAATAACAATTTGGATTTTATTGCAGCATGCGATATTGAATCGTCAAACATAGAAAATCTCTTAAAAAAACATAATTTAGATAACAATGAGTCTATTGCACGTTATACCGATTATAAAAAAATGATTGAAGAGCATCCTGATTTGGAATTAGTTGCTATCGCAACTTCTAGTGGATTACACGCAGAGATAGCTCTTTATTGCATTGATCATGGAATTAACGTGATTATTGAAAAACCAATGGCTATGAACATGAAAGATGCTGAAGAAATAATAAAACGAAGTGAACAAAAAGGCGTAAAGGTTTGTGCATGTCATCAGAACAGATTTAATATCGCAGTTCAAAAAACTCGTAAAGCTTTAGAAGAAGGAAGATTTGGCAAACTTTCTCATGGATCAATACATGTTAGATGGAATCGTAACAAAGATTATTATGATCAGGCACCATGGCGTGGAACGTGGAAAGAAGATGGCGGCTGTTTGATGAATCAATGTATACATGGAATAGATCTTTTGCGCTGGATGATGGGGGATGAAGTGGATACAGTATATGGAGTAACACGTCAACAGTATCATCATTATCTTGAAGCAGAAGATATTGGAATGGCGGTTGTTACATTAAAAAATGGAACAGTCGCAACAATAGAAGGTACTGTAAATGTTTATCCTCAAAATCTAGAGGAAACCCTTTATCTTTTTGGAGAAAAGGGAACAGTAAAAATCGGAGGAAAATCAACAAATAATCTTGATGTATGGGATTTTGCAGACGAAACGGAAGAAGATAAAGCTAACAAGGGACTAGAAGAGTCAACTAGTAACGTATATGGTAATGGTCATACCAGTGTATATGCTGATATGATTGATTCAATAAAAAATAATCACAAACCTTATGTAGACGCTATTGCAGGAAGAAATGCTCTTGAAATGATACTTGCCATCTATAAAAGTATGAAAACAGGTGAGCCTGTAAAATTACCTCTTAAGGATTTTTCAACATTGGATATGAAAGGAGTTGATTTATAAAAATGAATATTAAATTAATGGATATACAAAGACAACATGAAGAAAATGCAAAAGAATATGAAGATGCTGCTCTTGCAGTAATGAAAAGTGGAAATTATATTCTTTCAGAAAATATTAAAGCCTTTGAAAAAGAGTTTGCTGAATATGTTGGAGTTAAACATGCTGTTTCTGTTGCAAACGGTTCTGACGCGCTTTATATTTGCCTTTTAGGACTCGGTATAGAACCTGGAGATGAAGTTATTACAACTCCATTTACTTTTATAGCTACATCAGAGGCAATAACAAGAATTGGAGCAAAGCCTGTTTTTGTAGATATTAATCCTGATACATATAACATTGATGAAAATGAAATTGAAAGAGCTATAACTGTTAAAACTAAAGCGATCTTGCCAGTCCATTTATATGGAAAATGTTGCAATATGGATAAAATTAATTCAATTGCAAAACAATATAATCTAAAAGTCGTAGAAGATGCTTGTCAGGCGGCAGGTTCTTCTTATCATGGTAGAAAAGCAGGCTCATTAGGTGATGCCGCTTGTTTCTCTTTTTTTCCAACAAAAACTCTTGGTTGTGAAGGAGATGGAGGAATTATAACGACTAACGATGATGATCTTGCAGAAATTTGTTTTTCATTAAGGAGTCATGGTTTTGGTGTTGGAGGTATAAAAGCATATAATAAAAAACATCCTTACCATCCATTGGATGTCGAGACTAGCTTGGATGTAAGTTCCCCTAAGTATTTTAATTTCTTGACAGGTTGCAATTCAAGACTTGATGAAATACAAGCAGCAATTTTACGGAAAAAATTACCTAAATTAGATTCGTTTGTTAAAAGACGACGTGATCATGCTTCTTTTTATACTAAAGAATTAAAAGACTTCAATTACAAATTACCTATAGAAGATAAGAATTGCATTGAAAACTATTATGTATATGTTATTCAACATCCAGAAGCAAAAAAAATAATGGATTATTTGCATCAGAATGGAATTGGTTCTCTTACTTATTACCCACGACCTTTACACATTCAGGTTGCACTTAGAGAATTGGGATATAGACAAGGAGATTTTCCAATTGCAGAAAAAGCTGCTCAGACAACTTTTGCAATACCTGTTTATCCTGAACTAACACTAGAAGAAAGAGAATTTATTGTAAAGATATTAAAGGAATTCCAATGAATTATTTTATACATGAATCTTCATATATTGAAAATAATGTTACTATCGGTGAAAATACTAAAATTTGGCACTTTTGTCATATAATGGATGGTGCTAAAATCGGTAATAACTGTCAACTTGGTCAAAATGTTTTTGTCGGAAAAAGTGTTATTATAGGAAATCATGTAAAAATTCAAAATAACGTTTCTGTATATCAGGATGTTGAAGTGGAAGACGATGTTTTTTTAGGACCATCATGTGTTTTTACAAATGTCATAAATCCAAGATCCTTTATAGAAAAGAAAAATGAGT
This sequence comes from Treponema sp., assembly GCA_016281495.1. Lineage (GTDB taxonomy): Bacteria > Spirochaetota > Spirochaetia > Treponematales > Treponemataceae > Treponema_D. The sequence goes on along the minus strand of JAEEIU010000038.1, from coordinate 207,821 downwards.
TTAAAAAAACTCATATTTGTAAAGGAGCTACAATTGGTGCAAATGCTACCATAGTATGTGGTATCACAATAGGAGAATATGCCTTTATAGGAGCTGGAAGTGTTGTAACAAAGGATATTCCTCCTTATTCTTTGGTTTACGGTGTTCCGGCAAAAATACATGGTATAGTAGATAAAAATTGTGAAATTCTTGAAAGATATTAAAAAAAACTTGAGGTATTTAAGAAAAAAATGAATTTAGCTCCAATAATATTATTTGTATATAATAGACCTGATCATACTCTTAAGACATTAGAAGCTCTTGCGGTAAATAAACTGGCAAATCAGTCGGATTTGTTTATTTATGCCGATGGTCCAAAAGATAACATTACAAAAGATCAATTAGAAGAGATTAAACAGACAAGAGAAGTTATTAAATCAAAGAATTGGTGTAAAACTGTTACCATAATAGAATCCGAAAAAAATAAAGGTCTAGCTGCTTCAATCATTTCTGGTGTCACGGATATTGTACATAAATATGATAAAGTAATTGTCCTTGAAGATGATATCATAACGGGGAAATATTTCCTTGAATTTATGAATACAGCACTTGATAAATATGAAAATAATAAAAATGTATGGCACATAACAGGATGGCGTGATCCTGTAAAAAAGACTAGCGAAGGTTATTCATATTTTTATCCCACTATGGATTGTTGGGGGTGGGCTACATGGGCTGATAGGTGGAAACATTTCAAGAAAGATGCCTTGTATTATAAAAATAAATTTTCTGATGAAATGATTTTTCATTTTAATATAGAAGGTTCTGAACCTGGAAATTGGGGTCAAATAGAAGATAATTTAACAGGAAAGATGAATACATGGGCTATCTTTTGGTATGCAACGCTTTTCTTAAACAAAGGACTATGTCTTGGTCCTTCTAAATCCTTAGTAAAAAATATTGGTTTAGATGGTTCCGGAGAACATTGTGGACCGAATAATAAGTATGATTTTAATGATTCAATAGATTTTTCTATAGAAAGATTTCCAAAAGAGATAAAAACTTCAAAAGTTGAATATCGGAAAAATATTCTTTTTTATCGTAAGATTAACAAGATTACAATGACTAGAAGAATAAAAATGTTTATAAAACGAAAGCGTGGTTTAAAAAATATCTATCAACAATTGAAAAAGATCTTAAAGCAAGACACAATATAATTAATTACGTAAACTCATAAGAAATATGCGTATATTTACTACTATTTTAAATAGAAAGAGTTTAAATTAACAACTAAACGAAAGACTGGAGTGATAAATTGAAAGTTATACATTTTTCGGCCATGGATGATGGTGGCGCTGGCATTTGTGCAGTCCGCTATCATAAACTTATGCAAGAAATGGGGATTGACTCAACATTATATGTTAAGAAAAAAACAAATATAAATGATTCCAGTATCGTACCTCTTAGAGGATTTAAAGAAGTAAATAAAGGTAGAATAAAAAAAAGAATTAAAAAACTATATCTTTCTTTTCTCAGTAAAATAATTCCTGGTATTCAAAATATCGATGCAAAGAAGGGAATGTACTGCTATGGCAATTATTTTGAATGCAATGAGCATGGAATTATTCCTACTTTGCTTACTCAAGTTGATTTAAAGGATGTTGATTATATTTTCATTCATTGGCTTGATGGTTTTATAAATTCTTATGATATGAAACATCTTTACGAGGCGACAGGTGCAAAAATATTTTTTTCCATGATGGACTTGGAACCCATCACAGGCGGCTGCCATTATCCTTGGTCATGTAAAAAATATGAAAATAACTGTCTTGATTGTCCAGCTTTGTCAAATGCAATGAATTTTCTATCTCATAATCAACTTATGGTAAAAGCAGTAAATTATTCATATTTGAATGCAGATATTTTTTCAAGTTCTTTATATGATTTGGAATTTGCAAAAAAATCAATCATAAATTTTCAGAATTATCATCAAATATATTATCCTATTGATGAGGAAATATTCTGTCCAAAGGATAATAAAATACTCAAAAATCCTGATGAAATAACTTTGTTTGCTAATGTGAATCGTGTAGATGATCCTAGAAAAGGATTTAACTATCTTCTTGTTGCTTTATTGGATATAGACAAAAGAATTACAAAAAAGATTAGATTTTTATGTTTGTCAAACAAGAAATATCAGAATTACAATTTCAAAAATATAAGATTTGAAGAGTTTTCTTTCTGTAAAAATGTAAATGATTTAGTATCAATTTATCAGAAAACAGATATTTTTCTTTGTGCATCTATTGAAGATTCTGCTCCTATGATGTTGCAAGAAGCTCTTTTATGCGGTGTTCCGGCAATCTCTTTTGATACAGGAATAGGAAAACAGTTTATTGAAGATGGAAAACAAGGATATGTTGTACCAAGATATGATATAAAAGCTTTTGAAGAAAAACTGATTACAATGATAGAAAAAAGGCCTAAAACAATACAAAATCCCAATGAAATACATTCTCACATGGTAAAAATCTGCGGAAAAGAAACTGTAAAAAAACAATTGTTGTCGATGCTAAAATCAAAACACTAGGGGTCAAGATCTGTTTAAGATAGATTTAACTTTGTTTGTAATTCTTGAGATAAAATAACATAATTCATCAATGATTTTAAAAACAATATTAATGTATGAATATTGACACATAAGAGATTTATATTTTCCCTGAAAATGGATAACAGGAGTTTTAAATATTTCTCCATCTAAACCAAAGACATATGGCATTTTGTCATATGTCCTGATTTTAGCAATAATTAGTCCTCTTTTTTTTTCATGTAAGAATAGTTTTTTATTATCTGATTCATAATTTGAGACATCATAAAAGAAGAAACTGTTTTTTAATCTTTTTTCAAATCCATATAAATTTAGAACTAGATTAGGGAAATCACTTTTATAGTTAGTGAACATTGTCATATCACAATTACCACCTGATAATTTATTATCAAGAAAATGTTTCCATCGATTGTTTAAACGTTCTAAATATATTTTATTTGAATATTGATTAGATATATAATTACAAAAGTTTATGATGGATTCTTTTGTGAAATAAACACATTGTGGTCCATTATTGTCAACAACATTTAAGTAATTTTGTTTCCAGGTAGAGTAATCGTAATATTGTGATAAATCATCAAAAATCAATACATCTGAGTCACATGCTATAAAATGTTTTAATTGATTTTTAATGACAAAATCTTTAAGAATAAACCACCTTTGAAAACAAAATAATTCAAAATCATAAGAATTATTAGATTGATGTATATAAATCTTTTTGAACTCTTCAGCAGAATCAAGAAAATCAGAAATATAATGATGATTGCAAAGTTTTGATAAATTTGAATTTGAATTATCTCCCAACAGAATTATATTAGAATTAGGATTAGATTTTTTTGCATTTAATAAAGCAAATTTTAAATATCGTGGATTGCCCTTATGAATGAAAATAATAGCCGGATTTTGTTCCATGTTGTTGACCTCCATTTTTTTTAATATACAAAATTCCGATTATAATAAAGGAAAAAATGCATAAATAAATTAAAAATGCCTTTTCTTGATAATGTTTAAATATTCATCCCAATTACCCATGTCAATCCATGATCCTTCACTAACAGGAAAAACTCCAATATTAAAACCTTTTTCCTTTAACAGTAATATCAAGTCAGTTATGTGCATAAACTTGTTTTCTGGCAAATATTTGAAAATTTCTGGTTCTAGAATATATAATCCTGAATTGATTTGATAAACAATGTTGGGTTTTTCATTTAAACTAACTAATTGACCATTTTTAGATGTTTCTATTGTTCCGTACGGTATAGAATAATTTTTTAAAACAGATACTACTGTTATGATATTTTTATTTTCACGATGGTAGTTCAGTAAATCTTCAAGATTTACATCGACCAAAATATCACAGTTAGAAACAAAGAAAGTAGTAGAAATATTATTCTTCAGAAGGTAAAGAGATCCTGCTGTTCCTAGCGGTTTATCTTCCTGAATATAATCTATAGAATAATTCTTGTTTGGAATTTTATCAAAATAATCTTTGATTTTTTCGGCCTTATAATTTACAGAAAAAATAAAGCTGTTACATCCTACATCTATAAACCTGTCCATAATATCTTCAATTATGGTTTTGTCATCTATTGGAATCAAAGGTTTAGGTATTATGTTTGTAAGAGGACGCAGCCTTGTTCCTTCTCCACCAGCCATAATAACGACTGGAAGAGACAATTTAATTTCTGATGACATTTTGTTATTCTCAAAATAATCTTCCCAGAAAAGAACATCAATAAGATTAGATTCAGAATCTATGATTGGCATGAACTCTATTCTTTCTTCTTTCATTTTAGTAAGAATAAGTTCTTTGTCATCTGTAGAATTGGCTACAAGTATATTATGACGAAAAACTTGGCTTACAGGAGTATTCAAAGGGATTTTTTTCAGAATACTTCGCTGTATGTCACCAATGCTGATTAGACTGATAAATTTTTGATCTTTAAGAACAAGAAGAAGCTTCCTGTCAATTTTATCCATCTGGGATAATGCATCGAATAGTGTATTTTCCGGGGATATAATTATTTCATTGTTCATCATAATACATTTCCAGCCATTTATCTTTTAAGACATTCCAAGACTTTAAATTTAAAACAATAGAACGGTTTTTTTGTGTATCAATATTTTTATATGATTTGTTTAAGATGGAATTTTCAAAAAAAGATGTAAGTTCCATGAAATCTTTGTATTCAAGCATAGTTATACCGTTATCAGTAAGCTCCGAGTATACAAGCCATGAAGGCTTTATAACAGTTGTACCAGATGCTAGATATTCTATCATACTGGCAGAAACTGCATCAGTTGTTTGTCCATATAAAAAGATATCAGCAGTTAACCGAAATTCTGCAATTTCTTTTTGACTTAGAAATCTTTCGTTCATGTAAAAAGAAATGCCTGATGATTCGAGCGATTTTTTTACTTGATTTCTATAATTGTCATCGAAACATCCATAAGAGAACGGCACAATTATATGGATTTGATTTTTTACTGAATCAACACATTTAACCAAGCATTCAAGTAATTTTATGTGTTGTTGAGACGGAATTCCATTATATCCTAAATGTACGCAGATTTTACCATCTGGTACACTATATTGTATCTTCCAATCATTCTTATTATTGCTTTTTTCAGCATCTAGAATAAAATCAAGTGTACTATCACCAAAGTCAAGAGGAACAAGCTTATTTGTATACATATTATTAGTGTATTCCTGAAATTTATTAAACATTTCAATGTTCATCACATTAATTTTACTCGCACGACGGAATAGTTTTGTATAACTAAGAACTGTTCGTTTTGACTGTCGTAGAAGGTCACTTCCCCAGAAGCTTAATATAGTTTTGGTCGCAATATTCCTAATAAAAAAATTTACGAGATGAGTAAATTTATAATCGATATAATGATAATGAATAATGTCTACATGTTTGATTTCCCGCCGAATCTTTAAAAGTCGGAATGGCAACATTAAAATGATTTTTAATTTTTTTTCACCTTCTTTTTTCAAAGTATGAACAGTAACTTTTTTTTCTTTCCATATTTCTTCATTTAAATTTGCTTTAAAAGTTAAAAACTGGATATCAAAAGCGGAACAATCTAAAACATTTGCTATGTATTCTTGAATAAAATGAAAAGAATTTAAGCTTACAAGCAAAATAGATTTTTTGTTCACAATACAAACTCCTCAAACAATATAAGATAAATTTAACAGATTTTAAACGAAAAATCCATATATATTGAAAAAAATCAGATGATTAAATATGTTACATTTATTTTAAACTTGTATTATGTATGGTTATATTTGTTCTAAATCCACTTGGGATGTTAACAACTCTATCAGCAAACATTTCGGATATCTTAAGTGAATCATGTTGGCAAGATTTGAACATTTCAAGTCGGTTCATAAGTTCCCAGATAGGTCGCGTCTGAATACCTGCATCATTTGATTCTTCAAGGAATTTGATTTGAGCTTCTTTGTTTGGAAGAAGAATTGCATTCAACCAAAAGTTTGATTTACAATCTTTTGGTTCATCAAAAAACTGTATATTACTGCCAGCAAAGAAATTTTTATATGTTATGGCAGTTTTACGTTTGTTTTCCAATATCACTCCTATGTTTTCCATTTGAGCACAACCAAGCGCTGCGTTGATATTTGGCATACGATAGTTATAACCGATTGCATCATGCTTGAATTCCCAACGATGAGGAATTTTTGCCTGCGTAGTAAGGTGTTTTGCTTTTTCACCCAGTTCTTTATCTGTAAAAAGCAGCATACCACCACCTCCGGTTGTAATTGTCTTATTACCATTAAAACTAAGGGCTGCAACTTTACCAAAAAGTCCTGTATGTTTTCCTTTGTAAAAACTTCCAATGCTTTCTGCTGCGTCCTCAACAAGTGCAAGCTTCCATTCTTCACAAAGCTTTACAAACTCATCCAAATGCACTGGATGACCAAAAGTGTGCATAGGAACAACGGTGTTGATTTTTCGTCCTGTTGATTTGTTATAGCATTCACCATTCTTGATTTCAGCATTTTCTTCTAGCCATTTTCTTACTGCTAAAGGTGAAAGACCCATTGTATCTTCATCAACATCACAAAAAACGGGAACAGCATTTAAGTAACTTATTGCATTTACTGTTGCAATAAATGTAAGAGGCTGTGTTATAACTTCATCACCTTGTTCTACACCAGAAAGTAAAAGACTCATGTAAAGAGCGTTTGTTCCGTTTACACAAACAACTGCACGAGCAGCATCTGTATATTCAGCAACCATCTGTTCCATACGGTCTACATACTGCCCGACACTTGAAACAAATGTAGTGTCTATGCAGTCATTAAGATATTTTTTTTCATTTCCCAAAAAAACAGGAGCATGTAGTGGAATATGTTCACCATATTCGGGATAAAGTGATTTAATAAATTGAATTGCATCTTGATTTGTCATTTATATACTCCCTACATCTTACTGTCCAGCGATTTGCCTTTTTCTTCATGCTCAAAGTTAGGCAAAAAATCCTGTAAAATTCTTACAATTTCTGCTTTTGTTGTGTCAGGCTTTGAAAAAACATTTTCAAGTTTTGTAAACAAATTCTGGATTTCACTTACTGAACGAGCTGTTCTATTTGTCACTACCCCCAATGATTCAAACTGATTCATATCTATCTGTTCTGTATCAGTAAAAAATTCTTCGTAAGCTTTTTCCCCTGTTGTATCAGAACCAGAGTAGTGAACCGGATATTTTTTTGAACCATTCTCCAAATCTTCTGATTTATCAATTGCTTCCTGGTCGGAATTACATTCCAGAACTTCATAGCCGTTTTCATGCAAGAAGTCAGTCGCAATAGAAGAAAAAGTTTTCATTTTCTTTTCTTCAAGTTTGGGAAAATAGATTTCACGGTTCTTTCCAAGCATACACGCGAGCATGCAAATCTGTCCGCTTTCTGCAGGGCTGACAAAATAACGTTTTACATCATTAGGAGCAGAAATTGGCTGTAGCTTTGAAATACGGTCAATAAATCCAGCTGGGAGAGAACCATTAGAAAAAGCAACATTTGCAAAACGAGCTGTTTTAACTGGGAATTTATCAGAATAAGAGAAGATAACATCTTCCATGATACGCTTGCTTGCTCCCATAATATTAACAGGGTTAGCAGCCTTATCAGTAGAAACACAAAAGTAAGCCTGAGGAGGGAATTCCGCGAGCAAATCAAGAAGTTTCTTAGCATTCAGAACATTATTCTGTAATAAAGCTTCTATAGAATAAATGTCTTTTTCGCTACGGACATGCTTATGTGCAGAAAAATTTGCAACAATATCAAATCCTCCGCGAGCTCGAAACATTTTCTCAAAAACAGATGAGGCATAATTTATTGGATAAGGTACATAATCGTCAGGAACAAACATATTTTTAGTGCTACGAAGGTCTCGGGTAAGTTCTGCAAGTCCGTTTTCATTAACATCTACAACTACGAGAGTTTTTGGCTTAAATTGTAAGCAAGCTTTTATAAATGAACTGCCAATGCTTCCTGCTCCACCTATAACAAGCATTGTTTTGTTGGAAATAGCTTTGGTTAATGCAATTCTATTATTCTGTATATCTTTTTCAAAAAGACTTGAGTCACGTCCTGTTACATATCTTGAAATGAATTGTTCTAAGTTTAACATAAAATCTCCTAATTATAAAAAGACTTGTACCATTTAGCAAACATTTTAAGTCCATCCCTTAGTGATGTAGATGGTTTAAAATCAAAATCCCTTTCCAAATCAGAAATATCAGCATAAGTCGTTTCTACATCTCCTGGCTGCATTGGTAATAATTCTTTATGAGATTCAAAATCATAATCTTTTGGTAAAACACCTGCTTTAATCAACTCCTCTTGTAGGATTGTTACAAAATCCAATAAATTCTCAGGTTTACTATTTCCGATATTATAAATCTTATATTGAACCCCATCACTATTTTCTGAAGGAATTTTTTGTATAACTCTAGAGATACCTAATACTATATCATCAATATAAGTAAAATCTCTTTTGCAATTACCAAAATTAAAAATCTTAATTTTTTGGTTATTTACCAGTTTATTTGTAAAGCCAAAATATGCCATATCAGGACGACCTGCAGGTCCATATACTGTGAAAAAACGAAGCCCTGTTGATGGTATTCCATAGAGTTTGGAATAAGAGTATGCTAATAATTCATCTGTTTTTTTCGTAGCTGCATATAATGAAACAGGTGAATCTACTTTATCATCAGTTGAGTAAGGTATTCTCTTGTTGTTACCATATACGCTTGAACTGGATGCATAAACAAGATGCTGTACTCCTGTATTATCATCATCGTATGAGTGTCTGCATGCTTCAAGAATATTATAAAAACCAATTATATTAGATTGGATATAAGCATCTGGATTTTCGATCGAGTAACGAACCCCAGCTTGTGCAGCGAGATTTACAACCAAATCAGGTTTATATTCTTCAAAAATTGAAAAAAGAGCGTTCTTATCTGAAATATCAGATTTCTTAAAAATAAAATTATCAAAAGAATTAAGTGTTTTTAATCTGTATTCTTTTAAATTTACATCATAATAATCATTCATGTTATCAATTCCGATAACTTTTGATGTTTTATGTTTCTCAAGAATTGATTTTGCAAGATTTGAACCAATAAAACCTGCAGCACCTGTAATTAAAATTGATTTATAATTCATCTATTCCCCTTATAATTCCAAACAATTATAACAAAAAAGTCAAAGAATTAACACCTCTTTATGAGACATTTTATTGAAAATTTAATGGTCATTATAATATGATTAATTATTAATTTAGATAACATTGGTCGATCAAAAACACCATAAATCATGTTTTTTATAAATATAAGCCAATATACGTATAGACATTTGAGGAAAGAAATAAAATCATGTTTTTCTTTAGCTTTTAAGTAATTCAAAGAAAATAATATATTATCACTTACAGAAATATGTAGTAATTTTACTATTTGCTTTTGAACTCTGAAAGTATTCAAGTCTGCTTTTTTACCTTTATGGCTGATGGAATCATTTGACATTCTGTATTTTACAAGAGGTTCTTTAATGCAAAAAATTTTTCCTCCTCTAATAAATAGACGATACAAAAATTCATAATCTTGGGAAGTTCTGAATGTTTCATCATATTTTAAGTCTGAATCAGCAAATGCAGATCTTCTAATCATCCATGTAGGATGGGGTAATGGAGAATAAAAGGGAAGGTAGGCAAATAGCTTTTTTGATGATTGAGGAAATGTTGTAAATGTTTCCTCGAATTCTTCACCAAACAGGTGCAAATTTGATCCAACAATAGCAATTTCTTTATTATTTTCCAGATAAAGCAACTGTTTTTCAAGTCGATTAATATACATTATGTCATCCGAATCTATTCTACATATATACTCGCCTTTAGCTTCTTTCAGTCCGATATTCAGTGAAGCTGCAAGACCTTTGTTTTCTTTATTTCGAATGTATTTGATACGTGCATCTTTAAACTTCCTAATAATTTCTCTTGTATTATCCATAGAAGCGTCATCAATTAATATTAATTCCCAATCACTAATGGTTTGCTGTATAATGCTTTCGATAGTTTCTCCAATATATTCTTCGCAATTATATGATGCCATTATTATACTTATCATAACAGGTTCTCCTAACAAACAAATCTAGTGGAATAATTCTTTTATCAATCGCTTAAAATAATAGAATAAACTGCGTTTATTTCCTACAATAGCTGGTTCCGGATTGATCTTAACAACGTTATTTAATAAAACAGTATTGATATTCTTGTAGATAAAGTTATTCGTGCTTAAAAAGTCAACGAATGAATTAACTGTTGTAAAAGAATTTTCGTTAAACAATCTGATAATAGGATTCTTCTTGAATATCAGATTGTTTATTGTTGGTCTACTTGTATTATCTTCTGTGCAAAGATGGACATTTTCGGTTGGTTTGTCTATATAACTAAATTTAAGGAAATTCGTATCTGGATGTTCCAATAAGTATTTATCTATAATTTCGAATGCATTGCTCATAAAATATGAAGAATAATCTACAAAAACAATATAATTACCATTAGCTTTTTCTAATGCTTTTGTAGTATCCTTATAAAGGAAATGAATCTTATGACTTTGATTGTATAAATGCATGAATTCATTGTTAACCTCAAGAGTTTTATTACAAATAACTAATAATTCAACAGAATCATATGTTTGATTTAAAATTGTTGCGACAGTACGTCTTAATACAGAAGGATCATCTTCTAAGAATGTTATACAAGAAAATTGTATTGCTTCGGAATCGTGTATTGAATTCGGAATATTAGAAACACATTCCATATACTTTAATTTTTGTATGTTTGGTTGAGGGATTGTAAAACATGATGATTCTTCATTTATCCAATAAGGAGGTGTTATTACCTTTTTATCCTTGTGACAGTTAAAAAATTGTGCCCACCAACTAAAGGATGAATTGCTTATTATGTTATAATGACATTTGCTCATTAATAAAAGATCCCATTTAGCATCATGGGGTGCATTATTACATGTTATATAATAGACTGTACAGTTACCAAAATCTATATTTTCTTTGGTCCATGTTATATTGTTTGAAAAAACAAAAAAAATGGGATTATTTACAATTTCTTGTATTCGTTTGACTGCATTGTTGTAATAAGCTTTTGTTGAAACATTTCCAAGACATATATCATTGTCGTAATCCCCGCTTCGAACATGAATTGATACAGATGAAGGAATTGACTCTATTATGTTGAGAATATCCTTGCTGTCATTGTTCATTTCACCTTTAAAGACATCAGGAAAAGAAAATGTATCGCCATTAAAAAAACGCATGTTCTGCCAATATCCTTCAAAAAGAATATTGTCACTATCCGAAAAATCCTCTACATAATTTTTGTCATTTACAAACCTATAATGGCTTGTCATATATAACTTTTTTATAGGTAATCGTATTGCATTGAGCATATAACCGCCATGACGGCTGTCATTTATATAATAAGATAGATTTATTCTGATTTTTGCTTTTGGATACTTTCGTTTGAGATAGTTATAAAAATTTAATTGGAATAGCTGGTTCCCCAAACCGCCCATAATTCTAACTATAAACATTCAAATTCCAATTCCTACAAAACGTTTATGTTATTATATTCTTAAAATCTATAAAAAGCAAGTTATCTGGAAGAAAAGCGGTTGAATTATTTATAAAAAAAATAACTATTCTAAAAACCTTATAGAATATTCTTTTTTTTTTTATATACTTAGTATTATGAAAACAGCTAAATCCTTAAGAAAAATCACATACATCACTGCCCATAACTGGAATACAAAAAGACTGGGTGGCTTCCATAAATTTGCAGAATCTACTGCCAAAAATGGGATAGAGACTGTATTTTTTTCTTTTCCTCGGCCATATTATGGTCTTTTTATGAAACGAGAACAATTAAACAAAAAAATTATAAATACCTTAAAAAAAGGTGCAGAATATAATTGTGGGGGAGGTAAAGTACTAAATGTAACTTTTCCGACATTTAGGCTTCCTGATTTTGTGGGCAAGTTCCTTCCATCTTTCTTTATGAAATTTATGCTTACTCATTCATTCAGGTCATTTAAGCGGTTTTGTAATAAATATCTTAGTGAAACGGATTGCTTTGTTTTTGAATCATGTGAGGGAATTGCATTTTTGGATAAATTAAAAAAATTGTTTCCAAATGCAAGAATGGTTTACCGACCTAGTGATCCAATGGTTCATAATACAGCACCCAAACGTTTAAAAGATATGGAGAAGCATATTCTGCTAAATTCTGATTTAACAATTCTTGTTAATAGTGAAAGTCTTGATGCTTACAGAAAAGAAATACCTGACTTTGATTCAAGAATAAATCAGACCATTCTTTCTAATGGAGTAGATATCGAGCCCTATACTAAGGAGTATCCTGTTCCAGATCTTTTACAAAAGCAAAACACTTTTCTTTATGTGGGTGCTTGGGATGTTGAGTGGCCACTTTTGTTTCGAGCGGCTTCTGAAACCCCAAATTTTAATTATATTGTAGTATGTCCGAATTATCCTCCTCAAAAAATCCAAGAAAAAGTAGAAGAAATGGATAACCTATTTTATGTGCCCGGTATAAATCCATCAGAAGTCCCTGCTTGGATTACAAATTGTTCGGTAGTAATGGTTCCATATGTAACAGATTTTTATAAGGATCGACCAATAGCGATAACTTCGAAGTATTATCAGGCTATGGCTGCTAAAAAACCTATAATTGCCTATTGTAATAGCCCTAAACTAAAAGATATAGGTGTGGATGTAACCTATTCTTATGAAGATTTTATAGAAGCTGTTAGAAAAGCGATGAAGATTAAGATAAAAGACTATTCATTTGACTTGCAAAATTGTACTTGGGATAATATCTGCAAAAGATTTATTGAATTACTAGAAACTCTTTGATTTTTGAGGTATCATTAAGGAATGAACATCACGGTAGCAGGAACAGGCTATGTAGGCCTTTCAATTTCAATTCTTCTAGCACAGCATAATGAGGTTATTGCATGCGACATAATGCAGGGCAAGGTTGATTTAATCAATAACAGGAAATCTCCAATCGTCGATAAGGAAATTTCGGAGTATTTGGAGACAAGGGAACTGCATCTTACTGCGACTTGTGACAAGGATGTGGCATATAAAAGTCCAGATTATGTAGTAATAGCAACCCCAACGAACTATGACTCTGAAAAAAACTTTTTTGACACTTCTTCCATAGAAAATGTACTGGATGTCGTTGAGCAAAAATGTCCGGAAACGACGGTTGTAATAAAATCAACAATACCTGTTGGTTATACGGAAAGCCTGCTAAAGAGGTATAAAATTCGGAACATTCTGTTTTCCCCAGAATTCTTAAGGGAAGGACATGCGTTGTATGACAACCTTTATCCCAGCCGCATTGTCGTGAGCTATCCCAAGGAACGTCCGGAATTAAGCGAAAAAGCCAGGAAATTCGCTGGCCTTTTACATGAGGGTGCCATAAAAAAAGAAGTAGATGTTCTTACTCCTAATTGTACGGAAGCTGAGGCCATAAAACTTTTTGCGAATACATATCTTGCCCTTAGAGTTGCATATTTTAATGAGCTTGATACCTATGCAGAGGTCAGAGGACTGAATACAAGTCAGATAATTGAAGGTATAAGCCTTGATCCTCGAATTGGAGATTTTTACAACAACCCTTCATTTGGATATGGAGGATACTGTCTTCCAAAGGATACAAAGCAGCTTCTTGCAAACTTCAATTCAGTCCCTCAGAACCTCATTCAGGCAATAGTTGATTCAAACAGAACAAGAAAAGAATTTATCGCCGCACAAATCCTTGCTAAAAGGCCAAATACGGTCGGTATTTACCGCCTTACCATGAAGGCAAACAGCGACAATTTCCGCCAGAGTTCCATTCAGGACATCATGAAAATCCTTCGAGGCGAAGGCATCAGGGTAGTGATTTATGAGCCTACCCTCAAATCCGAAACATTCGAAAAATATCCCGTTAACAATGAGTTAAAGTCTTTCATTTCAGAATGTGATATCATACTTGCAAACAGAATGTCAGATGACTTGCAGGATGTAAAGGACAAGGTCTATACACGGGATTTGTATTCGAGGGATTAGTAAGAAATAGGGCAGTTTTATTCTTATGTGAATTTTTAACTGCTAAAAAAAATCAATCGATATCGTCCTTCCATGGCATGACATTTCCAAATTGAGTCTTTATCATTTGATCGCCCGTGTATATGACGTTGCAGTTTTGTGCTGGTGACTTTGACAATTCCGCCCAATGCCTTAGATTCTTAAAATAATCAGGGGAATATGTGGATCCCGCTTTTATTTCCCATGCTATGGGACATTCTTCTCCATTATCTTTTGTTTTGTTTTCTATCAAGTCGATTTCTATTCCATTTTTGTCCCGCCAAAATGAAAGGTTTGGTTCGAGTCCTTGATTAAAGGCTTTCGCCCTAAACCTGTTGACGGCAAGATTTTCAAAAAGATTTCCTCGTAAATAATGTGATTGTAATTGTCTTGAATTTCGTATTTCCAAAAGAGAACAGACTAATCCTGTGTCTGTAAAGAACAGTTTTGGGCTTTTTACAAGGCGTTTTGTATAATTCCTATAATCTGGAGTCAAAAAGTAAATTATAAAGCTGGTTTCCAATAGTGAAAGCCAAGTTTTTGCCGTCGTCGCCCCGATTCCGCAGTCATCCGCAAGATTTTGAATATTTAAAAGCTGACCAATGCGCCCAGCGCACAGTCTTACAAAGCGCGCAAAAGTTTCCAAATTTCCTATGTTTTTAAGCTGTCTGACGTCACGTTCAACATATAGGTTTATGTAATCTTTGTAGAATTGTTCTGGAGGAATGTGCGAGTCAAATATGCGCGGGTATCCGCCTGTGAAGATTTGATCCTCAATCGTTTCTGGAAGAATCTTAGCTTTTTTCTGCTCTTCATAAGAGAAGGGGAATAGTTTTAGGATTGAAGTTCTTCCTGCCAATGATTGTGAAATTGATTCCATCATGTTTAAGTTCTGTGAGCCTGTAAGCACATACATGCCGTTTTTGCCTGCAAGATCCACATGAGTCTGCAAATACGAAAAAAGGGCTGGCACCCTTTGCGCTTCGTCAATGATTGTGTACTCAGGATATGTCTTTAAAAAGCCTTTACAGTCGGAACTGCAAAATTCACGAATTTCGGGATCTTCTAAAGAGACATAATTCCATTTTTTTAGAGACATTCTTGCAAGTGTTGTTTTGCCAGATTGTCTGGGACCAATTATTGTAACGATTGGATAAATTTCCAAAAGTTTGAACAATCGGTCTGATAATTGCCTTTGTATCATATATTTAATTATACTGGACAAAATAGCTTTTGTAAAGTGGATTTGTCCAGTAATTATCTTTTAAAAGATAATTACTGGACAAGGATTGGATAAAAAACGTCCAGTGCGAGCGGATTTTGGGCTTTGATTCAAAATGGAAGTTTTAAAACGGAAAAACCTTACCATAAATCCAATCAACCTTTGCATAATTCAAAATATGTAAAGGAGAAACATGCAATAGCCAAAGGATATTAAGCTTTTTCCTTTACATAAACATCATTATCCAAAGAAAAAAAAGCCAGCCACTTGCACTTTTTGCTCCATCTGGTATAATAGAAACTCAAGTGCATGAGGCTGGGAGGCTCAATGCTGTGAGCCATGCAGGTCCTTACACCTTCCGCTTACTGGTGAACAAAACTTGTCCTTGCGATTTTATCCTTAAGTTTGGTGGACGGACGGAACAAAATCTTGGGACGGGTTATGTTCTGGGCGGATACGTTCTTTTCTTCCGTGCTACCAGTTGACTCAAAGCTCAAGCGGAATATCCCGAATTTTTCAAGATTTACGCTGTCGCCCCTCATCAGATGACGCGGAAGAAGTTCCAAAAGATTTGTCAATACGGCCCTGACATCAGACTGGTTTACAGAGCTTGCAAAAGATATTTCTTCTGTAAGTTCATCCTCTGACACCCTTTCCCCAAAAACAGGGGCAGGGTAATAGAGTTTTTCAGTTCTGTCGAGAGGGTTCTCCCTTTGAATGACTTTATATTTCATTCTTTTTTTCCTCCTGGCATTTGCCACAGTTTTATATAAGTCCTGACAGGACTTCCTGACGTTTACCCGGTGTGGCAGCGTCAGGATTTTTCATTTTTATCGTTATTAATATAGTTAAAATATGAGTCCATTAACTGTAATTTCTCTGTAGTAGAAGCTCCTTCAAAAAGGCTTTCCGGTGGAGTCTTTGAGGCCTTGATGCTCTCTGAAAGCCTGTTCAGTCTTTCTGTCAAATCCTTGAGAGTATAATTAACTACTCCTTCGTTTTCATTCTTCTCATCGTAATCAGCATCTTCTCCATAGCTATCCAAGAGGTCTTGAATTTCTTCCCTGGTATAATATTTCCTTAGGATTGGGAATATAAAAGATTTATCTCGCCCTTGTTCAATTGCCTGTGCAATTCCCCTTTCAATGTCTATCTGAGCTCCCCCCAGAAGACCGTAATGCCAAGTAATGAAATCAGGATCCTTGGTTCCAAAAAGTTTCTCCGGTTCAAGATCGAGTTGCCTAGCTATTTTTTTTAACGCTGGCAGGGGAATCTTTCTGTCGTTTTTTATATAACGGTTAAGCGTTACCGGATCCATCCCAACTGCCTCTGCCAGATCTTTCTGCGTCATGTTACGCTCCAAGAGTATTTTTTTCAGTGTCTTTCCGAACTCCAAATTGTCCATATATTAACCTCTTTAACAATAATATATCAATAAATAGACAAAAAAGTCAATTAAAAGTTAATAAATTAACCATAAATTAAAAAAAAGTGTCAATATTGATACTTTTTTATTGCATAATGATTATGCATGAATTGCCGGTAAACCTGATTATTATCGGGATAAAGAACAAAGGCAAGATTGAAAAAAACTAAAAAAATCAATATACTATATTTACTATGATATACTTCAACATACCGCCAGTAACAGGCAATGAGATAAAATACATTCAGGAAGCGATTTCCGCACATAAAATTTGCGGAGACGGGGCTTTTACAAAGAAATGTCATGGATGGCTCGAAAAACAGCTTGGGGGAAGCCGTGTTTTGCTCACGACAAGCGGAACAACAGCTTTGGAAATGGCAGCCCTGCTATGTGACATACAGGCTGGCGACGAAGTGATTATGCCTAGCTATACTTTTTGTTCAACAGCGGATGCATTCGTTCAGCGCGGGGCAAAAATCGTATTCGTGGACATCAGGCCGGATACGATGAATATAGATGAGAAAAAAATCGAGCATGCTATTACGGGCAAAACAAAAGCAATCTGTGCGGTTCACTATGCTGGAGTGGCATGTGAGATGGATGCAATCATGGATATTGCAAGACGGCACAATTTAAAAGTTGTAGAGGATGCGGCACAGGCAATCTGCTCAACATACAAGGGAAGACCCCTCGGTACAATCGGAGATTACGGATGCCTTTCCTTCCATGAGACAAAGAATTTTTCCATGGGAGAGGGGGGAGCCATAATCATCAATACTGGAAATGATGATTTTGAACGGGCTGAGATTATCCGTGAAAAGGGCACGGACCGCAGTAGATTCATCCGTGGACAGGTAGACAAGTATACGTGGCGGGACTATGGTTCAAGCTATCTTCCAAGCGACATGAATGCGGCTTATCTTTGGGCTCAGCTGGAAAAAGCTGAGGAAATTCAAAGGAATAGAATTGATATTTGGAACAAATATAATGAGGAGTTTAAGCCGTATGACGGAAAAATCGTCGAACTTCCAACTGTACCGGCAGGTTGCGTGCATAATGCTCATATGTTCTATCTTAAATTTCAATCAATAAAGGAAAGAACAGATTTTATCAGTTTCATGAAAGAAAATGACATACTGACTGTATTCCATTATATTCCACTGCATTCGGCTCCAGCTGGAATAAAATATGGTCGTTTTGAAGGAGAGGATGAGTTCACGACAAAAGAAAGCGAACGGCTTGTAAGGCTGCCTCTTTATTACAATATGGATTCCAATGATCTGGATAAGGTTATTGAGTGTACAAAACTCTTTTTGGAGAAGTGCTAATCATGCCTGAGATTTCCATTGTAATTCCAGTATATAACAGCCATGAATGTGTAGCCGAGCTTTCAAGACAGATTGCTGATGCTTTAAAGGATTTTGATTATGAGCAGATTATGGTCAATGACTGCTCCAAGGATTCCAGCTGGGATGAGATAAAAAAAGAGGCGGAAAAGAGCCATAACCTGGTGGGGATAAATCTGCGCAAAAACGGAGGCCAGGATTCGGCAATCCTAACCGGCCTGAATTATGCAAGGGGTGAATGGATTGTTATCATGGATGATGACTTGCAGCATTCGCCTTATGACATTCCAAAACTTTATGAGGAAGCGCAGAAGGGATTTGATGTCGTATACGCTGATTTTGATTCCAAAAAACAGAAGCTTTGGAAAAATATCGGCAGTTGGTTCAATGGGAAAATAAGTGAGATAGCCCTCCAAAAACCAAAAGAGGTTTACCTGAGTCCGTTCAAGATTATCTGCCGGGGTGTCGTTCAGGAAATGATTAAATTCAACAATCTTTTCCCCTATATAGACGGATTGATCTTCCAGGTAACACGAAATATCACTCAGATCCCTGTAGAACATCATAAAAGGGAAATGGGAAAGAGTAACTATAACCTTGCAAAATCAATAAAGGTTTTCATGAGGATGCTTTTTGGCTTTTCTACTGCGCCACTTTACATCACTTTTCATATAGGTTTGATTTCTGCTGTTGCTGGAGTGATTCTGGCTGTTTATTATTTGGTTGAGTATTTTGTTGGTAAAGCTGATGTCACTGGTTGGACTACAATTGTGGTTTTGATTCTTATCTTGGGAGGCGGAATACTTCTGAGCCTTGGTATTATTGGCCGCTATTTGGGGCAGGTCTATCTAACTGTGAATAACGTGCCAAAATTCATCATAAAGGAAACCGTAAACGCTAAAGAACAAGATGAAAAAGACTAATATTTTAGCTTATATTATTATGCACATAGCTTTCCTTCTGTATAGTTTCTATACAGTGACAGGGAAAATAGCTGCAAAATATGATTTCCTCTCATTTCACTTTTGTCTGTTTTATTGTGTTCTTATTGCAATTCTTTTTGTATATGCTATTTTATGGCAACAGGTTCTGAAAGTGATCCCACTGTCTTTTGCAACTGCGAATAAAGCCGCAACTATTGTATGGGGCATGCTTTGGAGCTTTCTGTTTTTTAAGGAAGAAATCACTTTGAAAAAAATACTCGGAGCCGGAGTAATAATAGCAGGTATCATTTTACTGTCTACAGCAAAAATGGGGATTGAAGATGAGCGACATTAAGTATATTTTTCTCCTGATATTCTCCGTTTTTATTTCAGCAGTTTCACAGATCCTCTTAAAAAAATCTGCTTTGGAAAAACATGGCTCATGGATTCGAGAATATCTTAACGTAAAAGTTGTTTTTGCATATTTCCTTTTTTTCTGTGCGGTTCTTATTGATCTTCTTGCACTTCGATATGTTCCGGTTTCCTTTGTGCCGGTCATAGAGACATCAAGCTATATATTCGTCATAGCTTTCAGTAGATTTATATTTAAAGAAAAAATATCTTTGAAACAGTATCTTGCCATTGTTCTTATCCTGGCTGGGATAATAATTTATGTTATATAGAGAAGTTAGTATTGTAAGGAGCGTTTATGAATTATTTTACAAAAAAACAAAGTTTAGTTTTCATGTTCTTTTCTTTTTTGTGTATTATAGTGGGAGCCATTCTAATATGTTTTTCACGTAGTTTTATTGATTTGGCTTATGCCTTTTTGTCGGAAAAAATTTTCCATCGATCTTTTGATTTGGATAAATGGCTTCATACAATAGAATCTTTTTTTCTTATCCCTGCTTTTGTCTCAATAGTGGCAACAGCACTTTTCTTTCATAAATTTACAGATAAATCTAAAATAGTAATTATATCTGTTTTTTTTGCGAGTGTTCTTTTTTGTGTGTTATACTGCACTGCCGTAGCCACAAAGCAGCATGTTAATTCGGATCTGGCATCTGAATTATTACTTGCAAAAGAATGTGTTAAAGAAAAAAGCTTTTGGCCAAGGACATGGAATTATTCAACAGAGATAAGGCTGTTCAATACACAGCTAATAACTGCTCCTGTTTTCATTTTTACTGATAATTGGAACATAGCGAAATTGTTTACAACCTTTTTTTCGATGGCTATTCTTTTTTTTGCTGTTTACTATGTTTTGACTCAGATAAGAATAAAAAGGTTTTGGGTTAAGTATCTTATATGTGTGCTTGCAGTGCTTCCATTTTCCGAAATGGCTTGGTATGTAGGTTCATGGGGGACATACTATATTCCTCATGTTGTTTTTAATCTAATCTATATTGGAACATTTATTAGAGTTGTTACGGATACTAACAGGAAACACAAAAAGCTTCTTGTTGTCTTCTTTTACATTTGGGCCTTCCTATCAGGACTATCTTCAATCAGATATATAATGATTTTTGTTTTCCCACTTGCACTGATAATGATAATAGATAAATGTCTTGAAAAAGATCAGAATTGTATGATTAACAATTTTAACGCATTCTGGAAGAATACACAAATAATAAAATATAGTGTTCTCGGTTTGTTTATCTCTGGTTTTGGTTATGTATGCAACAATGTTATCCTTCAACCGCTATTTTCATTTTCACAATGGAATGACATATCTTTTTGTGGGTATGGTGATGTAAGAATAAGTGATATTATACACTCAGTTCTAGAGTTTTTCGGTTATATTGATCATATTGCAGTCTTTACACCTAATGGAATAATAAATGTTCTTGTTTATTTACTTATAATTCTTTTTATAATGTTAATCATATATTCATTGAAAAATAAATTATCAAACGGACAGAAAATTTTGGTGATTTATTTTATTTCCAGCTACCTATTCAATACCTTTGTATATCTTCATACTGAGTTTATAAGCCGGTATTATTACCCGATACTACTACTGTTTTTCCCTTGTTCCGCTATTTTACTGGATAATGAAAAAATATCTGGATTAAAACGGTATGCTGTCGGAGTCATACTGTCAGTTGTAATTCTTTCTTCTACATTCGCAACTCTTCAACATCAGTTTACAACAGATGAAAATAAGGGAATGCATGCTGTGTCCGAATACTTGGAAAACAATTACACCTTTGGTTATGCGACTTTTTGGAATGCTAATGTAATAACTTATTTAACCGATGGGAAAGTTGAAGTTGGAAATCTGTTTAAAAGTGGTGATGTTATTACAAAAGAGTATAAATATGATAAATGGCTTACACCGGAAAGATATTATGGAGATTATAAAAATGATGAGCACATATTTCTTTTGCTGTCGACCGAGCAGTATTCAATAAATATGGAAGATTCATCCGTAAAAGCTGGAAAGGAGGTATACAAGGATGATTACTACATTGTTCTAGATTATCCTTCTCATACGGCTTTTAAAGAATCATTTTAATAAATCAAGAATATTTTTTTGTGGAGCCTATCTCACCCCCTAACTCCCTTCACCCATTCATCGCTGGTGAGGTACCAGTTCACCGTCATTTCCAGGCCCTGCTCAAAGGGGAGCTTGCGCTGCCAGCCGAGTTCGGTCTTGATTTTGGTGCAGTCGATGGCGTAACGGAGGTCATGGCCCGGGCGGTCCTTTACGTAATCTATTGTGGAGCGGACTTCTTCCTCGCTTTTGCCCAGATGCCTTGATGCAAGCTCAATCAGCTTGTTTACCAGGCGGATGTTCTGCCATTCGTTTTCGCCGCCGATGTTGTATTTTTCTCCGGTGCGGCCGCTGTTGACGATCTGCCATACCGCGCGGTTGTGGTCTTCTACGTAAATCCAGTCGCGGATGTTTTCTCCCTTGCCGTAGACCGGAAGCCTCTTTCCGTCCCTGATGTTCAGTATCATGAGCGGAATCATTTTTTCCGGATACTGGTAGGGGCCGTAGTTGTTGGTGCAGTTGGAAAGGGTTATGGGAAGTCCAAAGGTGTGGTAGTATGACATCACTATGTGGTCGCTGGATGCCTTGCTTGCCGAGTAGGGGGATCGCGGATCATAAGGCGTGGTTTCCTTGAAGTATCCGTACTTTCCGAGTGAGCCGTAAACTTCGTCCGTTGAAATGTGGTGGAAGAGGACATCTTCCCTGGTGTTGTCAAGCGAAACGTTCCAGTACCTGCGTGCCACGTCAAGAAGGGTGTAGGTTCCCATCACGTTTGTCCTGATGAATGCCTCAGGCCCCATTATGGAGCGGTCCACATGGCTTTCCGCCGCAAAATGAATTACGGTGTCCACGTCGTATTTTTTGAAGATCGCCTCAATATTTTCCCTGTCGCAGATGTCAACCTTTTCAAAAAAGTATCTCTTTCCGCCGAATTCTTCTTCAACCTGGGCAAGGTTAGCCGGATTCCCCGCATAGGTAAGGCAGTCCACGTTGATTATGTTGCCTTCAAATCCTGAATCCATGAATTCCCTGCTGCCTGTAGCGCTTTTGCCAAACAGATAGTTGATGAAGTTGCTTCCTATAAAGCCGCAGCCACCGGTTACCAGAATGTTGTGAAGACGTCTTTTCATTCGATTAACTCCTATTACCTCGGGCAGAATCTTGTAGACTTGATGAATTTCTCAAGGCTGTCTTCCCATGACGGAATTTTTATCTTCATGGACGAAAGCAGCTTGTCCTTGCTCAAAACTGAATAATAAGGCCTTAGGGCGCGGGTGGGGTAATCTGTGGTTGCACATGGCTCCACGATGCATTCGTTTGTGATCCTCTTGTATTTTTTTCCGAACTCACAGATGCGGCGTGCAAAATCGTACCAGGTTGTCTCGCCAAGGTTAGTGTAGTTGTAAAGTCCATAGGGAATTGCGGAATTCTTTCCGAAAAGGCGTGTTGCGTTTGCGGAGGTTTCGATTATCTTTATTATCAGGGAAGCCAGGTCCACGGCGCTTGTGGGGCATCCCTTCTGGTCATTTACGACCTTTATCGAAGGGTTCTGGTTCATCAGTTTTGTCATCGTGTACACGAAGTTGTTTCCGTCAAAGCCATAGAGCCATGAGGTCCTTAGAATGTAGTACTGCGTCATTTCCTTTTGAATCAGGTCCTCGCCCTCGCTTTTTGTGCGGCCATAAACGCATAACGGGGCCTTGGGGGCTTCTTCCTTGTAAGGCATGTTTGTTTTACCGTCAAAAACATAGTCGGTTGAAATGTGGATAAGCTTTGCACCGATCTTTCGTGTGGCACGGGCAATGTTCAATGCTCCCTGTGCGTTCAGTTTCTGGGCAAGCTCCTGGTTTTCCTCTGCCTCGTCAACTTTAGTGTAGGCGGCACAGTTTACAACCCAGGTTATTTTCTGCGGAACAAAGCCTTTTGCAGCCGTGCTTCCTGTTCTGTTTGCGGAACGGTCATGTGACTCTGCAAAGTCATCAAGCGCCTCAGGATTTGTTATGTCAACTTCGGAATCGCTTCCAACCCATGCAATTGATTTTTCCTCAAGCTGCTTCGTAAGCTCCTGTCCAAGCATCCCCTTGCTACCAATAACCCATATCATGTCAGTACCTCGATCCATAACACTCTCCCTCTAAAAAACACAATCAGTTTACCCCAATTCGGCCATTTTTTCAAGTGCAGGCCTGTTTGCACCAGGGTGCCGTGAATATTGCCCAAGTTTCCTTTTTATGCTAAAGTGGCATTATGCTGGCAGTTTTTCCAGGATCCTTTGATCCGCCTACTTTTGGACATTTGAACATAATCGAGCGCACTAGCCGCCTGTTTGACACAATAGACGTGGCAATCGCAGTCAACCCGGAAAAGAAATACCTTTTTTCCGCAGAGGAAAGGTTGGCGCTTCTAAAGGAGATGACGCGGAACCTTGACAACGTAACCGTACACATCTGCAACACCCTTATAAGCGAGTATTGCCGTACTGTGGGGGCCAAGGTCCTTTTGAGGGGCATCCGCAACACAAACGACTTTTCCTATGAGTTTGACCTTTCACTTATCAACCGTTCTATAAACCAGGATGTCGAAACCCTTTTTGTTCCAACAGAGCAGAGGTATTTCCTTATCCGCTCAAGCAGCATAAAGGAGCTTGCACGTTTTGGCGGTGACATTTCTGCAATGGTTCCTCCATGTGTGGAGAAGGCGATAAAGGAAAAATATAGGAATTAGGGCAAAAAAAACTGGAAAAAAAGCAAAATATTTTTTTTTGACAAAATTTAAAAAAATGTCAGAAAATCTATTGACAATTATGCGTTTTTTTCTATATAATTATTGACATGATATAGGAATCTGTAGTAATATATTCAACGTTATACAGACGACTAAAATAATATAGCGAGGTAATATAATATGGCAGTACCTAGATCAAAAACATCAAAGGCCGTTACAAAAAGAAGAAGAGGTGTTAACATGCATCTTGCTACACCGACTCTTGTTGCCTGTGCCAACTGTGGAAACCTTGTTCTTCCGCACCATGTGTGCCCAAAATGCGGTTTCTATCGTGGACGTCAGGTGATTACTCCAGAAGTCAACGGCTAAGTGGTAGGAGATTAAAATGGACGAAATGTTTGAGAAAATCCAGAAATTGATTGCAGACAAGCTCGGTATCAGCGAAGACAAGATTACTCTTGATGCAACTTTCCGTGGTGATTTGGGTGCAGATAGCTTGGATCTTTATGATTTGGTATTTGCTATCGAAGCAGAAATTGGTGTACATATCCCTGATGAAAAGGCTAACGAATTTGAAACCGTAAGGGATGCATACGAATACATCAAGTCTCAGAAGCAGTAATCTATTTTAGGATTATTAAAAGAGCACGGTACTTGTTACTGTGCTTTTTTTTTGGCAAAAGATGAACGCACGCGATTTGTTTTACGAGAAAAAGAAGCTTGACCCGGAGCGCAAAAAGGCCCTCAAAACATTCTGCAGGGAACTTGGGCTTTCTTTCTCCAACCTGAACCTTCTGGATCTGGCCTTTCACCACAGGTCATTCTCCAACGAAAATACCGAGCATAGGCGCTACAACAACGAGAGGCTGGAATTCCTCGGTGACTCAGTGCTGGGGCTTGTTACGGCCGCATTCCTTTACGAGGACATGATGGACAATCCCGAGGGTGACCTTGCAAAGATAAAGGCAAACGTTGTAAGCGAAAAATCCCTTGCTCCAATAGCAAAAAACGTGATGCACATAGACCAGTATCTTATCCTTGGAAAGGGTGAGGAAATGTCTGGTGGAAGGGAAAAGCCCGCGATTCTTGCAGATGCCGTGGAGGCCGTCATAGGAGCCCTGTACCTTGATTCAGGATACGAGGCGGCGGAAAAACTCGTCCTTAAGCTGATTGTCCCTGAAATACGCAAGGTGCAGCAGGACAAGGGAAACAAGGATTACAAGTCACTTTTGCAGGAATACTATCAGAAAAAGTACCGTGAGTGTCCGGGATATGAGCTTGTAAAAATGACGGGTCCCGATCACGACAAGACATTCTGGGTGACCGTACACCTGGGAAACACATCCTATGGCCCTGAGAGTGGAAAAAGCAAAAAGGCCGCGGAACAGGAAGCTGCCAGAGCTGCATGTAAAATCCTGAAGATTGAATAGGTAACCCTTACTCTAACATAAGGTCACGGGGCTTTCATTCTAAGGCTGTTTCTGCCTTGGTTGAATCGGAAGAATCCTCTTTGGCCTTTTTATCCTTTGCATCTTTCCTGCTTTTAACGTAAGAGTATTTGTTGGCTCCCTTCTTGCTGTAACGTGCCCCAATGGATACCTGATAGTCCCACGCAAGGCTTATGGGGAAGATGTCCTTGTTGGAGCCGAGGTTTGGATAATCGACTGCAAATACACCGTTCAGGAGGAAAGTCCACCGTTCAAATACGGGAAATTCAAGTCCTGCAAGAACTGCCGCACCAAGCTGCATGTAGTGGTAATCATCGGTCAGCTGATACATGAAGTGGATTCCGGGTGCAATGTTGATTCCCACATAATTCCACATGTCCAGCCGGAACAGCGGTGCAAAAATCAAGTCAAAGGCATAAAGAAGAACCTGTGCGGAAATCTGCGGAACCTTGTTGAACGTGCTTGCAAGCGGATAATAGGCTGCAATTCGGGTTATTGAGTCCAACGGCTTTATGTTTACGGTTTCCATGGTAAAGTATGCCCCCACCATGGTGTCCTGCATTACAAAGTTGCTCCTTTTTTCCTGAAACTTGATTCTTGTGTTAAAGTCTACGGCCGCACCCCAGTCAAACATGAGGTAGGGTTTTTCCTTTATGACAGGGAAGCCGGTCACTTCGTCAAGTTCCTCCGTTTCCTTTGAGTCCTGTGCGACAAGGGAGAATGCTGGTAACAATATCAGGCATAAAAGCAAAAGTGATTTCTTCATGTCGTGCTCCTAGTTTGATATCTTAAAGAGCTGAATCTGCTTTGTGCTTCCGGATGAGTCAACCCAGTTAAGGTAAAGTATGTTGCCCCTTATGTCCCATTCCGTGCTGGTTGTGGTTCCGGATTCACGGGTAAATGTAAGTATGTTCTTGAGCACAAGGTATGTTCCCATGCTTTGTTCTTTTGTTCCGTTGATTGTGACTGTGGCATTAAAGCTTCCATCAGACGTGAACGTTATCTTGTTTCCGATATTGTCCGCCCATGTGCCGTAAAGGGGAGATGGAGCGTAACATGATGCAAGCATGCCCACGGCAAAAAATGTAAGAACTGCTATTGTTATTGTCTTGATTTTATTCTTCATAAGTCTTTACCCCTATTATTCTTCCGCAACAGACCAGTGGACGTTTTCCGGTGCAAAGCCCTGTCTTGTCACTATATAGTATCCGCCACCGGCAGCTCCGCCTTTTATCTGAATGTTGTCATATTCAACCGAGCCGGGATACATTCCCTGACATGTAACGGTTCCATCCATGGTTCCGTTTGTGTCCATTCCGGCTGATGTGTTTGTGTTTCCACTAACAAACAGGAAATAAACGCCTTTTGCAGTACCGACTATGTCTTCATCAGGACCAAGAGGAGTTGAATTCATCTTGCCGTCATTGTGGATGTAGTAATCTGCATAATTGGTATACTCCATTATGACACGGCCACCCATTCCCTGTACGCTTGCGTTGTAATGGAGTGTTCCGCTTATTGAACCGTAGCCTGTTTCTTCTCCAAGTTTGTCCATGTTGCCGCTCTTGTGCATGAGCGTGAGTTTTTTGTGTGAGCCCACGGAGGTAAGGTTGTATTCCCTCATGTACTGGTTTGCCGTAAGTGCACCATATCCTATTTTTGTGTCTGAATAGTTTGCTCCGCCATAAAGGCTGTTCAATGACATTACCTTGTAGTAGTAGACCTGTTTTGGCCTTGCCGTCGGATTTATGTCATAGAAGGTGTTTCCAGTAATGACAAAGGTTTTTTCGTCATTGTTCACGGAAAGCTTCTTGTATCCGCGGTCCTTTTTGTCCGAGCGGAATACATAATAACCTGCCACATCGCTTGAATCTTCCGGAGGAAGCCATGTTATCTTTACTGGATAAACCTCGTTTACGTTTGCCTGCCAGCTGCTTCCCATTTCGCCGCTAAGGTTCTGATATGTGGATGCCGTAATAGAACGCGGTGCATATGGGGCCGGAGCCTGAACCGCACTTTCAGGGCTTAGCTGATTATCATTTACATTTACAGTGCATATCTTGTAGAAATTCTTTGGGGTCGTGATGTCATAGTAATAAAGGCCGTTGAATAAAGTGAGTGATGATGCCGGAACGGTTTGCAGCTCAGTAAATGCTCCGGTGCTTGAGTTTGAGCCAAGTATACTGTAGCTGAATGAATTCTTTTCTTCATCATTACCGATTGCAGGCGACCATGAAATCTGATGTCCCTGTGCTCCCTTTGTAACTGTAACGGTTTCCGGGGGGCTTATGAGGTATGCTTCCGCGGGGTGCTCTGAGGTCGGTCCTGTATCAGAAAGCGGGCCTTTTACCAGAGTGCCGTCCTCCGCAGTTTTTGAAGGCTGAACCATGTAGTAATAGTATGTTGAGTATTCCAGAGAGCTTGAATCTTCCGTGTCAACGACATACTCTGTTTTTCCTGAAAGATTGTTGGTTACAAGTGTCAATGCCGAATCCTTGGAGCTTGAACGGTAAAGGGCATATTTTGTCTCAGTATCACCGGACCAACTTACGGTAACCGATTTCTTTGCACGGGTGACAGTCACTTCAGTAACCTGAGCCGGTGCGCCTTCTGCCTGTGCGTATCCAAGAGCAAGAGAAGAATTGACCGACTGCTGTCTTGCGCTGTTCTGGGCCCTTACGTAAAAATAATATTCTATGCCGCGGTCTGCATCAGATACGGAGCACGTAAAGTTCCTCATGTTTGCCTTTACGGTTGCAATGGCGTTTGCATTTGAACCGTCGGAATACATGCTTCTGTAGATTATGTAGGATGTGGTTGAGTCAGATTCAGAAGGATTCCATTTTATTTCAATACGGTCCTTGAATGAGCCTGCGCTGGCAACAAGACCTGTCGGAGGAGCAAAAAGCGTTCCCGGTGTCATAGGTGTATATTCGCTTGATGCGTAGCCCCTTGATTCATTTTCCGCACATACGCGGTAATAATACCTGTAGGCGTATTCAGGGCTTTTGTATGTGGGGTCGTTCAGTATCACATCGTCAAAGCTTGTGTTTCCGTAGATGTGGGCCGTATTTCCGAATCCTGTCGTTACTGGAGCAAAATCAGCCTCGGATGGTTCCTCATAATATCCATTTTCTGGCTTTACAACAGCCCTTTCCAGACGGTATGACTGTGCGCCTTCAACTGCACTCCATGAAACCCTTATGGTGCCTGAGCTGTCACCGTCAGAAACAAAAATCTGTGCCGGAGCTTCAAGCTCACTTATTTTGACGGGTTCCTTGAGTATGTCGCCAAGAGAAGAAAGGGTGGAGGAAGTGTCTATGTCAACTTTCCCCTGAAACAGGTCCGTACATGAGCAGATGAACAAGGATGTGTAAATCGTAATCAATGCAATTGGAAGAAGTCTTTTTTTCATTTATTCATCCTCCAATACAAAAGATGAATCAGGAGTTGAACTGTTTATAATATCATTTGTAGGCCACCATCCGGAAGATGAGTCTTTACCCTTGTAGCCGCTGTCCTCCAGATTCATAGGACACCATTTGAGTCTGTCTCCAGCATTACTGGTAATCTTTTTTTCAAAAACAGTTGCACCGTTTCTTACCAGGGTAATTGCTATGTCATTTTTTGAAACTGCAAAATTGACTGTACCGCCATAAGAAACACATGGACCGTTTATTTCATAAGGTTCAACAATAAGAGGAATCCGTTTGTCTATGCCGAAATCAGGCCTTCCCCAGAAATTAGTGCTGGTTTCAGTTGATAAATAATGAAGTGTTGATCCCTCTCGTTTACCTCGATAGGTACCACTTGAGTTTTCATCAGAAACCTTTATAAAGTTTTTTAATGGTACTTCTAATTGTACTGGTGTTGAATCCTTTTCACCAGGTAATTCTGAATACGTCTGGTTATAATCTTTAATATACCACTTGAATTGGCTTAGAGAATTTTGTCCAAAACCGAACCGAGGTATGCTTGAAGCATTGCCAATCTGCCATTCTGTAGTTCCTGAACCTAGTGTACCGGTTCCTGTTCCATGTCCCGTAACATGAGTGTTAACAAGATCTGCAACGGTAAGCATGGCAGCCTTTGACAGTTCTTCACCGCTTATCTTTCTGTATGCCCATTTGCTTTCATCACGGCCGATATATGTATAAATCGTTTTTCCCTCGCTGTTTTTGCGCTGTGCCCTTATCATGTAGTAGTGCTTGTAATCCCTCTGGACTTTTAAAAGACCGTTGTTACATCCGCTTCCATCGGTAAGTTCTGCATTACTGTCCGTCTTTGGAGTAAGCTTAAGTCCTTTTGGAATGGCGACGACATCCGTCTTATACCAGTCAAGTGCACTTGTTATGCTTATTTCACCGTTTTGGCTTATGGAGGCAATCTGGTACCATCCGGCTGCATTATTCTTGTTCTTAATCCATACAGTGTAGGCGGGAGTGCTTCCTTCATCCTCAGGTCCGATGCTGCGTGTGGCATAATCCCATGTTTCCCAGCTTACAGTCTCAGAGAAGCCTTCGTTTGCACCGGAAGGAACATTTTCAGCCGCAAAATATGGCAGGTTGAATGCATATCCCACATTAGCCGGTTCAGTTGGAGAATAGGTTTTATCCAATATTGTTTTATTGAATTCAACATATTCAGGAACAAAGGGTTTTTTAGGATTAACATCAGAGGCTGTCGAAAGATATTTTACGACATATTCATAAGGTTTGGTTTTGGTTTCATCTGTCGTACATTGGGCATTTGCTGTTTTTGCATTAGGATCGGTAATTGTTTTTACCGTAATGTCCGTGTCTGTAAATTCACTTGATCTTCCTTTAATCCTTCTGTAGACCATTGGTTTAAGTGAAGATGCTCCAGTCTTGTTTCCGTATGGCAAATCCCATGTGACGGTTACCAGCTGGGAGCTTTCAGACTTAGATGCCCTTACGTTAAGGCCATAGCCGAATGTACTTCCTTTTTTGGAAATTGAGTCAATATTTGTGTAGGGAAGGTTTCCCTTTAATGTTTTTGATTGAAGCTCACCGTTTTTGTTCAGTTTATCTGCGGAACTTAAAACAGGGAACACTGTATATTCAATTGGAATGCCCCAAGGAATTCTTGACTGTGTTATCTGTGACTGTGGAATGTTTTCTGCGCCTTCCGGTATTGAGACATATTTGTCAATAAGCCTGAACTGTGAGCCGTTATAATAAACTTCCATCTGATATCCTGGAACAGATTCACCGTTGCTTTCAATTCCCAGGGTTTCTGCGTCAAGGTAGAAGGCTTCTGGAGTTGAGCTCTCCTTTACCCATTTATCGTTCTCATATTTGTAACGGTTGCGCTGAATGAAATATCCTTTGGCTCCCTGAACTTTCTTCCATGTTGAGGTGATCTGGCTTTCTGCCTTTGCAACTTCAGAACTTAGGCCTACAGTTGCAGGTCCAAGCGTGCGTGCCTGTACCGATGCTGATGTGCTGTCTTTTTCTGAACTTGCACTTACGGTTATTCCTATGTCTGTACCGGATGTTGTTGCATTCGTGCAGTAGTCTCCAAGTGCCGTCCTGTCAAAAGTATATGTATAGAAGGTCTGTCCCATGCTGTCTGTTTTTTCGGTCACGTTGGCGTTTTCAGGATCATCTTCCGGAAGGACAACATTAACCGCCTGGGAACTGCCGGATTTAACCGTGTAGGAGTTTGCCGCCGCAAGTTTTTTCCATGTCACGGAGATTGAGTCGTATTTCGGGCTTTCCGCGTCAAATGTCGGAGAAGGTTCTCCCAGGGATGCCACTGGATCCTTTGTGGTGCTTATGGGCGCTCCATTAGTCTTTGCAGACAATGTATAGGTGCGTTCAACACCTCGAGGATCAACATTTGTGTCAGTGACGTTTCCAGGAGTGCTTATGTTTACGACATAGGTTATTCCGTCTGGTGTGCCGTCGATGCTTTGGGTATAGCTGAGCGTATATGTCCAACCTTGTACAGCTTTCCATGTGATTATGAATTTGTCACTGTATCCGCCAGTTACCGTAAAGTCTTCTATTTCCGTCGTGTTGTCTGTAACGATCTGCTCATTTGCGGTAGTAGCATGGTGTACGTGAGTTGGAATAACAGTGCTTCCTTCCTCAGGTGCCTGTATGTTTTTTTCTGCGATGTATACGGAAAATCTGTAGTAGCCGTTATCAGCCGGTAAGGTAAATGTCTTTGCATATTGGTTTAAGGATGAAACAGAATTGAATTCCTGTATGAAAGCAGGATCTGAATAGGAGGCTCCGTCGTTGAATCCCTTTTTCATATAATAAAGCAGGAACTTGTATTTTTCCCTTGCCATGTTCTCAAGCTCAACGCTGTCCTCGTGGAAGTTGTCCCAGACAAAGTTCAGGCCCATTGTTGCATAGGCAAAGGATTGACCGTCATCGGCCAGTATCGGAGTATAATCCTTTATGTAAAGGGCAGGGGCCTTCATTTTCCAGCCGGTTGCCACTGCAGCAGAATTCTCCGATGTCTCCATGAATGTATATTCACTGCTGTTTATGTAATTTGGTATGTCTGCAACGGATTTTACCTTATAGTCGTAGATGACTCCGCTTATCAATCCGGATGTATTGTCATTCCATTGTATTTCATTGCCCCTCTTATAACTGGCGGGGGTGATTGTATTTATTGGTGTGGACGGCCATGATTCTGCAGTATGTTCCTTTCTGTAAACCTCAAACTTGAGCGGTACCTGCTGGTAGCTTCCGTCGCTTTTCTTCATTACGTCGGCACCTTCCGGCAGTGTGAAACTAAGGATTACCTTGTCTTTGTCGCTTCCGTGTGTGGCCGAAAGATTTTCTGGGGCAGCAGGCCGCAGCCTGTGAAGGGTTTCCTGGTTCAACGCAAGGCTTTCCCTTGTGTCTCCGTATAAACTATTCCTTGCAACAATCTGGAAAGTATATTTTGTATGCGGATCAAGGTTTTCCAGAACGACATGAGTCAATTCCAGATCGCTTGCCCTGTATGTCTGAGTTTGTTCTGTTCCGCCTTCTGGAATGAATTTGATGTCATATTCAAGGCTGGACAGGTATGTGTTTTTGTTGCAGTTGGACATGAACCAGTCAAGCTCTACAGAAATCTCTCCGGTAATCTTGTCCTCTGAGTTTTCTATTGCGGTGATTTCAGGTCTTGCAAGGGTTGAGCCCCTTACCGCAAGGCTTCTCTTTGACTCTGTGAAGGAGGAATCTACGGCGCTTACCTTGTACCAGACTGTTGAGCCGGGGTTAACGTCAAGCTCTATGGATGTTGCCGTTGTCTGCGTTATCTGGATGAAATCTTCCTCCCTTGGTGTGGAGGCGTCTGTGGCATAGATGTAATAGCGTGAGGCACCCGTCAGTTCTTGCCATGAAAGATAGATTTTTTCGCGGCCGTTGCTTGCGCTAAGGTTCTGTGGTGATGCATTTCTGGATAAAGAGCTGCCCTGCAGTGGTGTTGGAGCCGTTATGAACTCATTTTTGCAAGAAAAGAAAAGACTCAGTAAAAGACTGGCTCCTGCGGTGAGAATGAAAGGTATTTTTCTCAAATTCTTCCTCATGTTCAAAACCATCCTGTCAAGAATCTGGTACTATATCTCTATATATTAGACAAAATTACATGTTAAAGGTTTCATATGGCAAAAAAAAAGCCCTCCCGTTTAAGGAAGGACTTTTAAGCGGTAGAAGGGAGTCGAACCCTCGTCTCCAGCTTGGAAGGCTGGGGTAATGAGCCGTTATACGACTACCGCAAAACTTATGACATTACTATATCAGATTGAAATAATAATGTCAAGTAGTCTGTCATATTTTACCATGTCATTCCGGACTTGATCCGGAATCTTGACGTGATATGTTTGGATGCTGAATCACCTGTCTGCCGACAGACGTTCAGCATGACAAATCAAATCTTAAAGTGGATGCCCAGCGCACCGCTCCAGATAAAGTCTGTGTAGTTGCCCTTGTCAAAGAGGCTTCGGACATCGGCACAGAGGCTGAGTGTAAGCTGCACTTTGGTCAGGTTGAAACCACAACCTGCGAAAATCTGCGGCTGTATGCCGGAGAAATCCCATTTTCCGTCCTGATGGAGTTCAGAAAGACCTGTGGAGGTTACGCATCCTGAATCACTGTCAGAAATGGATATCGATGGATAATCCGCACTTCTTGTGTCTATCGCCCAGTTCCAGTCGCTTGTCGTATTGCTGAGTATTCCCCTCACACCGGCAAAGAGGTGAAGCAGGCTCAAATCTTTGGAAACCTGTCCCTGAATGAAAATAACCTGAGTTTGATAGCCGAACCCCAGATCCATTGATGTATTTGCAGTTATGCCACCATATTCTACATCCTGGTCTGTATGAACTTTTACGATACCCTTTGTGTATGCATAACCGGCTCCAACGGAAACCATAGGAATGAAACCGTTTTCCTCAAACAGGCGGATCCTGAAGTCTCCACCGATGCTGAAATAGTCGATTGAACCGTCAAAGCCGAGGAAACTGAATTTTATGGCCTGGCTCATGTTGTAAATTGAACTTGGATCGTCAAGATGAAGCGCAAAGATGTTCGGGTTTGTCATGATTACGAAAATGCCAAAATCGAACGGCAGTACAAAGCCTCCTATGCGAAGGTCCAGGGATGCTGTCGGCAGGAAGAATTTGTCAGGAATGCTTCCAAAGTTAACATCCTCGTGATTTCCTCCTCCAAAGTGATTCCAAAAAGAGTCAAAGCCGTTGTAATTATTGAAATTATTTCCAATTTCTTCAGCGGCGGCCTTAAAGCCCTTCATGTTTATGGCTGTTCCTCCAAGGGAAAGTCCTCCGCCAAAATGCGGATGGATGGAAG
This sequence comes from Treponema sp., assembly GCA_016281495.1. GTDB lineage: Bacteria > Spirochaetota > Spirochaetia > Treponematales > Treponemataceae > Treponema_D. Next base: position 173,102 of record JAEEIU010000038.1, on the reverse strand, counting down.
GATACAGGTTTCCGATATGGGCTTCCTGCCATACGTTCATCTGTGTGGCGGCCTCTGGTGCTGCAACCATTACTTCATTTGCAAAGTCGGTCAATCCCTCAGAGATTTTTTCCTTTTGTTCTTCGTTAAGGTTAAGGGTAAGTACCTGTGAGAATGCGCATGCCGTGGATGCAAAAAGAATGGCGGCAAAAATATATTTCCTAAAGCTCTTCATAAAAACCTCCATAATTCAATGGTATTATATATAAAATTCTAATACATATTCGAATAAAAAACAAGTACGGCATGAAAATGTCAGGCATTTTTCTGAAGAAGGGTAAAAATCAGCAGAATGGCGTTGTACAGGAAATGTGCAAGGGTTCCGGCCCAAATGTCATGAGACTTCCTCCTGCATACCCTGAGGATAATTCCACCCAGCAGGGCATTTATTACGGCAAGTATGCCAAGATAGCGGTGGGACAATGCGAAAACCAGCACACAGGCACATTCAATCATTATGATGGCGGCTTTTCTGTCCTTTGAGAATGAGAGGAGGGTTTCCGGAAGAAATTCACGGTAGATGACTTCCTCATAAAATGCACCGGCAAGCAGGTTAAAGAGCATTATCATCCAGTCGATTCCGTCTAAATTCAGGTTAAGGGCATTTTCCTTATATTCCACGGGAAGCACCATGGAAAGTGCCTGCATTCCGGCTTGAATTATCATCAGGATGCCAAAGCAAAGCGCAGACCACGACAAGAAAAGGATCAGTTTCCGAAACGATTCTTTTGGTCCGTTTTGCTGTTTTTGGGCTTTTTTTATGATATATATCTGTTGATAATATAAAAAAATGGCGATAATCAAACGTAGGAAGAGAAATGGGCTGATTTTCCCGTTGTTTGCAATGGTTGCCGCGGTACCGGGATTTACCAAAAGCGGCGGAATGATGAGGAAAACCAGAATTGCAATAAATTCGATAATAATATATTTATTCTTCATTTTTAATGTTGACTTTCTATGCAGAACATTATAAATGAATTATAAAGAGAGGTCAATTTGAGTAGCCTGATAGCATTTATAATTATAGTTGCAGTAGTCGCGATTTTTGCCCGGATTTATGTGGTAAATGACGCAAAGATAAAATTTTATACAAAGGGCATGGATTCTGACTTTAAGTTCAGTGAGATAAACACGCTCTGGAAGCTTGCAAAAAAAACAAAGCTGGAGGAACCAATTTCCCTGTTCCTTTCTACAAACGTGCTTAATGACTGCATTGCCCAGATTATTTCCGAAGCAAAGAAAAACAACACGGAGAACAGCTATCAGACCCAGCAGTTCCTTTCAAAACTGTACAAATACCGCACAAGGATTACCCTTGACCATGAGGGTAAAAAAGGCCTGGAGGATACACGTTCCCTTGATGTAGGCCAGAGGCTCAGGATTATACTTCCGGGAAAGGGTGTGTTTGCATCCGTTGTCCTGAATAACGGCCGCGAGATAGTGGTTTCCCTTCCACGTCAGGAAGACAAGAAGAACAAGCGTTTTACAGTTCTTGAGGGGGAAATGTGGGAAGATCATCATATTTCCGTTTATTTCTGGCGCAAGGGTGATGCAGGATATGCCTTTGATACAGAGGTGTTCAGCGCAGGTGTTTTCCAGGGTCAGGATTGTCTTTTCCTAAGGCACAGCAACAAGCTTGACCGTGCGCAAAAAAGGCAGTCAGTCCGTTGTGTGTGCAACATCTATGCCCAGATGTACATGATAAAGTCCGAGGTAGTTGATTTTAATGCCGTGGATACAGAGGAAGGATACCGCTGTCTTCTTGAGGATATAAGCGAAGATGGAGCGATGATACGCATCGGTGGAATCGGTAAGGCAAATGCAAGGATCAAGCTTCAGTTTGAACTGCAGGATACCTTCATCATGATGTACGGAATCATTCGTGCAGTTGAATACAACAAGGTAATCGATCAGTCACGCCTGCATTTTGAATGCACCCATATTGACCCGACAATGAAGAATGCCATCCTCTCTTACGTATACAATGTAATTCCGGAAAACGAGAAGGAAATAAACGAGGCCCTGATTGCTTCTGAGGAAGACAGCTACAATGAAGAAGAGCTTCCGTCAGGTGTGGTTATAGACATCAATCCGGATTACTCAACGGCCGTACCAGAAAATAAAAATGCCGATGAGGTGCCACCAGCCAATACCGAGGACAAGCCTGACTCCGATGCATCTTCCACTGTGGAAAGCGAACCTGAAAAGCTGAACAAAAGCGCTCCAAAGCCAAAGCTGAATCCGGCAATTGACCCGAGCGTTGAAATCGTTGCGGGAGACGATTCTTTCGGCATGGGTGGAGTTCCAAACACAGAGGCTCAGTCATTCCTGGGTGGAATCGGTAATCCACTTCAAAAATAAAAATTCATTTTTTTTTCCAATTTGTGTTAAAAATACAAGAACCGGTACTATTAGATAGATAGGCCGGTTTTTTATTCGGCTCAAAGAGGCCAAATGTTCAAGAATACAATTGAATACCTGAAAAATCCCTTTATGATTGCCGCCGTCATTGTTGCAGTCCTTTTATATGGCGGCATAGTACCCCTGCGTCCACAAAGGCCGTATTGTTCACTAATTCCGATAGAAGATGCTTTTGTCATGAACGGAAGCATAGGATCAAATCCCTCAAAATTTTCTTCCGGAAAGTATTATTCTTCAACATTGAATGTCAATAATGTTTCGTCTGTAAAAAATTCCTCGCTTGTTTCTTCGGATGCATCTGGAGTGGTAAAGCTGTGGATTCCTAGCGATATTGTTGAGGCTGTGTATCCTGGAAAACTGTACTCACTTTCAGGTAAAACCGCCTTGATAGAAAAGGGCGAAAGGATAAGCTGTCACGGTTACTGGAACAGTTCTTACGAGTGTTTTGTCGTTTCTTCACTTGATTATATGGGGCATGGAACAGGTTTTTGGGGTACAGTTGAGCATTTCAGGGCCATGTGCCGCCTTATATTCAAAAGATTGATGTATTCGTGGCAAGATGCTGGCGGACTCATTCTCTCCCTGTTGTCAGGATCCAGGGAATATCTGGGAGATCATGTTGCAGAATCATTCAGGAATGCGGGGCTTTCACATATCCTTGCCCTAAGCGGCATGCATCTTTCATTTTTCTCCGGCCTGTCATCCAAAGCGGGAACTTCCATGTTCGGTAAACGATGGTCAAATCTTTTCCAGGCTCTTGGAATACTTTTTTTCATATGGTTTGCCGGACTTTCTCCGTCACTGTTCAGGGCATTTTTGTGTTCAGCACTGGCCATCATTGCTAAGGGTGTTTTCTGCTGTGCCGCCGATACTCTGGAAATCCTTTCACTTTCTTTTTTGATTCATGTATGTGTTATTCCGGGGGATGTGATGAGTGCCGCATTCATGCTTTCTTATGGTGCGCTGGCAGGAATTCTCTTGTTCTCAAAGTTAATCATGCGTTTTATATCAGTTTTGTTTCCGCCAAAGCTTTCCTCATCCATTTCTGCCTCAACGGGTGCCCAGGTTTTTGGTATTCCCATCTCCATATCGCTGTTCGGCTCATTTGCTCCAATCGGGGTAATCGCAACCGTATTTGTGGCTCCTTTGGTTTCAGTTTTCTTTGCCCTTGCCATCATCGCTACGATTTTATGCCTTTGCATGCCTTTTCTTTCTGATGTGTTTGGTGGTATACTGGGTATGTTATATAACTGCATTGTCCGGATTGTAAGCCTGTTTGCCTTATGTCCGCCGGTGTATGTTTGATTTATTGATAGTTGGGGATGCATATGATTCAGATAGATTATAATTCGCCTGTTGCCCTAAAGGATTTTCTGGATGGAAAAGACATGGCCATGCAGAAAAAATTCGGACAGAATTTCCTTGTAAACCCCAAGGCAAGGACACGCATAGTCGACATGCTTGAGATAAAGGAAGGAGAGGCCATCTGGGAAATAGGTCCAGGTCTGGGCTGCATGACAAGAGAAATACTTGACAGAAAGGTCAACCTTACTGCCTTTGAGATAGACAGGGGATTTATATCCGTGCTTAACGAGATTTTTTCCGCAGAGATTAATCAAGGAAATTTCCGCATCGTCTCCGGTGATGTCCTTAAGACTTGGCAAAAAGAGGTTCAGGACAAAAAGCCTTTGAAGCTGTTCGGTAACCTGCCGTATAATATTGCATCGACTTTTATCGCGGACACCATTGAACACGGTTTTGTTTTTGAGCGATGTGTGTTTACCGTGCAAAAAGAGGTTGCACAAAGGATATGCGCCTCATCATCCACAAAAAATTATTCTTCGTTCTCTGTGTTATGCCAGTGGCAGTATGATGTAAGCCTTGGTTCCGAGATTTCTGCCGGGAATTTCTGGCCACGTCCAAATGTCTCATCCCAGACTGTGCTACTAAAGAAAAAGGAAAATCCCCTTGAATGCTCAGATCCAAAATTCCTTGTAAAGCTGATTCATGCACTTTTTTCAAGCCGCAGGAAAACCGTTTTGAACAACATAAAGGGTGTTTTACCTTCTGGCCTTGATTCTCTGGAGGTTCTGGAAAAAGCCTCGGTAGACAAAAACATGCGTGCTGAAAATCTGTCGGTCGCAGACTATGTGCGGTTGTCTGAAACCTGTGCATCTGCTATAATGTCATAAAACAAGGAGATTGCATATGGCTTCTTCAATGATAGCGGAAAACCTGGACAACATAAAGAATCAGATTCATCAGGCAGAACAAAAAGCGTCCGTAAAGACAGGTTCGGTTCGTCTATGTGCAGTAAGCAAATTTCATCCGGCCCAGGCAGTAATGGATGCCTTTGATGCGGGACAGTTCCTTTTTGGCGAAAACAGGGTACAGGAGGCAAGCGAAAAATTCCTTCAGGTAAACCAAGAGCTTTCAGATAAGGGAATCAAGAATCTGCCGGAACTTCACATAATCGGCTCGCTTCAAAGCAATAAGGTAAAAAAGGCCGTTGCAATAGCCTCATGCATACAGTCAGTTGACAGAATGGGACTGGTAGAGGAAATTGAAAAACACTGTGCAAACCTCGGAAAACAGATTTCGGTCTTCTTTGAGTATCATACCGCAGAGGATTCAAAGTCAGGCTACGAAAATGAAGATGATCTGTTCAAGACGCTTGAACGATGTGCAAATGGAGATTTTCCCCATGTAATCCCAGTGGGCCTTATGACGATGGCTCCGTTTGTTACAGAAGAGGCACCGATACGAAAATCTTTCATAACATTAAGGAATCTTCGTGATTCAATACATTCACGGTTTCCTTCCTTGCCGATGCGTGAGTTGAGCATGGGCATGAGTGGTGACTTTAAGATTGCAATAGAAGAGGGCAGCACCATGGTAAGGATTGGAACTGCAATTTTTGGAGAGAGGAATTACCAGTGAAAAAGTTTTTTTTGATTCTTGCAGTTTTTGCAATGATTTTTTCCTCACAGGTGTTTGCAGAGGATAATGAGAATAAAGAACCGGAGCCCTATGAAAAAACTGAATTCCCGACATGGCTTTTGAATCTTAGGCGTACGGAAATCGTAACCTTAGGTTCTGTTCCTTTTACAACACTGGCCGTATCACTTACATACAGCACATTCCAATATGCCACAGGAAGAACATCAAGTTTCCCGAGTCCATTCAATAAGAATGCAAACTACTCGCAGGATGACATTAAGATGATAGTAGGCTTTTCTTTGGGAATAAGTTTTGTTATCGGCATTGTAGATTTGGTGATAAACCTTGTAAAACAAAAAAAGCAAAAAAAGATTCAGCAAAAAATACTGCATGAATCCAACAACATAACGATTATCCCAACGGTTGAATATGTGCCCGGCGGACAGCATCCGACAGTTAGTGAGCAGATACAGGACACGGAAGAAAAGTAGTGCATTATTTTAGTGTAAAAGTTCCGGAAGATTATACCGAAACCCAACGTTTGGATTCTTATATTGCAACTCTCCCCAATGGAATGAACAGAAGTAAGCTGAAAAGCGGTGTCACGGAGATTCTTGTAAACGGAAAGAACAGGAAACTTTCTTTTAAAGTAAAGGCAGGCGATCAGATCGACATCAGATGGGAAGACAGCATTCCCGATGATATTGAGGCACAGGACATTCCACTTGACATAGTATACGAGGATGATGACGTATGCGTCGTGAATAAAGAGCAGGGCATGGTAACTCATCCTGCATGTGGAAACTGGACCGGCACACTTGTAAACGCACTCCTTTATCATTGGGGAAGGGAAAGCATTCCTCAGCTAAAAGAAGGTAAAGAATCAGAAATACTTTTGCGCAGACGGCCTGGAATCGTTCACCGATTGGACAAGGAAACCTCAGGAATAATCATAACTGCAAAAAATCGTGATGCAGAGGAATACCTTCAGGAGCAGTTCCGCCACAGAAGGAATATGACAAAAGAGTACATCGCCATCTGTTGCGGAAGACCTCCTTCAAGAAGCGGCATCATCAGGACAAATATTATCCGTGACCCAAAGCATAGACGCAGATTCAAGGCTGTAATGGACGAGACGCAGGGGAAATACGCAGAGACAGCTTATACATGCATTGCCTGCTACGGACAATATTCTCTTATGGTCCTGCATTTGCATACAGGTCGCACCCATCAGATAAGGGTTCACATGAAGCATCTTAACTGTCCGATTCTGGGAGACGACATCTATTATAAAAAGGACAGCACTTTTCCAAACGCAACACTCATGCTGCACGCACGCATGCTTAAAATAGTTTTACCGGGACAAAAAGAACAAAGTGTTTTTATAGCAAGGATACCGGAAAGATTCATTCAAGTGGAAAAGCGGCTTAAGAAACTGTTCAAGAAGACTGTCATGGATAAAAAGGATTCTTAACATGAAAAGTAACTTTATAATTCATGAGCCTTCAGAAAAAGAGCCTTTCATAATCCTTAATAAACCAAGGGGACTTCCAAGCGCACCCCTTAAAAAAGATGATGTGTCGGCATTGACTATGGCCTCAGGAAAATTTCCATCATGTCTTGAGGTCAGAGGAAAAAAGGACGTAGAGGGAGGACTCGTACACAGGCTGGACACAGACACTTCCGGACTTTTGCTTATTGCCGTGACCCAGGACTTTTATGATTTCATACAGCAGATTCAGGATGAGGGACAATTCATTAAGACTTACAGCGCCTCATGCACAAAACTTTTGAACCATGACGATGATTCTTATCCTCCATGCCCCATAATCAACATGGAAAAAGGAAAAGAATACAAGATAAGTTCATATTTCAGGCATTACGGCCCCTCAAGAAAAAGCGTAAGACCCGTCACAGATGAAAGCAGCATGATGGCAAGGAAAAAGGCGGGTAGCGTTTTATATGAAACAAATGTAAAGATAATGAGTATGGATAGGGATACAGTTCAAGTTGAATGCAAAATAGCAAAAGGTTTCCGTCATCAGGTAAGGTGCCATCTAGCCTGGCTGGGCCTCCCCGTAATCGGCGACAAACTGTATAACCCTGCAAAAGCAGATGGAGAAATGTTGTTTTCTGCTACGGGGTTGAGTTTTCCAATGCCACAAGGAGACCATTTTTCTATAAAGATTTAAAAGCCTTTATAGTGAAATTTTCAGTTTCTTACAGAGGGCTTCCTGCAAAACTTGACTGAAATTGATGGCAGCATTTTCTGCTTTTCTGTTGAGCCAGCTTGGTATGGTTAAGGTTTTCTTTATAGCTTTATTGTCTACCAGTTTTCGCCATTCATCAGTATCCGCCACAACAAGAGAGACTATGCCGGTTGTCTTTATGTCCTCAATTTTGCTGGGCTTAGGAGGCTCTTTTCCTTCATCCTCATAGCAGGATGCAATCATCATGGCAATGACATCCTGTGCCATGTAAATAGCGTCTGCCATATCATCTCCGAATGTAAATGTTGATGGAATATCAGGTACAGTAACACCTATTTTCCCATCGTCCTCTTCAAAAATAACAGGATAAACATACTTCATGTAAAAACCTCCAAGAAAAGGCGGGCATTTCTGCCCACCAGAAAACCCTATTTCAGGTTGCCCTGTTTAAGGATTTTTTGAGCTGTACCCGTCGGTATATCTCCTGCATGGCGTGGAAGCGGTACTTTCTGACCTGTTGGACTTACCGCAAGGTCATGCGCCGCACCGTGAACGATTTTCCAGCCGGCTTTCTTGAACTTCCGTTCAATTTCAAGCTTAGTCATCTCGTTCCCCCATGTCATCATTTTACACGTATTTAATACGTATGTCAAGAGCTTTAAAAAGTTAATGAATTGACTGGAAAAATTAATCAGGTATAATTCCGCGACTTGTATTGTTTTAGTATGCTTTGTTGCGGGTTGACTGGAAAAATTAATCAGGTATAATTATTGTCGAATATGAGCGTTGTATTCTTTCGTTGCGGGTTGACTGGAAAAATTAATCAGGTATAATAGAAACTTCAACACCCTCAGAATCAATTGTGTTGCGGGTTGACTGGAAAAATTAATCAGGTATAATTGAACATTGGAACAACTGTTACAATTTCTTGTTGCGGGTTGACTGGAAAAATTAATCAGGTATAATAGAGCAATAATACAATCTTGTTCCCTTATCGTTGCGGGTTGACTGGAAAAATTAATCAGGTATAATTCAATTGATGCTGAAAACAAGACTTATTATGTTGCGGGTTGACTGGAAAAATTAATCAGGTATAATATTCTGTGTAGAATTGGTACGGTCCGCATAGTTGCGGGTTGACTGGAAAAATTAATCAGGTATAATATGTTCCAGCTGTAGAAATCTGCCATGTTCGTTGCGGGTTGACTGGAAAAATTAATCAGGTATAATATAACCTTCGTAAAGGTTACCTCCTTTATTGTTGCGGGTTGACTGGAAAAATTAATCAGGTATAATAAGGTCAGAAATTGTGAAAGCTGATGATGTGTTGCGGGTTGACTGGAAAAATTAATCAGGTATAATTCACAATGAGACAAAGAACCATCGGTGGTGGTTGCGGGTTGACTGGAAAAATTAATCAGGTATAATGCGACTGCAGACAGCCCCGTAATGTCGTCGGTTGCGGGTTGACTGGAAAAATTAATCAGGTATAATTTTTCTTTCTTATAATACAAGGAAAAATACGTTGCGGGTTGACTGGAAAAATTAATCAGGTATAATTTCAACCTACAAGATTTAACGTATCGATGCGTTGCGGGTTGACTGGAAAAATTAATCAGGTATAATACGTCTGATATAACCTCTTGTAAAATAATGAATTAGGTTGTGTCAGGCGTATTTTTTTTACGGAAAAATCAGAATAATGTGAGCTGTTCAGGCTGTTTTTTTTCGACTTTTTCAGAAGATTGATAACTGATGATATTGCCATACTGCTTGTCCGTAATTGTTATAATATCGACTTTTCCTTCTCTTGGCAAGTTTTCTTTGATCATTTTATAGTATTTTTCACAAGAATCTTTGCCGGAAAAAAGCTTGGTATAAATTGAGTATTGAATCATGGAAAAACCATGGTTTAGAAGGAATTTTCTAAAATCACTTGCGTCCTTTCTTTCTTTTTTTTCAATGACTGGTAAATCAAACAAAACAATCATCCACATAAGCTCATACCTATTCAATAATGGTAATTCCATTTTCATTTCCTTCCCAAATGGGTAATTCAATGTCCGGTTTCCCTTCTTCTAATGCATTTACAAAAGAAGACATCATATATTGCATACTTTGAACGGCAGTTGTCTCTCCTTCTGAAGTATGAACATTAACTTTTAGTATAGTTGCCAAAAACTTCTTGTTGTCTGGTGATAGTTCTGTTTCTCCATTTTCAAAAAGCTTATAAACAAAGGTATCTACGATGGGCCTGTATATTTCAAAAAAATCATCGGCCAAACAAAATTGATTCATGTTGTTATCATGATGTATGCCAAGGGATGGAATTAAACCGTGTGCGCATATTGCCCTTGCCATTCCTGCCCGCATTATGGCATATCCATAGTTCAAAAACGAATTAATGCCATCTCCCTCCTTGTCCCGCTTAAAAGAGTCTCCAAATAAAGATTTCCAGTACATTCTTGCTGCATAGGCTTCACGGTTATCTGGATCACCGGATTTTACCATTCTGGAAATTTTTTCAACAAGGGTAATGTTATCTTCTCTTTTGCAGTATTTGAGGCTTAAAGCCTGATTTTTTATTTTTTGAATGACAATTTGCTGCCAGATTCTCTTTTTAAAAGGTTCTGATGCATTTATCTGTGTTTTTATTATTTTTGTAAAATAGGTATGACTTGCTATGGGTAAAACCATACTGACCGGTTTATAATTTGAACCACAGAAAATAGTGATGCAGCCTTGCTCCGATAGCGCATTTAAAACATTTTTAGTAATTGTAATGCCCTGTGCAGAAAGCAATAGAACGGCAATATCGTCCAATGGTACAGACCCTAGTTCCTGTTCACCCTGCTGGACGACCATAAAGCCACGCTTTAGAGAAAGATAGCGGTTTTCTTCTGCAATCTCTATTACTCTATTCAGCACAATTATTTTTTCGGCATAAATAATCAAATATTTGATTGCAGAAAGAGATTATTTCCGATGAACTATTCCAATTGGAGAAACTGTTACCGGGTGTGCATTGAGCAGTGAAAACATAACATTCACAGAAATCCAGTTATGACCAGATATAGGTTTCCAATATCCAGATAGCATTGTTTCATTTGTAGAATAAATCCAATCTGAATTATCTGCTACAGAATAAATTGGACGTATGTCTATTTTATTGTTTGTTGCAGAAAAGCTCGCTATTCTACACAAATACATTTTCCCTTTATCTGTAAACTCCAAATAATCATCTTTATGGAGCATGCATATTTGTTTTGCGGCAGGATGAGGTTTTCCCTTAGTTAATACTTCCTGTTTTACAACGTTCTGGCCTTTTTCATTTTTTTCTACTTCATTTCGTCTTATATATTGTGCTTTATAAGTTTTCTTTTCTCCAGGTATTTCCCATATAATAGCGGCAAAATAGTCCTCAGGTGCCAGATAACGTGATATTCCATTGGAGTTTATTTCTATTAGTGTCTGAACACGATTTATACAACGGACTTTTTTAATTCCGGTTTTATTTGAAAATTTCGTCAGAATTGAATCAATTTTTTCTCCCTTATGGTTATAAACATAGTCAATGACATCTTTTCTTATCTTATCATCAACAATGTCATTTAGATTCTTCTCAGAAAGAGTTACAAGGTTTTGACGGCAGACATATTTGTCCTCTCCGTGTACATTTATCTTTCCCAGTAAAGTCTCTTTAGAAAGCTTACCCTCTGCACCATGGTCAGGCTTAAAACTTACGACAATTTTCTTAACCTTTTCAATCAAATCAGCTCGCAAAATCGGGAATTCGGGTATTTCAATTCTGTTTGATTTATGAGAATTCTTTGTCGCAAGCTTTTGTACAAGGCTTCTGTCTGTAAGGCCAATAACAACGGCATCTACAGCATGATGCCTGTGGTCATAGCGGTTTTTCTTATAATTTCCTATCTGCTCAGGTTTTAAACCAAGGGATGCAACTTCTTTTTCTGTGAATTTGCGGCAAAGAATAGAATCCATTTCCCATTTGTCTCTTAGAATCTTTGTCATGCTTCCATTTGTGGCCCAAACATCGGCAGGATTATCAACAAGACATTTTAAGTAACGGAGAGCAGCTTTTGCAATATACTGATTGTCCGAAAGCTGTCTTGTAATGAAACTTGAATCTTTTTCAAAGCTTTCCATTGCTGTAGGAGAAAACTTGTTCTTCTTTGATATATTCTTTAATAAATTGGCTCTGGCAACTATTTCACTCCAATTATAGCCTTTTGGATTTGAACTAAATGCTTCAAAAGGTGAGTGTTCTGCTTTAAAGGCGTTACATGAAGAATGGGCAACGGTAAGATTTGATTCAGCATCAAGAAGAGTTCTGCTAAAGGGGAGGATATGTTCAATTTCTATTTCTTTGGTAAAAAGCTCTGATGCTGTTATACCTTTCCCGCAATAGAGGCATTTGTTTCCCAATCCCAATTCCTTCCACAACCTGTATTTTAATCGGTCATTTCTATTTGGATAGAATGTTCTTCCTGGATATACTGTATTATAGAGTTCTCCGATTGTATTATTTATAACAATGTTTTCTTTGGCCCTTTGATTTTGTTTTCTCTGAATTTCAGCGCGTTCTTGTACGCTGTTCTTAAGATCCCGACTTAATTCTAGAGCGATTTGCTTTGGCTTTCCATACTCTTTGATCAATGCATTCACAACAACACGAGTCTGGTTTAAGGCTACGTGAACAGTCGGGTTACTTATTTTGCCATATCTTTTTTCTGGCATTGACTCTGGTTCAGATGGATTTACGCCCATTGTTGAACCTGTCAAGATTTTGCCATAATAGGGTAGCAAATCGCATTTTTCCACACTCTGATCAGCATATTTATAACCCAGCGATTGCACGGCTTCATGAAATTTTAAATCAGCTATTTCTTCCAATCGTTTTACTAGTTTTTCTGAAACTTCTTTGCAGATCATTGCAGTTCCAGTCTGTAGTATAGTATTTTTTACTATAAAATCTTTTTGTTCTTGAGAAAGATTGTATTTTTCCAATACTTTTAAAACCTGCTCATCTTCATCTGCAGTAATTATAGTTTCAACTATTAGGTCTTGTTCTTCCAATGGAATTTCATCCCAAAGCTTTCCAAAACGGTTCTTGCTGCGCATTTTAACCGCTGTGGGATTACCAATAAGGAATTCCCTGTTTTCCTCAAGGTTAAAACTGTTGTTTTCAGAAAGACTAAGAGCTTTTCTGATCTGGTCAAAAGAAATCTTATCTTTTGAATTAAAAAGTTCATATAAGATATGATCCTGATCATCATTAAGCTCTTTCTTTGTCTTGGCAGAATCATAATAAGCAAGATTTTTTATATCCTGTAGGATTCTAAGCTTTTGTGAGCAAGGCATCGCCTTAAAAGTTCTTTCCTTGTCATTTTCAAAAATGCAATATCCGCGTGCTTGAGCTTTTAATGGTCGTTGATAAAAAATGGCTTTATGAATTGCATCCCAGTCAATGTCTGGATAATGATTTATTTGTTCTTTTTGTATTTGGGCAAACTCTTCTTCATACATTTTTCTGGTCGGATAGTAAGTCATTCTGCCTGGAACAAATCTTAATCCTTTGTTTTCTTTTTCATTCATGACCAAGAATTCTGTTATTGTTCTACAGTTGCTTTCTTTTATAGCTTTTTCAAGATTACTCTGCATGTCAGCTTGAGATTTTATTTCATCAGAATTTTTCTTTTCTGTTGTTTCTTCTCGGCTACCATCTTTTCTATTGCTTTTAAAGCCTCTCCTTACCGCTAGATTAAACAGGGCTCTACCTAGTTCAAAGGGCTCAAGTTTTTCGTCAAGGGCTTTTATTCGTAATTCATATGGATTTAATGATTTGAGAGCCATGCATTCTTCTTTTCTTGTGGGAAAAAGTCCCTGAGATTGCAACAATCTGAATGCCTGTTTCCTTCTTAATTTCCTGCGGTAAATGAGTTTTCTTTGAGATCTTGCATTTCTTCGTTCTACGGCGAGAGGTTCTTTTGTTTTGGGATCTCTTCCGTCAGAAAAAATACGCACGCCCATGTCTATCAGTTGTTCAACAGCGTTTTCTCTGTCCAAAGAAAAAACGCTCCATCCAATTGAATTCGTTCCTAAATCTAAGCCTAAACGCCATTTGTTTAATCTCATATTAAAATCTCCAGATTATATCATTAAGTATAACATGTAATATGGATTTTTTGGAAAAAAATTTGACAAAACTGTTAAAAAGATGTAAAGTTAAATTACTGATTAATTTTTCTAGTCAACCTGCTAACAAGGAAACTTTAAGTTTCCGTAAAATGCTTTTATATTCATTGATATTCCTTTACGTGAATATAGATAGCTCTAAAATGCAAAGGGGAAGCCACGGCTTCCTCTTTTTTTTTCATAGGGTAATAATACATGTCAGGAAATAACGAAAATAAAAAAACCGCCCCAAGTAAATGAAGCGGTGAGTGCCCGGAACAAGACTTGAACTTGCACACCATTACTGGCTCTAGTACCTGAAACTAGCGTGTCTACCAATTCCACCATCCGGGCAGATAGTATGATATATTATATCGAATTAGCCCCTTGAATGTCAAGGTGTAAGTGCGATTGTCATGCCTTAAAATTCAACCAGTTCGTTATTTGCTGTCAGATAACACTGGGAAATCGGTGTAAGGGAATCAAGCTTGTACCAGGTTAATCCGCCATCTGCATTGAGGCATATAAACTTATCCTTGTGCATGGCCATCTTGACCGGTGCTGAGGCAGTGCGTCTGTAAATCTTTGTACGGCCTGACTCTACATCATAGGCATAAATCTGATTGTTTCCGAGGTTTGAGTATACAACAGGGTATTCAACCTTAATGAATGACTCCGAATCCTCCTGGTTATGCTGGAACATGATCATGCTCTTTCTTTCCGCTGAATTAAAGGAGAATGCGTGCGTAACAGTTGAAGAGCCTATGGATTCGAGCGTTATGCCATAGAGGTTTCCTGATTTGCCTGAGTCAAGGAAAAGGTCAAATGCAATGAATCCCGGTGTCTTGAGGGCTAGTGTTTCCTTTGAGTTGATGCCGACGGAAATGACGGAAGAGTCTTTGTTTCCCGTATTTGCCTTGGCTACATAAATCGTATTTGAGTTGACTATAATTGAATCCTCTATTGAAACGCCGGTATAAACAAGGTTTTCGCGTTTTGTGTCCAGGTCAAATATGTAAACCCTGCTTCCACCTGAAACATAGATGAGCTTTCTTCCAAAAACATGCAGATTGTTTACGTTGCCTTTTGGAGTGAAAAGGAACTGTCCTGACTTTGGATTTTCCTCGGAGAATGTGACAAGGTATACGTCTTTTCTTGCTTTCTTTGTCCACAAGACCGCAGAGCTGTCATTTACAAGCGTAATCTTGTCTGCACCATTGCTCTTTGCAACTTTTGTAAGTTCCTTTTTGTCATAGCTTGTTGAATACAGGGAATCCTTTGTAAGGAGCAAAACAGAATCCTCAGTACCAGCTATGTCAATAATTGATTCAAATGTCTCTTTAGTGAGAGAAGAAAGGCTCAGGGAACTTCCGTTTTTTACTGTTGAATAAAGGTTTCCCTTGTCTGTTCCAAACATGAATGTACTGTCATTCTGACATGCAACTGATGACAGGTTTGAGCCGATTCCAGTGAATGATGCAATCAGTTTGGGTGTCGGGCTGGCACCGTTTCCTGATGCTTTTGCAGCTATTGCATTTTCAGGATAGTGCATCAGATTGATTTTTGAGCCGTCAAGTACGGTAAAATACAGGCCCTGTGTTTTGTTCTTGTTTGATACTACAATGTGTGGTTCGGGACCCTTGTATGAGCATACTGTCTTTCCTGTCTGGGAGTCGATGATGTAAACCGTATCTTTCTTTACGCCGGCAAGGAAACGGTTTTTCATGTTTCCGCTTCCAAATGTCTGTGTCTGCTTAAGGGAGGATTCCGTCTTCCAGTGTGGCTGTTCAAAAAGCTCCATTTTCTGGAGGTTAAAATAATAGATGTCACCTGACTCGCAGTAGAACATGGCGCTCTTTTCTGAGTCGGCAGTCTGAACCAGAGATATTTTGCTTGAGACTGAATCAATCCTCTTTATGAGGTTGCCGGTATTTGCATTCAATATGTATGATCCGTTTACAGCGGAAGTCGTGACAAACAAAAGTGAGCCCTTTGCTGAATAGGAAACTGATTCAATCGGGTCCTTGAACTGCTTTGAATACTTTTTTGCAAAAGTTGACCAGTCGCTTACTGTCATCCTGTAAATGCCGAAACTGTCCGCTTCTGTTGTTACAAAATCATTGTTCTTTGGGTTTAACTGAAGCTTTAATAGAGGAGAGGAACTCATCTGATAGTGTTCCTGTTTGTCGTTTTGAGTCCATTTGATTACATTTCCGTCGCTTCCAGCAGAAATAAATGCAGTTGAATTCTCACATGGCACTATATATGCCACACTGCCGTCATGTACTTGAGTTGAAACCTGTCCCTGCTGTGCAAACACGAAACTTGCAGAAAATATAAAAGCCAGGCAAATTCCACTTAAATATTTGTACAGTTGTCTTTTCATTGTCACATCTCCTCAAGGATAGTTTTAAGAACCAGATATCTTCTTTATAAAATAACTCATATCCACAACTATTGCAAGAGCAAGAAGGGCTCCTATAATTACAAGACCCACAATCTGGATGTAGTACAAAAGCTTTGGATTCATTTTTTTCCTGGTTATGCATTCGATTAGTGCAAAAAGAATCAGGCCTCCGTCCAGTACGGGAATGGGGAGCAGGTTTGTAAGGAATAGTGAAATGCTTATGATGGCAAGGAATTCAAGGGCGTTCATTATTCCGATTTTTGTACCTTCATCAAATCCGCTGGAAATGCCCTCTCCAATCATGACAGTTGTTCTGATGGGACCGGAGACTGCCGATGAAAGGTCTATCCCCTTGAAAAGGACTCCGACACTCTGCACGACAATGCCCGTGGTTTTTGCAGCCTGTACCGCACCCTGTCCCAATGCCGGGAAAAACGAGTAGGGGCCATATTCTTTTTTTATTATTGAGTCCTTGTCCCAGGTGATTCCCATGAAACCTGCGCCAGTTGATTTGTCAAGGCCTACAGGTACATCAATCTCAAGATATTCACCATCACGAAGGACCTTTGCACGGACTGTTTTGCCACCGTTCAAGGTTATAAGCTGCTTTATTTCCGTAAAATCATTTACTTCCTCGCCATCTATGGAAACGATGATGTCACCGCTTTTCATGCCGGCTTCAGCTGCGGGTGAGGGGGAATCCTTGTATTCCTCGGTGTCTGTGACCATTATAACCTTGTTTCCTGCAGTTGTATAAGTGTAGCCCATCATTGCGATTACAGAGAATGCGATGAATGCAAAAAGCACGTTAAAAAAAGGACCTGCAAAGGCAATCAAAAGCCTCTTGAACGGATGTACTCCATAGAAAGAGTCTTTGTCGCCTCGTATTTCCTTCTGCTTGGTTTCCAGGGCGTTCTGATAATCCTTTTCTCCCTTCATGCTGCAGTATCCGCCGATGGGAATAAGGGAAATCCTGTAGTCAGTTGCCCCCCATTTATGATGAAGCAGCACCGGCCCCATTCCGATTGAAAATGCCTCTACAGTGACGCCCATCGCCCTGGCTATCAAAAAATGTCCCAGCTCATGAAAAAATACTAAAAAACTAAGGCCTAAAAGTCCTAAAAGAATCTTCATCAAAAAGTCCTTCCGTCCAGAATATTTCTTGCTCTTTCGTGAGAAAGCCTGTCTGCCTCTAGGACATCCTCTACAGAAGCCGGTTCCTTTGTCCAGTCATCGCTTAAGGTTGCTCCTACAATTCCAGGAATGTCAAGGAATCCGATTTTTTTGTCTATAAATGCCTCAACAGCTATTTCATTTGCGGCATTAAAGGCGATTGTGTATGATCCTGATTTTCTTGCACATTCATAGGCCAGCGCCAGCATCGGAAAATCATCTGTCCTTGGTTCAAAGAAAGAAAGTTCGTGTCCCGCAAGTGTAAACGGCTTAAGGTAGTTCCTGCGGTTTTCAGGCCACACAAGTGCGGAATAAATCGGATGCCTCATGTCAGGGTCGCTTATTTGGGCATAAAGCATGCCGTCATTGCTCCTTACAAGGCTGTGGACTATGCTCTGGGGATGCACAAGAACCTTTACTTTGTCCGTGTCTACGTCAAACAGCCTGCATGCCTCAATTACCTCAAGACCCTTGTTTGCAAGGCTTGCACTGTCTATCGTTATTTTTTTCCCCATGTTCCAGGTGGGGTGCTTCAGGGCATCCTCTACAGTAACCGATTCAAGCTGTTCCCTTGTAAAGTTCCTGAAAGGTCCTCCGCTGGCAGTTATCACAATCTCTGCAGTATTATCTTTTCCAAGCTGATTCACAAGATTGAATACCGCACTGTGCTCGCTGTCCACAGGTACGATAGATGCATTTTTTTTAAGGGCAAGCTGCTTTATGACCGGCCAAGCCATGACCACGCTTTCCTTATTTGCAAGTGCAAGATTCATGCCACGCTCAAGGACCTCAACCGAAGACAAAAGGCCCTGAGAGCCTGCCACACCGTTAACAGCAATATCAGCACCGCATTCATCCAGCAGTTTTTTCAATCCGGAAAGACCGTCATTGCTCCAGCATGTTCCCTTGCATTTGAATTCTGAGCATAAGGATTCAAGGGCTTCCTGATTGTGTCCTACGGAAAGGCCTGCAACCTCGAATGAATCTTTTTCGTGCCTGATGATGTCCAGTGTCTGGCTTCCAATTGAGCCCGTACAGCCGAGGACTAAAACTTTCTTTTTCATAGTGAATAAAAATGGGTTATCAATACATAGTAAACAGGGGCAGACATGAGGATGGAATCCATGGAATCCAAAAGGCCGCCTCTTCCGGGAATCAACCGTCCACTGTCTTTTACCCCGGCAGAACGCTTTATTACAGATTCAGCAAGGTCGCCGACAATGGAACTGAACGCCGTTGCCAGTCCCAGAAGGATTATTTTTGCGACTGAACCTGTATCTGTTCCCGGGAAAAAATTGGGATAGAAGTAATATACAATTAAACCTATTCCAATAGAACCCACAAATCCCCCGATGAAGCCGACAATGCTTTTGTTGGGGCTTGCCTTGATAAATCCGCGGTTGTTTTTTCCAAGAAGTACACCGAAAAGCCATGCAAGACTGTCGCACATAAAGACCATGAGGAGGAAAACCGCTATGTATATGCTGGAAAGATATTCCTGTCCGGTTTCAGAGATTGTCGTCATTTTTGAGATGAATGAAATGAGGTAGCCTACATAAAGTACGATGAACGATGAGGCAGAAATCCTCTGGATGGATTTTTCAAATTCCTTGGCGAATATTACTTCAACTAAAAGGAGGAGCAGGATGACAAAGACAAATGAAGTCGTGATTATGTCTCCGCTTCTTGTAAGGATGCTTGGAACATGGTCAGGGAAAATGGCCGTAACAGCCGCAATTGTAGGCAAAATAGCCGTGCAGCATATTACAAGGGGCTTGGACAAAAGCGATACCTTGGTTTTAAATAGGTTGTATAATTCGTTGGCACCAAAAATTGATGAAAGTATGAGTAAAACATGAAGGGCAAGATGATTGCAAAAAGGCCAAAGTGCAATGGCAATAATTATGGGTACACCAATAAAAAAAATCAAGAGTCGGGAAACAACTTTACTCATACTGGTACTGCTCCAAATCTGCGGTTTCTATGCTGGAAACGAACAATATCCTCATAAAATGCTTTCTTGTCATAATCCGGCCATAGTATATCAGAAAAAATCAGTTCTGCATAGGCTGACTGCCACATCAGGAAATTGCTGAGCCTTTGCTCTCCACCCGTGCGAATGATCAAATCTGCATCAGGAAGTTCCGGCTGGTCAAACATCTTTGAGATACTGTCTTCACTGACTGACTCACTTTTTATTCCGCTGTCAATAATTTTTTTTATTCCGCGTACTATCTCATCCCTTCCACCATAGTTGATTGCAAGGCATATTGACATTCCGGTAAATGTCTCCGTATCTTTTTCCGCCTGCAGAATGTCGTCCTGAATCTGCTCCGGTAATCCGCTTCTGTCTCCTATAAGACGGACGCGAATCATGTTCTTGCGGTAGAAATCAAGCTCCTGACGTATATGGGAGTGAATCAAGCCCATCAGGAACCCTGTCTCTTCCTGGGTACGCTTCCAGTTTTCTGTTGAAAAAACGTATAGGGTCAGGTAACGGATGCCCAAGTCAGATGCTGCCTTGGCAATTTCCTTGGCTCGCTTCAGGCCTTCTGTATGGCCAAAAGTTCGAGGCTGACCTTGTTTTTTCGCCCATCTGCCATTTCCGTCCATTATTATTCCGACATGAACGGGTACGGCAGACGGATCTATCAAAGAATTGGAATCCACGGGTTTTAATCCATTATTTCCTTTTCTTTTGCTTCATAAACCTTGTTGATTTCGTCAATGTATTTGTCTGTAAGTTTTTGAAGCTTGTCAGTTTCTGTCTTCAGCTGGTCTTCGGTAATCTCTCCGGCCTTCTGCTGCTTCTTGAGGTCATCGTTTCCATCGCGCCTGATGTTGCGGATTGTTGTCCTGTAATTCTCTGCGGTTGCCTTAGCCTGCTTTACAAGTTCTTTGCGGCGGTCTGCTGTTAGCGGGGGAATTGCAATGCGGATTACTTTACCGTCGTTACTTGGGTTAAGTCCCAGCTCTGCTTTCTGAATGGCTTTTTCGATGTCAGAGATAAGAGACTTGTCAAACGGAGAGATAACCACCATGCGTGCCTCTGGAATGGAAATTGTTCCGACCTGAGCCAGTGGAGTAGGTGTGCCGTAATAGTCTACGCGGACTTTATCAAAAATAGATGCACTTGCACGTCCTGTGCGGATTGTGTTGTATTCTTCCTTGAGTGCATTTACAGTTTTTTCCATGCGGCTTTCATTATCTGCCATAATATCCCCCTTAAAAAACTAGTTTATTCCAAAAAGCCTTCGCCTTATGAAACTTTTTTCAGATTTTAAAAGACAAGGCTGTCCTCACCATTACTGCTTTGTTTGCAACATGATGCGGGCAGCCCGTTTGTTTTATTTTCCGAGAAGCAAAAGCTGAACATCGCCGAATGAAAGCTGTGCGCCTACATCCTTTCCGATTTCATCCAGTTTCTGTGTAACGGTCTTTTTGTCATCCTTTACGAATGCCTGGTCAACAAAGCAAATCTCTGCAAGATGCTTCTTGATTTTTCCGTTAAGAATGTTTTCCTTTACATTCTCTGGCTTTGAAGCGTCCTTTGGATCGTTTGCCATCTGAGTGCGGAAGATTTCCTTCTGCTCGTCGATATAGCTCTGTGGAACTTCTTCCTGCTTGAGGTAAGCCGGAGTAAATGCAACGAGGTGCATGCAGCAGTCACGTGCAAATTCCTTTACCTTGTCGTCTGAAGATCCCTTGACTACTGTAATTGCAGCGGTCTTGAAGTCTGTGTGTACATAAGTACCTGAAACAGAATCTGCAGGAACTTCTACAACTGTAATCTTGCTTACTGACATGTTTTCGCCAGTCTTAGCGGCAAATCCCATGAGTACATCAGAAAGTTCCGGAACAACTTCCGTATATCCCTTCTCGAATACCAAATCCAGAATCTTTTCGCCACATCCGATGAATTCTTCGTTCTTGGCAACAAAGTCTGTCTCACAAACAAGTGAAGCTGCGGCAATCTTGTTTCCTACCTGGCGCAGGAAAATGCGGCCTTCATTTGTTGATCTTTCTGAGCGCTTTGCAACTGCAGCAAGTCCCTTTTCCTTAAGAATCTTGATTGCGCCTTCAATGTCGCCGTTTGATTCCTCAAGGGCGTTTTTGCAGTTCATCATGCCTGCACCGGTTAAATCGCGCAGTTCTTTTACCTGTGAAGCTGAAATAGCCATTTTATTACCCCTGTTTTTTATTTTGAATATGCCCTGTCTTCATCGATCAGGTCTTCTTCGTCTCTCTTGTCGGCTTCTACATCCTCTTCCTTTTCTTCTGTCGGAGTGTAGTTTGAATAGTCAACAATCTCTTCATCCTCACGCTTTGTTGAAGCATCGGTCATAACGTCATCGTCATCACCCAATGTCTCGATGATCTTGAGGCCCTGCTCATTGTCTGCCTCGATTACGGCGTTGGCAATGATTGATGTAAAGAGGCTGATTGCACGGATAGCATCGTCATTTCCTGGAATAGGGAAGTCAATGCCCTCTGGGTTGCAGTTTGTATCTACGATTGCGATGATCGGGATGCCCATGCGGTGCGCTTCCTTAACTGCAATCTGTTCCTTGTGGGTGTCGATGATGAAGATTGCACCTGGCAGTTCCTTCATTTCCTTGATTCCACCGTAGTTTTTCTGCAGCTTTTCCTTTTCCTTGAGGATGGATGCGACTTCCTTCTTTGTAAGGTTGTCAAAAGTGCCGTCTACTTCCATCTTTTCGATTTTCTTGAGGCGCAAAAGTGATTTTTTGATTGTTGCAAAATTGGTGAGTGTACCGCCCAACCAGCGGTTGTTTACGTAGAACTGGCCGCAGCGCTCTGCTTCCTTCTGGATTGCCTGCTGTGCCTGCTTTTTTGTTCCTACGAAAAGAACTGACTTGCCTGCTGAAGCTACCTTGCGGATTTCCTCGTAGCTGTCTTTGATTGCAGTGATTGTCTTCTGCAAGTCGATGATGTGAATACCGTTGCGCTCTGCGAAGATGTACTTCTTCATGCGCGGGTCCCAACGCTTAACCTGATGTCCGAAATGTACGCCGGACTCAAGCAGACTCTTCATGGTTACTACTGCCATGATTAACTCCTTCACCGGAAAATTTAACGGATATAAGACTACCCGCTATTTTCCACCTGACCTTTTACTCGTGATCCATAAAAATGGACCCGGAAGATTTCGTAACACTGTGCTGAGCCAACAGCCCGCTGTCAGTGCCCGGCAAAACTATTCAAGCAAAGAATAATTTTGCTCCTTGAGGATATCATAAAGTTCAAATATAGGCAAGCCCATAACGCCACTTTCTGAACCCTTAATTTCTCTGATAAAACAAGATGCCAGCCCCTGAATTCGGTACCCACCGGCAACTCCATGCCATTCTCCCGTGCTGACGTACCAGTCAATTTCCTGGTCACTCATAGGGGAGAAAGTTACTTCGGTGATTGAGCATCTTTCCGTGCTTTTGTGGCAAGCCCCGTTGTAAAGGACAAGGCCTGTAATCGCCTGATGTGTACGTCCCTGGAATTTACGCATAAAGTCTGAGGCTTCCTCTGCAGATCCTGGTTTGCCATATATTTTTCCATCAAGAACTATTGTCGTGTCTGCACCAAGAATCCATTGGACTTCTTGCCCCGCTGGAAGTGAGGAAATCACGGCTTTTACTTTGTTCGCTGCAACATGCAGGGCAACCTTGGAAGTGTCAATATCAGAAGGGTAGGCTTCTTCAATTTGAGACGGATGAACTTGAAACGGAATGTTTAAAAGCTTTAAGATTTCTTGGCGACGTGGAGAAGATGACGCAAGGATGATAGGTTCCATTTATGCTCCTACAATAAATAAAATCAAGGCAAAACTCTCCCTGCCTTTCCATCTAACTTTTTTCTCTACGGTTGACAATTTAATACATTAAGGCTATTCTGTCTAGGTCTAAAACGACTTGTTTAAGAAAAAAAGGGGAGATTAGCTCAATTGGATAGAGCGTTGGCCTCCGGAGCCGAAGGTTGTGGGTTCGAGTCCCGTATCTCCCGTAAAAACGCAAACGGACTGCCAAAACAGCAGCCCGTTTTTTTTGTCATTTTATTTAGACTGAAGA
Source organism: Treponema sp. (assembly GCA_016281495.1). Lineage (GTDB taxonomy): Bacteria > Spirochaetota > Spirochaetia > Treponematales > Treponemataceae > Treponema_D. The sequence continues at coordinate 149,634 of JAEEIU010000038.1, read as the reverse complement.
TCTCTGATCAAATCGTATGCTTTTGTGCGTACAGTTGTAGCAAAGCGGTAGTTTGCTGCAATTGCTGCGATTGACTCAATCATCGGAGCCTTGTCTGTTACAGAGTCTGCAAGCTTCTCATATGCGAACAGAATCTCAAGAGCCAGTGAGCTTGATGGATTAAGGGCAGCATAGCGGCGCTGTACGAACTCGATGGCACTTACAACCTCATCATTTTCGTTGAGGCCGATGTCTCCAAGAGAGTGAACAGCGGCGGCAACTACCATAGACTCAGTATCATCGGCGATGATCTGAACCAGAGTATTCTTGGACTCCTCTGTCGGAACCTGACCCAAAAGCTCACATGCTTTGCGGCGGATGTCCGGGTAGTTATTCATAAGACGGCCGTTTGTGCGTGCTTTTGTTGTAACGCCTTCTCCGGCAAGTCCTGTCAATGCCCTAACCATATCAGGAGTTGAACGACCTTCTCCCAGAGCATTCTCCAAATACTGCAGTGCGATTATCTTATTGTCATATTCTGGGGATGATGCCAATTCTGTGATGATGACATCTTCCACACTGCTAAGATATTCATCTTCTACAGTTGTTTCATTTCTTGACTTTGACTGTGCAAATGCACCTCCGGCAACAGCAAGGCAGAGAAAGCCAGCCAAGAATAATTTTGCTTTTTTCATTTATCAATTCCTCCTGAATTAATATACCAATAAATTATAATATATTATCGGTTAATTTTCAATCTGAATTAGAAGGCAAACGCAATTTCCATACGCCATTTGCATTCTTTTCAAAATTGTAATATACAACATCCGTGCTACCGTTGACTTGAACCGCTTTTACCTGCTTGTCATTCTCGTAACGGATTTCATCCACACGCCGGCCACTTCTTGACGGTATGAACACGTACTTGAAGTAGTCCTCAAGGTTTGAGAGCTGAAGCCCTTTTACTGGAAGACGTGATTCTGCCTTTGCCAGATTTTTCCGGTTTGACCAGTAGCGTATGCTCTCATCGTTAAGATATGTCAGCCATGACTTATAATCCCGGTTTTTCATGACCGTGTCCAGTTTGCTGATGATATTAAGGATATCCTTCTTGTCTTCCTCAAAAACCTGCATGGTTACCGCAGATGTCGTGGATTTTCCGACAGAACGCTCATATTCCTCGTTTTTCTGGACATCCTGCTTGGTTTCTTCCTTCTTGACCTCCGTTTTAGCTGGTGTCTTTGTTTCTGTTTTAACCTCTGTTTTAGGGGTTGTGCTTGTTTCCTTCTTTGGAGTCGTTACGGTTGTTGTTTTAGTCTCCGTCTTGGTCTCGGTTTTCGGCTTGGTTTCAGTTTTCGGCTGAACCTTTGTTTCCGTTTTTGGTGCGGCTGTCTGTGTTTTTGCTACAGGCTCCGGTTCCGGATCATCAATCGGCACGGGTGCTTTTTCCCTTTGTGTCTGTACAGCAAAAGTCAGGGCAGCTGGCGCTACATCAGGATCCTCGTATACAGGTTCCGGCTCGCTAACCGGTTTTTCTGCAACTTCCTTCTTGGGCTCTTCAACCTCCGGTTCAACCTCTTGTTCAACTACAGGTTCGGGCTCCTTTTTTACCTCGGATTCAACTGGCGGATCCGCGGATTTTTTCTGAGCAGGTGCTTCCTCTGTTTTAGCTGTGGCCTTTTCGGTCTTTGGTTTTACTGTCGTCTTGTTCTTCGCAGGCAGTGGCCGTATGATATTGGCTGGCGGCACTGCGACATTGCTTTCTTCTTCTTGTTTTGAAGCACAAGATGCCAGGAGGAGAATGAATACAGCTGCGCAAAAAATCAAACTACGTCTAACCATACTTCCATAATACTCCATAAAATGCCCATCGGTCAATTCAAATAAATAAACAATATGTAAAAAGATTTGTTACATCCTGATTTCCATAAGATAAAAAAAATGCTCTGCCAGCGGGATTAGTGGGAAAACTGACAGAGCTGAGTGGGAATCGTTCAATATAAATAGTGGATTTATACTGAATCTACCTTGTATTATACACTATATGTAGCGTTATGTCAATTTGTTTTAAAAAAATTTCCGCTATTTTCTGGTTTTTGACCTGGAAGCCTTCTTTTCTGTGGTCTTGGCTTTTGCCTTGGTTTTTACCGCTGTTTTTGAGGCTTTTTTGGCAGGAGCTTTTGAAGCGGTCTTTTTTGCTTTGGAAGATCCGCTCTTTTTTTCAGTCTCTTTCTTGGGACGGCCACCTTTCCTTCCGTTCTCACGTGCGGCTGCGGCTTTTTTCTCCGTGCGGGTTTTACCCATGGTCGCTGCGGCATTCACCACGCTGGATACAACTGTTTTCTTCCAGGCGGCAAGGGTATCCTCGTCTCCCTCAAGGCTGATGATTTTTTCAATAGGCTCTTTGGCCCTCATAAGCTGTGCATCTATGTTTTTTGCGAGATAGTTTCTTGATCCGCTGGGCAAGGTTGAGCGTAAATCGTCAATGTCATTCAAAAGATTCTGCAGGAGAGGTGTAAGATGGGTGATGAACGCATCTGTGTTTCCTTTTTTAGTGCTGATATGCTTGCGTCTTGGTTTCAAGGCCTCAATTATCTTTATGTCAGCATTGTCATCAAGCTCAATCACAGTGGTGTCTTTTTCCATGCTGTAACGGAGGAAAAGCATTGTTATGTTGAAGTTGATTGTCCTGAGCTCAGTAAGCAAGTCATAATCAACGTCTGGAACATCGCTGATTGAATCGATTTCGTCTGTGATATCTTCCTGCAGTCTGCGGATTTCTTTTAAAGTGACTTTCATGAGTTGAATTTTACTTTTTATCTGCGGTTTTGTAAAGGGGAAAAAGGTGGAAAAATCCTTAAAGACATGGTAGACTTTAAAAAGATGGAGTAGTTATTTATGAAAAAAATTGACAATTTCCTAAGTTTTTTTGGGGTCCTGATTCTCTTTGGACTGCTTGTTTTGGGCTGCGATAAAAATGCCAGGAGAAGGAAGGAATTGAGCAGGATGAAGGGGAACTTTTCAATAGAGCAGCCGGTGTCCTCCGAAATCCACTCGATTGATGCAAAGCTTTATTTTGGGGACTTAAAGCTCTTGGCAGGAGATGCCTTTTCTGTCAGGGCAGATTGCTCCTACAAGGAACTGATGCCAGAAATAAGGGAATCAGACGGAAAACTTACAATAAGCCAGTCGGAAAAAGTCCGCAGGAAGCAATTCCCGGAAAACATCATGTGTGTGGTGGAGATTACCTGTCAAAGCGGAAAGGCCGGGGGAAAGCGGTTTTCGGAGATAGATCTTGCAAGCATAGTGGGAAACGTTTCAGTTCAGGGTGTGTCATCGGATGCCATAATGGTTAACTGTGGTGTAGGAAACCTGAAGGTCTCGGACTGTTTTTCCGCAGAGTCCAGTGTAGAATCGGATACGGGCAACATTTCCGTTGAAAACCTCTCATCTTCTATCCTTACGGTCAAGACGGCAACCGGAAACCAGAGCATCTCCAACACAAGCTTCGACGAGCTTAATGCCAGTTCTAAATTGGGAAACGTCAGGATCAGGGGAATCAAACTCTTGTCGGATTATTCCATTGATTTGAATGTCGGAATCGGCAGCATCATTCTGGGAGGAGAAAAACAGGGCAAAAGCTGCAAGGTGGACGGCGGACCAAAAAAAATCAACGCTTCCACAGAAACCGGAAACATTACGGTCGAATGAAAAACTGCTATTGTACCTTGCAATTGAATGTGTTATAGTCTGAAATGTAGGTGGAAAAAATGGACCTGAAATCTTTATATGCAGAAATTCTAAATGAACACAATATAAACCCGACACACAAAGGCGTTCTGGAGCAGCCGACCTATACCCTTAAGGGTGTTAATCCAAGCTGCGGTGACACTATCTATCTTCAGCTTAAGATAAATGACCAGGGAATTGTAGAGGAAGGAACATTCAACGGTTCGGGATGTGCCATAAGCCAGGCTTCCGTTGACATGATGCTTGATGACATAATCGGAAAACCAAAGGATGAGGCACTTCGCCTTGCGGATCTTTTTATCGGAATGATAAAGGGCGAGGTGACCGATGACGGTCAGCTTGAGGAACTGGATGAGGCAGCCGCATTAAAGAACATCAGCTTCATGCCGGCTCGCGTAAAATGTGCTGTCCTTGGATGGCATACGATGCAGGAAATGCTGAAGAACGGCCGCACAAGCGCAGAGGCAAGCGCAGCACATTGTTCCACAGAAAATCAATAAAACAGATTATTGCTCCATGAGCTCGAGCAGTTTCTTTGCCGCAACCTGACTTCTCTGTGCAAGCGATTTAAGTGATTCAACAGTCTGTGCCAGAATCTGTGAATCTGTATAAATGTCTGAGCTTGCACGCGTAACAAGTTCCGATGCATTTGAAAGTTCCTGCATGTTTCCCATAACCTGAGTTGCAAATGAACTTTGGCTGGACACCTCGTTTTTCATTCTTACTGCAGATTCTGAAAGGGCGATGGATTCCTCGGTAACCGCTTTTCCCGCATCACGCTGTTCTTCCATGCCCTGAGCCGCAAGAGACACTTCCTTTGCACTCTGGCTTGCTCCATTCTTGATCATGTCAAGGGTTGAGTTTACTTTGTCCGTAAGCTTTACGCCTTCACCGATAGTCTGGATGACGGTCATGATGATTTCACCGATTTTTGCAGACCAGCTTGAGCTTTGTGCGGCAAGATTCTTTATTTCATGTGCGATGACAGAGAAACCTTTTCCTGCTTCACCTGAGTGAGCCGCTTCGATAGAGGCGTTCATGGAAAGAAGGTCTGTCTGCTGTGCAAAGTCATCGAGAGTTGTAACTACCGAAAGGATTTCGTTTGACGACTTTTGAATCTCCTTCATCAGCTCATCAAGCTTTTTCATGTCGTGGGTACCGTCATTTGTAAGCGAGCTGAGTGAGTTGGAGAATCCGGCCGCAGTGTTGATTCCCACACCGACGGTTTCTATTCCGTCCATAACCTGGCGGGTGCTTAATGCTGTCTTTTCTATGCTGGCAGTTGAAAGGGCAAATTCATCATTCATTCTTCCAAGGAAATCTGTAAGGGCCTTTACGGCGTCAGCTGTTTCCTCACGGATCCTGTTCTGCTCAACGATGGCACTGTTGATGACAGAAACCTTGTCCTGTGACTGCTTTGTTGCCTTGGATACCGATTCTACAGACTGTTCAAGCTCGTTGGAAATCTTTGATGTTTCGTTGGCCATAAGCTTGGCGGCGGCAAAAATCTCAGAAAGCTTGTCCCTTTGGGCTGCAGATTCAGCGGCAAGCAGGACAACCTGTTTTTTGTCATGTGCGGACCTGATGCTCAGCGTGATGAAGATGGAAAGGTTCAGGACGAAGAATCCCAATCCCTGAAGCCAGATGAACGGGACCTTGCCCATCAGCATGTATATGATGTCATACAGTGAAAGGAGGCTTCCCAAAACAAAGCCTATGAAAACCATGGTGGCATCAAGACGCTTTTTCTTTATTCCCCTGGATGAAAGTATGAATCCATAGACAATTACAACAATAATAGGAAGCAGGAACAGCTTGAACAGAAGGTTCTGAAGTGCCCCGTTCTTAATCGCCACAAAGTAGAGGATGAATATCACTAAGTCAAATACTATTCCTCCGATAACCATTTCCCGAAGATGCTTTCCCTTAAAGAAATTGTTAAGGAACATAGCCATGAAGCTTAGGCTTACCGGGAGAGAGGCACGTGCGATTATTCGGTTTACAGCATAGTTGATGGAGATGTGTTCCGCTCCAAGATCGTTGAAGTAAAGGCTTATGAAAAACAGACAGAGGGAGAAGAACAAATATGTCAGGTCATTCTTGTTGCCAAAGAACAGGAAAAGCGAGTAGAACATGATGAAAAGACATATGTATGTGAGGATGTTGAACAGCTTCTCAGAGAACACATTGTGTACATCCAGCTGGAAAGAGGCCTGAGATGCATTGTCAAGGGAAATGCCCACTGCGTTGAATATTCCGGCGTTACCTGCTATGCGGAGGGCGATTATGACCTGACCGTCATTTATACAGTTGGACGGAATAAGAAATTCAACAAAACGCTCGGTACGTATGTCCAGATTCTGCCTGAGAGAACCAACAGTTCCGATATAGATTCCGTTGGCATAAACCTCTGCGGCTGCACTCAGCTTGCTTATTCCAAGCCACACCGAGTCATTTGCCAGAGCATTGGGGATTTTAACGGTTTTCCTTATCCACAATCTGTTTGAGGAATCCTTAAATGCGATGGTGTCAAGTACAGAAGGGCAGTCATCCCATCCCCTGTCATCCAGATCAGGATTTGCCCAGGCCAGGTTGTCACCGTTGTGGATCTTCCATCCAGAGGAAATATCCCAGGCTTTCTTGTCATCGAATTCACAAGAGCTTAAGAGAAGTACTAAAACAAAAAGTATAAACTGATAAAGCTTTTTCATCATTACTCCGATTTTACAGCATCCTTTAATTTTTCAACAAGGCTATTGTATTCTTCAAGCGACATACGTCCCCAGACCATGAGGTTTCTAAGAGGTGAACCGTCCATCATTGCAGCACCCATCTCCTCATTAAGGGCCTCGGAGGCACTTTCGCTGGTATTCTCAAGATCCTGCATTGCAGACTTTTGAAGTCCCTTGAGTATGGCAGCGGCCTTCTCGTTACTGTAGAGGTCACCCAGAGTCGTGTTCTCGGAGATTTTGATTGGCCTCTGAACCGATGTCTTGAAATTCAATTTGGCGGAACAGGGGAGTTCTGCGGAAGATGGACCCACAAGAATCTCATATTCTCCTGTGGAGGCATACCAGTCGTTCTGCTCAACGTCAAACCATGCAAGGCTTCGCTTGTCGATCTCAAAACTTACCTTCTGCGACTTGCCTGCCGGAATAAAGACTTTCTCAAATCCCTTGAGCTCCTTTACCGGGCGGACTGCGGTTTTTGTCTTGTCAGATACATAAAGCTGAACGATTTCCTTTCCGTCAACAGAGCCTGTGTTTGTCACTGTTACCGTTGCCTTTACCGTGTCTGAGTCTGTCATCTCGCTTTTGTCAAGCTGAAGGTCTGAATATTTAAATGTAGTGTAGCTCAGGCCGTAACCGAACGGGAAGAGCACGTTCATCTTGCGTGTGTCATACCAGCGGTATCCGACAAATATTCCCTCGCCGTAGCTTGTGTGTGTCTTGTCGTTTGCAAATGACATGTATGACGGTGTGTCCTCCAGCCTGAGGGGGAATGTCTCAGCAAGTTTTCCGCTTGGATTTACTTTTCCGGTCAATACGTTGACACATGCCTCTCCAACTGCCTCTCCACCAAGATAAAGCTCAAGTATGGCCTCAACCTTGTCTACCCACGGCATTGTAATAGGGGAGCCGTTATGCAGTACCACTATGACTTTCTTTCCGGAGCTGCAAAGTGAGTCGATAAGCTCATTCTGCTCCTGTGGCATGTCCATGTGGGTGCGGTCATAGCCTTCGCTCTCAAAACTGTCAGGCAATCCTGCGAAAACAAGGACGACATCTGCATTTTGCGCCACAGCCATGGCTTCCTTTGCAAGTGATTCATTTATTTCCTTTGCCTTTGCAGAGTCTTTTCCAGGTTCTGCCATGAATCCCTTTGCGTATTCAAATTTAAGGCCTGCCGCTTTAAGTGCATCAATTGCGTTTGAAACCTTCTTTGCGTTGATGTGACCTGAGCCACCTCCCTGATAACGCGGTTTCTGTGCGAATTCTCCGATAACGGCATATTTTTTTGACATGTCCAGAGGAAGAAGGCCTGAATTCTTCAAAAGAACGATAGAATCCTCCTCAATCTCACGTGCAATCTCATGGTGCTTGTCAAAATCGAATTCACCTTTCTCCCTGTTGTCCACAAAGTCATAGACCCATTTGAGTATGCGCTCGACGCTCTCGTCAATTTTCTTTACAAGCTCAGGATCATTCTTTGCCTTTTCAAGAACGAGCCTGTCGTTTATTCCGCCTGAGGAAGGCATCTCCAGATCTCCACCTGCCATGACACCTTTCCATCTTGTTGAGACGGCACCCCAGTCACTCATCACAAGGCCCTTGAATCCCCATTCTTTTCTGAGGACATCGGTAAGGAGCCATTTGCTTTCTCCGGCATATTCTCCGTTTATAAGATTGTAGCTGTGCATTATTGTCGCAGGCTGGGATTTTTTTACGGCAATCTCAAATGCAGGAAGATAAATCTCGCGTATTGTGCGTACGTCGCAGTCAGATGAATTTGTAAGGCGGCGGTATTCCTGATTGTTAAGCGCAAAGTGCTTTAGGCTTGTTCCGACATGCTTTTCCTGCACGGCGTTGATGTATGAGGCGGAAAGTTCTCCTGCCAGATATGGATCCTCGCTTACATATTCAAAATTGCGGCCGCAGAGGGGAGACCTCTTTATGTTTATTGCTGGACCAAGGATTGTTGACACGTTCTGGGCCTGACATTCGTCTCCAAGGGTTGAGCCCAGTTTCTTGAGGGTTTCCCTGTTGAAGGACGAAGCTGAAGCACAGGAACAGGGAAAACTTATGGCCTTGATGCTGTCGTTTACTCCAGAGGAATTCTCATCCTGCTTCCTGAGTCCCTGAGGTCCGTCGCTCACCATTATGGACGGAATGCCAAGTCGTTCTATAGCCTGAGTATGCCAGAAATCTGAACCGCTGAGCATAGAACATTTTTCTTCAAGGGTTAATTGTGAAACAATTTCTTTAATCTGAACATCACTGTGCACCATAAAAAACTCCTTGTGAATTTCCATTGAGAAGAGGATGATTTTTAAATATTTGATATAACCTCTCAATTAGATTATATATGGAAACATCAAATTTTCAAGAGAAAAGATTGAAATTTAAAAAAAAAGACGGCTACTGATGGGCGGCTCTGGGATCGAACCAGAGACCTCAAGCGTGTCATGCTTGCACTCTAACCAACTGAGCTAGTCGCCCATCAGTAACCGACATAATAATCGTATAAGCAAAAGTCCGTTTTGTCAATAATGACATAAAAAAAGCCCCTATTCTTGTGGGGCATTTAGTCGGGATGACTGGATTCGAACCAGCGACCCTCTGGTCCCAAACCAGATGCGCTACCAGCTGCGCTACATCCCGAATTGGATTATGGAGGATGACGGGATCGAACCGCCGACAACCTGGGTGTAAACCAGGTGCTCTCCCAGCTGAGCTAATCCTCCGCTAAAGTGATATAAAATTATCACAAAGTTAGGATTGTGTCAATAGCGTTTTTTTATTTTCAGAAAAAAAAGAAATTTCTTGATTTTCTACTGGATATATGATTAAATATGAGTTATACTTTCAAACAAGGCTTTTCAGAAATGGAAAGTCAAAAAACTACATGGAGAAAATAGTATGAACAAAGTAGAACTTGTGGAAGCCATCGCAAAGGAAACTGGCCTCACAAAGAAAGACAGCGAAGCAGCTGTAAAGGCATTTGTTGAGACAGTGTCAAAGGAATTAACCAAAGGCAAGGACGTTCAGCTCATTGGTTTCGGAACATTTACAGTAGGCAAGCGTGCCGCACGTACAGGACGCAACCCTCAGACTGGAGAAACAATCAAGATTGCTGCAGCCAAGATGCCAAAATTCAAGCCTGGTAAAGCACTCAAGGATCGCGTAAACAAGAGATAAGGAAAACCCGGAAAGACTTTTTTTGAGTTATCCAAAACCCCAGACAAATGACAATGTCTGGGGAAATCAAGATTAAGGCCACCGCAAGGGGGCTTTTTTTTTCTTCAAGCAATAATCTAAAATAAGCTAAAAGGAAACTGAATTGGAAAACACTGCGGACAAAAAGCTGGAGAATCAAAAGACACTGTTTGCAAACAGGATAGGGAAACAATACCGGCTTCTTAGAAAATGGGCTCGTAAAAACCGCATCAGCTGCTATCGGCTTTATGACAGGGATATTCCGGAAATTCCATTGTCCGTGGATCTTTATACTTTTGTTCCGGATGATGTGACGGATAAATATCAGAATCTTATTCAACTTCAAGAACTTAATGCCGCCATAAGCAAAAATGATTCATATGCAAATTACCTTCTGAATGAGGAAAAAAGAAGGACATTCATACATCTTTATCTTTACGAGCGTCCCTATGAGAAACCTGAGGAAGAAGAAAAGCTGTGGCTTGAGCAAATGGTAAAAGTCCTGGCCCAAACCCTGGAGATTGACGAAAGCCATGTAATAACCAAGACAAGAAAAAAGCTGTCTGGAAACGAAAATGGCCGCACCGAGCAATACGAAAAAATAGAAAGTTCTTCTGTCGTAAAGGGAATTGTTCAGGAGCAGGGGCAGCTTTTTAACGTGAACCTTTCCGAATACCTTGACACGGGCTTGTTTTTTGACCACAGGCCCCTGCGTGACATTGTACGTTCAACATGCTCAGGAAAATCCGTGCTTAACCTTTTCTGCTATACGGGAAGTTTTTCCGTCTATGCCGCTGAAGGAAAGGCCCGGCGTGTGGAAAGTGTGGACATGAGCAAAACCTATCTTGAATGGGCAAAGGAAAACATGCGACTTAATGGGTTTGAGGATAATGAAAAATATATTTTTACCCGCCAGGACGCAATAGGCTTCATAAACCAGAAAAATGCCGAGGTTCCAAACAAGGAGGGGACAAACCGCTTTGACATAATAATTCTGGATCCCCCAACTTTCAGCAACTCAAAAAGGACAGACAATACCCTGGACATAAACCGGGACTGGAGTACTTTGGCTAACAAGTGTATAGCTATATTAAAACCCAAGGGCATCCTGTATTTCAGTACGAACAGCAGGCGGCTTAGTTTTGACGCTTCACTCCTGCAATGTCCGTCAGGCAGTGAGCTGGCCGTCCAGGACATAAGCGCAAAGACCGTTCCGGACGACTACAGGAACGCCAAAATCCACAGGACATGGAAAATCTCCGTTAACTAGATTTATGGAATTATACTTGCAACTTCCTCTATACATAATCCGTTAAACTTGCTATAGTTATATGAAATGAATTTTACAGATTTTGTATTGCAGGAAGAACTGCTCAAGGGAATTTCAGACTCAGGGTATGTCAGCTGTACGCCGGTACAGGAACAGGTTTTGCAGAATTCCCTGGAAGGACGTGACCTATATGTTCAGTCACAGACGGGAACTGGTAAAACAGCCGCTTATCTTATTTCGATAATTCAGGAAATGCTCACAAGGGGCGAGGTCTCAGGTAAAAAGGCCCTGGTTATGGTGCCGACACGTGAACTGGCCGTTCAGGTTCAGGAAGAAGCACAGAAGCTGTGCAAATATACTTCGCTAAAGTGTGACAGCTTTTATGGTGGTGTGGGCTATGACAAGCAGATAGCTTCACTTAAAAAAGGCGTGGATTTCCTTATTGGAACACCGGGACGTGTAATAGACCTTCAGAAAAGCGGACAGATGGATTTGAGTTCTGTTGCATTCCTCGTAATTGATGAAGCTGACAGGATGTTTGACATGGGCTTCTATCCGGACTTGAGGGAACTGTTGAAGGTGCTCCCTGTGCCGGAAAAAAGGCAGACCATGCTCTTTAGCGCAACACTCAACACATACGTCAAGAACCTTGCATGGGAATACACCAGAAACCCTGCGGAAATCACGATTCAGGCGGAAAACATTACGGTAGACGAGATAGACCAGTCTCTTTACCACGTTTCAAGTGACGACAAGATAAAGCTGCTTTTGGGAATCATTACAAGGGAAAACCCGGAAAGCCTCATAATCTTCTGCAACACCAAAAGAAGCTGCGAGGTCATCTCAAAACGCCTCAACCTGAACGGAGTTGAAAGCGAATTCATAATCGGTGACCTTCCTCAGAAGAAGCGGCTTGCCATAATGGACAGGTTCAAGGAAGGAAAGATAAAGTGCCTTGTCGCTACTGATGTGGCGGCACGTGGAATAGACGTTAACGACCTTGCCATGGTAATCAACTATGACATCCCAAATGAGGCGGAAAACTATGTCCACAGAATCGGACGTACTGCCAGGGCTGGAAAATCAGGAAAGGCATATACGCTTTGCTGCGAGCAGGACGTTTATTCGCTTCCGGCAATTGAACGCTATATCGGAAAATCAATTCCGTCACAGGTTGCAGACTCAAGCCTTATGGTGGAGGACAAGAGTCAGGGAATTTACATCCGCACGGAAAACTATCACGAGGACTACCACGACAAAAGCGAATACGGCAGGAAAAAGCAGCGTGAGTATGAAGAAAGACATCGTGGTGGAAAAAGCGGACGCGGAAAGGGAAGGTATTCTTCCAAAAACAAGGCCGCATCAAGTGAATACAAGAGGGACAGGCGTGTCTATGGCGAAGGAGATGCCGACAGGCTTGCATCAATGTCAACAGAAGAGCGCATGAAACTCTACAAGGAAAAATATGGTGCGGGATCTTCCGGGGCAAAGGCTTCGGGCAAAAAGAATGGTTCAAACCAGAAGAATCAGGCCTCAAGAAAACAGCCTCAAAAGAACCAGAGGACGGCCGCCCAGCACAACAACGGCAAACGCAAGAACGAGCCTGCCGTAAAGAATGCACAGAAGAATCAGAAGAAGGGTCTTTTTGCAAAAATAAAATCATTCTTTGGTGGAAAGGAGAAATAAAATGCTGTCAGTTTCAGATTTGACATTAAAATTCAGCGAAAAGCCTCTGTTCAAGGACGTAAACCTAAAATTCTTGAAAGGAAACTGTTACGGCATAATCGGAGCCAACGGAGCGGGTAAATCAACTTTCCTGAAGATACTTTCCGGCGAGCAGGAGTATGATTCAGGACAGGTCAGCATGACACCGGGAGAACGTCTTGCTAAACTCAGTCAGGACCACTTTGCCTTTGATGAGTATTCGGTAAAGGAAACCGTCATGATGGGATTCCCTAAACTCTATCAGCTTGGAAAAGACAAGGATGCCATATACGAAAAGCCCGATTTTTCTGAGGAAGACGGAATAAAGGCCGCGGAAATGGAAGCCGAATTTGGTGAGCTTGGCGGTTATGAGGCGGAAAATCAGATTGAACAGATGCTCTCTGGTCTGGGTCTTGAGGAAGAATTCCACGACAGGATGATGAGCGACCTTGATGAAGGACAAAAGGTTAGGGTTCTTCTGGCTCAGGCCCTTTTTGGAAATCCAGACATCCTTCTTCTTGATGAGCCTACCAACGGTCTTGACCTGGAAAGCATCTCATGGCTTGAGGACTTCCTTATTGAATCAGAAAACTGCGTCATAGTAGTAAGCCATGACCGCCACTTCCTTAACGCAATATGCACCTACGTCTGCGACATAGATTACGGAAAGATAACCCAGTTTACGGGTAACTACGATTTCTGGTATCAGATGAGCCAGATCATGCAGAAGCAGGCAAAGGACCAGCAGAAAAAGCGCGAGGACAAGATGGCAGAGCTTAAAACCTTCATCCAGCGCTTTGCCTCAAACGTATCAAAGGCAGGACAGGCATCCAGCCGCAAAAAGGTCCTTGAAAAACTTGAACTTGAGGAACTTCCCGTTACAAGCCGCAAATTCCCCTATGTCCATTTTCAGAGCGACAGGGAAATCGGTAACTTTGTCCTGACGGCAGAACACCTCAATTCAAAAGACTCTGAGGGAAACGTCCTGCTTAACGACTTTAACATCACGATTCATCCGGGAGAAAAGGTTGCCTTTGTCGGAATGGAGCACAATTCCATCACATCTTTCTTTGACATCATCTCCGGTGAGGCAAAATGCGAGGGTGCGACGGTAAACTGGGGCCAGACCACAAAGCAAACATACATGGGCCGTGACAACAGCCAGTATTTCAGCAACGACTTGAACATCACCGACTGGCTCAAGCAGTATTCAAAGGATCAGGACGATTCATATGTACGCGGTTTCCTGGGAAGGATGCTTTTTACAGGAGATGAAAGCCTAAAGCCTGTCAAGGTTCTTTCCGGAGGAGAAAAGGTCCGCTGCATGCTCAGTAAAATGATGCTTAGCGGTGCAAATGTTCTGATTCTTGATGACCCGACAAACCACCTTGATCTTGAGAGTATCGAAAGCTTGAACCAGGGACTTGTACGCTTCAACGGGGTAGTGCTGTTCTCAAGCCATGACCATGAATTCATCAGCACAATAGCCAACAGAATTATTGAAATTACACCAAAGGGAGTCATAGACAGAATGATGAACTTTGATGATTATTTAAAGGACGAGCAGGTTAAGTCATTACGCAAAGAATACTATGCCGGTACTGACAAAAAAATCCGCTTCTAGGACAAAAAATATAGGGGGAACTTGCAATGAAATTTTCAAAAAGAATTTTACTTGCCGTGTTGCTTGCATTTGGTGCAATCTGGCTTGGAGCCGAAACATCATCAAATGGCATCTGGAATTACAGGCTGGATGAAAAAGGCAACGTCATCATCACTGGAATCACCAATGAGGATACCGAACGTTTGGTTATTCCTTCAACTGTGGATGGTAAGACTGTAACTGGAATCGCTGACCATGCGTTCTTCAGATACAATGCAGCCACAGAACTGGTTATTCCAAATACAGTTACTTCGCTTGGAGTATCTGCATTTGAGTCTTGTGAAAATCTTGAAAAAATCACATTGTCTAATAAACTGACTTTGATTCCTGACCGCTGTTTTTCTGCCTGTGAATCATTGGAAGAAATTGTAATTCCGGAAAGTGTCAGAATCATCGGCTATATGGGATTTGCTGAATGTGAATCTCTTAAAAAAGCCGTCATACCTTCAAGCCTGCGTTTGATTTTTGACTATGCCTTTGCAGGTTGCCCGGATCTTGACATTCATATTCCACGTCCTGTAGAAGTTGCAGAAGACGTTTTCTATTCACATGATCTTGAAAAAAAGCCTCTTCTTCACGTTTTCAAGGGAAGTATGGCAGAGATTATTGCAAAGGAATACAACTATGATTTTGAGTATGAGCCGGAGGGTGCAGAGGGCGATGTCTCTGAATGGTCAGATTACGAAGATTATCTTGGAGTAATCGAGTCATATTCTCACATGGTGGGAGATCCTTTAACCCCTGAACAGTATCAGGATATCCTTAACAGAATCGAAAAGAATCTTGCTACACTTGACTTGTCTCAGACAGATAAAGTTGAGCGTACTTCAGACGGCCTTATCGCATGGTATGCCGACGGAGATTTTACCCAGATTGCCGATATTTCTGGTGAAACACCATACCTGCTTTCCATCATAGAAGCAGATGATGACGAGAATGATCTTCTTATCACTGTTGCAGGCCAAAATGAATATTCAGCAGATTACATAATGCTTTATATGTATCCTGATCTGTATGAAAGCTATGAAGACTATTATTATGAGTATTCATATGGCCTCTATGATACATTGAGCTACTGGTACTCAGGTCCAAAGCCGGGATATGACAATGTTGAAATCAGCGGAGAAGAATATCTTGTTGGAATTCTTGACCTTTTGAACCCTGACTTTGAAATTGTCTCACCGTCTAAACTGGATGACGAGGAAGATGATGACGATGTAATGGAACTCAGCTTTGAAAAATCAGATGCCAAAACAACAGGAACACAGCCTTCAGCAGCAAAGAATGAAAACGGTAAGGTTGTTGTTGAACTTAATCTTTCTGACTCTGGCAATACATCTGCTTCAAAGTCTGAGACAGCCAAGACTGGTCCAGCAAAGACAGAGATTGCAAAGCTTACAGAACTTGACGAAGATATTGAGGAGTACACCAGCGCACAGTTCATTCAGCTTGTTCATGATTTGACCAAGATGGAAAATACTGCGGCCCTTGTTCCGGATTCTGTGGAAGGCATGAAGGTTGATGAAAGCTATTATATCAGTGATGGTGAAAACAGCATCTACTTTGCACCTTTCAGTTCATTGCCATTTGTCTACATCAGGATAGGACAGGATGACTATAACTACGGTATTGTTCTTGCAGGTCCAAATGACAATGTATACAGGACAGTTCTTCTTTCTGCAGGACAGTCTAGCGAAGGTAGAAGTGCCGACAATCTGTTTGATAATGCAAGCATCAAGGAACTCTATGACTTTATTCGTTCAGAATTCCCTGTAACATGCATCGTAAAGACAACAATCCGCGGAAAGGAATACAATGTCTACTGCGGAATGGACGAATACGATTCATCTCTTGATTTTAGCTTTGAAGGGAACTAATGAATAAACGGTCAGTCCATTATTTGGGCTGACCATTATATTGCTCTAAAGCAGGTTCACAGTTAAACAGGCCATGCCTTCTACACCATGTAAGAATTTGTCCTGCACGTTGCCGGCATTAAACATGAATTTGTAGGAGGCTGCCCCCTGAACCGTAAGCCATTTATTAAAAACGTATTCACCTGAAAGCGTCAATTTATGCGAACATTCAACGGTGCCGGTCAAACTCATGTCGCGTGCAACTCTTGCCGCATCATAAATGTCTGCATAGGGGGAATTAGTGTTTCCTTCATCCTGATAATAGCCTGAATCAGGATAGTAGTAATATCCGTTAGATCCTTTTGTTTCATCTGAATCCTTGTATTGTTGAATCATCTTTTCAATATAGTTTTCTCCATGCGCAACAAAATCGTAGGACAGTTTTGCATTCCATTTTCCCGGAACCTCATAAGAAGCGTTTACAGTTGCCGCCGCAGAATCCGGACCTCCGAGGGAAGCTACAAAAGTATTCTTTTTTTGTCCAAAATGGGTGATGTGTTCGCTTATAAAAGTGCTGGTGGGAGTTCTCCTTGTATAACACCATGGGGAAACATATTGTCCCTCCGCGTTGAAAATCCAGCTTCCGGGTCCGTCTGTTGCCAGATTGTAGGTGGCTCCAAACTGCCATGCCATTCCGTTGGGGGTACTTCGTCCTTCAACAGTTGAAAGCTCTCCAAAGGCTTGTATTTCATTCTGCGCAAAGAGTCCGTAAATCCTCAGGTTCTTGACTGGAACACATTCAAATGTAAGGCCTAAATAAGCGGAAACTCCGTATTTATCATCGTAGCTTTCATCCCATCTTGAATAGAAGGAATGCATGAACATAAGGGGATTCAGGAAACGAAGCTCGAAATCAGAGTGGATCAGGGTTCCTTCCACCAGCCCCAAGCTCAGGAATTTAAATGGCTTTAGGTTGACGTGATGAAGGTAAAAGTATTTATCAGTTTCTATCTGCTGAACAGAACCGATATAGTAGACTGCAGGGGAATAAAAAGAAAAGCTTACGTAAGCGTCCGTTGTAAATCTGTTGGAAAGGATTACGCTTGGCTGGCTTGTGTTTCCAATCTGCATTCCGTTTCTTCCAATCTGCAAATTGACGGCACTTTTCCCCATTATGGGAATTCCAATGCTTGCATAGGCTGTTTTGGGCCAATCCCATATTCCGGGGGCATATTGAAGGTTTGTCCAATTGTCGTCATCCGTTATGTTAGAATAGTTTCCGAATTTGTCAAATCCTGCTTCCACAGTAACGTAATTGCCTGCGGTAAGGTACACCGGAGCCTTGAACAAACCACTCTGATTTATGTAACGGTCAAGATAATCCCAGTCCCTTTCCATGTCATCTTCCGAGCGCTTGAAGACTTCCAAAGATCCTCTTGCCTTTATTCCCAGCATGACGGGTTCCGCACCGATTGACCAGTATTCCGTGTCAAGATAGGCAAGCAGATTGTCATATCGTTCCTGTGAACTTGGTTTGAGGCTGTCGCGGTCAATTACTTCAATTGCCTGTTTTAATTGTGCCTTTGGAAGGGGAGATGAATTCAACTGGGTAATCTGTCCGCATTCTGAGGCAAGATCTGCTATTGTGTCATATACCCAGCCGTCGGAATTCTCGTAAAAGAGTTTTTGGTCATTCCACTGTAATTTTTCAAATACAACCTGTGCACCGACAGTTTGTAACCCTGCAAATAAAAAAACTATAGCCGTAATCAGAAGATATTTCCTACACATACGGCTATAATACGAAAGAGGCTTTTAATTGTCAAGAATGGTCATTTTTTGAACAAAATTGCTTTGATCAGCTGGCGGCAAATGCATCCGCGGCTTTCTGCACATCGGCCAGAGAACCGTATTTTCCGGCCATGATGTCTTTGGCGGCAGCCGCACACCAGGCAGTATACTCACCGGAACCGTTCTTGCTTCCTGCATCAACTGCATTTTCCAGATAGTCGGCAACAGAAGCGGTCAAGTCTCCGCCATGTATGGCCATGAATCCGGCAAAGGTATCAGCAGTATTTCCTGCCTTAATATTCAAAAAAGTCTTTACAGCTGCTTCATCCATAATTCAATCCTCACACAAATTATATTTTCGTTAAAGAATTAGCAATTTATCCAATTATAACATACATTTAAAAAAAGATAAAGGACATTTTTACAAATTCAGCAAAATCGTCAACTTTTAAATAGCATGTCACCAGTAGATTAAATCTTTCTAATGTGATAAAATAGGTGAAATTTAGCTGCTATTGTCTAAGTGGCTAAACAATTTACATAATCAGTTATTGTATAAAGGGGATAATATGTATAAACCAGTGGATCCTAAGGTTGATTTTCCTAAGCAGGAAGAAGAAATACTCAAATATTGGGCGGAACACGATACGTTCAAAAAGTCCGTTTCTCAGCGTGAAGGGGCGGAGGAATATGTATTTTACGACGGACCTCCATTTGCAACCGGACTCCCGCATTTCGGACACTTTATTCCGTCTACCATAAAGGACATAATCCCACGCTATCAGACCATGAAGGGCAAGAAGGTTGACCGCCGCTTTGGATGGGACTGTCACGGTCTTCCAATCGAAAATTTAATCGAAAAAGAACTTAACATCAACTCCAAGCATGAAATCGAAGCAATGGGTATAGATAAGTTCAACGATGCCTGCCGTGCATCTGTACTCCGTTATACAAAAGAATGGCGCCAGACAATCACACGTATGGGACGCTGGGTTGATTTTGACAACGACTACAAGACAATGAATCCGGAATATATGGAATCCATCTGGTGGGTTGCAAAATCTCTCTGGGACAAGGGCCTGATTTACGAGGGAAAATACATCCTGCCGTACTGTCCACGCTGTTCAACTGTCTTGTCCACTCACGAGCTTGCACAGGGATACAAGGATGTACAGGATCAGACTGTAACCGTCCGCTTTAAGGTAACAAAGGCCCCCGCAGGAGTTCCTGATCCTGATATGGCCAACGGAAAGACTTACTTCCTTGCATGGACAACAACCCCATGGACACTTCCAAGCAATCTTGGCCTCTGTATGGGTCCTGACATCGATTATGTAAAGATTCTGGATAAGGAAAGCGGTGACTACTACATCTTTGCAGAAGCACGCCTTGGCGCATACTATAAAAACGAAACGGATTACGAAATCATCTGGCGCCACAAGGGAAAGGATTTCATCGATGCAGAATACGAGCCTCTTTTCCCATACTTTGCACAGTTAAAGGATTCAAAGGTTTGCGAGGAAATGAGCGGCCAGAAGTGTGCAAAGGGTGCATTCCGCATGTTCAATGCAGCTTATGTTTCCACAGAAGACGGTACGGGCATCGTTCATATCGCTCCTGCCTTTGGTGAAGAAGACCACAAGGTTTTTGCAGGCAGCGGAGTTCCGGAAGTTGAACCGATTGACGCAGAATGTAAGTTTACAAAAGAGGTTTCCGATTATCAGGGTCTCTTTGTAAAGGATGCGGACAAAGACATAATGAAGAGGCTCAAGGATGAAGGAAAGCTTGTAAAGCGTGATTCAGTTCTTCACTCATATCCCCACTGCTGGAGGTGTGGAAGCCCGCTCATTTACCGTGGAATCGGAAGCTGGTTTGTAAAGGTAGCCGATTACCATGACGTTCTTCTCCGTGCAAACAGCAAGATTAACTGGCAGCCAAACCACATCAAGGAAGGCCGCTTTGGAAAATGGCTTGCAGGTGCCCGTGACTGGGCAGTAAGCCGCAACCGCTACTGGGGTAACCCGATTCCAATCTGGCGTTGTGACGATCCGGATTGCAAGCATACCCTTTGTGTGGGAAGCCGACAGGAACTCAAGGACCTTAGCGGAACCTATCCGGAAGACCTCCACAAGCAGTTTGTTGATAAAATCACGTTCAAGTGTCCAAAATGCGGAAAGGGTACAATGCGCCGTATCCCAGAGGTTTTTGACTGCTGGTTTGAGTCAGGCTCAATGCCATACGCACAGGTACACTATCCGTTTGAAAATAAGGAAAAATTTGAGGCAAACTTCCCCGCAAACTTCATCTCGGAAGGTCTTGACCAGACACGCGGATGGTTCTATACGCTTACGGTTCTTGCTGCACAGCTTTTTGACAAGCCTGCCTTTGAAAACTGTATCGTAAACGGAATCGTACTTGCAAGCGACGGACGCAAGATGTCAAAGTCCCTGCGCAATTACACGGACCCCGTTGAAGCAATAGACAAGTTTGGAGCAGACTCAATCCGTCTTTTCCTCATGCATTCAGCTGTAGTCAAGGCAGATGAAATCCGTTATTCAGATGATTCTGTACGAGACATCATAAAGAGCATCATTCTTCCCCTCTGGAACAGCTACAGTTTCTTTGTCCAATATGCCAACATCGACGGCATCACATGTACAGGACATGAGTTTGATTCCAAATTGCCTGACAATCCTCTTGACCGCTGGATTCTGTCTGTTGCACAAAAGATGGTAAAGGATGTAACCGAGGCCCTTGACAACTATGACCTGTCTGCCGCAATTGATCCGTGGCTTTCGTTCATCGACCAGATCAACAACTGGTACATACGCCGCAACCGCCGCCGTTTCTGGAAGTCTGGATCGGATACCGATAAGCTTGAGGCATACGGAGCTCTTTATTCCGCATTAAAGACATTTACGCTTACAGCATCTCCGTTCATTCCATTCCTGACGGAGACCATGTGGCTTAACCTCCGCACTGATGAGGACAAGGAATCCGTACACCTTATGGATTATCCTGTTTACGACGAGCGTTTCCGTGACGAGCAGCTTGAATTCCAGATGGCAACAGTCCAGCAGGCCGTTTCAATGGGAAGAAGCCTCAGGAACCAGTTCAACATCAAGAACAGGCAGCCTCTGGCATCTGTAGCTCTTGTTACACGCAATCCGGACGAAAAGAAAGTCCTTCAGGATATGGAGGATACGATTGCTGAAGAACTCAACGTAAAGAAAGTAATTTTCCACGAAAGGGAAGACGAGCTTGTTGAATACAAGGCAAAGGCAAACTTCCGTGTTCTTGGTAAGCAGCTTGGTCCAAAGATGAAGCTGGCAGCAGCCGAGATAGAAAAGCTTTCAAATGAGCAGATAGCCGCAATTCTTGACGGACAGAAGCTTTCCATTTCCGTACAGGATCAGGATGTAGACCTTAGCTCCGAAAACGTGATTGTTGAACGCTTTGAAAAGGAAGACCTCAAGGTAATAAACGAAGGAACACTTACCGTAGGCCTTGACACAAAGATTTCTGAAGAACTTAAACTTGAAGGTTATGCAAGGGATCTTGTTCGCGGAATTCAAAACTCAAGAAAAGAAAGTGGTCTTGAGATTACGGACAGGATAAATCTTTCTGTAAGTGGGGACGGAGATTTAAAGGCTGCCTTTGAGCAGTTCAAGGACTTTGTCTCAGGTGAAACGCTTTCTACTTCCGCCCAATGGGTTGATTCAATAGAAGGTGGATTTACTGCCGAAACAGAAGAAAAAACTTGGACTTTCAAGTTTGAAAAGGTTTGACATATGCCTGAAGCCTTAAAAAAACTGTCAAGAGTACTGGCACTGACAATGGCATGTACTTTAATTGCCTCTTGTGCTTCTTCTTCCAAAAATGCGAAGGTTAAACCGCTTTCTGTGTTGGGAGAAGGCTCTGACATGTATTTTTATGTGCCGGTAAAGGACAATAGGGAACTGGTAGAAAACCTGATGAGTTCCCTTGGCGGTATTGCAGAAAAAGATGCTGACCTTTTGGCCTCAAGAATTGATACGCTTTATCTTGGTTTGGCAAATGATATAAGAGGATCTATAAAGATTTATGCGGAAGGAAGTTTCCCAAGTATAGGTCAGAGTCTTGCTTTGACGGAAAAAAACGGATGGAAAAAAACTTCGTATGTGCCACAGGATTCTTCTGTAAAAATAGAATATTTCTATTCTGATTCAGGATTTAAAGTGGCATTCCCAACCACGAAAAATATGATGGTGTCAAACGATATTATTCCTCTGCTTGAGAATTTCTATTCGCTTTATCCCTCAGAACCTGAATGTGAGAAATGGTTTAATGGTCAGGAACATGATCAGGATGCCATACTGTTTTATGTAGTTGAACCCGCGGATTTCATGAAAAAGATAGTCGGTTCAATTGCAGAAAAATGGTGCGACAATGTTTATGGAGAAATAAAGAAAGACGGCAAAACATCATCTTATTCTGCAACATTATACCTTGAGCTGTCTAATCCCAAAATCCAAAAATCTCTTGAAGGCCTGATTAAATCACTGACAGGCATTGAGGTTTCTTCTGTCGGTGACAATGTTTTAAAAATTCAAGACTTGAAATTATCGGAACAGGATGTTATGAATATCCTGCGTTAATATAGGAGGCATTGTATGAGCGACGAAAAAATTATTCTTAAGGCAGAAGATTTGGATGGATATCTTACGGAGGATGATCAGAATGACTTGCGCACTCTGGAAGCCATGTACAAGGATGCCCTAAAGGCCTTTAATCCCGTGGACCAGGAAAAGATTGTCTCCAGCTTTGACGAGATGGGGCACAAGATGCAGGATATATGCGCAAAGCACCCAAACATAAAGGTTTTTTCTTTTGATACCGAGGAAGGTGCTCATGCAGAGGCAAGCCGTGTCATCTCAAAGCTCCGAGATGTACGTACAGACCATTCTGAGTTCATATATTACAGCCAGAGGGCATATGAAATGCTTTTCCGCCTGGCATTTACAGACCAGCATTCAGACAAGAAAAACCACATAATCGTAAAGACTCCAGTAGACAATCCTGTTCAAAATTATGCGGTGCACAAGATTCCGGACATCGACTACAAGATTCAGGATTCCGTCATGTGTGTGATGCTTCGTGGAGCCCTGCTTCCGTCAATGATTATGTCAAAGGAAATCCAGGAATATTCTTCAACAGATTATGTAACGCCGTTTGAACTGTTCAAAATCAGCCGTGACGATACAAAGAAAGAAAACGACATGCAGTATATCCTGAATTTGAAAAATTCATTCTTTGACCTGGCAGAAATGGACGGAAAGGATTTGATATTCGCAGATCCGATGAATGCCACAGGAGGTTCTCTGGTCACCGTAGTAAAATACCTTCAGTCTCAGGGAGTAAAACCAAAGAGCATCAAGTTCTTCAACGTGATTTCAGCCCTAAAGGGAAGCCTTCGTGTTACCAGAGCCCTTGAAAACTGTACATGCTACACGCTCTGGATGGATCCTGTGATGAATGAAAAGGCTTACATAATGCCGGGACTTGGTGATGCGGGAGACAGGCTCAATGGAAGGGATACCCAGGAACGCCCGCGCAACATCATTCAGCTTATTGCAGACTATGGTCATAATATAACCGGCCTTTACCGTTCGCAGCTTAGGAAAATAGAACAGACAGTTTTGGGAGCACTGTAAAAAAATGCGTATCAGAAATAAACTGACTTTTCTTTTGTATTTTACCATTTTCGCTCTGCTGTTTTTGTTCTTTTCATGTTCTACCGTTGATAAGGTTATTCCGGGTAAAGATGAGGCTGCTGATAAATCTATTACAGCTGAATACATTAAGATTGCTGAGGCATATGAGCAGCTAAAGGATTATCCAAAGGCAATTTCCTATTACGAGCAGGCAATGAAATCAAAGGCTGGAGCTGAGTTGGGGGATTCAGCGTATTATAACATAGGCCGATGTTATGCACTCGCAAAGGATTGGAATCATGCCGAGGAAATATACAAAAATCTTTTGGAAAAAGATCCTGACAATACAAACCTTAAATCATCACTTGCATACATCAATGCCATGAAGGGGGATTTAAAGACAGCGGCAGAACAATATTCTGCTTTGGTTCAGGAAAATCCGACAGATTCATCATTGCTTAAGAATCTAATATCAGTTCTTCTTGCAGATAATAAAAAAGCAGAGGCAGAAAAACAGTTTGGCATTTTTAAGGTAAAATTCCCTGATGACAGTGCGGTAGTTGAGATTGAAAAACTTTTTGCACCTAAAGATCAGGATGGACTTGCAGAAAGCTGAGGTTCCTTCTGGTTTAGTTTGGCGCTCTCTGTAGCAATGTAATTCCTGTATCTTTCAGGATTGACTTTAAATGCGACAACTGGATTGGATTTGTCTTCAAGGGCATGGATCAATGCCTGCTCAGATTCCTTTGCTATGCGTCCACCAGAAATTAATCTTAGAGACCTTGCAGAAAGTCCTATGGCAACAATATAATATTTTTTCCTGCGTGCAAGGCTTGCGATTATGTTTGTGTGCAGGTCTTCTGCGGCTTTTAACGCTTCATCTATTCCCATGTTCTGGATGATTGCGGTACATCCGAATTCTCCATATTCAAATACAAGATCCTTGAATTTTACGAGATCAAGAATCAATTCACATATTTCACCGGCTTCTTCAGAAGTCCAGTCAATCTTTGGTATTTCAAGTGTCATGACTGTAAGGTCCTGGTCTCCGGAAGCGGCTCGTATAAGCTCACTGTCAAGGCGCGGAATCATGTATTCTTCCCATCCGAATCCTGTGGTCGGTGAAAAAAGGCCTGCGGGATGTTTTTTAGTCGGTGTTTCTATTTCATTTGAGCTTTCTTTTATTGGAGGAAGCTTGCTGTCTTCTTTTTCCTCTTCTTCCTGCGGCATGTCAAGCTTTGTGTGTATGGGGTTCAATTCAGGCAACAGGTCTTCTTCAAGAAGGATGTCTTCTTTTTTTGTTGAATCTTCCTCATGGGTTTCTTGAACAGGCACTGCTTTTATGGGTTCAATTTCTTCATGGATGGTTTCTTTTACTGTCTCTTCCGGTTTATCATCATCTAGAAGTGAAGGTATTACAAGATCCTCGTCTTCAATTGCAAAATTGTCTTCATGCCTTTCTACCGGATTTAAGTCGGAATATACATTCTCACTTGGATTTTCTTCCTCAGGCATTGGTTCATCAAGAAGGTCCTGGGTAAGGGCCTGATATTCTTCCTGAGTGATTGTGCTGGATGGAGACTGCGGCATCTGGAAATCAGAGTAATAGGAATCCTCTGGCTCTGGAGATTCATTTTTGACCTGAGTTTCTTCCTCGTTAATTTCTTCCCTGTTATTGTCATCCTGAATGTCTGAAACAGTCTCTTCCTGATAATGTTCATTTTCTTTATAGTCAGGAGCCGGATCCTTTTCGTAATCACTGTAGTCTTCCTGTATGTCCTGAACGGTTTCCTCTGAATCAAAGGCATCATTTTCGGGGAATTCTTCCAGAGGCTCATTGCTGTAATCTGAACTGTCAAAATCCTCCAGACCGTCATCATCAAAATCATTTGCGTCATCCAGGCCTTTGTCAAAGCTGCTGTCATAATCATCAAAAGAAGGCTCAGAATAATAGTCGCCATATTCGCTTTCTGATTTTTTCTCGTATTGATTGAACGAAAGGTCTTTTTCTATTTTTTTGTGGTCATCAGAAATTATTTCATCATCAAAATCTGAATCATTATTCTTTTTTTCCGAGGCATAAAGATAAATCAGATACGTGGCGCAAAAGAGTGTAGTTGCAAGTATTACGAAGAAAGCTATCAGGCCTTTTATGTACAGGGAGGAAGGCTGAATCAGATACGCCGCAACCTTCATCTGAACTTCATCCTGGTCTTTAGCGTATATTGGGCGTTCCGTAACGGTTACAAAAGGTGAACGAGTCGGGCTGTTGTCTGCAAGATCAGCGGGAAGGGAAAAAAGAAGCTCTCCATTCTGGGAAAGTTGAATTCCAGCAATGTCAGAAACATATCCAATCGAATGAAGTAAGGCTGTCTCAAATTGATCTGTACCGGGCTGATTTACAGAAAGGTTTTGGGTGGTTGCCCTTGCAAGTTCGTCTACACGCGCTTCTATCTTTGCTGGAGATGACTTGTACTCGACAAAGAGGGAAACAACAAACGTCACTACCGTGGCTATATAGATAATTGAAATTACCGGCGAAAACAGAGACCTTTTATTCTTCATATATATTAGTATAACGATTTATGTCATCGTATGCAAGTTTTAAATGCTCAAAAATCGAGATATTATCGTCTTTAAGCATATTTTTTTGCCATGCCACAAATGGTAAGACTCCATAAAAATATTCGTCCTTTTTTAGCTCGAAAGTACTTTTTTCACATATTTTCCCGATGTGATCAAGATAATCCGCTATGAATTGCCTTTCATCGATTGTTTTCTGTTCCGGTAAGGATAGATTGCCTGTAGAACTTAAGCTAAGAAATCCATTCTCATATTTATAGGAATTGCCTTTTGCCCATGCAGAAAGGGCTTCTGAATATGACTCCAGGACTGAACTTGTAAGGGGATTCTCTAAATCTGATGAAAATATGGGCTTACATGGCTTTAATTCCGTGCGGTACATCAATGCAGAGAACAATGTCTCGGATGTGGATGTCCTGCCGCTTGTCCTTCCGTAAATTGAATCAAGATAAGTGCCTTTTGCATAAGGTTTTCCGCCACTATAGGCAAAATCTGCCCCATAAAGCTTGATTTTTCTTGCACCACAAAGACGGGCAATGTCACATGCCGCTATGGCAACGGTTCCGCTTCCGCTGTTGATGACGGGTATATTGAACTTTCCGGATGCCATCTTTGAAAGCGGATGAAAGCTTGAGGTAAAATAAACGTCATGACCCTGCTTATTCATAAATCGGGCTATCTCAGGGGATGATCCAAGATCTAGTATGACACATGCCTTCTTGTCTTTAGAATGCGTGCTGTAATTGCGGAAATGCTCAAGGGAAAGGTTCTGGCAGTCTATGCTTACAAGATAATCAGGCTCTATCGAATGTTTTTGAAGCGTCTGATATGCGGTATCCGTGCAGAAAATGACGGTTTCTTCAAGATTTTGCTTCAATTCCAGTATGGATTTGTCAAGGGAAGGTCCTGCGGCAATTATGCCGGCAATTTTATCAGAAGGTACAAAAGGCGGCTTGCATGGTTTAATCTGCATGAGGTTTTGAATGATGTTCTTTTGCCATTGTTTTCCAAAATGAGCCTGAACCGAATAATCGGCGCTTATAGAGCTCAGTGTCTCCTGAATTATGGCCTTTATCCTTAAAGCGGCATTCTCCGCGTGTGTTTCCCATGCTCTCTGTGAAAGATAAAAAAACGAAGAGTACAGAACGGGCAGGTACAGATTCTTTAGCTGGAATTCAAGTTCATTGATGGTACAAAACTGTACCCTGTTATCCTGCCTTACAGCCTGGCTTATACCTGATTCTAGTGCAAAAACAAGGCTTTCCCTGTCATCTTCCACGGCAAGCACGAAAGAATCTTTTCCCAGTTTCTCCAGCAGTGATTTTATATGAAAGGAACCGCCAATTCCACCGATTACGTAAAACCCTTCCTCAACATTTTCGGCCAGACATTCTGCATGTGGATTGTATTTTGAATGCATTGGCTTTTTGTCAATAAAAAGAGGGATTGTTTCTCCTGTTTTTGATGGAATGATTTCACTGTAAATCATAAGGCTTTCCGTACACTTTAATTGTCGGAAATTATGCGCTTGATTTCTTCATAAAAATTCAAAAGACCTTTTTCAAGGGCATTCTTGGCATTTTCAAGATTTTCTGTACCAAGGCTTCTTCTATAAATCAGATATTCACATGGAAGTGCATTTTGGACCCATTCATCATCATGAAGGTGGTTTTCTATTATTGACAAAATCTTGTGCTTTCTATCCTGAATTTCAAAATCTACTGTTATATAATTCAATTTTGGCATTTTTTTACCGGAATCATTGAGTTTTTGCTCAAAATAATCAAAACCGACATCAGCTGTTTTTCCAAGTTTGTTCTGGTAATTGAATGAATCACTTAATCTAAAAAGTCTGCCATTAAAATCCTTGTTTTGAAACCAACTGAGGTATGTGGATAGCGGGATAGAAGGAAATGATGAAGGAGAAAGCCTTGTTTCCTTGGTAGAAAGCCTGTAATCCTTTATCATGGACATATTCTCAAGCTCGTTAGGCTGCGTGTGGGAAAAGCTTTTTGACGGTGCAAGGTCCAGGCCACAGAAGAATACGGGTCCTGTTGTGATGGATAGTGCAAATTCTGCTGCAGTTCCGCTTACAGTTCCGTTACGTGAAGCATTCATGGTTTTGTAATGGCATTCCCTCAACAAAGTTTCTCCAGGTCCGTCTCCATAAGAAAGGGGTATTACTGGGTGATTGAATACATTTCCATAACAGGCAGATTCAGCAGAAAGGGCAACAGGTAGGGTCGGATAAAGCTTAAGGT
Source organism: Treponema sp. (assembly GCA_016281495.1). GTDB lineage: Bacteria > Spirochaetota > Spirochaetia > Treponematales > Treponemataceae > Treponema_D. Next base: position 121,148 of record JAEEIU010000038.1, on the reverse strand, counting down.
AATGTGAAAGATGCCTTTTTGCCCAATAACCTCCATCTGTTGAGATGCACAAGTCTGGAATTAGCTCATTGTTGAGTAAAACCGACAGGGCTGAGGAAACTGCAATCAAAAAATATCTATTTCTCAGCTTTTTTAAGGCTGGAATTGCTGTTTTTAAGCTTGGACCGCTTGCACAAATGACAATTGGGGCCTCCCCATATGTAATATAGCTATTATTTTTAGAATATAGACAGAAATTAACTGCGTTTTTAACCCATCGCCGGGCAAAATAGGTTCTTGTAGAAAGAACATTACGGCTTTTTACGACTGATTTTTTGACTTCAGACCATACATAGTTATAGTGTTCGGGGAATATTTTTTCGGAAGGTTGCCAGGATGCAAACAGTGTGGAAGATATTCCTTCTTCTCCAAGATATGAGTAAAGGATTTCTGACAGGGGAATATCATCATCTGGATTGGCCACAAAAGCCCTATCCCAGACTTTATCATCAGATTCAAGCTCGTTTGTGTAATGAATTGCTATGATGATTGCATTGTCAAATCTTTTTCTTAGGTATTTGGCGCAATAAGAAAGGGCTGGGCCGGTTATGACTATATGCGTCGGTGAAAAGGAGCATTCAAGGCCAGATACAAAGCGCTCAGCCTCTTTTTGTGGGTCATATGATGAATGTAACTTAATATCCCCTATAGAGCATATCCTGTCTCCGTTTCGGGCAATGTCATATTTTATTTCCATATCATAAAAAAATGGCTGCCCGATATAAATCAGACAGCCTTAACTTATTGAATTTTCAATCAAGAAAGTCCAAGCTCGTTGAACAGTTTTTTATATGTCGCAAACTGTTCTGAACGTGCGAATTCTTCAATCTTATCTTCCGGGAGGCTTTCAAGCAGCTGATCCATGTAGGAAAGAACTGACTTGATTTCCTGTTTCATGTCTTCTGGTATAGAACTGATGCTTCCTGCAGATTCGGTGGCGGCAGACGGTTCCTGAATCTCTTCCATGGCATCCTCTTCCTGGGAAAGATCAACGATGGAATCTGATGCAGGCTGATCGAATGAAGTATCATCAAGAATTGGTTCTTCTATTGCAGGTTCTTCTTCATTTGATGTTTCTGTCTCATCAAAAGATGTGGCATCCTCATTAGGATTCTGCCAGTCGTTGAATACTGTTCTTACAGGCTCCTCTGAAATGCCGGTTTCAATATTCTCATCTTCCGGTGTGGCAGAGTTTGGATCCTCTGAAAGATATTCAAAATTATCTTCGGTTATACTGTTGTCAACCTCTTTGTCAAGTGGCTCGGTTTCATCTGAATCTGAGGACTCAACAAGAACGTCATCGCTCTTTGGTACGGAAATCTCTTCTGGAAGGGTAAGGTCCTCTGAGCTGATGTCTACAGAATTAAGGTCAGGTTCCTGTAGATTATCCTCTGAATACTCCATTGAAAGGCCGTTCTGTGCATTTGCATAATCCTGATCAGGAACATCAGGCATTTCATCTATTGAGCCAAGGATATTGGTATCATTTGCATCATTCTGGGCCGTGAACTCTGCACTGCTAAGAATATTGCTGAGCTCATCACCGCTAAGGGCGATTGTATCGTCATCATCCTCATCTCCGAAGAATCCTGTCTCAGCTTCAGGGGCAGGAATTGAGTTTGATGAGCCATCTTCTGACCCAGAGCTAAACCCGTTTTTACGTAATTCGTCAAATTCAAGTTTGAGCTCTTTAATCTCTTCTTTTAGTGTAGAAAGTTCTGTGGCAATCTGATTCATCAGACTGTCCTGTACATCATCTCGAGTACTTGTGTAATTACTGTCCATGTCATCCCCTGCAGAATCTGAAATATATTTTGATTGCGAATCTTCGTCATATTGTACTTGATCCTGTTCAGAAAGAACCGGTTCCTGTACATTGTCTGTAGCATCGACAAGAGTTTGACCTGCTTCAAATTCATTTACGGCAGAAACATCTTCCTCTGCTAATATACTATTATTACTCTTATTTTCATTTTCTGCAACTATTTCTTTTGAATTTTCTTCAAAATCTTCAGAAACAGGTGCTTCATCTTCTGTTTCAGGCTCTACATGAGGTGTATTTGACCCTTCTTCCTCAACTAGCGGGGTATAGAATGGATTTGGCATGAAATCCTCATCCTCAAGGTCTTCATTGCTTGTCTCACCCTCAGAGGCGTCTATTATAAGCTCGGTATCATCCTCTCCGTCGCCGTCCAGGTCAATGTGTTCCATCTCTTCTTCAAGCTGATTGACAAGATTGTCATAATTTGCCTCAGAATTTTCTTCAATCTGAGCATTTTCCTTGTCAACTTCACCTGCAAAGTCGTTAACTTCTTCTACAGCTTTGTTTTCCTCAAGTCTTTTTTGTTCCTCAAGTTCTTCAGGAGAGTAGGAGCGGTTTCCTTCTGCAATTGACGGATCAGAAAATCCTTCTTCACCCATGAAATCATCAACAGAAAAGTTTTCGGTCTCTGTTTCTGCAGGAACTTCCTGTTCGGCAGAAGGCTCTGATACTTGTTCAGTTTCAACTGAGGTTTCCTGGCTTTCAATGGCTTGGGTTTCCTTCTCTGTGTCATCATTGCTTGAGAAGATATCTACTGCATCATCAGAATCCGTGCTGAAGATATCTGGAGCATTAACAGCAGGCTCCTCTGTTGCCTCGATTGAGACTGATTCCTTGTAATCCGCAACTTCCTCGCTTTCAACGGCATTTTCTGGTATTGACATTGAAACTCCGTCGTCTTCGGGGTCGGTTACGATTATCTGTGTTTCCTCATTGTCATTTTGAGGCAAAGTAGTGTCATCATTTTTTTTGACAGGTATGACTGTTTCTGATTTTGCAGTGTCAGTCTCATCCTCGATAGAGTTGAGCAGCCCGTCAATATCAAAATCATCATCCGGAGCCGAATATGGATTCTTCTCATCTGGTTCAAGGGATCCGCCATTGTCTTCCTTGTTTTCCATATTGATTGAGATATCCTCGTCTGCAGATTCACCGCCAACTGACTCTGAACTTGAGTCAAATCCCTCTTCATCAACATTGAGGTTAAAGTCCTGCTGTTCCTTTTTCTCTGAATTGCTGTTATCTATGGCAGGAGCTTCCAAATCTTCGCCAGTAACGCCGAATTCGGAAAGATCAACGCTTTCTGTGTCTGCTGCGGGTAATTCAGTTTTTTCTTCTGCTTTTGGAGCTGTATCCTCTATGTTGTCGAACATCTCATCAAAATTGTCGATTATTTCGTCTCCTGTGGTGCTGCCTGAATCTTGTGCTGTTTCATTCTCATCTGACATAAACGAGTCAAGGTCTATGTCGTCGCTGGAATAATCTGACTCATCCTCAGATACCTCTGGCATGGTTTCATCAAAAGAAAGGTCTATGTCAAGCGGGACATCATAGTTTTCCTGATTTGCTTCTTGAGTATCACCGCCTAAATCTGCTTCATCAAGGAATGCGTCAAGTGATATTTCTCCATCAGGCTGGAAATTCTTGTCTCCGCTACCTTCGTCAGAGTCTTCTCCGAAAAAAGCGCTTACGTCTATTTCATTGCCTTGTGATGTATCTGACTCTGTAAGGAATTCATCAAGGGAAACTTCTCCATCAGCAAGAGAATCCAAGGAGACTTCTTCATCTGCCTTTTTTTCTGAGTCAGGAGCTGGACTTTCTGTTTTTGCCACTTCTTCTGCTGCATCCTGTGGAGGTGTTTTGACCCATACGCCAAACTGGTCAAGTTCATCTTGAGTGTCAGAAGTATTTTCCATAAATCTCACCACCTTGCTTATTTATGCGACGCTGTTTATATACAACATACATTATTTTATCGGCATTTTTATGAAATTTCCATAGTTTATTTTTTTATGGGGATTTTCATGTGTTTTTTTTATGAATTGATTTTTGATGCCGATAATAGATTTATCATGACAAGATGCAGATTTTTAATAGCCGCCTGTATTGGCACTTTTTTTTATGTTTTGCTCTCCTTTATCGGAGGGCGTGATGGTCTTTGGGCCACAGAGCAAATGCAGGAACAAAAAAGAATTCTCAGCGCAAATGCAGCCTCAATTCAAAAAACATATGACGAGTTGTACATGGAAAAAATAGCGCTTCAAAAGGATATGGATGTGGTGGCAGCTTTTGCAAGGCGTCTTGGCTATATCCGTGAAGGAGAAAAAATAATAAAAATCAGCGGTCTTGCCCCAAATGAAACACAGATCTATGATGCGGGTACAGTTGTAAAGCATACAGAAGGGGAATTCATACCTGAATGGGTTTGCAAAAGTGTTGGGGTAGGGATTTTTGCCGTTTTATATGCATTCCTCCTGTTCCTTGATTTTACACGAGGACTCTTGAATTTCGGTGAAAGGAAAGTAACCTATACTTCAGCGGCCGGAACAAAACTTTATGACATGCAGTAAATCTGATCCCGATTCTGCCAGAATAGCCTCTGAAGTTTTAAGAAAAGGGCTTGTTGCAATACTTCCGACTGATACTGTTTACGGATTCAGCGGTATTGTTGAAAGCCCCGGAAACAATTATTTCAATGCAGACAAAAAAATCCAGGAAATCAAAGGACGGTCAGAAAACAAGCCGTTCATACAGCTGATATCATCACCGGAAGACATCTTGACGTTCAGTGACACAAGAATACCCGAAAAACTGATGAGGCTGTGGCCGGGACCTCTTACTGTAATTGTTGCCGTAAAAACCGGTGGAACAGTAGCTTTCAGATGTCCCGGAGACCAATGGCTGAGGGACGTCATTGACATGTGTCAAAGTCCGATCTACAGCACTAGCGTCAACCGCAGCGGCCAGCCTGTCCTGACAGGAATAAATGAAATTTCCCGTGAATTTGAAAAAGATGTTGCCTTGATTGTTGATGACGGTGATTGCAGGACATCAATACCTTCTACGATTGTGAGGCTTGATGACGGTGAGGTTGTTGTTGTCAGAAAAGGTGCTGTGGAAATAAACTGAATAATCAGTCAGCTTACTGCCTTGTCCACTGAACTTCAATCTTACCCACTGATATTCCCGATGAAGAGCTTTTATCCTCTACAAGGGTTGTCTTTGTTCCCTTTAATGTTGATTCACCTACAAGAACCAGTGCCCATGAAATTGGAGATGCAGTGGCTGCATTCTTAAGTGCAAGCTCACGTGCGATTTCGGGGTAGAATGAGGCGTTTGAGCGGCCCTGTTGTACCACAGAGACATTATTTCCCTTGATGCTGACAGCTATGGTCATGCTTGCGCCATTTTTAAAGATTACGAATCCCTTTCCTCCGCGCAAAATAATTACCTTGTCGATAAGCTGTTCTCCGACCCATGTTCCGGCAAGAGAATCAAGGCTTGCAGCTCCAGAGCCTGCGGAAGAGTCGGCTGAATCTTTTGTCTGGGAAGACTGTCCATCCTGATAAAGCTTTGTTAGTACTGATTCCAGGGAAGCTTTGGCATCCAGAAGAATCTTGTAATAAGAGGCGTAGGTTCTTGTTTCCTGTACGTGCTTCAGGGGATTGCCTGTTGCCGCATTAAGGGTACAGGACCATTGGCCGTCTGCTTCCTGAATCTCGGCATAAAAAATGATGTCGCCTTTTTTCTCGGCGTTTTCACTGTAGGTTGTGTTCCTGCAGTCAATTACTGAATATCCGTCCATGTTCTGAAGCTGGGTATAGAACAGGTCTGTTGTCATTGTGAGCATGTTTGTATCATCAGAAGATGATACTGTCGCATAAAAGCCTACAACTTTCTGTGCAGAAAGCGGCATCATTGCCAGGAGAACCAAAAACTCAAGAAAGCGAATTTTCTTTACCATATGCTCTTATCATCCTTGCAAGCCTTTCCTGAACTCCCTTGCCATATCCCTTGACACGTCACGCTCACGGATGCTTGCCCGTTTATCATATTGCTTTTTACCCTTACACACGCCAAGTGTCAGCTTGACACGCCCTCCTGTAAGGTAAATGTCCAACGGAATCAGCGTATAGCCTTTTTCATCGACCTTGCGCTGAAGCCTCTTTATCTGGTCCCTGTGCAATAACAGCTTTTTCTTGCGGTCAGGGTTATGGTTGAAGATGGAAGAATATGAATATTCCGCTATCTGCATATTCTGCACCCAAACTTCACCTTTCTCTATCAAGGCAAAACTGTCTGCGAAGGAAATTGAACCGGCCTTTACAGATTTTACCTCCGTTCCCTGCAGGACGATTCCGCACTCCAGTTTATCTTCTATGCCGTAGTTGAAGTATGCCTTCTTGTTCTGTGCAATAATCTTTCGACTTCCATCCATCATTCTACTATAACTTCTTATCGGCTAAAAGTCTAGAGTTATTCTTTAAAATAACCTTGCAACCATTTAACCTATGTGATAGTATAAGGTTACAATGAAACAAAATGTATACGATTATTCCTTTGAATTACGTAGGTCTCGGAAGAAAACTGTTACTACAACGCTTACAGTAACAGGCATATTGGTTGTTTTGCTTACTCTTGTCTGCAATTGGGTACTTTTTCCTGTTTTTATCCGCTCGGATTCAATGGTTCCTGATCTAACCAAGAACAGTGCGGTTTTTGTCAGTCCGCTTTTCCGCAGCCCGAAACGTGGGGACCTTGTATATCTTTCCAGACTCGACGATGAAAAACAGTCCGCTCCTCTTTCTGTAATGAACAAAATTGTGGCATTTTTCACCTTTCAGCAGATTGAACCCTTTGGTCATACCGATCGCCTTACGGGACAGCCGGCCGTACGCAGGGTTATGGGAATCCCCGGTGACACAATCTACATGAAGGACTACATGCTTTTTGTAAAGCCTGAGGACAAGAGCCTTTATCTGTCGGAATTCGAGATGGCAGAAAAAGAATATGGCATTCAGATTTATTCCGTGCCAGTGGAATGGGACGGTCTTGGTTCTACCGGAAACATGGAGCCTGTTACTCTGGGTGAGGATGAGTATTTTGTTCTTGCCGACAACCGCATAGAAGCCCTGGATTCAAGGCTTTGGGGAAACATTCCCGCAGAACGCATAAGGGGTAAGGTCGTCATGGAATACTTCCCGTTCAACAAATTCCGGCTTTTCTAGTACTTTATGCAGGACAGCGTCTCTTTATACGTTCATGTGCCTTTTTGTACGGCAAAGTGTGATTATTGCGATTTTTTCTCTGTTCCCTGTATGAAAGGGATAGATGATGGATATATTGACGCATTGCTGGCGGAAGCGGCCTATTACAGCTCATTTTATTCCTCTCTAAAGCCTGTAAGCGGGTGGAAAACTATTTATATCGGTGGAGGAACACCAAGCCTTTTGTCTCCTTCCCAGCTTGAAAGGCTTTTACAAGGGTTGAAACATCTTTTCCCCAGTACAGATCCTCTGGAAATAACCGTGGAGATGAACCCAGAGACCCTTTGCAGGAAACATCTTGACGTAATGACTGGTTTGGGGGTTGACAGGCTCTCTCTTGGAATACAGTCCTTTAATGAAAAAGCCCTCAGAAACGTGAACAGGCATTGTGACGTAAAAACCTGCATGAAAGCGCTTGATCTTGTAAAAACTGTGTGGAAACGAGATCTTAATCTGGATGTAATAGCAGGGCTTGGAGGCATTTCTGCCAGGGAATTTGAGGAATCCTTGTACGGGATATTGAATTGGGAGCCGCAGCATGTTTCCCTTTATACTCTTACAGTGGAAGAGGATACACCTCTTGCAAAGCGCATTGAGTCAGGCGAGGAATGGAATCCGGATGATGCTGACCGCCAATGGATGAATGGACGGGCAATCCTTAATGAGAAGGGCTACGTGCAGTATGAGGTTTCGAATTTTGCAAAACCAGGTCATGAGAGCATCCATAACATGACTTACTGGAAGCAGGATGATTATATTGGAATCGGAGCAGGGGCAACAGGCTCAATTTATGATTTTTCAGCCAGTGGAGGATTCCGCTATACAAATACCAGGGACATTAAGCAATATTGCGGTTTTTGGACAGGAAACTCAATTACAGGGGAAGCCATACCGAGGGAAAAAGAACTTTTGCCTTTGGAGATCGAGGAATTTGAGTATATCATGATGGGGTTGCGGACGCTTGCGGGAATCAATTCTCTTGACTATAAAAAGCGCTTTTCCGGCCTCAAATGGAATGGTGATTTGTCTGCGAGGCTGGGAGTGGATGACGGGCTGTGGCATGATTATGTAAAGCGCGGAATGGCAAAAACATCGGGAAATGACTATTCCTTGACGGAGAAAGGACTTCTCTTCCTGAATCCCTTTTTAACTACTCTGTAGGACATTTTCTATGGCAAAATTTGGGGTCCTGCCATAAAAAAATCATTTTTTTCTACCGTAACTACTTGACGTAAACGGCTAAAATCTTCATAATTATAGAACTTATTCATTATTAAGGAGTATCATCGTGCCTTGTGGTAAGAAAAGAAAGCGCGCAAAGATAGCAACACATAAGCGCAAGAAGAAGCTTAGACGGAATCGGCATAAGAGCAAGTAAACTTTTTGTTTCTTATGATTATGCGATGAAAGACCGCGGTCTGTTTTAGGACGTACTGCGGTCTTTTTTTTACCCTGGTCATGGAGTATTGCCTTTGTTATTGCAGAATATTCATTCTCCGGATGATTTGAAAAAACTCTCAGAAAAATCTCTGTCATCCCTGGCAGCAGAAATCAGGCGGAAAATTCTTGAGGTTGTCGGGAAAAACGGAGGTCATCTTGCAAGTAATCTTGGCATTGTAGAGCTTACAATAGCACTCCATAGGGTTTTTGATAGTCCCAAGGATGCCATAGTCTGGGACGTAAGCCATCAGTCATATCCCCACAAGCTTTTAACCGGTCGATATGACTCTTTTCCAACCATCAGGCTAAAAGACGGTATTTCCGGTTTTACACGCATATCTGAAAGCCCACATGACTATTTTGACGCAGGCCATTCATCATCATCTATTTCCTCTGCACTGGGCCTTTTGGCGGCCTGGAGGCTTCAGGGAAGGAATGACAAGGTTGTTGCTGTTATCGGAGATGGAGCCCTTACAGGCGGCATGGCTTTTGAGGCATTGAGTCATGCCGGTCAGCTTTCAAAGAACCTCATAGTTGTACTCAACGACAACCAGATGTCAATCAGTCCGAATACCGGTGCAATTTCAAGATACCTTTCAAAACTTTCAATGTCCCGCTCATATCAGGAACTCAGGCATAAAATCGACAGGGCTGTTGATCTTCTTCCAAACTCAGAAAATCACCTTGGAAAATTCATATACCGCTTTAAAAGGGGGCTCAAGGGACTTCTCTTGACCAACAATCTTTTTGTTGATCTGGGCTTTGAGTATGTAGGCCCTCTTGATGGCCACAACATAAGGCAAATGGAGGCTATGTTCAAAAAGGTTTCCAAGATTCCCAGGCCTGTCGTGGTTCATGTTGTTACGAAAAAGGGAAGGGGATACAGTCCTGCGGAAAACGATCCGGCGACATTCCATGGCATAGGACCCTTCAATACAAGTGATGGTGTCGTAGAAAAATTTGATGCCCTTAGCTTTACGGAGGCATTCAGCTCAAAAATGCTGGAGCTTGGTAAAAAGGATTCCAGAATTACTGCGGTTACTGCGGCTATGGCAAAGGGAACAGGTCTTGATGCATTTTCCAGAAGATATAAGGAGCGTTTTTTTGATGTCGGTATAGCCGAGGAGCATGCTGTGACTTTTGCAGGAGCTCTTGCGGCGGGAGGCATGATTCCTGTAGTCGCGATTTATTCAACCTTCATGCAGCGTTCAACTGACCAGGTTATAGAGGATGTGGCCCTTCAGAACAGGCATGTTGTTTTTGCACTTGACCGGGCCGGGGCTGTTCCAGGAGACGGAGAAACACACCAGGGAATATTTGACATTGCTCTTTTCAGGTCTGTTCCGAATATAACGATGCTTTCTCCTGTGTCTCAAAAGGATCTGGACCTATGCATGGATTGGGCCGTATTTGAGGCTAAGGGACCTGTGATGCTGCGGTGGCCTAAGCTTTCCTGTCCGTCCGAGATACCGGCTTTTTCAGCTCAGATAGAGCCTGGCCGAGGCCTTCATGTCAAAAATGAGGAATTTGCCCCAGCAGTAAGCACTTCTTTTATGGGAAATCTTGTTGAGCAAAAAAAATCCCCGTTTTCTGTCTTGCTTGTATGCACTGGAGGAATCTACACGGAAACCCTTACCGCAGCCCGCTCTCTTCTGTTAAAAGGAATTTCAGCGGACATATTCATACTTCGTTTTATCAAGCCCTTTGACGAAAACTGTTTTCTGGAAACTGCAAAAGGTTATGACTATATTCTTGTTGTTGAGGATGGAATCCTTGAGGGTGGAATAGGTGAGTATATTTCACGGGTTTTGCTTTTAAATGGCAAAAAGAATATAGATGTGATTGCTTTTCCAGATAAATTCTGCCATAATGGAAACAGGGAGCAGATTCTTGAGGATGCGGGACTTTCACCGGAAAACATTGCAGAAAGGGTAATTCAGTATGAAAAAAAGAGAACTTAAGCTTGCACAGAGAACCATACATACCGAACGCCCTGCATTTATAATGGGAATCATAAATTGTACCCCAGACAGTTTTTATCCGGATAGCCGCGGAAGACAGGATCTTGCATTCAAGTGTATTGACGAGGGTGCAGATATTCTTGATCTGGGAGGCGAATCTACAAGACCGGGTGCGGATTATATTGCCGAAGATGAAGAAATAAGGCGGATTGTACCGGTCATAAAGGAGATAAGAAAACGCTCTGATATTCCTATTTCAATTGATACAAGGAAAAAGAACGTTATGAAGGCTGCCTTTGATGAGGGTGCCGATATTGTAAATGACATTTCAGCACTGGAAGATGATCCTGAGCTGGCAGCTTTTGCATCAGAGAAAAAAATCCCCGTCATCTTAATGCATAAAAGGGGAAGCTCCAGCGACATGCAGAAAAATACCTCTTATGAGGATGTTTTCCTTGAGGTCGACTCATATCTGACAAAACGTGTGCAGTTTGCTCTTGACGCAGGCATTCAGCATGATAAAATAATAGTTGATCCGGGTATTGGATTCGGCAAGGATTTGAACGGAAACATTGAGCTGATAAAAAGATGCGGTTCTCTTTGTGACGGAAAATATCCGGTGCTGATGGCTCTTTCGCGAAAAAGCTGCATTGGTCAGATTACGGGACGTGAGGTTGGAGACAGGCTTTACGGAACTCTTGCGGCAGATCTTTTTTCCCTGTTGTACGGTGCCGTGATGGTTCGTGTGCATGATGTGGGGCCATGTGTCGATACATTCAATGTGATGGCTGCCCTTGGGATTGAAAGCGGCCTCCTTTGTGATGATAAAAGAAAACGGGAGTTTTGATGAACGGAGTAGAAAGCCTTTTACGGATATATGATTACATCAGGCCTGTCCTTGACGTGGGAGTTCTTTTTTTCCTGCTGTACAAGGGCTATCAGCTTATTGTAAGGACAAATTCCGCACAGATATTAAAGGCGGCCGTTATCATAGCGCTTGCATACGCTGTGGTGGGAATCTTTGACCTTACTACTGTGAAATGGCTCCTGACTTTTGTTACACCGGCTCTTCTTGTGGGCTTTGTTCTTGTTTTCCAGCCTGAAATCCGAAAAATCCTCTTAAAACTTGGTCAGGTTGAATGGTTCAATTCCAGAAAAAAAACATTGTACTCAAGTGATACCATACAGAACGTACTTCTTGCCGCAGATACTCTTTCCAAACAAAAAAGAGGCATGCTTGTGGTATTCCTTAGAAAAACAAAGCTTGAGAATATTTCTGATACAGGTGAAAAACTCGATGCAAAGATATCAGCAAGCCTTTTGGTTACGATATTTGTGTTTGACACCCCGCTTCATGACGGAGCATGTGTCATTCAGGATGACAGGGTCGTTGCCGCGGGATGTTTTTTGCCTTTGAGCGAACAATACGATATAAAGAAAACCTATGGAACCCGTCACCGTGCGGCTTTGGGAACAAGCGAGGTATCAGACAGTGTTGTACTTGTTGTAAGTGAGGAAACAGGTGCCATCAGTCTTGCATATGACTCAGTCCTGCATTATGACCTTTCCATGAGTCAGTTGACTACCGATTTGACTAGGCTTCTTTCTGTAAAGACGGAAAAAAGCAGTTCAGAAGATGGAGGAGCAGAAGATGAAGATCAAGCGGCTTCTTGATAAACTCCTGGAAAACTGGCCGGCAAAGGTAATATGTCTTGCCCTCGCACTGTTGCTGTATTTTTTCTATAACCTTTCTCTTCTTGACAAAAAAACATTTACCCTTTTGGTTTCCACTGTAGAGAACGGACAGATGACCAGTGCGACAGATAAAAACGCCATAAAATCAGTAAAGGTCACAGTACATGCAAAACAGGAACAGCTGGCAGGTATAAATGAAGATGACCTTGAGGCATATATTGACATAAGCTCGCAGACAGCAGAAGGCACATTTGATTTCCCTGTCCTTATAGAGACTAGTCCAAGGTTAAAGCTGATGGATCCTCTTGAGATAACATCAGTCCCCGAGAACATAAAGACAAGTGTTGAGGAAAAGAAATTCAAGTATTTGCCTGTAAAAACATCCCTTGTGGGAACCCCTGCGCGCGGTTACGAAGTCCTTTCGGTCAAAGTTGAGCCTACTTATGCAAGGATTGACGGTCCAAAAAGCATTGTGGACAGCTTGAGCCATATATACACTGGTGCAATCAACATCGAGGGGATATACCGCAGCTCGGAATATGAGGTTTCTTTGATAAATGACAATCAGTTCCTAAAATTGAATGAGACCCAGAATGTAAAAGTGACTGTGGATCTTGTTCAATCTCAGACTTCCACGACTTTTTCACAGGTAGAGGTTACATCCATAGGTTTGCCTGACAATCTTTATATAGCAAACGGACCATACTCGGTAAGCCTGAATCTGTCGGGTACTGTTCTTGCCCTTGAGCGCCTGAGTGAAAGCCAGATAATGGCCATTGCCAACTGTTCTTCGGTGACAGAATCCGGAGAATATGACATTCCTATTGAAATAACGGTTCCTTCAGGGATACAGGTTGATGCTCAATCCATTCAATCCGTACATATAGTGGTTGAGTCTGCCCTGGAGGAGATCAATGAGGAATTGCAGGAGAACAACTCCAATGAATCTGAAGAACCGGCTCAAAATGTTCCCGCAGATGAGCAGGTACCCGTTTTAACGAATCCTTAGGATAAAAGATGATTTTTGGCATAGGTTGTGATATAGTTTATGTAACAAGATTGCAGAAATGGATAAAAAATCCCGATATTATCAGAAGGTTTTTTCATCCAAAAGAGATGGCTTGTGAATCCATGTCGGATCAAAGGCTGTGTGAGTATTACGCAGTACGTTTTGCGGCCAAGGAAGCTTTCTCCAAGGCATTGGGAACTGGATTGAGGGGCTTTGAGCTCAGCGACATCCATGTGGAAAATAATGAGGACGGCAAGCCCGAACTGTTTCTGGAAAACAAGGCAAGGTCTATTACCGACAGCCTTTGCGGAAAAAATGCCAGGGTTCATTTGTCGTTGAGTCATGAGAAAGAATATGCACTTGCGTATGTTGTTATAGAAAAAGAGGTGTAAATAATGGTTACAACAAAAGTCACAGAATCAGAGAAAAAAGGTCCGGTAACTTATTGGGCAAAGGAAAAAGTTCTATGCAAAGTTTGCAATAAAGAATTTACCCAAGAGGTCATGCACAAGGGTGGTGGACGCATGATAGCAGGCCCTCTTACAGATGAACTTCATCGTGTATTTGAGCCTTCAAAGAAATTCGGACGTGTTTTTCCTCCAATTTATGAGGTCGGATGCTGTCCACATTGCCATACAGCGCTTTACTGGAAGGATTTTGTTGACATCAAGGATGAGGCAACTCTCGCCCGTCTGTATGAAGATGAGGATAAGCGTGTTGCCACTGTAGAAAACCTTTTCCCTTATTACAACCTCACGGACAACAGGAGCCTGTATGATGGTGCTGCCATGTACTATATGGCTTTGCTCTGCTATGAGAAGGTGGACATCGGTTATGCTCCAACATTCAAGAGGGGACAGATTTGTCTGCGCCTGGCATGGATGTGCAAGGATCTGGATCTTTTGTGCCCCGGACATAATTTTGAGTATGTTGCCCAGGTGTTCTACCGCAAGGCACTGTTCTTTTATCAGCAGACCCTCATAAATGAAACAGGACGCATTGAATCAATTGAACCTGTTTCCAATTTCGGTCCTGACATTGACAAAAACTACGGCTACGATGGAGTAATCTACATAACCGGACTTCTTGAATACAAATATGGACAGAAAAAAGATCTTGAGCTGCGTCTGAAACGTCTTGATGAGCATAAAAAAGCAATCGCACGTATTTTCGGTCTTGGTAAATCAAGCAAAGAAAAACCGGGACCTTTACTTGAGCTTGCAAAGAGCCTTTATGACAAACTGGGTAAAGAGCTTTCATCAAACAACATATTGAATCAGGATGACTAATATTCTTCTGACGCTGTCATATGACGGAACTGATTTTTGCGGCTGGCAGCGGCAGGACAAGGCGGCACAGGGAGGACCTGTAAGGACAGTACAGGGGGAAATCGAGGGAGCCCTTGAGAAAATGTTTCGCCAGAAAATCAAGCTGTATGGCTCAGGACGTACTGACAGCGGTGTCCATGCACATGGTCAGGCAGCAAATTTTCTGTCCCCATCTGATAACATCCCTGTTGAAAACTACATCCGCGCGCTTAACGGGCTTCTTCCTCATGACATCCGCGTGATGCAGGCTCAAATAAAGGAGGAATCCTTTAACTCCCGTTTTGACGCAACATCCCGCACATACCGATATTTCATGCATACAGGCCTGCCAGAAGCACGTGACATGCGCTATGTCTGGAAATTGAGAAAGCACCCGGATATTGACAAACTTAACAGCATGTGCTCCCTGCTTAAAGGTGAGATTGATTTTGCAACATTTGCAGCCGCAGGAGACCAGAGCCTTTCAACATTCCGCTATATTGACAGGGCTTTTTTTGAATATCATGATGACATCCTTGTTTTTGAGATTGAGGCAAATGCATTTCTGTGGAAGATGGTCCGATCATTGACGGGTACCCTTATTACTCTTGAGCAAGAAGGAAAAAATGCTGATGACTTTAAAACCATTCTTGAAAGCCGTGACCGTTCAAAAGCTTTGTTTACGGCTCCTCCGACTGGCCTTTTTTTATGGGAAGTTAAATTCAACGGCATAAGGCGTCATGTTTGATTAATGCTGCTACAAAAGTGAAACTGGATCTACGTCAACTTCTATATAGACATGGCTTGGTGCGCTATATCCCTTTATAAGATGTGAGGCCATTTTCTGCAATCTTGAAATTCTATTACCCCTAAGCAAAATCTGATATCTGTAGTTCCCTGCAACCATCGATATGGGGCATTCGCAAGGTCCAAGTATGTAACAGTCTTCCTCTCGGCAGGAGTCCAATATCGACAATGCGCTTTCTGCTGCCTGTTCGGCGGCATCTTGTTTTGAAGACCTGAATATGAGTCTGAGTAATCTGGAAAACGGAGGAAATCCCAGAATTTTTCGCTGTTCGAGCTCCTGCCTGTAAAATTCATCTATGTTTCCGGAGACAGCAAGCTCTATCGGAGGCATGTCAGGACTGTAGCTTTGAACAAGGACCTTGCCGTCTGGAAAATACCTGCCTGCACGTCCTGCTACCTGAGTTATCATTGAAAAAGTTCTTTCTGCCGCCCTAAAATCCGGAAGATGAAGTGCGGTGTCTGCAAGAACAACTCCAACAAGCTGAAGTGATGGAAAATTCAAGCCCTTTGCAACCATTTGTGTTCCCAAAAGGATGTCATATTTCCCATCCTTGAAGTCAGACAGTTTTTGCTGAAGCTCTCCCTTGTGGCTCACTGAATCCGTATCCACCCGGACAAGACGTGCGTTGGGAAATTTTGCCCTTACTTCTGCCTCTATGTATTCTGTACCAAATCCCCTGTACCCGACATCCAGAGATCCACACTTGGGGCATTGGGTTGGCGGCTGCACGCTGTATCCGCAATAATGGCATCTGAGGCGGTTTTCCGACTTGTGATATGTCATGGATACCGAGCAGTTCTTGCATTTCATCTCAAAACCACATGATCCGCAATGGAAAAAATGAGTAAATCCCCTGCGGTTCAGGAAAAGAATGACCTGCCGGTTTTCTGCCAGTGTCTTGTTAATCTCATCTATAAGCTCGTTGCTCAGACAGCTTCCTGACTTTTTAAGGCTCAGGTTTATGCTTTTTATCTCAGGCATTTTTCCGCCTGCAAGCCTTTCTCCCAGAGTATGCTTTTTAATGCTTCCGTCCTGCATTGCCTGACATGCCTCCACGGAAGGTGTTGCAGACCCCATAACAAGGGGTATCCTGTACTTTGAGCTGCGGTACATGGCAACCTGTCTTGCATGATATCTTGGACTGTTTCCTGCCTTGTAGGAACCGTCATGCTCTTCGTCTATTATGATCATCCCAAGATCCGGTACAGGGGCAAAAACTGCGCTTCTGGCCCCCACAACGATTCTGGCTTTTTTTTCAAGTATGCGCTTCCATTCTCCAAGACGCTGGCTTGGTGTGAGCTGGGAATGAAGGACAGCCGCCGTATCCCCGAAACGCTGCACGACAGCCTGCACAACCTGGGGTGTCAGTCCAATCTCCGGAACCAGATAGATTACGCCTTTTCCCTGACCTAAAACAGCCTCGGCACACCTTAGGAAGACTTCTGTTTTCCCGCTTCCAGTCTTTCCGTAAAGATAGTGAAAGAAACTGCCTGTGTCTTCAAGTATGCCCTTGACGGCATTTTCCTGTTCCACGCTTAAAGTGCATTTTTTAAAGCTTGTCTCATCCTCAGAAAAAGAAAAGCCTGAGGAGTCAGTTTCCCTGCGGCCTGAAGGAATCATTGAGAACAATGCCTCTCCGATTGAAGAAATGTAATATGAGCTTATCCAGCGTGCCATTTCGTATAGTTCACGGGTTACAATCGGTTTTTTGTCTATATACCTTACTGCAGGACGAATTTTGTCTTCTCCTACAGCACAAGTTTCGGGTAGTTCATCATGGACGGCGCATATGATGCCGGTTAGTTTCCTGTTTCCAAAACGCACCTCAACCCTAAGTCCAAAAAGGGAATCCGAGGGTGGGGCTTCTTCTCCGTCTTTTACGGGAACTTCGCGGTAGGTAAAGGCCTGGTCCAGGGGAACGTTCAGCACAACATCGATATAGCGGCTCAAAACAGCCTCCTTCAGGCTTCATAATCAGATTGAATGTTCAAAAGCACTTCCCGGAATGCCTTGAGGTCCTGCCATGCAGGTGCCTTGAGTCTTTCGTCATGCAATAATGCCGAAGGATGATAGGTTGCCATAAGAGGTATGCCGTTGTAGTCGAGCATTTTTCCCCTGAGGGCATTGATTCCCTGTCCGGTTTTCATAAGGTTTTGAACGGCGGTTCTTCCCATAGCAAGGATTGCACGTGGTTTAAGAATATGGATTTGTGCTGCAAGATATCCTGAGCATGCATCGGCTTCCTGCTGTTCCGGTACACGGTTGTTCGGAGGCCTGCATTTTACAATATTCGCGATGTAGCAGTTCTTGTTTCTGTCTAGTTTTATGGCGGCAAGCATTTTGTCCAAAAGCTGGCCTGCTTTTCCTACAAAAGGTCGTCCTGTCTTATCCTCTTCTTCCCCAGGGCCTTCTCCAATGACCATGACAAGGGGATTTGAAACACCTTCTCCGGGAACAGTATTATTACGTGTCTTGGATAGGATGCAATTCTGGCATGCAGAAATTTTTTGGACAATTGATTCAAGCGTAACTCCCTTGGCCTTGACTTTTTCCTCAACCTGAATGTTTTCCGGGTCATCCGTAAAATCAGGGACATTACCGCTGAATTCCACGGAATTATATCCAAGAATCTGTGCAGACGCAGTCTTGAGAAGATTATAGACATCAAGCTTTTCCGATGCTTTCATTAAGGCCTCCATCAAAATTGAGGAAATTTCAAAATAAGACAGGTTTTGAAACTGACTGTTATTATACCGAATACTTGCTTATTTCGCAAGAATGGAGTACTATGACTTCTATGATGACGAGGGTTAAATTACTGAAAAAATTCATTGCCGCGTGTTCTATCGCTTTGTTTTTGACCCCGCTTTTTGCATCCCCAAGAGGCAAGCAGGAGCTGGTTTTAAGTGACAGTTGGGTCTATGACGCATTGAATTCAATCACAATGGAGCAGGGGATTTCTACTTTTGCTGATCAGGCTCCACTTACCATAGGAGAGATTCAGGTTTATCTTTCTGAAGTTGATTATGAGAACTTAAGTACTGCGGGAAAGAAAAACTATGACAGGATAATGGAATATATCGCCAATGGTTCCATGTCATTTAATTTTGGCCTTATTTCTTTCGGAATAGATCCTGAGGTGAATCTTGAAGGATATTACAAGACAAATGATGCGCTTGACTGGGTTTATGACAGATTCAGCAAAAAGCCTTTCATAGATGTGGATGTCAACTTTATGGCGGGAGATTATTTTACCCTGGCCACAGGGATAATCCTTTCCGACAACAAATGCACTTTCAATAGCGATGACAATTATGTGAACGTACCTTATCTTCCCGGATATTTTGACATTAATTTCCCGCATTATGGCTATGGCAGCACAGGTTTGTTCCTTAATGATACTACTGGAATTAACTTCAGGCTGGGATTGGGCCCTCAGTCAATCGGAAGGACTTTAACCGGTAGCGTGATAATGAGCGAATACTTTACGGATTCAAGCTGGTTCAACCTGGAGATTTTTTCACCGAATATCCGTTACAACATGAATATAACCGAATTTAATGTTGACAAATACATGTATACCCACAGATTTGACGTCCGCTTTTTCAACAAGGTTCAGTTTACGGTCATGGAGTCAATGCTTGTTAACTCACCTATAGAACTCCGTTTCTTTAACCCCCTTACAGTTTTTCATGGAACAGCGGCATGGGAAGATTATGGTGGGCATGAGACTAATGTATGCGCATACATGTGCTTTATGCTGACTTATGTTCCTGTTAAATATTTTAGGATTTATGGTCTTTTTGCACAGGATCAATGGCAGACGATTTACGAAAAAGTCAACTGGCCTAGCGATACGACTCCAAATGCAATCGCACTGCAACTTGGAGCTGAACTTTATTATCCTTACAAAGATGGATATTTTCATGGATGGATAGAGGGTGTATACACGGATCCTTTCATGTACATAAAGGAAAGTCCAAACTGGAGCCTTGTACGTACATACAGGGAGAATATCGGTGACATGGACAGCCTTTATGAATGGACGGGAACACCTCTTGGTCCTGATACGATTGCAGGAAAGCTAACGTTCGGTTATGAAGTGCCAGAGGTGTGGAGCGTAACGGGAAGCTATCTCTTTAAGGCGGCAGGCCAATATTCAGGAACCAAGGTATTTGACAATTATCCTGAACTCAGTTGGGGTGGAACAGACAAAAATCCTGATCTTGCCAACTGGGTATACCCGGATTCAGAAAAAGCTGGAGGACTTGAATTCGCTAAGGAACAGCAGTCATGGCTTGCACCAAGCGGAACTCCAGAATATGTAAATACAATCTCACTTCGCGGGACCTTCTGTCCGACTCCATATCTTTCGCTTGCTTTACAGCCTTCGTTTACATTTACATTCAATCACGATAACCAAAGGGGTGAATTTGAATGTGGCGGTGAAATAATATTCAGTTCTCATTTAGTTTTGAAGAGGTTATTCAAATGAAAAAAATCTTTCTTGTGCTCTTTTCCCTCTTGCTTGCAGTTCCACTTTTTGCTCAGGTAAGTGTTGATCCTGATGATACCTTTTATACTCTCGTTGAGGCATGGGAGATCCGCGGTTTGATCGATGAGGTTCCGCCACTGCGACCATTCCCAATAAAAAACATAAGGGACATTTTGCAGAGCGTAATGGAAAACGGAAACGAAAGAGATAAGCGCAATGCTGAACTGTACTGGGAGAAAGTTACGGGTAAGCCATGGAATCTTTCCCTTCAAACAGACTTGACATACAAGAAGGATGCAGAAAAAGAAGGTTTTGGTGATGCTCATGTTGGCATTTACCCTGATTTTAATGGAGACATTTCACTCTTTGATGAATTTGTTTCCATGGGTTACAGCATAGGTCTTGCAGCTTATAACAACAATGTTTCAGATTATCTTGCAGTATATGAAAATGACAGCCATGACGCCATTCATGATGCCGCATCTGTTGGTCCTTTAGAAGTATATCTTGATATGAACGATATCCTTGCAGTGGGAACAAAAAATATTTTTGCACAGATTGGAATCTACCGCTCAGGTTATGGACCATTCATCAATTCAGGTTTGGCATTAAATGACAATTCGTATCACCGTACTAATCTTTCATTTACAACAGTTAATCCCAGATGGTCATATACCCAGCAGTATTCAACAATGGGTGCAACCTTGTGTTATGACGGAAGTGATCTTGCTCCTGATAAATACATGGCTTTCCATGCCCTAGAATTCAAGTTCTTGCCGCAGCTTTCAGTGGCATATTATGAAACAATTGTTTTTGGACGTAGGCTTGATCCTTCATACCTGATTCCCGCTCCCTTTATGGTTGCACAGGGTATCGGAGGCTTTAACGACAATCTTCAAATGGGCCTTATAATAAAATACCGTCCCTATAAAGGCATCCTGTGGGCTACAGATATCTTTGTTGATGATATAAGCGTTGATGATGTTGTAAAGCTTGATTTTGATACAAAGATACGCGTGGCATTTAAGACCGGAATCATCTATACCCCGGTTGACTCATACTGCTCCCGCCTTGCTTTGGATTACACAGTCATCACACCATTTACATATACGCACTGGGATTATGATGATCCTAACAGGGACTGTACGATTACCAGCCACTGCTTTAATTTCCAGAACTATACCAACAATGGAGTACCAATCGGTCAGTCTTATCCACCAAATACGGACCGCATTGCCCTTACAATTAACTTCATTCCGGTACCGCCATTGCACATTCAGGTCATGTCATCATTCATGCGTCATGCAAATGTATGTGAAAGCTATACAACAGAGGAAGCAATGGCACTTCTCATGTCAGAACCTGGAACATACGCAACAGACGGAAGCATCAATACTCATGCAAACATGGGAAGCAGCGGTTCCATCGGCTCTCATATTGATACGGCATGGGACAAGCTTAATTACCTTACTCAGCCCAACAGAATGTATGTCCTTCAGGAAGGATTTTCAGTTGACTATTCATTTAAGAAATACAACTGGGGTCAGTTTTCACTGCATGCCAGCTATCTCTTTGAATGGGTAAAGAACAGGGGTGTGGATTCTCATCTGTATCCAGGACAGGGAAGTAACATAGAGGATAATGGTAACGGTACCTATACTTTTGAGGGAAATACTCTCACGGGAGAGGAGCTGGTTGAATACTTCCATTCAAGATGGGAAGACGGCCTTAGGGATGAAATCAACAATTACTTTACAATAGGCTTTAAATACCAGTTCTAGGGGATGAGATGAACAGTTATATCGGAAAACTTGGAGAGCTGACCTTAAAGGGTGGAAACATAAAGGTATTTGAAAAGCAGCTGGTAAATAATGCACGTCTTGCTCTTGAAGCAGTAGAGGCTCATGTGGCTCTCAGGGCTGGAAGGCTTTACATAAACTGCCCCGAAAAATCATGTGAGGCGGTTGAATATGTCCTTGACCATCTTATGGGAATAACCGGATGGGCAAAAGTCAATGCAGTAGAAAAAGACATCGGTTCAATAACTGCCGCAGTTACCGAACTTGCAGAAAAAGCACGGGATGCGGGCTATAAAACATTTAAAGTTGAAGCCAGGCGTGAGGACAAGTCTTTTCCCCTTAATTCATACCAGATATGCGTTGAGGCGGCTGCAGAGGCCTATGACAGGGGAATTCTTGCCGTAGACGTACACAGACCCGATGTTGTGATTCAAGTCGAAGTAAGGGATGAGGCATACGTTTATTCATCACAGAACAGGTCATGTCGTGGATTACCAGTTGGAGTCAGCGGAAAGGGACTTTTGCTTTTAAGCGGAGGCCTGGACAGTCCTGTGGCCGGTTACAGAATGATGCGGCGGGGAATGAAGGTTGAATGTGTATATTTTCATTCATATCCCTATACTTCTGTTGAGGCTCAGCAGAAGGTCGAAACCCTTGCAAAAAAGATCGGTGAATATGGAAACGACACGCATTTGAACATAATTTCCTTTACAGATGTTCAGATGCAGATAAAGAAAAAATCTCCCGAACCGTTTGCAACTCTCATGCTGCGTCTTTGCATGATGAAGGCGGCTAACATGCTTTGCCAGAGGATTCATTCAGATGCCATAATTACTGGAGAAAGCCTGGGACAGGTCGCAAGTCAGACAGTGGAAAACCTGGCCGTAACGGAATCCTTTGCACAATATCCGCTGTACAGGCCTCTTTTGGGGCTTGACAAGGAAGAAATCTGTGATACGGCACGCGAGATAGGCACGTATGACACTTCAATCCTTCCGTACGAAGACTGTTGTGTGCTGTTCAGTCCGAAACATCCGGTACTGAGGGCCGACATTCAGGAAGCAAAAAAAATCTATGAGGAAATGGAAATAGATTCCATGATAGAAAAGGCCTTTGAGGAAAGGCAGATTATACGATATTCTCTCCGTGATTCAATTGCAGAAAAATGGGGAGATAAGACCTTAAGTTCATAATACAAGCTTGCCGATATTCAAAAGGTGAAACTGTCTTTATTTTTTTCTAGTATAGCATTGTCTCTGGCTGCGGCCGTTCCGCTACATGCGCAGGAGAGTGAGCGTCAGGTTCCTCTTTTGCTTGAGGGTATTTGGGAGAACTACAATCGGTATGTGGTTTTTGATTCTGGATATATAAACTCAAACCAGCAGGCCATTCCTCAGATTGTATTGCGCACATTTTATCAGTGGTATGACGACAGGGCTGCAGAAAGCGCAGAATATACATCAAAGAATCCTAGGGACGCGAATACTGCAACCGCTGGAAATTCAGCAAGTGCGCAGGAAGTGAAAATTAGGTTTGTAAGCCTTACAGACGAGGTTTTTACAGAGGAATATGGCATTCAATGCGTGCAGGAAGACGGAGACGTACTTATAGCTGAAAACCTTTGTTCCGGTGCCTGGGACATGCAGGTACAGTTTGGCGGAAAAAGGCTTGGAGGTGAACAAACCTACCATGTGCCCATTGCAGTGATAGGCGACAAGCTTTATTTGAATTTTGCCATAAAAGCTGAGGATTCAGATTCTGTACCCGTAAGTGCCTTGCTTGAGGGAACCGTCATGGAATCAGGAAACCTTCTTGCAGGCTACTGGCAGGATGTGGGAAACGCCAATGGTGTCCTCATAAGCCGTCCCAGGGTTAACAAGGAACTTCTGTCATATTATGTTACTGATGATGCAGTATATCCGTTGCGCTATTGGGAAACCGACATGGAATATGATGAAAATGCAGTGGCGACATTCAGTGACAACGGAGAGCTGTATTCTGTACCAAAGCATCTCTGGGTAGGTGACAAGAATTACACATGTACTCTTGGAAAAAGGACAGAAATAAGGAACCTCAAGAAGACAGACTCTCTTCCGGAACCATATACAACGAATTCAATTCTGGTACAAAAGACAATTTCTGATGAATTTGGAAATGAGATTCACTACATGGTAAGGACATCAACAATATTGGCTTTTGGTGAGCCATACCTGACATTGACTGACGGAACACGCACGATAGAAGAAATAATCGAGCTTAACCATCAGCTAAAGAAGCCCTTGCCGCCGCCGTTATTCCCGCCACATGGAGTTTTGGATTTCGACTGGAGCATAATACAGGATCCGCCGGCAGACTATAACCGACGTATGCTTGATTTGGGAAAATAAACTTTTATTTGTAAAAGCGCATTTCGTCCTGCTATTTTCTTCTCACAAACTGAATGTAATCCAGATACATTCCGGTGGAACCTTTTTTATTGGATGAACTTGCCCTGATTGTTACGAAGATTGTCCTTGGCTCATCAATGGTAAAATAAATCGGTGAGCGAGTTGTCAGTTCATAAGTGCCAAGCGGAGGATTGCTTGGATACATTCTGTGCGGATTGTCATCGATGTAAACATAGAATGATGCATGGTTGTTGTCAACGGCTTTTTCGGAAAGCATGCACTCATAGGTTCCAGCAGGGAAACGCACTTTTATCTGTGCAGTTGAGGATTCATTTTCAATTCTTATTGAATATTTCTGGCTTGCGGCAGGATCTTCGATTACGGTACAGTTGTTCAGGAAAAGGGATTCACACTCATATTTTATAGCCTGTCCGCTGAAGGTGATTGTCGGAAGCTCAGTAACAAGAAGAGGTTTGACGGATGAGCTTGAATTGTCTTTTTCAGAAAGCTTCTCGGGTGATTTTACTTTACCTACATTCTGTGTGCTCTGGCAGGAAATACAAAAAAAAGCAAGGGTTCCTGCAATAAAAAGAGAAGTTAAAATACGAAATTTTCTCATAATTCCTCCATGTCTTCAGAAAATCCAAAGATTCTATCTCTTATTAAAATATATCATATTTTTTTATTTCTGAAAAGTATTGTTTTAATTTGCG
Source organism: Treponema sp. (assembly GCA_016281495.1). Lineage (GTDB taxonomy): Bacteria > Spirochaetota > Spirochaetia > Treponematales > Treponemataceae > Treponema_D. The sequence goes on along the minus strand of JAEEIU010000038.1, from coordinate 96,406 downwards.
GAGCCTCCGTTAAATCTTTGGGACCCTAGGCCTTGCAAAATTCTTAAGCATGTTCTGAAGAAGTTCGTGAGCCTGCTCTGCATCAACCTCTTTCGACCTCTCGTGGTATTTTACCAGCTGCTCTGGAATCTCATCAAGAAAACGGCTTGGCTTGCATTCTACCGTTGCGTTCATTTTTCTCCGGTTGACGCATGATGAAATCAAAAGCCTGTCACGTGCCCTGGTAACTGCCACATAAAAAAGCCGGCGTTCTTCCTCAACTGCCTGGTCTCCGCCTTCCTCGACTGCCCTGGCATGCGGCATAAGGCCTTCCTCTGCACCGGCTATGAACACTACAGGAAATTCAAGCCCCTTGCTCGCGTGTACGGTCATAAGGTTTACCTTTCCGGTATCCTGCTCTCCGTCATCAAGATCATCCCTGGAAAGGAGGGTAATGCGGTTCAAGTAGGCATAAAGGCTTGTGTCCTCATTTGCAGGATTATTCTCCCATTGCTCCATACTTTTTATAAGGCTATCCACATTCATCATCTTGAAACGGGCAGCCTTTTCACTTTTCTGGTTTTCCCCAATAAGGTAGTCATAGTATTCAATCTGATCAACCATGGCATGAACTTTTTTGCTCAGTCCGCTTCCACCAAGCATGCTTTTATTGCCTTCTATAACCTCAAGAAATTCCTGCAAAGAGGCTTTTGTCTTGGGTGCTACCGGGCATTCATCTTCTGGTAGGGCACAAATATGCTCTATTGAAGTCCATAGCGAAGATTTAAGGGAATCTGCAATTTTATTTATAGCATCAATTGCGGAACGGCCTATTCCGCGACGTGGTGTGTTTATGATTCTTAGAAGGTTTATGTCGTCATCATGATTTGAGATGACCCTAAGGTAGGAGATTATGTCCTTTATTTCCTTGCGCTCAAAAAAACTCGTTCCACCGCTCATGACATAAGGAATGTTTGCCTCAAGAAACGCTTCTTCTATCGGACGGCTTTGGGTATTGGATCTTATAAGTACGCCAAAATCCTCGTATCTGCGTTTTTCCTCCGCACAGATGCCCTGAATGCTTTCCGCTATGAAATCTGCCTCTGCCGCCTCATTTTCCGGCATGAAGAGTTCAATCGGCTTCCCGTCACCTTTTCCCGACCATAGTTCCTTGTCCTTGCGGTTAGTGTTGTGCTTGATTACACCGTTGGCAGCCGCGAGTATTGTTCCTGTAGAACGGTAATTTTGCTCCAGACGGATTTCTGTCATAGAGGGGAAATCCTTTTCAAAATTGACGATATTCTGATAGTCTGCTCCACGCCAGGAGTAAATGCTCTGGTCATCGTCACCCACAACAGCGACATTTTTATCCGAAAGAAGGTGCATGAGCTCATACTGCTGGTGGCTTGTATCCTGGAATTCATCAACCATAATGTAACGGTAGCGGTTTCTATACTCCTCAAGAACTTCAGGATGCTCGCGGAAAAGCTTTATGGGAAGCGTGATCAAGTCATCAAAATCAACTGAATTGTAAAGTTTGAGGCCTTCCTGATATCCCTCATACAGGGCTTTATATGCGTCTGTCTCATCAGTGAATGCCTTCCTACCTGTTTTTATGTCACTGAAAAGAATCCCTATTTTATAGACGTCAAGAGTGTCCTGGGTAAATTTTAGCTCACGACCTGTTTCCTTTATCAATGAAAAGCGGTCTGTCTCGTCATAGATTGAAAAATTTGGCCTGTAACCGATTTTGTCGATATCCTGCCTTAATATCTTTACCCCAAAGGCATGGAATGTGCTTATCGTAAGGTTCTGGAGTTTTTTTCCTGTCAATTGCTTTATGCGGTCGGACATTTCCTTTGCCGCCTTGTTTGTAAAGGTCAAAGCGAGTATCTGGCTCTGTGGAATCCCTTTTTCCAGCATGTTTGCGATTCTGTATGTGATTACGCGTGTTTTTCCGCTTCCAGCTCCGGCTATTATCAGTATGGGGCCTTCGATTGTCGTGACTGCCCTGTATTGCTCTGGATTAAGCTGGTTTTTCAATTGTTCTTCTAAAGACATGAAGTTCATTGTAATTGTATTGTTAAAAAGTGTAAAGTGTGGTAGAATAATTCAACAAATAATTTCAGGAGCCATTCAATGAATAATTCCGCAGCAGTTTTTTTGGGGAAGCATAATTTTCCGTTGAATTTTGATATGAATCCCATTGTGGATTCCCTTTTGTTTGATATGAACGAGGGACTTTCAGGCCGTAAAGCCGGACAGGATATGATAAGGACTTTTTGTGTTCCGCCGGAAAGAAAACTCTCCGGAGAAAGCGTGATAGTAATCGATGCGGGTGGAACCAATTTCCGCTCATGCCTAGTTACCTTTGACCAGGCCGGACAGCCAGTCATCGATTTTATGGAAAAGACAAAAATGCCTGGAATCGAGCGTGAGCTGTCACGTAAGGAATTTTTTGAACAGTTTGCAGAAAACCTTGAGCATCTTAAGGACAAGTCTTCAAACATAGGTTTTTGTTTCTCATATCCTATGACAATAACTGAAGACGGAGACGGAGTTCTTTTGGGCTTTTCAAAGGAAATCAAGGCTCCGGAGGTGGTTGGCTGCCATATCGGAAAGGAGCTTGCACAGGCTCTTGCTGAGCACGGATGGACGAAAAAGGTCAAGATATCGCTTTTGAATGATACCGTTGCCGCACTTCTGGCCGGTGCCGCATGTCCTGAGGAGGGAAACCTCTATTCATCTTATATAGGCTTTATCCTTGGAACAGGAATGAATGCCGCTTACATCCAGGACAAGGATCCTGCATATCCAGGATTGAAGAAGCAGATAATCGTATGTGAGAGTGGAAAATTTGACAAGGCTCCACGTTCAGACTTTGACATCTCATATGACCAGAAAAGCGTAAAACCGGGTACTGGCCTTCTGGAAAAGCAATGTTCCGGTGCATATCTGGGACCTGTGGCTCATGAAGTGATACAGGCAGCAGTCAAGGAGGGGCTTTTCAGCAAAAAATTCTCTGAATCACTTGCAGCAATTGAAAGCCTTACACTTATAGAAATAGATTCTTTCCTTCACGCTCCATACCGCACGGCCTCTGTTTTGGGTGCAAAGGCGGCAGAATGTGCCACTGAGGAAGATTATGACATATTGCATCAGCTTTTGGATGCAATCGTTGACCGCTCAGCCAGGCTTTCGGCAAGCATTCTAACGGCATGTGTGGTAAAGTCAGGACAGGGAAAGAACGCTACAAAGCCGGTATGCATACTCTGTGACGGAACAACATTCTACAAGACTCATAAAATCGCCATGCGTGTCCAAGGGTATCTTGAGGATCTTCTCTTGAGGCAAAGAGGCCTTTTCTATGAGATTGTGAGCCGTGACAATGATATTACTCTGGGAACTGCTATCGGCGGTTTGATGGGTAAATAAACAAAAAAGGGTTTTATGCGGAAAAAAGTTAACAAACCGTTGTAAAATCCGATAATCTAAAAAACAGAGCCACTTTCAGATGGATTAATTGTTTATCTGAAAGTACTCGGCAGTAAAGGGGAAAAACTGTGGCTAGAGGCAAAGTTCTTGGAAAGTCGATTTTACTCATACTTTTGATTATCATTATAGTTTTTTTCGGACTCATGTGGTTCGATTATCTTGGAATAATTCAGGCAAAGAAATGGTTTGCTCCTGTATATCGTCTTTTCGGGCTGCAACCGCAGACAACAACCGTTCCTTCTTCCCCAAACAGTTTGGAGGAGGAAGATCTTGATAACGCTCGCTGGGCAAAACGTCTTGAGGCTTTGGACATAAGGTCTGAGGAACTTGACAAAAGGGAGGCTGATATTGAGGCCGGAGAAGAAAATAACGCCCAGATTGCTCAGGAACTTGAAGATCAGAAAAAAGCTCAGGAAGAACGGGAAAAAACATTTAACAATGAAGTTAAAAAGTACGATATTAGAATGGTAAACATCGAGCAAATTGTTGAGAACCTGCGCGGTATGCAACCGAAAAATGCCGTCAACATTCTGTTGGAGATGGATGATCAGGATGTCATTGATGTCTTGAGAAAGGAAAAGGAAAGCGCTGGTGCTCAATCGTTGGGGTCTTATTGGCTTTCATTGATGGTTGATAGTGGCAATGCAGAAAGAGCTGCCGAAATTCAACGCAAGATGACCAACAAGCCTCTTTCCATCGACGACGAAGAATAAAATCGTACGCTGGTAATGCACGGTGTTTAGCCGGAGGTATTACCAGTGCAGTACTTAAAAGTTCAGTACGCAAGGACAGATGTCCTGGCAAAAAACGCAGAGACTTACACAAAAGAGTCAAAGTCATCCTCTAATTCTTTTCAATCAATTTTGAATTCATTGCAAACTCAGCCGAATCAGTCAAAGGTAGATTCAAAAGAAAGCTCATTTTTAAAAGAAAAATCACCTGATGCAAACATCAATTCAAGTGTTGCCAAAGATCAGCAGAAGGGTGAGGATCAAAAGGAAATCGGGCAGGTAAAGGCAAAAAAACAGCCAGAACCGAAAAAAGAAGTTGAGGAACCTGTTCAGATTGAAGATGATGCAAATCAGGTTTATATGATGATTGATCTTGCTGCATCAGATGCAGATGAATCTCAGTCATTGAGGAACCTTGAATTTGAGGAAGCCGGTGCTGAAATTGAATTCTTAAGTGATGCACAGGTTGAGATGGAAACAGTTGCAACCGCTCCTGACAGTGCAGATCTAGAGGAAATAGCTTCTGAAATCTCAATGCTTGACAATGATTCCTTAAAACCAAAAGAATCTGTTAAAGAAAATGTTAACCAGATTAGTCAAGATGAAGCTGAAAAAGTGGCGGAAAGTCCATCTGAGCAGATTAAGGGTCCAGTTGAATCAAAAAATGTCAAGCCAGACAATGATAAGGTAACCAATAATGAAATTGCAGCTTCTGAAAGAAAAGTTTTTACTATTTTTGATGAAAGGACTGTAGTTGTTCAGGAAGAAGAGAAAAAAGTGACCGGAGAGGTCAGGGAAGTAAAGGTTGCAGAGACCAATCAGAATGCTCAGGCTGCAGTTATTTCAGACAATGCAAGGGCAAATATACTTTCTACAAATGACCAGAGTGCTTCGGCAACAGGTTCAACATTCCAGCAGATGCTTTCACAGCAAATTCAGCAAAATGCGCCTGAATTTGCAAAGGCAGGAACTATAATCCTTAAGGATCAGAATTCCGGTTCTATTAACATGGTTTTAAAACCAGAAAGCCTTGGAAATGTTAAGATTAGCCTTCAGTTAACCGATAAAAATATTAATGGACATATTGTAGTGCAAAGTAAGGAAGCAATGGAGGCCTTCAAAGAAAACCTTGACTTGTTGCGCCATTCTTTCCAGGAAAATGGATTTGAAAACGCACAGTTGAGTCTTTCACTTGCAGATTCTTCATCAGAGAATCCTTTTGCACAGAATCAAAATGGTAATGACGGTCAGTATATTGCTGGTCGTGTAAATAAGGAATATGGTCAGTCTGGAGAAGAAATTGCAGCTTCTTCAGATTCAAGTCAGTACAGTTCCTCAAGCGAATATCAGATTGATGTAGTAGCGTAGGAACAGGAGTGTTATTATGGCAGAAGAAGGTGTTAGCTTAAACACACACATGAGTGCCCAGGAAGTCGCAAAACTTCAGATGGAAGTGGACACTTTTAACAAGTCGCTGGTAGTAGATGGAAAGACTACCACTCAGTCGTTGGGCAAGGATGACTTCTTAAAACTCTTGATAGTGCAGATGCAGAATCAAGACCCGACAGATCCAATGGACAATACAGAATTCATTGCCCAGATGGCACAGTTCTCAACATTGGAGCAGATGACAAACTTGAATTCAAGCTTCGAGCAGATGAGTTCAATTCTTACGTCAAACAGTGCAGTCGGAACTTTGGGTAAAACAGTTCAGATTGACTTAGGAGACACAACAACAGCAGGCGTTGTGCAGGCAGTTACTTACGGCAACAATCCACAGGTTCGCGTAGGCAACATGTATTATGATTTGAATAAAATTACAGCCGTTTACGGCAATTAACAAAAGAGGGTAGCGATATGATGAGATCACTTTATTCTGGTGTAAGCGGCTTACAGAATCATCAGACAAGAATGGATGTTATTGGAAACAACATTTCCAATGTCAATACTTATGGATTTAAGAAAGGTCGTGTTGACTTTCAGGATATGATCAGTCAGCAGATCAGCGGTGCTTCAAGACCAGGCGAGGAAGTTGGTGGCGTTAACCCCAAGGAAGTCGGACTTGGTATGAGCATTGCTTCAATTGATACAATCTTTACACAGGGAACTTTGCAGTCAACTGGTGTATCAACTGATATTGCAATTCAGGGAAACGGTTTCTTCGTTCTTAAGAATGGTGAAGAGACATTCTATACAAGAGCCGGTGTCTTTGGTGTTGACTCAAACGGAACACTCGTAAATCCTGGAAACGGTCTTAGGGTTCAGGGTTGGATGGCAGATGCAGAAGGATTTGTTCAGACTTCAGCTTCTACAACAGACCTCATTATCCCTGTAGGACAGAAGGATCCGCCACGTGCAACAGAGATGGTTCGCTATCTTTGTAACCTTGACAAGAACATGCCGGTAATTCCAGAAAACCCAACAGAAGAGCAGGTTCGTCAGGGAACATGGCAGACAGAGATTGATATCTATGACTCTTATGGAAAGAAGCACGAGCTTCAGATGAACTTCCAGAAGGTTGCAGACAATCCAAACCAGTGGACAGTATCAATCGTTGTTGATCCAGCAGCAGAAGTTCCAACAGAAACAAGAGCAGGTCTTAACACAACAGACGGTGTAACAAATGTCTATACATTGAACTTTGATAACATGGGTGCTTTGGCATCAGTAGTTGACAGCGCAGGAAACGTATCAAACACAGAAGGAAACATCTATCTTCAGGCTTCATACAATGTTCCTGACAGCAACCCGGATGCAGCCGGAAACCCATATCGTCAGACATTCACACTTGACTTGGGAACAATCGGTTCATTTGAAAATACAATCACACAGGATGCATCAAAGAGCACAACAAAGGCATACTTCCAGGACGGATATGCTCTTGGTTATCTCGACAACTTCAGCATCGACCAGAACGGTATCATTACCGGTGTATATTCAAATGGTTCAACAAGAACAATCGGACAGATCGCAATGGCTAGCTTTGTAAACCAGGGCGGTCTTGAAAAGAAGGGCGACAATACATACGCAGAGTCAATCAACTCAGGTATGGCAAACATTGGAGAAGCACGTACAGCAGGAAAGGGTAGCTTTAAGGCTGGAACTCTTGAAATGTCAAACGTCGACCTTGCAGAACAGCTCACCGACATGATTGTAACACAGCGTGGATTTGAATCAAACGCAAAGACAATTCAGACAGGTGATTCAATGCTTGAGACAATTATTAACCTTAAGCGTTAATAATCGGTTGCCCCTGATGTGATTACCAGCAGAGGGGGCTGGTATAATCATTTCCGTTATGCAAAATAACTAACGGATTGTCATTATAGTAACACTCCATTTTTCCTTAGGACCGGATGAGTTAAAAGTTTGTCCGGTCTTTTTATATAAATGGAATAGGAGTGAGATGCTTGAATTCAGAAAAATAACGGATTTTCCCAGAGGAACAATTTATGATATCCTTAGTAAATATGTAGTACTTTCCTATGGCTGTCTTATTTTCAGGAATGACTAATTAATAAAAAATTACTGAAATCAATAAACTTTTAATAGAACAGAGAATTAAGGAAAAATTATATTGTTTTATAAAATGTAAGATAAAGTTTCATAAAATAAATTGCGTTAGTAATTCTGAATCCGTGTGACAATATAAAAACTTGAATAAAAATCATTGAAGATTTCTGGAACATGGGATATTATAAAATAGTATTACGGAGAAAAAATGAAAAAATTTATATTTCTTTTACTTAACATATTTTTACTCGCCAATCTCCATGCAAACAAGATTTATCATGACGGGATGATCTCAAGAGGAAGCAAATGTCTTATTGTTGACAACAAAATAAATGTGCGTGCAGATTGTTCTACAGATGCAAAAAAACTGTTTCAGGTCAATGCTGGAACTATTGTAGATGTTGAGGAAAGATGCAGTGAAGAAATGTATGTTGAAGGTGCATGGTCGCATTGGTATAAAATAAGCTGTTATATGGGAGAAGGCTATATTCTAGGACGCTGGATGACATCAGTATATAGCGAATGTGACCTGAGGAACGGCTATGCAAGATATGATTACATAGCGTGCCAGTTTTTGTTTGAGGAGCATGATGACGGTTGCTGTGGTCTTGATTCAGGTGAATATATAGATGAGGAAATACTTTTGGTTAGAGGCGCGACTGTAAAAAAACTAACAGGTATTTCCTTGTTAAGTCATGGCATATCTTCATTTCCTTGCACCGAAATTCAAGTTGAACAGAATTCCGGAGTTTTTGGTAATAACCCCATTGTATTATTTATTAAAAAAATGGGTTATGGAGCCGGTAGCCTTACAAACTGCAGCGTATGTTTTTTAACCGACGAAAAGGTGCTTACTGAAATATGTTATCTGGATACCTGCGTGGAAATTCCTTTTGCTCGAAATCAGGTCATCTATTTCCCGAACAAATCCTATGATGTATACAACAATGAATGGAACGATATCCCGCTATTAGAACAGAATAATTCCAAAGAGATTTTAGTTTATACCAAAGATGGTGAAATTGATTACAACCTGCATATCACTTACAAATCTGAAAAGCTAAGTGAATACTATTGGGATGGAGAAACTTTTAGATATATAAACCTAAAATGACAGTATCAGCCTGATATTCGAATAAATATCCTGTGACTGATTATAATGTATATTCTGTCTACTAGATTGTATGCCAAATATAGTAAAATTCACCTATTCTATATACCCTTAGATAAACTATATCAACATGAAAAGGCGAATTATTGCAGTGAGTTCATGATACCAAAATCAAGTTTTCTTGAGGCTACACTCATTACAAGCCCCATTGCAATGCAGTTGGTTATATATGCCGAGCCTCCGTAAGAGACGAATGGAAGCGGGATTCCCATAACTGGCATCAATCCGATATCCATGCCTATATTGACCAAAAAGTGGAAAAATAGCATTCCAAGTATGCCTGCACATATGTAAGAACCAAATACATTACTGGTACTTCTTGCGGCAATTATGATTCTAAGCATGATTACAAGGAAACAAATGAAGACAATCAAACCGCCTATAAAACCGATTTCCTCAGACAGTATGCTGAAAATAAAGTCCGTACTCTGTTCCGGAACGAATTTCAAATGGCTCTGGTTACCCATCTTAAAGCCCTGTCCGAACATTCCGCCTGAACCGATGGCGATTTTTGCACTGCTTACGTTATAACCTGCTCCCTGTGGATCATATGCAGGGTTCAAGAACGCTATGATTCTGTTCCTCTGATATTTATGGCTTTCCTTTGTCAATATCTTAAGACCACAGAATGCCAGCGTATAAGCAATCAGTAAAATGGAACAAACATATACTATCCAATAAAAGTATTTCTTTTTAGTATATCTATAGCCAAGCAATGAAAGTATCATGATTGACAAAAGTGTAAGTGAGATTGCAATCATGTTGGTTTTGTCACTTAAAATAGTAACGAGGTATATGGGTTTTTGCAGGATGAATTGCTGCCATAGAGGTATCATTATGAATACAATTGTTAAAATACCAGTACATAAAACAGGTAACAAATATCTTAGTGGTATATTTGCAATATAACACATTACAAAAAAGATCGGGAAGTATACCAGGGCAGTTCCAAGGTCAGGCTGAAGTAAAATCAAGCCTATTGGTACCAGTGTAAAACAGAGAGCCATGAAAAATCTTTTTAGGGGATTATCTTTGTCTGAGCGCTCAAGGAACCATGCTAGGAATATTATGAACATTATTTTGCCGGGTTCTGATGGCTGAATGCCAAGTCCATAGAATCCAAGCCAGCTTTTTGCATTATTAACTGTTTTTCCAAATAATCGGGTTGCAATAAGTGCTACGACAAGAGTTATGCCAATGGCAATCGCATAGCGCTTGAAAAAACGGTAGTCGAATATGGCTGTGGCAATCATGAATACAAGGCCTACGGCACACCATACAGCCTGTTTCTTGTAGTCAGAGTTCTGAAGTATGCCGCTGGAATCGATGGCAGATGAATAGATAAAAGCAACTCCCATCGCGCTGAGAACAACTATGCAAACAATTATAAAATAATCAAAACGCTCAAAAAATTTTACTTTCATTACTCTACTCTTGCCTTCCCACCTGCTTTTTCAGGTATTCAAATCCAAGGGTCTTAATTGATTCTTCATAGGTCTGGTTGGCAAATATACCCTGGATTACGATATTCGTTGCGTAGGGAGACCACCACTCCCATTCATTTATATCCTCAACCAAACTTGTAACGACAATCTGGTCCTCAACAGGAGCATCATAAGGTGCATAAGCAACCATCCATGAATGCCAGCGGTCTGTGTAGCGTCCTGTTTCAGCTGTACCCGTTTTTCCCGCAATTTTCACGAGTTTATTACCCATCGGGTAAACAGCCGTACCATCTGAAATTGTATATCGAAGATCTGTCTGTACTGTTCTCCATACTGATTTTGCAACAGTAGATTCGTGCAGGACTTCCGGTTCAACGGTCTGGATAACCTCTCCGGTATTTGCATCACGTACTTCCTTGAGGAAATGTGGCTTGTAGATTACGCCGCTGTTACAAACCATGGCCATCATGTTTGCTACATGCATCGGGGTTGCAGTCGTATATCCCTGTCCGATTGACATGTTCATCGTATCACCATCCGTCCATTTTCCAAGGTTTTCCCTGGACTTCCACTGAGCAGTTGGAACAAATCCGGAAGCTTGACCCGGCAGATCAATCTGAAGGCTTTGACCGAAACCAAATTCCATTGCATACTGTGCAATAAGGTCTCCACCAAGATAATCACGTCCGATAATCCAGAAGTATACGTCGCATGACTGTGCAAGACCGTTTTTCAAGTCAAGCCATCCATGTCCCGGTGCCTTTTTATGACAGTGAAAATGTATTCCACCATGAAACAGTTCACCTGTACATTCAATTTTCTTGTCAGGAGATATTTTTTTCTCCGAAAGAACGGCTGTCGTCATGATTGTCTTAAATGTTGATGCAGGCGGATATGCGGAGTTTATTGCTCGGTTCAGGAGAGGTCTGTTTGGATTCTCAAGAAGACGTGCATATTCGTTGGAGAAGTTTTCTGATGAAAAGAGGTTTGAATCATAAAACGGATATGAAACCATTGCCAGAACTTCTCCAGTTGCCGGCTTTAGGACAACTATGGCACCTACCCTTTCTCCAAGGGTCTCCTCTGCCAGCTTCTGTATCCTTGTGTCCACCGTAAGTACTAAGGTGTTACCCATTTTTGGGGGTACAATTTCTGGCGGATCATCAGTAAAACGCATCTGAGCGTCACGTGTGCGGCTTTCGGATCCTGGAATTCCCTGCAAAAGCTTGTCATATTGGCTTTCTATTCCAGCCTGTCCTATGATTGAGTTTTCGGTATAACCTTCGTTATTCAAGAGCTTGGCCTGTTCTTTGCTGATTTTACCTACATAACCCAAGATATGGCTGATGGAACCGGATTCATTATAAGTTCGAATAGGCTTATTTTTCCATGATACACCCGGCAATTCAACTATGTTTTCTGCTATATTGCTGATGCTCGTAAGCGGAACATTAATCTTAATCTGTATAGGTTCATTAGATCTTCGTTTTCCTGTAGTCAACTGGTCAATAATGGCCTTTGACATACCAAGATAATCTGCAAGCTTTGATGCAACTGTGTCATATTCGCCGTCGGGAATTTCTCCAGGGATCAATTCAACGGCAAAGGCATCTGTATTTGTAACAAGCGGCTGTACATTTTCCTCGTCAACATGACAGTCAAAGATCTCTCCGCGTTTTGCATCAAGCACGGTCACGTAGTTCTTGCGTGCAACTGCCCTATCACTGTAGTATGAGCTTTCAACCGTCTGCATTGAAAGGAGCCTTAGAAGATAAAGTGCAAATACAACAACAATTATACAAAAAACTATAAAGAGGCGGAAATTCTTTTTATCAGATACATCTTCACTGAGCTGAAAAAACGTTGCCTTCATGTTACAGAACATTCTCCGGTTTTAAAACCAATGTCTTGCTGAACAGACCTAAAATCTTGAACATTATGGGGGTCAGCAAGCTGTTTATTGCAATCTCAAACACAAAAAGAATTGTAAACGGATTATAGGCAATTATAGAATTCGGAAACAAGAATGATAAAAGCCATGTTATGAGTACTTTCAGGACGGTAGCACATGCTCCAAGAAGAACTGGAATAAAGAAACCTTCCGTATTGATTGTCTTGTTGAAAATTCCTCCAACATAACCAATTATCGTTCTCATAAGGCAGTTTAAGCCCAAAGGACCTGCACTTAGGAAATCCAAAAACAGACCAGAAATGAAACCGTTTGTTTCTCCAAAAAGTTTTCCGTTATGCAGTGAGAAATAAAGCACGCAGATAAGACAAAGGTCAGGAACTGCCGGCAAAAAAGTTATGTTCGAAAGTATGGCCGCCTGAACTAGCGTAGAAACCAATAGAATGAATGTACTGAGCAAGAATGCTAGAATCACTTCCCTACCTCCTGTCCGACTACACGGTCATTTCCCTTGGTTTGATCAACTATAAGTACCATCTCAAGCCTTGAAAAATCAATTATTGGTACTATATCAAGACTAAGAGAAGAGTCATAATCAAGCGCCTGTATGTATGAGATTGAGCCGATGGGTATGTCCCTCATGTAATTTCCATTTTCACCGGATGTTACCACTACATCACCATTCTGAAGCTTTCCCTGGGATCTTTTGCTTATATAGCTCATGGAAAGAGGCTTTTCCTCTGAACCGTTGCCAGAAACAATTCCCAATTCACGTGTTGTTTTGATGCGTGCGGAGATGTTACACTTTGTGTCGTAAATCGGCATTATAAGCGAAGTATCCATTCCTACTGTAACGATTTTACCCACAACACCGACATTACCGTCCTGTATGGCAAGAACCGGCATACCTTTTTTGACACCGCTGTTTACACCCTTGTCAATGGTAATTCCCGAATAAAGGCTGTTTGGATCACGTCCTATTATCTGGGCTGAAATATTCTTGTATTCGAGGGCTGTCGCAAAATCAAGCTGCGCCCTCAATTTTTGGTTTTCTTCCCTGATTTCAACGTTATTACGCTTAAGGTATTCGTAATCCTTGAGTTGTTCCTTGAGTTCAGCATATTCCTTTTTCATTGTGAACATGTCCTGAACATCCTCTATCTTGTCACTCACAAAATTGGATGCTATACCGACACCTTTCTGCAATGTGGAGAAAACGGAGAAGCCAAATTGTTTAAAATTGACAATAAAGCCACCCGAGGACAGTCCAAGAACCAGTCCGCTTACTAAAAGCAAAACGATAAATACAGCATCGGGCAGCGTAATACGAAATGCTTTTTTCATATTTTAGCCGTTCAAATTGTCATAGATGGAGCGGTTGGATGACATGTCCTTGTAAAGCTCAAATGCCTGTCCAGCACCTACAGCAACACATTCAAGTGGTTTTTCAACAAGAATTACAGGAACATTTGTCTCTTTTGATATAAGCTTTTGCAAGCCCTTCAACATTGAACCACCACCTGTCATGACTATACCGCGCTCAACAATATCAGCGGCGAGTTCTGGCGGTGTGCGTCCAAGAGTTTTCTTGATTTCCTCAACAATCTTTGTGATAGGCTCTTTTAAAGCTTCCCTGACTTCAACTGAATCTACTTCAAGACGGCGTGGAAGTCCGGTAATGGCATCTGTACCCTTTATTTCCATCTTTTCCGTGATTTTGTCGGCCGTGGCATTACCAATTTCAATCTTGAGCTTTTCTGCTGTCTGCTGACCGATTATAAGGTTGTGCACTGCCCTTACATGCTTCATTATGGCATCATCAAATTCGTTACCACCTGTACGGATTGAACTTGTAATAACCATGCCACCAAGGGAGATTACGGAAACCTCTGTTGTACCTCCACCGATATCACAGACCATGTGGCCTGCTGGTTCGTAAATCGGAATCTGGGCACCGATAGCAGCTGCAAGGCTTTCTTCTATAACTTCAACTTCCTTTGCTCCGGCTTTAAGTGCTGCTGCCATAACAGCGTCACGTTCAACCTGAGTAATGCAGGATGGAATACCAATCTTCATGCGTGTTGACTTGAAAAGATGATGACGGGGTATGATTTTTGAAAGGAAGTACTTTATCATCTTTTCTGTGGAGTCGCTGTCAGAAATAACACCGTCCGCCAGAGGCCTGATGGCAACAATATTGCCAGGAGTTTTCCAAAGCATGCGTTTTGCCTCTGCACCTACGGCAACAACCTTGCCGGTGCCTTTTTCTACGGCAACAACAGAAGGCTCGTCAATAACGATCCCCTGTCCCCTTACGTAAATCAATGTGTTGCACGTACCTAAATCAATTCCAATGTCCGTTGTAAAACTGTCAAAAAAACCCATATATTTTCCTTCCTCCCAATATTTACGATCTGTTCTCGGCCATTTTTTGTCTGGCGAGTGTATGCTGAGGCTGAATGTTAAGGCACTTTCTCCATTCAGAACGGGCCTTTGCATTGTCTCCCTGATGTTCATATATTACACCAAGTCCATAGTGCGCGTCAGCAGAATTTTCATCTTTTTCCAAAATTGATTCAAATTCTTTCTCTGCATCATCATATTTTTCTTCATCCATGTAAATCTGGGCAAGCAAAGTATGACTCTTGAACGCGAGGTCATCATTTGCCGTCATGCCTATTACACGGTTAAGATACTGTTTTGCTATTGCACCCTGTCCAGCCTTGCAATACTGTTCGGCTATGGAAAGCAAAAGGGTGTCAGATTCCCTGTCACGTAGAGCCGTGGTAAAGGATTCTATGCTTTTTTGGGTTTCAGATAGAGCCGCATAACTCAACCCAAGATATTCAGGAATATCGTCTGAATAAAAACCTTCTTCCTGACATTTTAGAAGATATTTAATAGTAAGGTCTGCGTAATAATGGGAGTTTGTCGGATAATCCTTGTAAAAGTAACAACGGCCCAGCATATATTCGATTTGCGGGAGCATGTCTTCCTTTGCGTACTGCATTGCTATCCTTAAGTTAATGATAGCCTCGTCAAGAAGTTCCTGTGAACGTGCGTTGTCTACTTCAGATTCTGCAAGGAAGAAAGAACTGTACCCATGAAATGTACGTGCGGCGTTGTGCAGGTTGTTTTTTTCGATTATGGCATTGGAACTGTCATACACAGCCTGATAGTCCTTTATTTCCCAATTCTTGTAAAGAGAATTCACTGAAATTTCTGAATGAACTTTATTGTCGCGGAATTTATAGATACCAACTGAAAGAAGAGTTAAAACGATAATGACCACTACTGTCAAAATCAAGCGAGGTAAAAACTTACTTTTTCGTTTCGCAACGTGGCTATCGCTATTCAGTCTCCCATTCATATTCCACCCAGAATTTTTTACATTTATCAAAAAAGGATGCGGTAAGCCGGGTTCTGGTTCGAGATAACACCCTATTGGCCATCTATCTACGACAACAGTTACCTGTTGCCTCCAGCAATCTACCCGCGGTATAAGGTCGGAATGCCAAACCGCTGCATGATTTTGCTCCTGATGAGGTTTGCTTATGCCATTTGCGTTGCCGTAAATGCGGTAGGCTCTTACCCTGCCTTTTCACCCTTACCTGCTTGCACAGGCGGTAATTTTCTGCAGCACTTTCTGTCGGCAAAAGAGTTATGTCAGTTCAAAGGAAACCTTTTCTTAGACAACTTTCTTTCCCCGCCCGGTTATTACCCGGCATCATTTCCGAAGGAGCCCGGACTTTCCATTCCCTCCCGCCAAGGAACTGTCATAAGTACCCGGCGAGCGACCATTTACATCCTTGTTTCTCCAATTATTCATCAAAATCCATGGTCTTTTCATCCATGGAAACTCCATCTTCTGATTCAATAAAATCAGGGCTATCAGTCTCATCTTCTCCGGCAAGGCTTCCTGCAACCTCTGTCGGGATATATGATTCTTCGTTTTCTTCCGCTTCTTCGTAATAAAGGATTCTGCTGCAGTATGGACAGAAGAGGATTTTTTCTCCGCGATGAACCTCATCTGCAAACTGTGCGGGCAAAATCATATGGCATCCGTTGCAAACACTTCCGCGGACAGCAACTATACCCTCTTTATTTCTCTGTATAATGCGCTGGAATTTGAATACAGTTTCAGGATCAATGCCTTCTGACATCTTTGCTTCCATTTCCTCAAGTTCGGCAAGTCTCTTTTTCTTTCCGGAAAGTTCTTTTTCAAGAGACTCATTCAATTCATTGTATTCTGCTTCGGTAGATGAGATGAGGGCTTCTGTGCTTTCAAGAATATCCTTAAGCTCAGCAAGATTTTTTTCTTCCCTCTGCAATTCCTTGCGAATGCTGTTTTCCTTGTCTGTGGCTTCGGAAATCTGCTTGTCAAGAATCTCGTATTCACGGTGAGTACTTGTCTCATCCATTTCCTTCTCACATTTCTCACGAGTACGCTCAGCATCCTCAAGATCAGCCTTCAATGATGCGACCTTTTCCTTTTCTGCCTCATATTCAGTATTTTTTTCGATGTATTCCTTTTTGAAACGCTCAAGACTTTCTCTGGATCCATTTAAGGTTTTTGGAAGTTCGTCAACATTTGATTTAATAGCATATTTTTCGCCAAGCACATCCTGAAGATTCTGAAGCTTAGCGAGAGTTTCTGACATTTGCATCGGTATTAACCCCTACATTAATTGAAAAATACTCTATCTTTAGAATATACACTATTTTAAATTTTGTGTCTATAGAGGAAACGGCAAAAGTATAAGTTTTACCGTCTCCCATACAGGTTTTTCTGACCTTTTATGTCAGTCCATGTAATCCCTGAGGTTCTGTGCGCGTCTTGGATGTCTTAGTCTCCTCAAGGCCTTGGCTTCAATCTGCCTGATTCGTTCCCTGGTGACGTTGAAGTAAAGGCCGACTTCCTCAAGTGTAAGGGAATAGCCATCCTCCAGTCCAAACCTCATCTTAAGGACTTCCTGCTCACGTGGCGGCAGGGTATCAAGTACCTCCCTGAGCTGATCCTGAAGCAGTTTGTAAGAGGTCTGTGTAGCTGGATTTTCAACTTCCTTGTCCTCAATGAAATCTCCGAGAGAGCTGTCTTCCTCTTCTCCAATTGGGGTTTCAAGTGAAATCGGTTCCCTGGCGACATTCTTGACCTGCTTTACGCGGCTGACCGGCCATGAAAGCTGCTGTGCAATCTCCTCGTCTGTAGGTTCACGCCCAAGTTTCTGTACAAGCTGTCTGCTTTCACGAACAACCTTGTTAATCTGCTCTATCATGTGAACTGGAACACGGATTGTTCTTGCCTGGTCAGAGATTGATCTTGTGATCGCCTGTCGTATCCACCAGGTTGCATAGGTTGAGAATTTGTAACCCTTGCGGTATTCGAATTTCTCTACAGCCTTGATGAGTCCGATGTTTCCTTCCTGAATCAAGTCGAAAAGCTGAAGTCCGCGATTGGTATATTTCTTTGCAATAGACACTACAAGACGGAGGTTTGCATTGATGAGGCGATTTTTGGCCTGTTCCATCATCTGTCTTCCGCGAAGGATTTCCTTCGTTTTCTCAAGTATCTCGTCAACGCTGTTCTCAAATTCAAATTCCAAACGGCGAAGCTTGCGGTCTATCTTTTGGATTTGAGTATACACCTCACGGATTTCATCTGCCGTAAGACCGAGTTCTTTTTCCAGCTTGATGCTCTCGGAATGTGTTGCAAGACGGCGGCCAATTGAACGGAGGCCTGCAGTGTCAGTGATGCGCAGTTCCTTCATCCGTTTTTCCTGGCGGCGATGATATTCATCGATTCTTTGTGATGCGTCTATGAATTTTGTTGAGAAACGTTCTATTTCCTCAATCTGGATGTCGATTCTCTGTAGCTCAGGAGAAATTCTGTCCCTAAGGTCTACAAGCTGTTCATCACCGAAAATAGCCATACTCTGGTCATTCTCATTCAGAGTTTTTTTCAGAGCCATGTACTGCTTCATCTCTTCCTTGAGTGGCTTGAGTATTGAGCTATAACAGCTTTTAAGACGGCGTTTTTCTGCCATCTCCTCATTGATTTCTTTTCTGGCCCTTCCCTGTTCATGGATGTCGATTTTCATGAAAGCTTTCTGTGAAATGGCATAGAACTCAGGTATCATCATTCCGGAATTCTTGATGACATCCTTAATGATGTTCTGTCCATCCTCCATTTTCTTGGAAAGCATGACTTCCTGTTCAGCGGTAAGAAGATTCTCTTTTCCAATGTCACGCAGATAAAGCCTGATCGGGTCGTCAATGTTTGAGTCTTTGTCACTTGAGACAAAACGATGGTTGCCGTTGCTGTCTATTTTAGCCTCAACAGAAACCTCTGACTCAAGGACATCCTCATCATCCTCCTGATCCTCGGCGTCCTCTTCATCCAGTATGGAATCACCGTCAGTCTCTTCCATGACCTGAATGTTGTTCTTGGATAAAAGCTGAAGGACTTCCTCCATTTCTGGAGAATTGATGAACTCTGGGGTGAGCATCTCCGTGATTTCATCCCAGGATATGACCTGCTTTGACTGGGCGTAATCCAGAAGTTTCTGTACTTGAGGATCAAGTGCCATATCCTCGTCAGAATCATCGCCAGAATCATCCTGAGCGTCCTGCTGATCGATTATTGTCTTTGTGATTTTTTCAGCATCCGTTTTCTTAGGATTCTTTTTTGGAGATTTTTCTGCAGACGTTTTGCCGCCTGTCTTTTTATCTGTGGCTTTTTTTGCCGGAGTTTTTTTTGCAGTTTCTTTTTTTACTGCTGCTGGTTTTGCACGAGTCTTTTTTTCCGGTGTTTTCTTTGCTGGTGCGGCAGTTTTCTTTACAGGCTTTTTTTCCTCTTTGACTGTACTCTTTTTCTTTGTTACAGTTTTAGCAGGCTCAGCTTTTTTTGTTGTTTTTGATGCCTGTTTTTTTTGAGTACCGGCCTTTGCAGAATTCTTAGCTTTTGCGGTTGAAGCCGAAGTTTTTTTAGATGCTGTTTTCTTTTGTGTTCCCGTTTTTTTTGTGGCGGGAGATTTTACCTTTGCCATGGTTTATCCTTTCAACAAAGCAATCTGACTGTCTATGTTCATTTTTTCCGACAACAGTTCATTTAAACGCTCTCGATCCTCCAAGATGGAACTTTGCTCCAGTTTGCGGATTCGGGACATTATATCCTTGCGTTTGTTTGTTAGAGAATTCTTCTTGATAAGCATTATGCTGTCCCGTACAGACTCTTCGATGTGTGAAGAATACTCATTGACTGACTGCATTATCAGTCCCTTTAATTCATCAGAGTCGCAACGGTTCAAAATGTTGCTTACAGAAAAATTGTCCTGTGCACTGCATTCGGCAAGTAACATAAACAATTTTTTAGCCTGAGGGTCATCAAAATCTTCAACTGAGATTTCCCGGCTCATCTGCTGAAAGTAACTCTTATCATCAGTTATTACTGTAATTACAGCACGCAGCTCAGACGAAAGCCTTATTTTCTGTGGCTTTTCTGGATTATTCTGCGGTTTATCGCTTGTTCTGGTGATACGATGAGAAAGCCGTTCTCGGTTTGAATAATCTCTTCTGGCTGCCTCCGGGTCTATGTCGTATGTCTGGCACAACTGTTCCAGGCATGCGTTCTTCTGTACATCCGACTGCAATGCATCCAGATACTCAAAATATTCCAGGGAAGCATGAGCTTTGCCCTCAGGGGTTTCTTTTGAATACAGTTCTAGCAGTTTAGATAACAGATAATCATTATCCAATATAGCACATTTTATGTCATTCGTCAAGGTTTCTGCGCCAAATTTGAGCATGATTTCTGCAGGATCTTTTCCACCACTAAGCTGTATTATCCTTACAGAAAGTCCCTGCTGCCTGAGCATGAGGATTGCCCTTCTGGTGGCCTTTTGCCCCGCCCCGTCGCTGTCAAAAGAAAGAAGTACGGTGTCTACAAAGGGTTTTATGATGGCTATCTGTTCATTTGTCAGTGCAGTCCCAAGAGGAGCAACCGCATAGTTGATTCCGCACTGATGGTAGGCGATGCAGTCCATATAACCCTCGCAGAAGATGACCTGTTTCTTTTCCCGTATGGCCTGCTTGGCAAGGTGAAATGCATAAAGAGTGCTTCCCTTCTTGTACTGGATCAAATCCCCGGAATTAAGGTATTTTGGTGAGTTAGATGAATCACCGCGAAGGAAACGCCCCCCCATGGCAACAACATCACCCTTGCGGTCAAAAATGGGGAACATGAGGCGGTCCGAGAAAAACGCATAGTCAGGATATTTTTTGCTGAAAAGACCTGATTTGTTCAGGAATTCGTCGCTGAAGTTTTTTTTGCGAAGGAAAATCTTGAGCCATCTCCTGTCTGACGGTGAGTAGCCGATTTTGAATTTTTCTAGAGTGTCCCGGGTTATTCCCCTCTTGAGAATATAGTCCAGGGCGAAATTACCTGCCTCGGTTTCCATGAGCATGTAGTGAAAAAGAGATGCAGTCCTGTTGTACAGGCTTATGAGTTCTTCCTTGAGTTTTGAATCTGGATCTTCTTTCTGGAAGCTTTGCCCTGAATCACTGTATTTGAGCTGTACACCTGCCCTTTTTGCAAGGATTTCCACAGCACCCGGAAAAGAAACCTTTTCCATTTCCATTAGAAAATTAAAAACAGTTCCTCCCGCACCGCATCCGAAGCAGTGGTAGAATTGCCTGTCGGCTGAAACATGGAAAGATGGTGTTTTCTCGTTATGAAACGGACAGCATGCAGACCAGTCGTTTCCCCTCTGTGTAAGCGGTACATATTCATTTATAACCTGAACAATGTCTGTCTTTGAGGTAACTTCGTCTATTGATTCCTGGCTTATAAATCCGCTCATCAGTCCTTGGTAATCATGTTCTCGACTTCCTTATGCTCCACAAATGATTCTGTAAAGCTGTGGGTACCAGCATCTGGGTTAGTCAAAACAAAATAATAGTATGGAGTATCCGCTGGTTTTGCGGCTGCCTTTAGGGCTACCATGCCCGGGTTTGAAATCGGTCCAGGAGGGAGTCCCCTCCACTTATATGTGTTGTACATGCTCTCGGATTCAAGGTCTTCGTAGGTTATTCTTGTAGGATGAGGTTTTCCCTCTATTTCCGTGATGATGTATTCAATCGTAGCGCAGGAATAAAGTCCCATGTCGATTTTTAAACGGTTGGTGAAAACTGATGCGATAAGAGGAGCTTCTTCTGCTACCCTGTACTCACGCTCGACAATTGACGCCAGTATCAGCTTTTGATGGAGTTCTTCAGGTGTAAGTCCGCAGAGTTCAGGTATGGTTTCAACACGCAGGAAAAAAGTATCTACAAGCTTCCTGAGCACTTCTTCCGCTGAAGTGTTGGCATTGAAAAAATATGTGTCCGGGAAAAGGTATCCTTGAAAAGATGATGCCGGAATATTATATTCAGCAAGCAGATCCTTGTTGTAGCAGCAGTCCATAAATTCATCTGCAGAGCATATGTTGCTTTCTTCAAGTGAAAGCGCGATTTTCTTAATTGTAAGTCCCTCTGGAATGCTCTTGGATATTGATTCTGGACGACCTTTCTCAAGCTCTTCGGCAAGCTCCTTCATGGTAGAGCCTATCTTTAGCTCATATAATCCGCTTTTAAGATTGAATCCGTCTTCAAGTCCCAGCAGGTTGAACCTTACTGCGGCATAGAAAACTTTTGATGACCGCACGAGCCCCGTTGATTCCAGTTCATCAGCTACTTCCTGAACTGACATTCCGTCTGGAACCTTCATCTCTACCGTCTGCCCGTCCATTTCACTTGTTTTTGGAGTTTGTACTGTTTTCCAGAAAATAAATAAAGATAAGGTTCCCAAAGCCATAAGAGACAGCAGAATTATGAGGACAATTAAAAGAGGTTTATGTTTCATTACAGTTCGATTTCCTGACCTTCAATTGCAATATGTATTTCAACGTCATATTTTGCAGAGTAATCCTCATACCACTTGGCGGCACGCAGGACTGAATAAATCTTCTTGTCACTATAAGTAGGCTCATGATGGAAAAAATAAAGGCTCTTTGCTTTCCATGCATTGGCAAAGTCAACAGCGTAACAGAAGATGCTGTGGCCCCAGTCGGATTTAGTAAGAGCTTCTTCGCCTGTATACTGGCTGTCAAGAATCATGATATCTGCATTCTGGAAAAAATAATTGCTTTTGTTCCTCAAGTCATAATCCTTTGCCGTAAGCTCAACGTCGGTTGAGTATATGACTTTCTTGCCGTCTTCCTCAAAGGAAAATGAGTAGGAATTTCCAGGATGCTTAACCTTCTTGCACATAACCTTGACTCCATCGACATAAAAAGGTTCAAGCTCCTTTATGAGATGGAAGGTAAAGCGGTCGCGTATGTATTCCCAGCAGCCATTTTGTGGGAAATATGGACAGCGGCTTTGTTCTGCAAGTATTCTCTCTGCATCCGGGAAAGTTGAGTATAAATCAATCTTAACTTTCGGATCAAAAATCGCACTCCAGAAAGGAATGCCCTGAATGTGATCCCAATGGAAATGAGACATGAACACAGAATAATGATTGTCTTCGGCCTTTTTCCCGTTTACAGAGAATTCCCTGAGTCCGGAGCCACAATCAAGAATGAACTGATGGCCAGCCTTGTTTACAAGCTCTACACAAGGCGTGTTTCCTCCGACAGTTCCGAAAAGCCACGGTGGAAGAGATGCTATGAATTTTGTGCGAGTATCTTCTGATTCAAGATCACTTGGAGTTATGCGTTCGATTGCGGCTACAATCTTTGCCTGTACTTGTTCCGGTGTAATGGGAGTGGGTAAAGAACCACGTACGCCCCAAAAATGTATTTTCACAACTCCTCCCTCATCATTCAGGAAAATGACTTTTTAAAACAATATATTTCAAATAATTATACTACAAGTTCAATATTTTTGCTAGTGGGAGCCTCTAAAAACTTCAGTTTTTGATGTTGGCTGGAAGTTTTTCTAAAAAAGCCAAAAAAAAAGGTGCCATATTCTCTGGCACCTCTTTACTGGGGAGTGAAGGATTCGGACCTACGAAGGACGAGCCAACAGATTTACAGTCTGCCCCCTTTGACCACTCGGGAAACTCCCCATATCCAATTTCTTGGATTAAGCCGCCACAGGGACTCGAACCTTGGACCCCGAGATTACAAATCACGTGCTCTACCAACTGAGCTATAGCGGCATGAATGTAAAAAATATATAACAATTTCTGTTTTATGTCAATAGCAAATTTTAGAAATTCTGTTTTTTTAAATCAAAGAATGATATAGCGGAATATATTTTTCCCGTGTGACGTTTTCCCATGCGAATAATGCCCTCACACATCTGGCTGTATAGGCAATCATGTTGTTGAAAATGTTCTTTCCTGCATAGTAAGTGATTACCGTAAGCGAATGAAGCACCTGGGCCAGTTCCGTTGGATCATTATCCTTGTACAGGAAGCCAGTCTCGTCATCAACAATCTTGCATAAGCCTCCTGTTGCATGTGCCACCGGTATGGTTCCATAAATCTGTGCGATAAGATCCTCAAGACCGCATGGCTCAAAGAAACTCGGGAATACAGCAAAATCTGCTGATGCTATGCTTAAACGAGAAAGAAACCTGCTGTATCCCTTGAAGTAAACACATTTCCCAGAATTTAACAATGCAAAATTTTCCATCTCATTCTCAAGTTCCGGCTGGCCCTGCCCAATAAAAATAAAACGTACTGGAAGTTTTTGGGATATAAGGATTTCTGCCGCTTTTATCAGAACTGAAATACCTTTTTGCGTAACAATCCTGCCGTGGTATGCAATGTATACGCAGTTTTCGTCATCTGCCTTAAGGTAACCGAATTTCTCAAGTCCATCCTCAACAGCCTTAACTGACTCTATGGCATATTTTTCAAGAAAAAACTTCCTGCATTCATACTTACCCTCAAAATCCTTCTTTTCCGGAGCAAAGGCGTATGGAAGCAAGGAAATGCCTGTGTCAGACGGATCATAGCGAGCTATATCTATGCCGTTCGTAATTCCATGAATCTTTACGTTCCTTTTCCTGAACTCTTCTGAAAGACCGTCTGTTTCTGTTTCACCGGACATTATCTCATCGGCATACTGTGGAGAAACGGTTGTTATGACTGAATTCCTTGCGGCAAGCAAAAATGGCTCTATCCTGTTTCCGTTAAGACCGTAAGAAAGTTCTGACTCTGGAATGCCTGTATACCATGAGGCCTGGTTAATGTTTTCAAAGGCATGGTGGTAACCCGGACCTGCGTTGTGTATTGTGACAACACATTTTGAGTGGGAATAAAAGCTCCTTAGATCCTTGCTTGTAGATTTTTCATTTTCCATTATTGCGGGGAAAAGTGCGGCGGCGGCATCCTGACAATGAATTATCTGCGGGGACTCTGATTTGGAGCAAGTTTCACCGTATAGAACGGCAGCCTTTTGATACAGCACATTCAGGAATAGGGTATCCGTATGACCGGAACCCCTTATATGGGATGGATCTTTTAATTCCTCGTGGTGGGTGTAAGTATACACTCCCATTTTTTCCGAGAAAGATTTGTGGCATATAAAGACGATTTCAACCCCATTTGAATATGCATGGGCAAAACAGACATGGCACAGGGCATCCCCTACTTTAACCTGGACCGGCTTATGCCATACACAGAGATAATCCTTAACGGAACTTATGTCAGTGCATCCATAAAGCGGAATAAAAAGCGTCACAGGATTTCCGGCCTTTACAAGATTTTCGGATAAAGAACATGAAACATTCTTTACTCCTCCGGCCTCTGCAATACCGGCATATTCACGGGAGATAATCCACACTTTCATTTTCTGCTCTCACCTAAATCCGGTCTAAGTATCTGCGCTCCGTTTATGTAAGCTGGATGAGTCGTTGAATCGCAGGGCATGTAGCAGGTAACAAGAACCCTTACAATCTTTTTCAGCATGCCTTTAGTTTTTACTTCCTGAGAGCAAAACAAAGGGACTGCCGAAACATCAAGCCCTAAATTTGGGTTAAGCCTAAGAGCTGTTGCTGGATTCAATATGTCCAGGTCTTCCGTCATCGTAAATTGGATGGAGACAATATCATCTGCGGAAAGTCTGTTCTCTGTAAAAATCAAGCGGCACATTTCGCCTACGCAATTTGTAATCGAATCCTTTGTGTTTTCGCAAAATGTTGCTCCCCTTATGGCATAAAGCCTTTTATCTGACATTTCCTTTTCCCCCGCTGTCATCTGTCGCCACGAAGCTGATTCATGATTTCCACGAGATTACCAGATTTTGAAAGCTCATTCAACTGGGGGTATTTTTCAAGAAGGGATGCGAATTTCTCTAGTCTTTTCATTTCATTATCTGCTTCTGCAAGTATTGATGCCTGCTGTTTGGCCATCTCATTCAGATTTGAATTCAATTCATCCTCGTAGGCGCTGAAAGTCCTTTTTGCTGATTCGTAAATTGCAATGTCCGGTACATGGGCTTTCTTGATTTCCACAGAAACAACGGTGACTCCCGTAAACTCACGGCTAATGTTCTTAAGAGCCTCGGAAACCTGATTGTCAGTAAGAGTTGTCGGCATCACCAGATTAACGGAATTCTTGTCATTGATGAACCATTCGCTTATTGCATTGCTTGCAAGCTCCGCACGTTTTTCAAGATACTGGTCAAGGCTTTCCTTGGTGTTTTCTATCGTTTTGGATTTGACCAGATCATAAATCTGCTTGGGTTCAACTGAAAGATTTATGTGAAAGTCAAAATTATAGGAGAAGTCCGGCTTGGGCTCTACCTGTCTTGCATAGACATCTGCTGAAGGAAGGGAACCGGAAATCTGCTTGTCATATTCATGTGCCTGAAGGGGATAAAGGGTTATTGTTACGTTTGTTGGCAAAAGCCTTTCCCAACGCCATAGGAATTCCCCGTAGATGATTGGCTTGGAGTATAGACCGCCAGTCTTTGAAGTCATGATGCCGCATGTTCCTGGTTTGACAAGAAACTGAATCCATCCGATGAAAAAAACACATCCGGCAACAATCAGCAAAAACAATAAGGTTGAAAAGAATTTCCTAGCTTTCATAAAAATCCCCAAAAAAACACAAAATTATTAAAAATGTGTCGAATAAATTATCGAAAAGAAGTATATTATATTTGAGGACCTTGTTAAAGAGGTATATGCTCTTTGCTGGACTGAAAAATGGGAAAAAAGAAAACAAAGAAAGGAACTAATAACAATCGTAATACCTCATTTTTTTATCTGCTTACGGGGCGTGCAGCCATGTTTCTGACGCTTGCTGTCCTTTCTACGTTCGGACTTTATATCGCCGGCAATTATCAGGGGTTTCTTGACAGCTCCCAAAGGTTCCTTTTGCAATGGTGCTCCATCCTTACAATCATTCTTGCCTTGTTCAGTGTATCAGGACTTTTCCTCAGCGTGGTAATGGCTATCGTGTATAAAAAACTGCGCTATCTGCTTTATTTCCTCATGTATCTTGTGGCTCTTGTTCTTGCCGTCGGCCTCTTTTTGGTTATGTACGGAATCACTTATCTTTCGGTCGGACTTTGACATCTGCGCTATATGGCAGAAAAACCAGAAAAGGTGCGTCGCAAGCAGTAACTGTAACCAAAGAATCTGTATCCGTTTTTCTAATTCTGTTTGATATGCTAGGCATTCCTTTCTTTCTCATGCAATCATCTCCCCATTCAAGTCCTGAAGTCCTGACAAACCCTTCTGTTGAGCCAGAACAAACCCTTGCGATTGAGATTATGTCATTTGGATTTAATTTTTGAGCGGTAAGTGTATCTCCATCAGAAATGTAATATATAACCTGCGGGCCGCAAAGCCATACGGAAGGGTGATGTTCAGAGCAGAAAGTTTCAAGAATTCCAAGAAAATGATCAGGTCTTCCTCCATTTCCGCCAATCAAAAAGATTTTTGCCTCTGGATTGATTTCATATGCCTTCTTGAGTGACAGTTCTGTATCCGTAAAATTTTTGTATGAATCATATTCCATGATTTCCGCATTAGAAAATTTGTTAAGCAAACTTTTGTCTTGCATGCTATCCATATCACCCAGGATATAAGACGGAGTGATAATCGTATCATTTTGTATACTATTTAACAAGTTATCTTGTATAGTAGAATTTTCAGTCTGTACAAAAGTATGATTTTTTATACTATCTGACATTCTGTTTAAAGTGTCTGTTCCGCTGTCCGCCGCAATGATCAGATTGTCATCCTGCTCTATCCTTCTGTAAATTTTCATGAAATCAAGAGTGTCCGGAGGGTTTCCTCCTGTAAAAATGATAATATTCATAGCATTCAACCTTTATTTATGATATAATAAAAACACGATGAATAGAATAAGAATACCTGCAGATCTTGTTAAAGTCAATGATATTTTCAAAAAGAACGGATATAAGGCATATCTTGTTGGTGGAGCTGTAAGGGACATTTTAAGGAAAAAAGAAGGCCACGACTGGGACTTGGCAACAAATGCAACTCCAGAACAAGTGATGAAGATTTTTCATCGTGTGATTCCCACCGGAATTGCTCACGGAACTGTTACAATCCATATATTTGGGCACGATATAGAGACCACGACATTCAGGACCGAAAGCTCATATTCAGACGGAAGACATCCTGATGAAGTGGCTTATGCTGCTACGATAGAGGAAGATTTATCAAGGCGGGATTTTACAATAAATGCAATTGCGGCTGACTTGGAAACAGGAGATTTGATTGATCCCTATGACGGTCAGGAAGACATAAAGAGAAAAATAATAAGGACAGTAGGCTCCCCTCTTGAGCGTTTTGATGAGGATGGATTGAGGCCTGTACGTGCAATACGTTTTGCCGGCCAACTTGATTTTATGATTGATGAAGCTACCCTAAAGGCTGTCTCTGAACCAGCTGTGTTGAAAAAAACGGCCTCAGTTTCAGTGGAAAGATTTAGGGATGAATGGTGTAAAATGTTGATGACTGAAAATCCTGGAGCTTCTCTGAGGCTTCTGGAGCAAACTGGCATACTTGACATCTTTATTCCTGAATTCAAGAGTTGCAGGGGATGCATGCAGCATGATGCGAGAGGTTTTCATGATTTTGATGTAGCAGACCATCTTTTTTATGCCTGTGATGGTGCTACAAAAGAAAGTCTTATCGTACGTCTTGCAGCTTTTTTTCATGATATAGGAAAACCAGACGTACGTTCAACTGAAATTAAAGACGGTGTTGAGCTGATTCATTTTCACAAACACGAGGTAATCTCAGAGAAAAAATGCCGCACAATAATGACCCGCTTGAAATTCCCGAATGAAACGATTAACCGGGTATGTCATCTTGTCCGAGAGCACATGTTCTATTATGAGAAAAGCTGGTCTGATTCCACTGTCAGGCGTTTTATAATTCGTGTAGGATATGAAAATTTTGATGATTTGATTGCACTGAGGATAGCGGACATATATGGAATGCATGCAGTTCCGCTTGTTGATGGTTCTCCGACATTCATGCTTTTGGCAGAACTCAGGACTCGTGTTGAAAAATGCCAGGAATCAAAATCTGCCATGAGCATAAAGGATCTTGCAATAAACGGTAATGATTTGATGAAACTGAACATTCCTGCAGGGAAAGCTCTTGGTGCGATTCTAAGGGAACTGTTTGAGGCTGTGACTGATTCACCAGAGATGAATGACCGCGAAAAACTTCTTGAATGTGCAAAAAAAATCTGGACAAACAAATATTGCCCAGATTGATTCTGTCTCGTAAGGCTGACTCATGAGAAGTTGAAGTTGATTCTGTTTTTAGCTGTCCATTCCGGCAGTTCCGGTATTCATGGAAGCCAAGAATGCGTCATTATCCTTTGACTTTTTCATCTTGTCCATGATCAATTCAAGAATATCTGCATCTTCCATCGGATTAAGAACTTTTCTAAGAACCCAAATCTTCTGAAGTTCATTTTCAGTAAGCAAAAGCTCTTCTTTTCTTGTTCCAGATTTTTTGATGTTGATGGCAGGGAAAAGACGGCGCTCGGCAAGTTTCCTGTCAAGGTCAATCTCACTGTTTCCTGTACCCTTGAATTCCTCAAAGATAACTTCATCCATGCGGCTTCCTGTTTCAATAAGAGAAGTGGAGATGATTGTAAGTGAACCACCCTCCTCTACATTTCTTGCGGCACCGAAAAATCTCTTTGGCTTATGTAGTGCATTTGAGTCAACACCACCGCTAAGAACCTTTCCAGATGTAGGAACAGTCTGGTTATATGCGCGGGCAAGACGTGTAATTGAATCAAGGAATATGACGACATCCTTTTTATGTTCAACAAGACGTTTTGCCTTTTCCAAAACCATTTCAGCAACCTGAACGTGTCGTGTTGCCTGCTCGTCAAATGTTGAAGAAATAACTTCTGCCTGTATGCTGCGCTCCATTTCGGTAACTTCCTCTGGGCGTTCATCAATCAAAAGAACTATCAGGTAGACTTCCGGATTATTGGCAGTGATTGCATTTGCTATTTTCTGCATCAAAATGGTTTTACCGGCCTTAGGAGGAGCGACAATCAAAAGACGCTGGCCTTTTCCTATTGGTGCGAACAAATCAACAATACGTGTAGAAAGTTCTGTGCTTACAGTTTCAAGTCTTAGCTTTGAATTCGGATAAAGAGGAGTAAGGTTTTCAAAAGGAATTCGTGTCTGAGCAACCCTTGGGTCATCAAAGTTAACGGTTTCGATACGAAGCAATGCAAAGAAGCGTTCTCCATCCTTTGGACTTCTTGTTTGACCGTAAATCGTGTCTCCAGTTTTAAGGTTGAAAAGCCTGATCTGACTTGGAGAAATATAAATATCATCAGGGCCTGGAAGATATGAGTTCTGAGGACTTCGCAGGAAGCCATAGCCGTCTGGGAGGATTTCAAGTGCACCGCTGGCAAAAATGATTCCACCATGTTCTGTATGTGCCTTCAAAATTGTAAAGATGAGGTCCTGTTTTTTCATCGGAGCAAGATCGTCAGCGGAGATTCCATACTGGATGGCAAGATCTCGCAGTTCATGCATACCCATCTTAGTCAGGTCATTAATCAGAAGGCGTGGCTTTGATTCATATTCTTCGGGATTCTCTATGTGCTGGGATGCCTCCGCTGCCTCCAGTCTGGCCTGGGCATTCCTGTCATAATTGCCGTTTCTGTAATTGTTGTATCTTCTGTTTGAATTTGTAAAGCGGCTTCCACCCGTGTTGGTATAACGTCTGTTTTGATAATGTGGTGCGGGAGTCTCTGATGTGTTTTCATCTGCCAGGCTTTCCTGAGCAGCATCTGCTGTAGATTCTGGCGTTGTTACAGAAGTGGCATCTGTTTTTGCCTCTTCTTCTGTTGGTGCGACTGAAACTTTACGCACTACTCTGCGTCTTTTTGGTTTTTCTGTAGCAGCATTTTCTGCTGACTCTGATTCTGCAGAAACGTTCTCTGAGCTCGCTGAGGCTGAAATTTCCTCTGTCTGTGATTCATCTGCTGAGCTTGATGTCCGGTGCTTTACAATAGCCATTATAAATCTCCATGTTTAGTAGATTCAGATTTAAAAAGACAGTACAATGCGGTTACCGTCATAATAAAATGTCAAGGATTTCAAAAAAATATATCTCTTATAATTCTTAGTATTATATACGGGAATGTATAGACAAACTAAAGACTTGTACTCCCACTACTTTTGTTATTTTACCCCTAAAAAGCGGATTTTGTCAAGTATTGGGCATCATAAAAAAGGCAACGCCTCACAGCATGCCTCTTGAACAATGCCTCATTACTTGTTAAGAAAGCTCATCATTTTTTACAATTAGGGCGCTCTTATATTCGGAAGATGCTACAGAGAAAATGTTGATGTCAGGTAAATCATCTATCATTGAAACCTGACCTTCAAATTCAACATTATCTGCAATCCTGAGATTTGCTGTCTTGATGTTGCCCCTGACCTTGCTTCCCTTGCAAAGCTCAACTCGTTCCTGAGCCTCCAGGTCTCCTGTTACGTTGCCGTATACAACGATGGAGTTGGCAGACATCCTGTCAACCGTGCAGATAGCTGTTCTGTCTATTTCTAGGGCTCCACTGGCATCGATAGTGCCGTTAAAGCGACCGGTGATAACCAGATTGTCTGTAAAATGCAGGACTCCGTCAAATTCTGTTTCCTGCCCAAATACTGTCTCATTTAAAATTTCAGTAGCCATAAATCTATTTTACCTCTTTTTTGCCCTTTTTTTCAACTAGTATTGAGCTTGTTATTGCTAATTTTTTAACGATATATCTTAAAAAATTAAAAAGAATGATCAAACACAGTAAGATAATTTCAAATATCGGAAGCCAGTCTCCAAATCTTGTATACGGGGTTTGATTTTTTTTCATCGGGATTTCAATATTATAAAAGGCATAATCTTCACAGAACTGCTCCACTTCATCAACAATCCTGCCCCTTAAGTCTATGAAACATGTCACACCACTGGCAGTACTTCTTGCTGAAGGAACTTCATTTTCAACACTTCTAAAGACAGCCATGGAAAGATGCTGCTTTTGACAGAACCTTTTTCCTGACCACGAATCATTACTCAGGTTAAAAAGGCACTCTGCTCCATTATTGACAAAACTCCTGCAAAGATTCCCGAAGCTGTCCTCAAAACAAATCGGTGTGGAAAATTTTACATTACGCAAATCGAATACAGTTTTTTCATGCCCGGGAGTCCAAAGATGAGTATCACCGTCAAGAAGTTTTTCATAAAGTGAAGGAAAAGCTTTTTCATACGGGAAATATTCCGTAAAGGGAACAAGATGATTTTTTGCATAAACGAGAGGTTCCGGAGGAATGACATTTTCAAGCATGGAATCAAACACGAGACATGAATTATAGTCATCAGAATAAAGCCCGCCATTATCCACACTTCTTTGATTGCCAATTACAAAGCACTTTCCAGTATCCTTAATAAACAGAAGAAGTTTTTTTATCAAATCATACCTTTCGTCCTGTTCTCCATTTGAATAATGCATTTCTATAGGAGGTACAACGGATGTTTCCGGCCAGATTACAATGGCAGTCTCCGGATGCTTTTTTATGCCTTCTTGTGTAAGTGAAATCAGGGTTGAAACATCTTTTTTATAGACATCTGTTCCGTATTTGTTTGAGTCCGTGTTATTCTGGACGCATAGAACAGGAATTTTCTTAACAGGTCCCTGGGTTTTATTGATTGAATAAAAACCGAAAATGACAATTCCCGTAAAACTTATGAGCAGAATGAAAATTGATATAAAGTGAGATTTTAGGATGTACAATATCGTGGATACTTTTTTTGAGGAATATGATGGAGTTGAGCTGAAAGAGGCATAGGCTGCATATGAGATTGATGCAAATAATGCCGAGGTAAAAGCACACAATGAGGATAAGAGCCAAACTCCGCCAAACTTTGCACACTGAATCAGCAGGGGCGACTTCCATAATGCATAACCCAGGATTCCATAGCTGAATCCAAGAAAGCCCTTTGTTTTAAGGTATTCGAATATGCACCATATAAGTGCCATGATGTAAAATGATTTTTTCTTAAAAAACAAATCGCTTGCTTTAAGTGCAATGAACAACAACCCAAAAAGCAGGGAAAAGGCTATGACTCCGATGATCATGGCGTAGGAACTGTATGTACCAATCCACGAGAACAAAAGGCCGTAGGAAAGGGCCCCATACAAAAGTCCAGAGAAAAATGAAAAGGAAATTGAAGAATATCTTATGCTGACAAAAAGCGGAATTAATGCGATGAATGCAAAAAAGGATATACCGTTTTCAAATACAATGTTTGGATGAGCCAGGTTAAAAAACAAGGCGGCGATTATAACAAGAAGGATTCGAAAATACCATTTCATTTGGTTTCGATTGGCAATTCCCAAAGAGCTTTTTTTAATTCCTGACCTGATCTGAATGCAACAACATAATGTGGTGCTACGGCAAGCTGCTCTCCGGTTTTTGGATTACGGGCTTTTGACCTACCCTTTCTAAGTCTTGGCTCAAAGGTCCCAAATCCACGCAACTCAATTATGTTTCCGTCTTTAAGAGATTCTTTTAGTTGCCCCAACAAATGTTCTAAAACATCCTGAATGCATTTTTTTTCGTAATCTGAATTTTGATATACTGCTTCAACTAAATCGGATTTTGTAACTTTTTTAGAAGACATATAAACACACTCCTGGAACAAACGGAAGAGATGACAAGCAAATCCGGCCTGCGTGAGGCTGGATGCTTCTCATGAGTTGTCCGGGGTACAGGGTATACCCCAGTTTATTTATTTGGCAGCAGCAAAAGTATTGTTGTAAAGTTTGTACATGCGGCTCTTTTTGCGGGCCACAGCATTTCTGTGCATGATTCCCTTGCGCTGGGCATTATCGAGTTCTGACTGCAATGCAACCAGAAGTTCCTGAGCAAGTTTCTGATCTTTTTTCTGAACAGCAGCCACAAATTTCTTAGCTGATGTACGACATCCTGACTTTACTGACTTGTTACGCAGACGGCGAACTTCGCTCTGAGCATGTTTCTTTTCTGCAGATGATTTCTTTACTGACAAAGGATTACCCCCATTTGATATTGTAGTTAAACAGCCAAGTTACTTATTTAAAGTCCTTTGGTCTTCTTTCTGTACGCTTGCACTTCTGGCATTCAGCGATATTTCTTAATCTGCCGTTTTCAAATATGGTTTTCATTACAATTTCACCACTACAATCAGGGCAGATGAATTTCTGAGTCGCAACAGTCGTACGAGAGTTTTTACTGGCTCCAGCCATAGATCTCCTCCATTTCTAAAATTCAGTATTACAATAATATACAAATTTTTGTTGTTGTGTCAATATGAAAAGTCTAATATTTATCGAAAAATAAGGCAATTTACGCATAAAATCAGGCACTTACACATCAAGGGATGCAGGAGGAAGATTCCGCCATTGCTCCAGTTGGTTTTCAATAAGTGAATGAGCTTCCTCTAGGATTGATTTTTCGTCTTCCCTTGACTCTGGGGCATTGTACACTTTAAGGACTTTTACCCTGTATGCGCCTTTTTTAAGGTTGGTAAACAAATCCCCCATTTTAGACAGCTTCCATCCGCCATCAAGAGCACAAACAGCTACAGGAATATGTGTGTATTGTACTATACGCCTGAATCCTGCCGAATAAAATTCCTTAAGCTTTCCGTCTTTGCTCCTGGTTCCCTCAGGGAAAATTACCGGCATCTGATTTTTTTTCATCACACGCTCGCCAAACTGTTCAAGATGCTTCATGGCAATGCTTGCTCCGCCCTTTCTGGGAATCATGCAGTGTCCTTGAGAACGAAGCATTTTACCGACCATCGGGACTTTGTTAAGGTCATCCTTTGCCACAAATCGTACTTCCTTGCCCATTCTGCCAAAATAAAGAAGGTAGACAACAATATCAAGAAAACTCTGATGGTTGGAAATGACAAGAAACTGTTTCGGAAGGTCGGAAATATTGTCTTTACCCCCTAAAAAACGGAAACCGCGGTAATAGCGCAGGATAGCAAAAACAACACGGTCTGTACGGGTGGTTATATAATTTGACCAGAAAAGCGCCCATTTATGACTCAATGGATATGTTAAAGTGAGCATAAGCGTAGGAAAAGCAAGGGCACCAAACAAAATGATTAAAGTGAATATTGTTAACATGCTTTGATTATACCCCCAAGAAAACAAAATGTAAATCCTTATGGAAAGACTGGAGGCAATATGCTTAATTTTCTCTAAAAAGTGAACCTTCTTGACATAAGTGCCGATTTTATAGATTATATGATTATGGAAGAAAACACATTGACCCGGCAGTATCTGGAATCTATATCTACGGCAGATTTATTGCTGCTTGCAGATGATTACGGTATAGATGTTCCCAGGGATCTTAACCGCCGGCTGATAATTGGAGAACTGCTAGAAATGGCAGAGGAACAGCCTGAAGAAGAAGAGCAAGTCCTTGTAACTGAAGGTGATTTCAACACTCCGGACACACTTCCAAAAACATATAATGACACGCAAATTTGCGCCCTGCTACGTACGCCGACATGGGCATTCGTTTTTTGGGATATAAGAGAATCCCTGCTTGAATCAATTTTGGAAAATGATGATTTTGACGGATTATTCCTTCATGTGGCTTTTTTTGATGGCCCAACAGTTGAAGTTCCATCCGATTCATTTGATATCCAGATAAAGACGACAGACAGGGAACAGTTTGTTTTTATTCCTTCCGGCAAACGTTATGTGATTATTAACCTAAAATCCCGCTGGCAGGATAAGGATTCCCAGGTATTGGCCTATACACGACGCATTGAGATTCCGAAAGAATGTAATGAGCTTACCAATCTGCAACCAGGAAAAAAACTTGAGCTTCCGCCACTTGTAAAACTTTCCGGGATGGAAGAGTTGCTCAGTGAACACTATAAAAACCACCGGCAGTCGTTGTCATAAGAGAGAGGTCCAGATTGTCTAACAAAAAGCTTTTATTTGTCATAGTTGCCGAACAAGGATATATTCATACGGTTACGGAAGACGGTTTTTGTCCTCCACAGAACGAACTTTTCTTTAACTCTGTCTGCAATACATATCAGCCTCTGGTGGATATGCTTTACAGGCTGGAGAAGGACAAGGTTCAGTTTAAGATTGCAATGGTCTTGAGTCCTGTTTTGTGCGAGCTTTTGGAAAAGCCTGTGATTCAGGATCTGTATGTTGACTATTTGAACCGCCGCATCGATTTTGGCCACAATGAGCTTGAACGCAACAAGAAAAACAAGGAAACAGTAAAAATCATTCAGGATACAATCAATTCCCTTGAGGAAAAAAAGAATAATTTCACACAAACATACTCAAAGCGCCTTATACCTCATATAAGGCATTTTGTAGAGAACGAGATGATTGAAGTTATTCCCACGGCCGCAACTTATGCCTATCTGCCCCACTATGCTGATCTTCAGGAGGCACTGTGCGCTCAGATTGAAACAGGCTTGTATGCAAACCGAGTGTTCTTTGGCGAAAGCGGCGAAGGCTTTTACATGCCCTTTATGGGATGGTCAACAAATTTTGACAAAGTCCTGCGTTCTTATGGAATAAACTATACACTGCTTGATACAAGGGCACTTTTGTTTTCAGAGAATCCTCCGGAAAACGGTATTTTTGCTCCGGTAAGGACACCCTCCTCTCTTGTTATATTTGGACGTGACCATACAGTTCCGGAAAGCCTTTTAGGTGAGGAAGGAATAAGCAGGAATCCTGTTTACAGAAACGAGCTACGTGATGTAGGTTTTGATCTTGATTCTTCTGAATTGCAGCAGTTCCTGGGGAATTCCTCCATGCGCATGCAAACCGGTTATAAATACTGGGCAAATGGAGAAGATGAGGATGCTCCGTGTTACAAGGCGGATAAGGCAAAGGATCAGGTCATAAAAGATGCCATGGCTTTTTATGAGGAGAAAGCATCCCTGCTGGAAAAGGCATCAGCTGAACGGGATAACAAAGAGACCCTGCTTGTATGTGCATTGCCGGCTTCTATTCTTGGTCAGGACTGGCATGAGGGATTGTTGTGGTTTGAGAATATAATCCGCATTTCAGCAGATAAAAAAGATATAGACTTGTCATATCCAAAACTTCATATTGCAGATCAGTTCTCATTGCCTAAACTGTCTCCATATCCAAGCTCTAATGCCGGAACAGGATATGCGGAGAATCTTCTGGATGCAAGCAACAACTGGATGATACGTTATGTAAGGAAAGCCACAGAAAGAATGATTTCTTTGGCAGACAGATTCCCAGGTGAAACCGGTCTTAAGGCAAGATTGTTAAATTTAGGAACAAAGGAAGTTCTTTTGGCACAGTCAAGTACCTGGGCTAAAATGCTTCAGGAAGGTGTAATGCCGGAATATGCCGCACAGGAATTCAAGAAGAATATTCTGACTTTTTCCATGGTCTTTGATGCCCTTGCAAGCAACACAGTAAGTACGGAATGGCTTACAAAAATGGAAAAGGAAGACGGAATATTCTCATGGATTAATTACCGAATCTTCAGCAAGAAGAAATAGAGGAAACTTTATGACGGTCCGGAAGCTCCGTTTTTTAGGTCTTTTTGCCACTATGCTCATTTCTTTCTCTGGGCTTTATGCTGCGGGAAAAAACACTGCGACGGCAATATATAAGGCAGATGACATCTCGAACTACCCCTCTTATTTCAATCAGGTAATATCCTCTGCAAAATCAAAGGCATCATCCGGACAATATTCTCAGTCAGCAAAGATTTTTATTCAGGAGAAAAGCGGTGTAATTCCTCTGGATTATCAATATGATTCTTTCCTAAAAGAAGGCCATTCAGAGTCAACTGTTTCTCAGGTTGAAAACATAAAAAGCGAAATAAAAGAAAGCATAAACGGATATATCTCATTTCAGGACAAGCTGGACTCATATAAAAAATCCCTTAATTCCACAATAAACACAAAGAATGCGGGAACAATCCTTTCTGAATATAATAAAATCGAGCCTGTAATAAAATCACTTCTTGAGACACGCAATAAAGTATATGCACTGGGAATTCAAGCCCAGACACTGTTTGCTGATGCAAGAAAAAAAGGTATCATAAAGGATGCAAGTTACCTTTCTTATCTTAGCAAATTCATTCTTGGTAACGGCAGGGATGAATATACAGGTTTAGTAGGTGTAATGGACACTCAGATTTTACAGATTACTGAATCACACATAAAGCCATTGTATTCTCAGGAACAGGATCTTGTAAAAAAACTTGCCTCTCAATTCTCAGAGATTTCACCGCCAGCATATCCGGTGGACTCAAATTCCATAAAGTCAAGATGCACCCAGGTTGAACAGCTCTTTACCGTTATGAACAGCCTCCTGGAAACAAATGAAGCGGTCACAGGTGAAAAAAAGCCATATGCTCAGGATGCTGAGTACATTACTTCCATCAAGGCACTCTATTACATATATGACCGCACCTTCAAATTTATTGAATTGACAGAATCATCAGTGAATCTTGCTTTTGAGGTTGAGGATTTCATCGACAAAAGTGTTGCCGATATTGCCCAGGATTTAAGGGACAAAAATGATGATACGTCCGTTACTTTCATAAAGCAGTCCAATACCCTTCTTCAATATGGAAACACTGCCCTGGATATGGAGAAAGAAAAGTGGCTGGAAGATGTTAAGAAAATTTCTTCTGGTTCACAAAGATGGAATGACTTTATAACTGCCTATACAAATTCATGCAGTGCATTGAGCAAGTATTGCACTTCAAAATCGCTTGTTGCAGTTAAACTGGCCGGAGAGAGACTTATAGATGCCGCAAAGAACATGTATTCTGAGGATGTTGAGAAATTCCAGGTACTTCAGAATCTTATTCCGAATCAAAGCAATCCGAACGCCCAGCAGTATCCGACAAAGGTCCTGTCAAGCATTCCAACATTCAAGAAAAGCATTACCCTTGACGTTAATACTTTAAAGTCCGCATCAGAGACACTCAATGCAGGAAATTCAGTAAATAAATCAACGATTCAGTCTTTACAAAAAAGAATAAGCGATTCAATCAGCTCAATAGAAAAACTGAACACTCAAACCAATGAACTGGCGGATCAGGCACGGACACAGCAAAGGGAAGCATTGCAGGCACAAAACCAGATTGACCTCTATTACAACAGGGCTCTCTCTTCATACAACAGCAACAACTTTTCTTCTGCACGACAAAATCTTGACAGGGCAACCACGCTTTATGATGCATCTATAAGCAGTCTTAGCCGTGACGCCGGAATAAGGGAAGAAGTCTACGGAAGGCTCACAAAACTTAAGCAGAACATCGCTGAAAGGCAAAAACCTCTCCTTGTTCAGGAAATCCGTGTATACAAGACAAATGCAAAAAGTGCATATTATGCAGGCAATTTTGAGGAAGCAAGCATTCAGCTGGCAGAAGCAGAGAAAACCCGAGAGAACTGGGGAAAATTCATGGACGTGGAACTAGATGCTGACGAGGAGCTGGATCGTCTGAACAATCTGGTTAATACTGCCCTGACAATTAAAAGCGGAAAGGAGTTGAATCCTAACGATGCGCTATATCCCGAAATGTCTCAGATTCTGTCAATATCAAACCAGTATTACAAGCAGGCACAGGATTTGCTTGATGAGGGAAATAAAGAAGAGGCAAAAGTTTATCTGAATAAAGCCAAGGATAAGCTGAATGAACTTAAAATAATATATCCAAGAAATCAGCAGGCAAACCTTCTTTCAATGCGCATTGATCAGATTTTGGACATCAAGCAGTTTAATGAGGCATTCCGTACAAGATTTGAGGAACTTAAGCTTGTGAACTATTCTCTTCGTGATTCTTCCGCTCAAATTGCCTATTCTGATTTACAGGACCTCTATGAGCTTGAACCTGATTATCCGGGATTAAAGGCTTTTATGAGTCAGACAGAAATAGCTCTTGGATTAAGACAGAGACCAATTGATAATTCTTCGATTGAGGAAGCTCAAGCACTTGCAGAACAGGCATATGCTATACTTTCAGAAGCAGAACGTGACACCATTAAGCTTGAGTCAGCACGCAACCTTGCAAACCGTGCATGGGCATTAAATCCGAACAATGATCTGGCTGTTTCAGTTATTGATGAGGTTGCCCTAAGGACAGGTACTTCCGCCGCAGTAATTCTTTCTTCAAGAGATGAAGAAAAATATCAGCAGGCAATCACATATCTTCAGAATGGAAACGTTGTTGCAGCAAACTCCAATCTTCAGGAAATCCTTAAAACACCGGAAAACAGAAGATCGGCTAAGGTTCAGAAATTGCAAAGCAGAATCCAGGGGATGCTAAATTGAAAAAATCTGCAGTTCTCAGTATAGTCATATCATTTTTTGTATTACTCTCAGCAAGTTCTCAAACTCTATACTGGGAAAACCCCATGGCGGCCACTAATTCAAGCATTGACTGCCGTTTCCCTACAACCGTTTCCGGCACCGACAGAAGGGCGTTGACATCTGCAGCATTCTGGCAGGAAATAGATAAGGAAAATCATCAGATTTATCTTTCTGTCAGCAGCACAAAGGACACCGTAAACTGGACTTCATCAAATCGTTTTGCAGGTCCTTTTACATATTCAGGGGACATACCAAACATTTATTCAGCGGCAATAAATACCCGTGGAATCATTGCGGTCGCAGCAGTAAGCGGAATAAACGAGATTACGGTTTATACAAGCACCGATGCGGTCAACTTTACGGATACAAAGCTACCGCCACAGGAATTACCTCTTGTAGGTCCAAGGATATTCTGCACTTCTTCTGGGTATTTCATTCTTTTTGCAACACTCGCCAAGGAAGAATCTTTTTCTCTTGTGTATTCAACATCAC
The DNA here is from genome assembly GCA_016281495.1 of Treponema sp. GTDB lineage: Bacteria > Spirochaetota > Spirochaetia > Treponematales > Treponemataceae > Treponema_D. The sequence continues at coordinate 55,764 of JAEEIU010000038.1, read as the reverse complement.
GTGACGGTAAAAGCTGGACAGGTTTTACACCGTTCAATTTCTCATATCCAAACGCATCAAACCCTCTTGTGCCTTATGTCACATCTGTAAAAGGAGGAGATCTTCTTGTTTTCCAGGCACATTACTCTTCGGGCAACAGGTATTCATTCCAGCTGTTTTCATCAAAAAGTACGGACAACGGAAAAACTTGGTCTGCTCCGGTAATGATAACAGGTTCCATGGATGATTTCCAAAGCTACAATAACCAGCGTCCTGTAGCAATTTCTGATGGAACAAATACATATCTTGCATGGGAAAGGTCATTGTACAGTTCTGTCGGTACAATAATCTATGTCTCAACATTAAATCCAGACGGTACACTGGGGCTTGATACAAGCTCAATAAGCATAACGAATTCCTGCCTTAATCCTGTACTCTTCAGCTATAATGGCGAAATATATCTTTTGTGGGCAGATTCAGAGACAAAGAACAACAGGGCTTATCTTTCAAAGAGGCTTGAACTCTTCTGGGATGATCCTTCAGTTATGATAAATGGAGTTGATTCTTCTGTATTTCCTGTAACTGCAAACCGTGAGAAAGAACTTGGATTTGTTTGGCAGAATAAAAGTGCTTCAAATTCTTTCCAGATCCAGAGGCTTATAAAAGACTCCAGTTCTCCTCCCCCGATTATTGTTCCACAGACATTTGAGAACGGTAAGGGCGGCAACTTAGACAAGATCTCTGCAATTATTCAGGAAGGCTCGGATTCTTCCGGTATAAAGGGATTTTCCGTTTTGTGGACCAGTGATCCAAATGCTGAACCAGAGAATACAATAACGAATCTTCCTGAGGAAAACTTTATAGAAGGAGACATTCCTGAGGACGGATACTGGTATTTTAAGGTCAAGCAGGTTGACTATGCGAACAACTGGTCTAATACTGCAACCGTTTCCTATAGAAGGGATACAGTCGCACCAAAGACACCCAAAATTCAACCTATAGAGCTTGATGAGAATAATCTTGTAGTCTCTAATACTTTCGCGATTGAATGGCTTCCTGATGAAGAGGATGATGATATAGACGGCTATACATGGTCATTGCAGTATGTGGATTCAATTCCTTCAAGACTTGCCGTAAATGCACGCCATCCGCTTAGATTAAGCTCAGAGGAAGTTAAAGATATTGTCGATAAGCTTTATGAGAAAAATGCTGAAAAAATAGAAACTCTTAAAGAGCCTCCTCGATATGTTCGTGGTGACAGCCTTACCTTAAAGGAAAAAATCCAGAATGCAAGAAATGGTCTTTATGTTTTCTCTGTTGCCGCAATTGATGAGGTTGGAAATATTGGTGAATATGAGTCCGTTCAGTTTATTCTGAACAAATATATTCCTCAGACCTATATCAGTACAGTTAATCCAAAAACCAATATTTTTGGCGATGTTGATTTAGAGATTTATGGTGGCGGTTATACTTATGAGGGAACCATCTCTGAAATATACATTGATCTTGATGGCCAGGCACCATATGATTATGTCCTGACTCAGGAAAATGGTGATTTCACTGTTGAATCTGACAACAGGATTTCTGGAATACATATAACTGTTCCAAAAGCAAATGATTACTACATCGGTTTGATGCACACAGACCGTGGCCTATATATGTCAAAGGAAAAAATCCTTGAGATTAAAAATTTCGGAACCGTCAAGGGAAACAAAAACTACAGCTTTATTCCTAAATGGATTACCGATTTATTCCACGGAAAAATTTCTTTTGATTTATCTTTCATTATTGTATTGCTGATGATTATCTTTGCCCTGGTTGCAATTATAATGATTACCAGGGGATTGACCAGTACCGCAAGAGAAGCAGTTCTGATACAGGCAGAAATCAAGGCACTTATTCAAGGAGACATTATGCCAGAAGAAAAGAAAAAACAGACAGAAAGCCTGAAGAGAAAAGGTTCAGGTCTTAGATTAAAGTTGACGGCATATACCATGACACTAATTCTTATCCTGGTGCTGGCTTTGATACTTGCCCTTGGTTATATCATGATAAATCGTGAGGAACAAACTAGAGCCGAAGGACTTGAAGAGCGTGTAAACGTAATTCTTGATGCAATGTCAAGCGGTGCAAAAATCAATTTGCCTAATGCCGCATCAAATCTTCTTGCATTAAGCGATCTTACAGAAGAGTCAGAGGCACTCTCGGATGCAAATTTTGCCGTAATTACAGGACATGGAAACAATGATGAGGACATTAACCTTGATTATATCTGGGCTACAAATGATGTTGACGTCAATTCAAAGATAAACACGGAATCACTTACTTTCGGTACAAGCCGTTTTGTTTATGGTTATCTTGACGAAATAACACAGGCATGTCTTTCCCTTAACAAAGAGGCGGCACATGAAGTTGATGCTATGGCAACCCAAATCTCTGAACTTACGGCAGAAGGAATCATGCTTGCTGGTCGAGATGATGAGGAAAGCATTGCCCGCAGGACAGAAATTGCAGAGATAACAACACAATTGAATAACCGTGTAAACAGGACTCTTGATGATCTGGCAACAGAAGCGATAGGTTCATATCCAAAATATGACTCAACAAAAATTGACAAGGAAAACACAACGTTCCTGTTCTATAGGCCTGTACTCTACCGCCATGGTACAGACCAGACATATGTCAACGGAATTGTTTTTGTAGAGATAAGCACCGAAGCTCTTGTCCAGGACATGAAGGAAGCTAAACTTGCCATTATTAAGCTTGCTAGCGCAGTAGTTATCGCAGCATTGATTCTGGGACTCATTTTTGCATTTTTGCTGTCTTCGATTATCGTTGGTCCCGTAAACAAACTTGCACGACACGTTGCCATGATTCGTGATACAGAGGATAAGGAAAAACTTGCTGGAAAAGACATCATCATAAAGAGTCGTGACGAAATAGGCATGCTTGGTGATACAATTAACGAAATGACCCACAGTCTTGTAGAAGCTGCCATACAGTCTAAAAACCTAACGTTCGGTAAAGAAGTTCAGTCAAAATTCATTCCTCTTCAGACAGATGATCTTGGAAATTCACTTACATATGGAAGGCTAAAAGGACCTGGACTTGACCTGTTCAGTTATTATGCCGGTGCAGACGAATTGTCCGGAGACTACTTTGATTACAAGCAGCTGGATAAAAACCATTATGCAATAATCAAGTGTGATGTCTCTGGACACGGAGTACCTGCCGCCTTGATCATGGTTGAGGTTGCAACACTGTTCTTGAATGCTTTCAGTAACTGGAGCATGTCCAATCCTATGCAAGGTACCAATCTTAAGCCTGTAGTAGGTCAGATAAATGACCTTATCGAAAGCCGAGGATTTAAGGGAAGATTTGCTGCATTTACACTTGCAATATTGAACACTCAGACTGGCGAATGCTGGTTCTGCAATGCAGGTGACAATCTTGTTCATGTTTACGACGGCAACTCCATGAAGAATAAGACCGTAACACTTCCTGAAACCCCTGCCGCCGGAATGTTCAGTACAGACCTTGTTGACTTAAAGGGTGGATATAAGGTTGCAAAGTTCACCCTAAAGAAAGATGACGTACTATTCCTTTACACTGACGGTATTGAGGAAGCAAAACGTAATTTCAGAAATCAGAACGATGAAATTGTCCCCTGTGCGGAAAAAGGCCTGAAGGATCAGGATGTTCATTTTAACCACAAAGTCGGTGAGACAAATGAAGAATTAACTCCAGAACGTGTTTCAGAGATAATTGAATGTGTTTATTCAAAAGGCATCTACAAGCTTGAAAAAATGCACAATCCAAATCCGGATGAAACATTCACGTTTGACTTTACAACATGTCAGGGTACGGCAGAAGAATCAATACTTGCTCTTGTGTCAATAGAAAAAGTGTTCAGGATGTACCGGTCAAAGAACACAACACTTGAAGACACTGTTCTTGTTGACAAAAAGATTGACGAATTCCTTAAGATGCACTTTGTTGAGTATTCTGTTTATTGTCTGAATCAAAAAGAGATAGAAAGCAATAAAACACATATACTCTATTGCGGTTTGATGGAAGATCCTCAATATGATGACTTGACATTGATTGCCATCAAGAAGACATGATGATGCCGGTACAGTCAAGTTCCTGAGAGTCTGAAATGGAGGCAGGAAGGCATTCTTTTATACGGACTGTTATTCTGTCTCCGCTTTTGATTTTTTCCTTGTTCTCTTCTGTCAACGGGCATTCTACATGGAGCATGTTCTCTGTTACCGCATGAATGACATTTGAAGGATCTCCTTTTTTTCTTAGAAGACGACTGTTTTCCACTACGGCGGAGTATTCTTTCTGGCAGCATGAATTCACATATTTTATTTTATTATTTATTGCATAATCTGTAAGCCATTTTACCCTTTGCCTTTTAATTTCATCAGAGACTTGATCTTTCATGTCATAGGCCGGAGTTCCTTTCCGTGGACTGAATGGGAAAGCGTGTACCCATGCAAAATCATTCTCAAGACAAAGTTTTTTAGTTTTTTCAAAGTCATCATTATTTTCACCAGGGAAACCTGCTATAAGGTCGCATGAAATAAAGGGATTGACCTTTATTTGCCTTAGGAGCCTGATTGCATCGTATACCTGATCAATTGAATGCGGACGGTTCATGGCTTTAAGTATTCTTTCACTTCCTGACTGAATGCTTAGATGAAAAAAAGGCTGTATCCTGTTCGATGAAAGGACTTTGCATAGATAATCATCTACATTCTGAGGATAAAGTGATGATATTCTGAATGATATTTTTTCTGTATCATTCAGGCATTTTTCAAGCAAACCTGCAAAATCCAGTATTCTTGAATCATCATATTTCCAACGGTACTGGCTCAAGTTAACACCGGTAAAAACAACTTCATTTATACCGTCTTCCTCCATTTTCCGTATTCTTCTGGAAACTTCATCAGCATTAAGGGAAACAGACCTACCACGTGCAAGATGGATTCTGCAAAAAGAGCATGAGCAGTTGCATCCATCCTGAACTTTAATTGAAGCCCTGCTGTGTTTTTGGAATACTGGGGTAAAAAGCGAAAACTGGTTTAATTCTTCTGGAGCGGACTGAATATATTCCCTTAGTGATTTTGCATTAAGGAGGCCGTTTTGAACCGACAGGAGGCCGTTTGGTGCCATTTGAGAAGCTATCTGGGCAAGCTTGAATTTCTTTGTTCCGTCAAGGATAACAATGCGATCGGGAGCTATTTTTGTTATTGAGGAAGCATCCAATTGAGCATAGCATCCGGTAACAATCAATGATGAGCAAGGATATTTCTGCAGCATGAGCTTTATTAGACGCCTTGCCTTTTGCTCTGCCTTGGCTGTGACTGTACATGTATTTATTATGCAGAGTACAACATTTTCATCTGTAAGAGTCTTGGCGGAAACTGTATCCTGTTCAACTGAAAAACCATTTAGGACAAATGCTCTGGCCGCCCCTTCACTTTCATCGTGATTCAAGCGGCAACCGAGAGTTTCAAAATGTATGGAATTGCGACCCATTATCAGAGGTTAGACTGACAGCGGCTTTTTCCGTTAATTGCATCTGTCAGGGATGGATTTTGCTGCAATGCATAATCATAGGCAGTAATGGCACTTGTATAGTCACGGGCCATTTCCCTTGCATATCCCAGTCTCGTCCACCACAATGTCATCTTTGGTTCAAGTCTTGTTGCCATTGACAGGGCAATGTCGGCATGCTCGTACTTGGCCTGCTTTATGTATATTTCACCTGTAAGGTAATATACACGTCCCAATCTGGAAGCGTCTTCCCTGGTATTTGCTATATAAAGCTGGAACATGGCCAAAGCTTCGTTATTTTTGTCAAGATAATATTTTGCTTCACCAAGAATCTCTATGATCCTTACATCATAAGCCCTGATCTTTCTAGCCTGGGTTGCACGCTGCTCTGCCTCGTAATATTGGCCATTGTCTACCAAAGCCCAGCAGAGAACCGCGTAGGCATCCATGTTGTATGGATCAACCTTCAATTCACTTTCACAGATTTCTATTGCGCGTGTATAATTGCCGTTTACCCATTCAATACGGGCATCCGGCTTGTCCTGTGATACTGCGCTGAAAACAAATACAGATAGTAAAAAAAGACATGAGATAACTTTTTTGGCGTTCATTTTCATAATCCTTCAACTGCATTGGTCATTGAGCATTTTCCGGTAAAGGTTGAGCCCGGTTCAAGAACAACCTGAGAAGAAATAATGTCACCTATGACAGTACCGGAGGAAGCAACATATACAAGGCGGTATCCCTTGATATTTCCGCGAACTTTGCCACGAACAAGAATACGGTCTGCTATGATATCTGCGTTTACATCGGCATCCAAATCCACGAGCAAATCACTTGTTGCCTCTATATTACCGCTCATTTTACCCTTAATCATAAAGGGCTTTGCAAAACGAATATTGCCGGAGAAAGAAATATCACTAGCCATTATAGTGTCAAAGTCATCTTCTTCTGTCTCAAACGGCATTGAATCCTTTAAATCATACATATCTTTATTCTAATTATATTTCGTGTTAAGGTCAAGTCCACAAGACTATTCCAGGCTATGAATCGGTATGTATCACAAGTCTATGGTATGTCCAAAAAAGCCTGAATCTGAGGAATTTTCCCCATTTTGAATAAGATGGCTTGCATCCCCCAGTGTCTGAACCCTGAAAACCGCTTTTCCAGGAATTCTTTCCTCCATGCTTAATACGGTGACAGAGGTTGGAGCAACAAAAAATCCCTGCCACAGCTGAGTCGGAGCAATGCCTGTAAGATGAGCCATCATGCAGAACATGACGCCAAGATGACATACAAAAACAAGATTCCGGGAATCAAGATCCTTTTGGCCAGACAAAAGATGAGTGTCTACAGAAGCCTCTTCAGGACTAATATGAGGTGAACATGAGTAAATCGGGGTCCAAAAATCCCCGCGCTTAAATCCATTTGATTCAAGAATGGCATCTATACCGTTACAAACCTCAAGATAACGGGCTTGAATTTCAGCATCCTTCATGGGCTTTGTTTTATACCATTTTTTCCTGTCCAAGTATCTCTTTTCCCCGTAAAAAGACTCTGGAAGCCAATCCCAGCAGCCTCGAGGAAGTTTTGTGTCAGGATCGATGATTTTACTGTCAAATTCCTTTAGCCAAGGCAATGTAACGGCCTGACGGTTCATTTTGGATAAAAATGGCATTGCAGTTTTTTGAGCCCTTCCGTATGGAGAAAGGTATATCTGGTTGATGTTCCATGCAGATACCCTTTTGGACAACAATTCCGCTTCTTTGAATCCTTTTTCGGTAAGGCTGTTGTGTTTATAGTCTGGATCCCCATGTCGAATAAAAATCAAGTGCATAACAACATAAATATATAGGAATTCTGCCTTTGATTCTAGAGGAATTTATGCAGTCAAAGACTATTTTAATCTGCCTCCCTAGCCTTGTAAAAAAAAGGCAATAGGGGTATAATTCTATCTGATAAAGAAATCTTTTTATCAACGAGGTTTATGATGAATTTTGTAGAAGAAATGAAAAAGAAAGCCAAAGAGTATCAGAATTCTCTGGTGCTCCCGGAAGGAACAGAAGAAAGAACGGTTATTGCAGCAGCTAAAATCGTATCGGAAAAGCTTGCAAGTACGGTAACATTGCTTGGCAAAAAGGACGAGATTGAAGCCGTAGCAAAGTCAAAGGGTGTTTCTCTTGACGGTATAACCACAATAGATCCAAATGAATCAGAATGGCTGGATGATTTTGGAAAAGAATACTATGAGCTAAGAAAAGACAAAATCAACAAAAAGACAGGTCAGCCAGAGGTAACTCCTGAATCTGCCCGCGAATATATCCTTAAGGATCCCCTCAGCTTTGGTGCAATGATGGTAAGGACAGGAAAAGCAGATGCCATGGTATCTGGAGCACTTTCTGCAACAGCTGACCTTCTTCGTGCAGGCCTCAAGATCATTAAGACCGCTCCAGGAACCAACACGGCTTCTTCATGTTTTGTAATGGATACACATAACAAGAAATGGGGAAAAGACGGTTACCTTATTTTCGCAGACTGTGCCGTGAACCCTACTCCGACATCAGAGCAGCTTGCAGACATCGCAGTTGATTCTGCTAAATCATGCAAGGAACTTCTTGATGCAGAACCTGTTGTATCAATGCTTTCTTTCTCATCAAAAGGCAGTGGTGGAAAACTTCCGGATGTTTTGAAAGTACAGGAAGCAGTTGAACTTGCCCATAAAAAAGCTCCAGATCTTCTTCTTGATGGAGAACTCCAGGCTGATGCATCTCTTGTTCCTGAGATTACTGAACGCAAGGCTCCGGGCTCACCCATCATCGGTAAGGTAAATACACTTGTTTTCCCAAGCCTTGAGGCAGGAAACATAGGATATAAGCTCGTGCAGAGATTTGCGGGAGCAGATGCTTACGGTCCAATCCTTCAGGGATTTGCAAAACCGATAAGTGACCTCAGCCGTGGATGCACAAGCGATGAAATAGTAGTTACATGTGCAATCACATTGGTTCAGGCTGGAGCAAAAAAATAATTTTATAATGCGGTTGTAGTATTCTACAGCCGCAATTTTTTTTAAGGAAGTGAATATTTGCCAAGGAATATAAAAACTAAATTAACTTTATTAAATTTTATCTTTCTTTCCTCTTTTTTCTTTTTTTCTTGTGCATCGACATCAAAAGATGCAGATTCTCTTTCGCTATTTTATCCCTCTTCTCCATATAAAGATGTTTTAAAGCAGCAGAGTGAGTATTTTCCAGATGGAACTCCTGTCGTAGATTCAAAAACTGCATTTCAGGATTATGATTCTTTGCTTGTTACTTTTGCAGGTGACTTAATGGCACATAAACCCAACTGGGACCGTGGACATTATGATGAAATATATGAGGACATAAAGGAAAAGCTTCTTGAATGCCCCCTGGTGTTTGCAAATCTTGAGACCCCTGTATGCGATTCAAAACCATATTCAACCTACCCTAACTTTAATGTCCATCATGAGTATGTTGAGGCGGCAATTGATGCAGGCTTTAATGTTTTTAGCCTTACTAACAACCACACAAACGATCAGTTTCTTGAAGGCATCAATTCAACCAGAGAATGGTTTGCACAGAAGGAAGCTGACACAAAAGAAACCCAACGTCCGGTTTACGCAACAGGCCTAAAAGCAAAGCCAGAAGATCCTTTGACCTACAGGATTATCAAACAGGATGACTGGACAATTCTTTTTGTTTCAATCACAGAGATTCTAAACACAAATTCATATTCAAGCTATATAGACTATATTCCGCCTAACAAAGCAAAGAGACAAGCATTCATTCAGGAAATAAAGAAGCTGCAGGAAAGCAACCCGCACGATCTTTTTGTTTTGAGCATACACTGCTGTGATCCTGAATATATCTTTACTGTAACTGACAGTCAGAGAAATTATTATCTAGAACTTTTGGATGCTGGCGTTGATATTATATGGGGAAATCATCCGCACGTCTCAAAAAAATGGGAACTTGTACCTGATGAAAACAATGTTCCTAGAAAGCTGATATTTTACTCTATGGGAAATTCAATCAGTGCACAAAGGACAAATCCTTCCTTTTCTGCTCCAAACACTAACCGCGACTACACAGGAGAAGGATACATGACTCAGGTTCGCTTTATAAGGGAAAATGGCTCGATAAGGATAGGCTTGATAGATCCTGTTATTCTGACTACATATATCAATACATACAATCGCTATCAGATAAAAATACTAAATGATGATTTCATATCATCATTAAAAACTACACGTCCAGTCTGGTCAAATTATCTAAAAGAAAGAAAAAGATTGATGGAAAACATTTCAGGAACAGTCATATGGCATTAGATTACAAATCACTTCCAGTTTACGAGCAAAAAGATAGAATACTGGAGGCTCTGGCAAACAATCAGGTTATTGTAGTGCAAAGTCCTACAGGAAGCGGTAAAACCACACAGCTCCCGGTTATCCTCCATGAGGCCGGTTATTCAGAGAACGGTATAATAGCTGTTACACAACCACGAAGGATTGCAGCCCTGAGCGTAAGCGAATTCATCTCTAAACAGCTTAAGACAAAATATCCAGGTTTAGTCGGATATAAATTCCGTTTTGAAGACAAGACAGACTCAACCACAAAAATAAAGATCATGACGGATGGTATTCTCCTTCAGGAAATGAAGCTTGATCCATGGATGAGCAAATATTCCGTAATCATGGTAGATGAAGCCCACGAGCGCAGTTTGAACATAGATTTTGTTCTTGGTCTTTTAAAACGAATACTGGCAGACAGGAAAGATTTTAAGGTTATAGTCAGTTCAGCTACAATAAACGCAGAGGCATTCAGTACGTATTTTGACGGATGCCCTATCGTGAACATTGATACTCAGATTTATCCTGTGACAATGGTATACGATCCTCCTGCAACAGCCGCCAGTACAGCCTCAGAGGTAGCAACAGAGGCACTTTTGTCAAAAATCGAAGCTACAATAAACCGTGTACTTGACAATAAGGATGAAGGTGACATTCTTGTATTTTTGCCGGGTGAAAAAAGCATAAAAGACTGCATGCAGCGTCTTGCTTATTCAACTTTTCACAACAAAATACACATTATTCCACTTTACGGCCGACTTCCAAAAGAAGAACAGGAAAAAGTATTTAAGGATGCTCCGTTTGGAAAAAAGAAAGTTGTATTAAGTACGAATATTGCTGAAACCTCGGTAACAATAGATGGAATTACAACTGTAATTGATACCGGACTTGCAAAATTGAATTTTTACAGCCCGCGTACATTTACGTCCAGCCTGATTGAAACACCAGTAAGCAAGGCCTCATGCAATCAAAGACGGGGACGTGCAGGAAGAACAAGACCAGGAACATGTTACAGATTATATACCAGGGAAGACTTTGATTCCAGACAAAACTATACGACAGAGGAAATCTACCGCACGGATTTAAGTGAGGTTGTCCTAAGGATGTCGGAGCTGGGAATTACTGATTTTGAAAAATTCTGCTTTATCTCTCCACCAGGACATGAAGGTTTGGTTGGGGCTGTAAACACGCTGAACATGCTCAAGGCCATAGAATCAGACGGTTCTTTGAGCCGTATCGGTAAGCTGATGGTTGAATTTCCTCTTGAGCCAAGAGTTAGCCGCATCATTGTAGAAAGCCTTCTCTACTATCCCGATGTTCTTGAGGAAGTTTTGATTGCTGCAGCATTTTTAAGTACACAATCACCGTTTGTTCTTCCTGTCGGCGAGGAAATGGATGCAAGGCAGGCACATCATGCATTCAGGGACATACAGGGAGATTTTGTAAGCTATGTGAAACTATACAGAACATACAGTTCAATGAACAACAAGGAAAGATTCTGCAAAAACAATTACCTTGATGAGAAAGTAATGGCTGAAATCAACAGCATAAAGGAACAGCTTGAGGACATTGTATCCGAAAGACTGCAAGTACCCATTACCAGTGGTGGAAGCATGGACAATTACCTTTGCTGTATTGCCTGCGGTATGATTCAATTCGTATGTATAAGGGAAGGCAGGGAAAGCTACAGAAGCCTTACGGCAGATCACATCACAATACATCCAGGATCATCCATGTTCAGGACAAGTCCGCTTTATATTGTTGCCGGAGAGATTGTAAGGACAAGCAGAACCTTTGCAATGTCCGTTTCTCCGCTTACAAAAAACCTTCTTTCTAAAATAGATCATAATCTTGAATCCGAGCTGACACATCTAAGGGGTTCAAAAGGAAAAACCCTTACAGGCAATCTTGAGTACACAGGTACTTCATTCAGTGATTTTAAGGGGTATATTGGAAAGGATGATTCCCGTTTTGGTGGGAAATCAGAAAAGAAAAACAAAAAAGATAAAAAGATTTCGGAAGATTTCATTAAGTTCGGCGGAGAGACTTTCTATTACTCAAAGGTCAAGGGGAAAAAACTTGTTCAACTTCCATGGCAAGCCTTTAAAAATGCCGCAGCAATCGAAAAGAATGAGAATCTTCTTGCAACTATCGGGGTAATGAAAGGCAGCATTCAAATGAAAGGCGGTTACAGCCTGATGAACGGAGAAAAGCTGGAACTGATCATCAAAGTAGCTAATTGCCTGAACCTGGAACCTCTGAACGAAAAACAATGGCAAAGAAAAATGAACATCACAGTCGATGATACGGAAGAAGGGAACAAAAATCTTGAAAAGCTTGTTAACATACTTTCATGCGTGATGCGGGTGACGATTTCTAAAAGCTCAACAAAAGAGATGGGATTTATATGTCTGTTTACGGATGGACATGGAACTTATTGGTTCAAAGTCTCCAGGGGCTTTACTACGGCACTGAATGAAAGTCTTTCGTCCCTGGAAAAACTCATAGATGATGCAAGCCATTCAACTTTGGGTTCTGCTCAAAAGGAAAAGATCAACATGATTTACCGAATGCTGAACTCTTTGTACGAGTAGACCGTTAGTTGAACGGCAGTCATTTTACTTTGCACCCATACCGGCAAGGATTTTCTTTGCCTTTGTTGCATTGACATTGCTTGATTTTTTTGTCTTGCTGTTAGTGTCATTTTCATCAGGTGCTAGGGCTGCCAGATCTTGAACGGCTTTTCTTGCACTCTCATATCGGCCATTAGCAAACATGTCCAGACCTGTTCCCTGAGTCATGACATCCTTGCTTGCAAGATATTCTGAGCATAGGCTTGAAAATTCCGGTCTTGAATACTTGGCGATTTCCTTCCCCAAAGCATAGCGGAGACTCTTGCTCTTGTCATCCTTTAATGTGGAAGATGCAAGCTCAACGATTTCCTTTGTTCCTACACTTCCGTTTTCCAAAAGTGCGGCCGCAACCTTGGCCTTTGCAGAATCACCCGCTTTCTTATCTTTTAGGACAGATACCAGATATTCATTTCCATCAGCCGTATTAAGCTTTGCAAGTACCTTGTAGCACTTTTCCTTTACAACGGTCTCTTCCTTTGTCTTGCAGTGATATACAAGGTCTTTTGCACATTCAGAGATATTCTGTGCCTCAACTACAGATAAGGCTTCAAGGCGGACCTTGTAATTGTCGTCTTTAAGGGCCTGCTTGATTACCTTGCGTGTTTTCTCACTTGAATAATGTGAAAGTCCCCGGATAACATATTCACGTATTACCGGTTCTGTTGCCTCGTAAAGATCAATCAGGATATCCTCTGAATCAGCTACCTCCATGGCACCGATGGCTTCTGCTGCATAGGCACGTACATACATGTTTTCGTCTGTATCCTGGGCAATTTCAGAAAGCTTGTCCCATGTCTCAACAGCCTTGAGCTGTCCCAAAACACGCATCAATTGCTGTCTCTGGGCTAAGGTAAGGTCATCACGCTCAATATAGTCAGAAAGATAGAGTGCTTCCTGAGGTCCACCGGCCTGTCCAAGGGCTGTAAGTGCATAATTAAAATATTCGATGTCCTCACTTTCAAGAACTGCAACAATACCGGGAATTGCATCTTTTGTTTTAACCGCAGATACATATTCAAAACAGGAAGTAATTGTTTCCTTTCTGTAATCAAAAGGCTCGTTTATGACTTCTACGGCAAAATCCTCAAGACAAGGGTCCTCAAGCTTTGCAAAATAGGCAAGAATCAGTTCACGGACTCTAGGACTTTTTGTCTCCTGAAAAAGATCATATGCTTCGTTTACAAAACGACAGTCCTCATCACTTATGAGGGTTTGCATCAATGTCTCAATCTGATTGGTCATGCCAAAGGCAAAAGTATCCTTTGTTTCATTCATATAATCTTCTGAAGCCTTTTCCACGTTTTTATCTGTTACGGCGGCTAATTTGTCAGAAGCAGGAGTTTGAGGCCTTTTAGCTGAAGGCCATTTTTTCTCGGCATATATTGAATCGTATTTTGATTCTTCCTCCTGGGCAAAGCAGCAGGCTCCGGCTATCACCATCATCGCAATCAGCATGATTCTTTTCATATCGGTCATCCTCTTAAAAAAAAGATGTGGGGTACCAAACTGATATTTCCCCTGTTTCATCTCTTAAACATCGTTAGAATGGAATTGTTTCAAAAATTCCTCTTTAAAAATCGGAAAATTATCCTGATTTATTGAATCCCTGGTTTCTTTAATAAGCTCATTAAGGAAAAAAAGATTGTGATATGAGGCTAACATTGAGGAAAGTATCTCCTGTTCCCGGAAAATATGGCGTAAATATGCCCTGGAATACGTTTTGCACACTTTACAGCTGCATTTCGGGTCAATTGGAGTAAAATCACGCTCAAAACGCTTTTGCTTAATGGAAAGCATGCCCTTGTGCGTAAAATACAGTCCGTGTCGGGCAACACGGGTAGGCTGAACGCAATCGAACATGTCAACACCGTTTTCTACAGCCGAAAGGATATATTCAGGAGTTCCGATTCCCATAACGTACGATGGCTTTTCATGATTTACGAATTGCATCGTATGGCTAAGCATTTTCTCAAATTCTTCTGGAGGTTCACCTACACTAAGGCCACCAATGGCAAATCCTGGAGTGTCAAGGGAAGAAACGAATTCAGCGCTCTTTTGCCTCAAATCATTGTAAAAATTTCCCTGGATTATTGGAAAAAGAATGCCTTTGTACCCTGAATCCTGCTGTTTTTTCCATTCCAGGATGGCTCTTTCTGCCCATGCGCTTGTAATTTCAAGGGCCTTCTCTGCCTTTTTGCGTTCAACACCAAAACCCGTGCATACGTCAAGCTGCATCTGAATGTCACTGTTAAGTGCCGTCTGAATCTGTACGGTCTTTTCCGGTGTAAACAAATGCTTTGAGCCGTCTATGTCACTTCTGAACGTCACTCCGCCAGATTCTATCTTGCACAAAGAAGAAAGGGAAAAAACCTGAAATCCACCAGAATCAGTAAGGAAATTTCTGTTCCATTTGGTAAAACCGTGAAGTCCACCTCCTTCCTGGACAATATCAGGTCCCGGCCTCAGATACATGTGATATGTGTTTGCAAGAATTATCTCAAATCCAATTTCCTCAAGCTCATCTTTTGAAACAGCCTTTACAGTTCCCTTTGTTCCGACCGGCATAAATACAGGAGTTTTTACATCCCCATGAGGAAGATGCATCACTCCTGTTCTAGCCTTACTTCCCGAATCCTGATGATTTATCTCAAAAAAACGTTCTATCATATTTTCCCCTGAATTATGTGCGAGCAAAGCGTAACAAAACAATGCTTAAGATTACAAAAAATACCACAGGGAACCATGCTCCGAACAATGGCGGTATAGTTCCGAATTTTGCCATAAGCATGGTAACCATCTGCATGACATAAAAAAGGACAACGGCACATATGCTCAAGGCAAGGCTTACAAGAAGTACATTTTTTCTGGTTTTTCCACTAAGTCCGATTGCAAGAAAGACAACTATGAAAACAATGCATGGAAAAGCGTATTTTTTATAATAGACTGATTTTGCTTCTCCCGAAGGCAGGCCTGCTTTCTCAAGATGCTGTATGTAAAGTCTTGCATTTTTGACATTAAGCTCTTCCACAGACTGTGTGTTGTTCTGAAATGTAGATGGAGGTTCTGTCAGCATTTCTTCTTTTTCTGACGGTAGATTTCCCATCACATAAGTTGTTCCATTAAGTTGATAGCAAAACTCATTGCTCAATATCCAATGGTCTTCTTCCCACATTGCGGTGTCTGAATAAACAACAGTGTCTATATTTCTGTCTTGGTCCCTGAATAAAATGAATACAGAGAAAAGCCTTTTTAACTCATCATCATAATAATCAGCCTTATAAATAACCTGACCATTGTTAGAAATTACTAAAATTCGCTCTTTATTGAGTGACTGGGATTTTTTTAAAGCATTGTCCTGTAACGTGACCTTCTTGGCATAAGTATCGACAACAAGATTATCCTCAAAATAAAATAGACCAATACTCATGAAAACAGAAACAATCAATAATGGAAGGGTAAAACGAAAAAGTGATACACCGGTTGCAAAAACAGCAAGCAATTCATTGTTCGCATACATATTGCTCAAGACGTAAGCCGTTGCAAAAAGGACAGCGATGGGAACTGCATACCATACTGTTTTTGGAACATAATAAAGCATTATTTTCCCAACTTGAGAGGGAGGAACATTTTTTGAGATGTAATTCCATATGTTCAGGAGCAAATCAGTAAGACATAAAATCAAGACAAAAAAAGCAAGGGAAAAGAAAAATACGCCAAAAAAATTCCTTAGAAGATATTTAACCAGTTTCATTTTCGTTTAAGCCTCAAGTATAATAATAGTCCGATTATGCCTATAAAGAAATCTGGACCCCACATCATCCAAAAACCGTTAAATCCGCTTCTTAACCCGAACAATTGTCCCAGCATTGAAGATGCCCAGTACAAAACTGATATGACGATTCCCAGAATAAGGCCAATGGTTTGTCCGTCTTTTTTTGAAAACAGCAGGGCCAGAGGGAAAGCCAGTATTGCAAAGAAAATCGATCCGAAAGGTATTGAAAACTTTTTATGATATTCAAGATAGTAACTGTTCAGCTGGATTTTTGTAAGGTTTTGCTGTTCTTCAAGTTCCTTGATTCTTTTGTAGAGGTCATATGAAGTCATCTCGCGGGGACTCAGGCCTCCGTTATTTTGATCTATGACTGAGTCAAAAACATTAAGAGTCAATTCATCGGAATGAATCACATCGTATGATTTTTGATTGCGTTTGTCTAAAACAAGAACATAAGGATTTGACATTTTTAACTGAAGCAAAAGACCATTGATATCAGTTTTTTCCGCAAGAGTGTCCTGTGCTATGATGATCTTTTTTTCTGAATTTGCAGAATCATCAAAGAAAACAATATCCCCTACGCCTTCACCCTTTTCTTCTCCAATCACCATGGAAAAATCATTCAACTGCTTGACGGAATTAGGCTCAATCTCTACCATTGGATTTGACTGCACTATATCCTTTTTAAGTTTGTTAAAATTGATATTCCCAAGAGGAAGGAAATAGTCATTCATGACAAAGCTGAAAATTGAAATCAAAATCCCCAACAGCAGCACAGGAATTAGAATCAACGCATATCTTTGGCCACTTGCCCGAAGTATTAAAATTTCATTGTCACTAACCATACGGCCTAGGCACATTAAGAATCCAACAAGGGTTGCAAAAGGTGCTGACTGTGCAATAATCGCAGGAAGGCAATAGACAATCAGTTTTGTTACAGTGGGAAGAGGTACTCTATGTTCCAAAATGTCCTGTGCAAGAAGCAGGATGTTGTTAACAAAGAAAACAACAAAGAAAAACAGAAAGCTTACGGCAAAATAAAGGAAAAGTTCCTTGATGATGTATTTTATTAATACCTTATTTTTTACTTCTTCAAGTGATTCAAGCTTATTGTTGTATCGTTGGATTTTTTTTACATCATTTTTTTCTTGTGCATTTTCAAGCAGTTTTGAATATATTGTTTTCCTTAAACTGAACGAACGGATATTTGAAAGAAATTTATTTATTCTTTTCTTAAGAGGAAATGAAGTAACTATTGTTTTACCGTTTTGTTCTCCGTTCATTTTTTTATGTCAGTTTCCGCCCTTGACTCCTGTGCTGCCAAAACCGCCTTCTCCCCTTGCAGTCTCTGAAATTGATTCGACAGGAAGAAAATCCCCAATCGTTACAGGACTTACCACTATCTGTGCGATACGGTCTCCGTTTGAAACAACAAAATCCTCCTGACCTAGGTTTATTAACAATACCTTGAGTTCTCCGCGATAGTCACTGTCTATTGTACCTGGAGTATTCAAAACTGTGACACCGTTCTTAAATGCAAGCCCGCTTCTTGGCCTTACCTGAATTTCATATCCCTCCGGAATCTCAAAAAATAGTCCTGTTGGAATAAGGGCAGAACTACCCTTTTGAATTGTTACAGGCTGTTCAAGATGAGCACATACGTCAGCTCCTGCCGCTCCAGATGTTTTATATACAGGAAGAACAGCTCCCCCTTCTGATTTGCATGGTATTTTAACAGTCTGCATGATTTCCTCCGCTATAAAATAAAATCCCTGACAGCCTTTTTCCCGTATACAAAAACCGCAGGTTCAACATTCATTATGTTGCTTTCAACATACTTTATAATATCATTTTTTTCTATGGAGCGTATAGTACTAACAGTCTCTTGTGTGTCTAAAAGTGAAAGTGACATTAGATAATGCCTCTGGAGTTTTTTCATCACATATTCAACATCATCACATCCCATCAGTTCTTCGCCGCAAAGATGTTCTTTTGCAAGAGAGATTTCTTCATCAGAAATATTTCTTGTGCAAAGAAGATCAAATTCCTTTTTGAGACAGTCCAAAACCATTTGTGTTTGCTTTGAATCACATGAGACAGCCGCCCCCCAAACTCCTGTATCACAATAACATGACATGAAACTGTAGACCGAATAGCAAAGTCCCCGGTCTTCCCTAAGATGTTCAAAAAGTCTGCTGGTCATTGTGTCCCCAAAAAGAGCATTTAATACCAAAAGAGCATAATACTGCCTGATGTCAAGCGGCATTTTAAGGGGATACATATAATATAACTGAACTTGATTAAAACGGGATTTCTTTGATTTAAATCCTGAACAGAATTTTGCATTAAAACTGCAGTCAAGAATTTTCCTGTCGGGTAATTTTTCAAGCATGGAAATGATTGTTTCAAAATCAAATTTGCCGCTTATAAAGACAGTCAGGGGGCCGTTTTTAATGTACTTTTCATACCAGTCAAAAAGCTGTTCCCTGGTAATTGACGCAACATCATCAACAGTACCTGTTATAGTTTGTGCCAGATCCTGATTGTGCCACATAAAGTCTGCAAGCTGGTCGATGGAAGATTCTTCAATGTCGTCTTCCACAGCAGAGATTTCGTTTTGAATTACCGTCCGTTCCTTTTCAATTTCGTCAACAGGGAAAATGCAGTT
Source organism: Treponema sp. (assembly GCA_016281495.1). Lineage (GTDB taxonomy): Bacteria > Spirochaetota > Spirochaetia > Treponematales > Treponemataceae > Treponema_D. The sequence goes on along the minus strand of JAEEIU010000038.1, from coordinate 36,778 downwards.
TTGTGTCATGTCGCAAAGGATTTCAACTGCGATGCTTATATTTTCAGGACTTGAAGGCAAAACAGAATACATGAACACGTCATCCCTTTCTGTAAAGGCGTTTACAAGTCCTCCCATCTTGTCAAAAGCAAAGACAATGTCCCTTCGTTTTCTTGATGTAGTTCCCTTAAAGAGCATGTGTTCGCAAAAATGACTGATTCCCCGCTCAGTTTCCTTTTCATGCCTTGAGCCCACTGAAAACATGAATCCAATTGCGGCATTGTGTGAATGGGACATATATTCACTTACGAGGACAACTTTGTTTTTTAAAACTGTTTTTTTACCCATCTTTTTAAAACAAGAGCGGCATACTGCCATTATAATGGAGTCATAAAGACAATATGCCGTCGTTAATAAATTATAGATTCAAAGAATTCAGCTTATTTTTTTGCCTGTTCTTCAAGAGCGTCGATGTAAGACAGGTTCAAGTGACCCACCTTGTCAACGTCAAGAAGCTTTACAGGAATTACCTGACCTTCCTTGAGAACATCGGTAACCTTCTCTACTCTCTGGCGTGAAAGCTTTGAGATATGGCAGAGGCCTTCTTTGCCTGGGAGAATCTCAACGAATGCACCGAAATCCATGATTCTCTTTACGGTACCGTTGTAGATTGTTCCTGGCTCAGGATTCTCACAGATTGCCTTTACGGCTTTCTTGGCGGCGTCAGTTGAAGATCCTGTCTTTCCGTAAATTGTAACGGTTCCATCGTCTTCTGTGTTGATTGTAACGCCATATTGTGCGCAGAGTGCCTTTACGTTCTTTCCACCAGGACCGATAAGAGCTCCGATTTTGTCTACAGGAATCTTGAGAGTGTCAATCTTTGGTGCAAATGCAGATATTGGCTGTGGCTTGTTGATGCACTTTTCCATGATGTCAAGGATATGGTTGCGTCCTGCCTTAGCCTGAGCAAGAGCCTTGCGCATGATGTCCATAGAAACACCTGCAATCTTAATGTCCATCTGGAAGCCTGTAATACCGTCGCGGGTACCAGCTACCTTAAAGTCCATGTCTCCAAGGTGATCTTCCTCTCCAAGAATATCAGAAAGGATTGCGTATTTCTTGTATGGATTCTGTTCATCGCCTTCTGTGATGAGTCCCATTGCAATACCTGCAACCATCTTCTTCATTGGAACACCAGCGGCAAGAAGTGAAAGACATCCACCGCATGTTGAAGCCTGTGAAGAAGAACCGTTTGATTCCATGATTTCTGAAACGACACGGATTGTATATGGGAATTCCTCCCTTGAAGGAATCATTGGTGCAAGTGAACGGCGGGCAAGGTTTCCATGTCCGATTTCGCGGCGTCCTGTTGTAAGCTTTCCAACCTCACCAACAGAATATGGCGGGAAGTTGTAGTGCAGGATGAAGTTTTCGCTGCGATCACCCTCAATGTCATCGTAAACCTGTTCATCCATTGCGGTTCCAAGTGTTGTAACTGCAAGTGACTGAGTCTCACCACGGGTAAACAAAGCGCTTCCGTGTGGGCGTGGCAAAACGTTGATTTCGCATGTTATAGGACGAATCTCTTCTGTTCCACGACCGTCAATACGAACGCCTTTTTCCAAAATGCTCTGGCGCAAAAGCCTGTACTGGATGTCGTCAAAGAGTGCGTCAAAGAGCTTTTTCTGTGTTTCATCTTCAAGCTGCTCTGCATACTTTTCTGCAATCTTTGCCTTTACAGCATGAACGGCATCGCCACGTGTCTGTTTTCCCTTCTGGAAACATGCCTCAAGCATAAGTGGCTTTGCTTCGTTTTCGATAGCCTCTTTATTTTCAAGAACTGCTGTAGAAGGAACCAACGGTAATTTTTCCTTACCGCATTTTGCCTTGAGCTCTTCCTGAAGAATACACATGTCGCGGATAAATCCCTGTGCCTTTTCAAGTGCTCCAAGCATGATTTCTTCTGTTGCCTCACTTGCTCCACCTTCTACCATGGTAAAGCCATCTTTGGTTCCGGCAACAACAATTTCAAGCTCTGCCTTTTCAATCTGACTGTATGTCGGGTTAAGTATATACTCACCGTTTGAATAGATTACACGTACACCGGCAACAGGTCCCTGGAACGGGATGTCACTGATTGTTACTGCAGCAGATGCCGCGATAACAGCAAGAATATCCGGGGGGTTTACACCATCTACAGATACACATGTTGGAACAATCTGCAATTCACGTCCGAATTCCGGATAGAACAAGGGACGCATCGGGCGGTCAATAAGACGGCTTACCAAGATTTCCTTATCCTTCGGGCGGCCTTCCCTTTTTACAAAACCACCTGGGATTTTTCCAGCCGCATAAAACTTTTCATTGTAATCAACTGTTACAGGAACAAAATCAAGTCCTTCCTTTGCCTCGCTTGATGCACAAACTGTCGCAATAATTGCGGTTCCGCCAAACTGTGCATAAACGCATCCGTTTGCCTGTTTTCCGATTTTGCCTGTTTCAAGGATCAGCTCAGTATCGCCGATCATCTTTGTTACTCTTTCTACCATTCTTTCCTTCTTTTCTGGTTTATTTAATTCTAGGACAAGCCGTTTGAACAGCCGGTCGTCCAGAACCGTATTATACGGTACCATAAAACATAAACGGCATCCTGTCCTTATCATTGACAAAGAACAGTCTGCCGTTCATTGACTTATTTGCGGATTCCAAGCTCTTTGATGAGGCTGCGGTATCCTTCAAGGTTGGTGCGCTGCATGTATTTGAGCATCTTGCGCCTCTGACCTACTGCTTTAAGCAATCCACGTGATGCTGTAGTATCTTTTGGGAAAGCCTTGCAGTGTGCAGTGAGTTCCTTGATGCGTTCAGAAAGAAGTGCAATCTGAACCCTTGTGTTGCCGGTGTCATTTGCGTTTGCACCGAACTTGCTGACGATAGAAGTCGTTGCTTCTTTTGTAAGTGCCATAACTTACTCCTTTAATTTTATTACCATGTTGAAAAGTAAACCCGAGGGCGATCTCTTACTCCCGGAATTGCAAAACAACATTAGCGTTGCCCAATAAACTGTATTTCCCTGACTTTATCCGCCACATTTTGAGTGGGCAAAAGCAGGGAGATGGTTTCGTTCCGTATCATACAGCTTGTATGAAGAACCAGCTCCTCATAATGAACGACAACATCATAGGAACCGTCACCAGGTAGAATCTGCCTTGTAATCCTTTGTCCGTCAAACCAGTCCATTCCATCTGAATTTGAAGAGCTTTGCTTAAAGCTTAAACCTCTTGCATCATAAGAAAAAGGCCTTAGCAGAAGCTTTTGTGCCGTAGCAAAATCAGAGGCGCCAAGAGCCTCACGTACACGGCTTGAACTTACCCGAAAGCCATCAATCGTAACATCATCGACTACCCTAAAGGAAAATCCCTTTGCCTCTGAAACAGCCTTTAGATGCTCTATATCCATTGCTCCCCTGTATCCGCAACGGAAATCAACACCTTCCACCAAAAGAGAAAGTCCGCATTTCGAACACAATAAGTCCACAAAAATATTACCATCTATTCTACTGAATTCGGGAGAAAAGTCAATCAGTATGGCAAAAGAAAGGCCTTTATTTTCAAGATACTCTATCTTCTGTTCACTAGTAATTATGTCCCCCTCATAACCGTCCTCAGAGGCCCTGTAGGAGGATTTAAAGGTAACGATTCCAGGTACAAGTTCTTTATCTGCCTGAATTGCGTCCAAAAGGCTCTGGTGTCCTGCATGAAAGCCGTCAAAGCTTCCGACGGAGATTGCTGTGCCACGTTTAATCCATTCAACCGGGAAAGCACCATCCATAAGCTGTTTCCATGAAAAAACCTTCATTTTCCTTTCAGATTTCTCTTTCGGTACTACAAAACCATAGGAAAGCTTAAAATCCTGCTGAATCATCATTCCGGCAAAGGATCCGTCTTTATAGAAAACCGCAATTTCCTTTTCATTGAAAAATGGTGATTTTTCTTCCTGAGATGGATTATGAATCCAGCTGAACATCTTTGGTTTTAACGGACGTCCATTAAGATAACTAGACTCATATTCGGCCTTAAGTTCATCGGACCTGAATCCGCATAATGCTGCAATTTTTGGTGTAAAAGTCAAAAGATGGCTTTGAATGTCCGCAACAGTCTGATCGCTGTCTTTTACTGTTTTTTTCTCCGGCTTCTTATTCTGATACAATTTGTTTTGTTCAAAAAAGAAAGCTGAGTTTGCAATGCCGTTTTCAATTGTAAAGGGTTTTAAGGTTGAATAACAGGCCGCATCTTCAAGATTAAAGGGTCCAACTTTTGTTCGCCGAAGGGCACAAAGATATGCGCATGCCCCCAGAGCTTTTGCCATGTCACGTGCCAATGCCCTGATGTAAGTTCCCTTAGAGCATGTTATCTCAAGAAGTGCGTATGAGCAAGGATCTTCATCATTTGCTTCTCGGAAATCCCTCAACGAAAGGTCATATATGAAAATCTGCCTGCTTTCAAGCTTAACTTCCTGACCTCCCCTGACAGCATTTGAGGCCCTTTTGCCGTCAACATGTATTGCACTGTATACCGGTGGTACCTGAAGCAATGCTCCTGTAAACGATGGTATTATGCTTTTAAGGCTTTCTTGATCAGGAGCTTTTGAGGATTTTGTAACTGTCCCTGTTGGATCCAGCGTATCAGTCTCTTTGCCAAAGCAAACAACTGCCTGATATGTTTTAGTGAATTCAGTGATGTGAGGAACAAGATGCGTCAAGCTTCCCGTCAGTACAACCAAAAGCCCCTCTGCAAAGGAATCCAGGGTTCCCGTGTGGCCGACTTTCTCTGTGTTAAGGGCATGCTTTATGCTCCATAAAGATGAAAAACTGGTAAGACCGGGAGTTTTTGTATAAGGCATAATCCCGGAGATGGAAGACTTAGGATTCCTGTTTGTTTTCTTCATCCTGTTTTTCCAATTCCTTTAATGTCTGTACCATCTTATAGCCTTCTTTCATGCTGAAGTCTGCGATAAAAGTAAGCTTAGGGAATTTATAGATTGAAAGCTTTTTCGCTATTGTTGACTGGATGTAACCGGCCGCATTTTGCAATCCCTTTACCCCCAGCTTTACGGAGTTATCATCCATAAATGACGAAACATATACTTTGGCATAGGCAAGATCACCTGCAACCTCCACACGATTAATGGAAAGATATGAGGTTACTCTGGGATCTTTTATCTGACCTGTCATCAACATTGTGGCGATTTCCTCACGGAGCTGTTCGCCTAAACGCATGAGCCTGTATTGTCCCATCTTTTATTCCTGACCCTCCGCATTGTTTTCTGAATTCATGGCTGCATTTTTCTTTTCCATCTCAGCCTTTTCGTCAACCAGAGTCTGTCCAAGTTTTCTTGCAACCTCAACAAATTCAAATACTTCAAGCTGATCGCCAATCTGAAGATCCTGCCAGTTTTCAATACCAACACCACATTCGTAGCCGTACTTGACTTCCTTGGCATCTTCCTTAAAGCGCTTGAGGGATGCGATTTTACCAGTATATTTTACAACACCGTCACGGATAACGTTTACGCTGCTTGTCTTCTTGATGATACCGTCTGTAACATAACATCCTGCAATGACACCGATTTTTGGAACCTTGAATGTATTGCGTACTTCGAGCATACCGGTAATCTCTTCTTTTGTATCCGGCTGAAGCATGCCTTCCATGGCTGCGGTGATTTCCTCAACACACTTGTAGATGATGTTGTACTTGCGGATTTCGACCTTTTCCTGATCTGCCAGGGCCTTTGCCTTTGGAGTCGGACGAACGTTGAATCCGATGATGATTGCGTTGTCATCTGCTGCGGCAAGAGATACATCGCTTTCGTTGATTGCACCCGCACTTGAGTGAATGACAGAAAGCCTGATATCCTTTGTGGAAAGCTTTTCAAGTGAGGTCTTGAGGGCTTCTGCTGAACCCTGAAGGTCTGCCTTGATGATGACCTTGAATTCCTTGATTTCCTTCTGTTCGATTGTTGAATAGAGGTTGTCAAGAGTAACCTTCTTGAATGCCTTGGCATCCTCAAACCTCTTGAGTTCCTGTCTCTTTGCGGCAAATGCACGTGCATCCTTTTCTGTTTCAGTAACCTGGAATGGATCACCTGCATTTGGCATGTTTTCAATTCCAAGAACTTCTACAGGAACTGATGGAGAAGCTTCCTTGATTTTGTTTCCCCTGTCATCAAACATTGCACGGACACGACCAGAATAAATGCCTGCAACAAACGGATCTCCTGTCCTCAAGGTACCGCGTTCAACTACAACTGATGCAACAACACCACGTCCCTGGTCAACACGGCTTTCGATTACCTTTCCTTCTGCACGGCAGTCATACTGAGCCTTAAGTTCAAGCATTTCGGCCTGTACAAGGATGGCATCAAGAAGATCATCTATACCTTCACGCTTCAAAGCGGAAATGTTTACATACTGAGTGTCGCCACCCCATGCTTCCGGTGTAAGTCCAAGTTCAGAAAGCTGGGTCATTACACGTTCAGGATTTGCTTCCGGCTTATCAATTTTGTTTACTGCAACAATAATTGGAACCTTTGCATCCTTAGCATGATTGATGGCTTCAAGAGTCTGAGGCATGACACCGTCATCTGCTGCGACTACAAGAACGACAATGTCTGTAATCTGGGCACCGCGCGCACGCATCATTGTAAATGCTTCATGACCTGGAGTATCAAGGAATGTAATTACACCCTTTGGAGTCGTTACCTGATAAGCACCAATCTTCTGGGTAATACCACCGGCTTCACCTGCAACAACATTTGTATTGCGGATGGCATCAAGAGTTTTAGTCTTACCGTGGTCAACATGACCCATGACAGTAACAATCGGAGGTCTGATCTGTTCTCCTTCAGAACTTCCCTCATCACTTTCGATGACTGTTTCTTCGTAAAGCGAAATGCGGTGAACCTGACAGTTGTATTCTGATGCAATAATCTCTGCTGTATCGGCATCAATACTCTGGTTGATTGTAACCATCATGCCTTCTTTCATCAGCTTGGCAATGATTTCGCTGGCTTTAAGGTTCATCTTCTTTGCCAGATCTGCCACTGTGATTGTTTCCATGATGTCAATCTTTTCAGGAACTGCACTTACAGGACTTGTATCCTTTTTCTTGTTCTGATAGAGCTCTTCCTCATCAAAAATCTGCTCTTGGTCTTTTCTGTTATATACCTGTTTCTTGCCTTTGAACTGTTTCTTTGCCGGGGCTTTGTTGCCGGAGATTGCCGGAGCATCATTAAAATTTGATTTTCCCGCACCAAAAGGCATTCTGGACATTGGAGCACCAGGCCTTTGATTAAACCCTGGTCTTCCCTGTCCAGCTCCCGTTCTTCCCTGACCGCCGTTAAAATTTCCACGGTGAGCATTATTGAAGCCACCCTGACGTGCTCCTGCGGGGCCATTTGAGCGCTGTCCGTTATTAAAGCCCCCCTGACGCTGTGTACCTGAAAAATTACCGCGCTGAGAACCTGCACCGTTTCCCTGACGAGAGCCAAAGGAACCTCTGTTTTCCCTCTCACGATTCTGATAGCCTTCACGGGCTTGGGCTCCGGTAAATGCATTTCCTTCCCGCTTGTTGCCATAGCGGTTTTTAGGGCTACCACTAAGGTTTCCAGCCTTTACGTTTGGTCTTGCAGAATTAAGCTCAAAAGTTGCCTCTCTAGATTTTACAATTGGAGACTCCGGCTTCTTCTCTTCGCTTGGTGCGGCAGCTTCCGTTGTCTTTGTGGCGCTGGCCTTGGTCTGTACGGAATTCTCTTCTGTCTTAGCGGATGATTCAGGCACTTTTTTTGCCACAACATGAATATCTTTCTTTGGCTCTTTAGAAGCCGCTGCAGAAGATGATTTTCGCTTCACAACCACAACTTTCTTTTTGGGCTGAGCAGTCTGAGATGTTTGAGCTGTCTGTGCATTCTGAGATTCTGATTTTTTAATCAACACAGCACTGGGCTTTTTTTCTGATTCATCCGCCATACAATCTTATTCCTTAATTTTCCTCAAATACTAATTCAACGCCACACTTAGGACAATGAGTCATATCCAGCGTTATCTTTTCGCCACATTCAGGACAGAAATACTCTTCTTCCTGAGTGCTTTCGGGAGCTTCTGAATTTTCTTCAACTTCCTCATCCTCGAACTGAACATATTCGCTGATAATGGCGTTAACGCCCTCTATATCATTCTCTGACAATCCTTCGATATTCTTTACAGAACCGTTGTCTACAGCTTCAATAAAGTCTTCAATATCATCTATGCCAGATTCCTTGAGAATTTGTGCAACCCTCTGATCAACACCAGGCAACTGGGATACAGTAGAGATTTCCTCGTATTCATCCTGACTGTCCTGGAAAAGAGATTCCGCAGCTTTTCTTGTGTCAATATCAGAGAGATCCATCTCGGCAGCCTGTTCCTCGGTCTTGACATCAATGTTCCAGTCACAAAGCCTGTTTGCAAGGCGAACATTCTGTCCCTGTTTACCGATAGCAAGAGAGAACTGACTGTCCGGTACAATTGCCAATGCTTCTTTTTTGTCTGCATCAAGAATCACAACCTGTTTTACTTCTGCAGGCGAAAGTGCATTCCTGATGAAAATATGCGGATCCTCGTCATAGCGGAGAACATCGATTTTCTCACCCTCAAGTTCCTGAATCACACTCTGGATTCTTGTTCCCTTAAGGCCGACGCATGCTCCAACAGGATCTACATCCAGCTTGTTTGAATATACCGCAACCTTTGTCCTGTAACCCGGCTCACGTACAACCTTGTGGATTCCAACTGTACCGTCACCGATTTCTGGAACATCAAGTTCAATGATTTTTTCTACAAGCTTTGGATCAGAACGGCTCAATACCAGCTGAATGCCTGAAGAATTTTTCTTTATGTCAACAATAAGTGCCTTGATCCTGTTATTGGTCTTATCATAAACCTCACGCGGGCTCTGGAACTTTGACGGCATTACACCTTCAACCTTTCCAAGGTCAACATAGATGTTTCCGTTGTGTTCCCTCTGATAATATCCGATGATGATCTGTCCAACCTTATCCTTGTATTCGTTATAAAGATTGTCCTTGTAATTCTCGCTGAAAGCCTGGTGTGCAGTCTGTTTTCCCGTAGAAACTGCAGTCCTGTCGAATGTCTTTGGATCGATCGGAATGTCAATCTCATCACCAATCTCACAATTTGGCACCTCGGTTAGTGCATCCTCAAGCTCAATCTCCTGAGATGGATCATATACTCCATCTACAATTGTCTTGCGTGAATAAACAAAAACATCTGACATGTCGTCAGCGAATTTCACGATGCAGTTGTCGGCGGTTCCATATGTACGCTTATAAGCCGCCTTAATCATATTCTCAATTGTTTGCCTGACTGAATCCTCACTGATACCTTTTGCTTCTGCCAGCTCACGGATTGCATTTGCCATTTCTGACATATCAAGCCTCCCTATAAATGAATAAATTTTGCTTTTGCTATATTTTCATAGGCAACGTTTAATAATTCGCCGCCTTCTGTTTCCAATGTCAACGACTGTGTATCAGAATCGTGTATTATGCCGGGAACCCAATCTGTCTTGGTTTTATCCCACACCCTTATTTCCCTGCCCTTAAAGAAGGAAAACTCCGCCGCATTCTTTATGTTGCGCTCCATTCCGGGAGAGCTTACTTCCATGTATACGGAATCCTCATCAGTTTTTAAAAGTGATATCAAGAGATCCTGAAGTGTCCTATGTACCTTTGCACAGTCCGACACGCCGATATCTGTTTTTGAATCTGACGATGCTATGACAGCAGAAATATGATAGTTTCCTTTCTGCGGAACAACCTGAAGTTCGACAAGAATGTAACCAAGCTTTTTTGCAGCCGCGTCACATTCCTTAAAATATGGAATTGTGTCAGTCGAAGTATAATTCAACAAAAACCCCTGCGGATTCAGTCCGCCCTCTAATAACAAAAAAGGAGCCCTTTGCGTGGCCCCATCTTAATATAAGTTAAAATGTTAATGAAAATATAGCAAATTTATATAGTTGTGTCAACATAGGGTGGCAAATTTTTCTTTGATATTGTATAATGAGTTTCAGGGTGTCTAAAAAGCAAAGCAAGACGCAAACTTAACGGACATTCCCTTTAGGAGGATTTATATGTTTAAAATCAAAGAGCGCGGCTCAACAGTAAGCCGTGAAGTTGTGGCCGGTATCACCACCTTCCTGGCGATGGCATACATTCTGGCTCTGAACCCAAGTATCCTTGCAGATGGAACAGGAATGGTATGGAGTAAAGTCTTTACAGCTACAGCCATTTCTTCTGCAATAGCAACACTGGTCATGGCATTTGTCGCCAATCTTCCAGTTGCACTTGCCCCAGGTCTTGGATTAAACGCATTCTTTACATACTCTGTTGTCCTTGGCATGGGCTGTTCATGGCAGCTTGCACTTACAGCAGTTTTGCTTGAAGGTGTTCTCTTTATCATCCTTTCTATCGTTGGTATCCGGGAAGCAATAATAAAGTCAATTCCAAACTCAATCAAAAAGGCAGTTTCTGTCGGTATCGGCCTTTTCATCACAATCATCGGTCTTGCAAACGCAGGTATCGTCAGCGGTGACACTGGTACACTCATAGGCTTCGTGAACTTTGACCTCCAGCACTCTGCAGCACTTGTTGCAGTAATCGGACTCATCATCACAATCATCCTCTACATACTTAAAGTTCCTGGTGCCATCCTTATTGGTATTGCAATTACAACTCTCATCGGCATTCCGTTTGGAGTAACCCATGTTCCGGAAAACTTCAGCATCATTTCTAAACCGGATTCACCATACTTCTTCCAGTTTGACTTCAAGGGAATTGCAATCGATCCAGTTACAGGAGGCTTCTCTGGAGCAGTATTCGGCAAGTTTGTCGTAATCTTCTTTACATTCCTCTTTACCGATATGTTCGATACTTTGGGAACACTCATGGGTATTGCAGAACAGGGCAACCTCAAGGACAAGGACGGAAACATCGTCAATGCAAAGGGTGCCCTCCTTTCAGACGCAGTTGGTACCGTAACAGGTGCATGTCTCGGTACATCTACAGTAACATCATTCGTTGAGAGTTCTTCAGGTGTCGCAGCAGGCGGACGCACAGGTCTTTCTTCTCTCGTAACTGCAATCTTCTTCCTCCTTGCACTCTTCTTCAACGATGTATTCGCAATCATTCCAGCGGCAGCAACAGCACCAGCCCTTATCTTTGTAGGATACCTGATGATGAAGTCTGTTACTGGAATCGATTTTACAGATCCGACAGAAGGAATCCCTGCATTCATCACTATCATGGTAATGCCATTCGCCTACTCAATCTCAAAGGGAATTGCATGGGGCATCATCTCTTATGTAATCTGCAAGGTAGCAGGAAAGAAGGCAAAGAACGTATCTGTAGTTACATGGATTCTTGCAATCATCTTTATCGCCGACATTATTTTTGAAGCGGTAAAATAACTTAATAAGGTTTTTGACCTTTTTTACATGACAAAGGGACTGTGCGGATACAATTCGTGCAGTCCTTTCTTTAAGGATCAATATGAGCGAAGAAACAAAATCAGAAAAATACGAACGTCCGACCTGGGACGAATACTTCATGGAAGTTGCAAGGACAATTGCAAAACGCGCCACCTGTGACCGTGGAAGAAGCGGCTGTGTCATAGCAAGGGACAATCAGATTCTTGTTACAGGTTATGTAGGAAGCCCGGCAGGACTCCCCCATTGTGACGATGTCGGACACTTGATGCGCAAAATGATTCATGCTGATTCTTCAATAACCCAACACTGCGTGCGTACCGTACATGCGGAACAGAATGCTATTTGTCAGGCTGCAAAACGTGGAATCTCCATAGACGGTGCTACAGTTTACTGCAAGATGACCCCTTGCAGGACATGTGCCATGCTCATCATAAACTGTGGAATCAAGCGTGTGGTTTGTGAAAAACACTACCATGACGAAGAGGATTCAATGAATATGTTTGCACAGGCCGGAATAAAGATTGAACATCTTGAAGATTCCGTGCAGACTTATGCAAACATGTAGACTGAAATATTTGATTTTAAAAACGACTAAAAGGTTGAAGTCAAGAATTCCTTGAACTTGCCGTAATCATTTTCCATCGGGATTGAACGGTCAGGAAGTGACATTACTTTTTCAAGTCTATCGGGAATGCTTGGCTCACGACCGATTGCATCGACTACAGTTGAACCGAATTTTGCAGGATGTGCAGTTTCCAAGATAATGCCCACAGCCTTTTTATCGACTACTGCCTGTCCCCATGACGGAACATTCGGAGTAAGTCCTGGTTTTGAAGGATCTCCCTTTTCACCGGCAATGAGTTTTTCCATTCCACCGAGCCTGATGTCGTTCCATGCCTTCCATGCAACTGCACCGTGCGGGTCAATGACATAACCTGTCTTGTCATGGCAGCCGCGGATGGCACTCAATGTACCTTCGTCATCCGTCCAGTAAGAGGCAAACAGAGAACGTACTTCGTCAAGAGTATACATAGCCTTGATTCTTTCGTAATTGCTTGGAGCTCCTACGTCCATGGCATTGCTCAATGTAGGAACAGAAGGACGTGCTTCATATTCTCCAGAGGCAATCCAGTCTGGAACCGTGTGGTTTGAATTGGTTGCGGCGACAAAACCTGCAATCGGGGCACCCATCTCGCGGGCAATAAGGCCTGAGGTAAGGTTTCCGAAGTTTCCGCTTGGAACGATTACAATGATGGCTGGATCATCTATCTTGCTGTCGTACGGAATGCGGTTCTTTACGACAAGAGAAGAATACATGTAATAAAAACTCTGTGGCAAAAGACGAGAGATGTTGATTGAGTTGGCAGATGAAAGCCTGAATTTCTTTCTGAGTCCGTTATCGGTAAATGCAGTCTTTACGAGCTTCTGACAGTCATCGAATGTTCCTGCGACACGAAGTGCTCGGACATTACCTGTAAAGGTTGAAAGCTGTTTTTCCTGAAGGGCAGAAATCTTTCCCTCCGGATAAAGAATGGTAACGTCAATGCCTGGAACATTGTGAAATGCGCTTCCTACGGCAGAACCTGTATCACCTGAAGTTGCAACAAGAATGTGCAGGTTGTCGTTTTCTCCTCGGTTGAAATATGACATTACGCGGGCCATGAAACGTGCGCCAAAATCCTTAAAGGCACAGGTCGGACCATGGAAAAGTTCAAGAACATAGCTGACTGGATCTATCGGAACCACCTGAGACAAAAACGGATAGCAGTCCTGTATGATGCCCTGAAGGTCTGAATCAGGGATTTCACCCTCAACATAGGGTTTTGCCATTTCAAAAGCCACTTCACGGAAAGAAGGCTCTGGGGTGCGGCAGGTAAATGTAGCTGGAAGTTTCGGATATTCCACCGGGATATAGAGTCCTCCGGTAGAAGCGTTCATGCCATTGATTACGGCTGTCTTAAAGTCAACGGAAACTTTTTTATTCCTAGTATCTGTGTAAACCATTTCTAAACCTTTTGTTTATGTTATAATACTGAAAAGATGCCAATAATACATCCTTAATTTATTATAACACAAAGAACAAATATATTCAAGTTGAAAACTTACAGAAAAATTATGCCGAATATTGCTCCAAAGAATACGACAAACACAGGATGCATTTTTTTGATTCCAAACAGGGCAAGCAGGGAAACCGCATAGAAAATCATGGACTTCCACCTGAAAAGGTCTCCGGCGGAATGTGATGCCTGGAATGCCGGAATGTTGAACAGTGCAAGCAGAAGGACGTTCATCATAGCAACAAGAACCATTCCCGAAGTAGCAGGCCTTATTCCCTCAAAAGCCGCCTGTACCCCCTTTCTTTTCTGGAAATTGCTGAAAAAACGCGCCACAAGCATAATTATTATGAGTGATGGTGTTATCTCTCCCAATGTCGTAATGATTCCACCTATGGGGCCGTAAAGTTCTGTTCCGCAGAAAGTCGCTATGTTTATTCCGATGGGACCCGGTGTGCTTTCCGAGATTGCAAGCATGCTGTAGAATTTTTCAAGGGAGATGAGGCCCATTTTTTCCACAAGAATCTGCTGCATGAATGTTGCGGCAACAAGACCTCCTCCTATGGCAAAAAGTCCGACGTAAAAGAAGATTGCCCAAAGCTGTAAAAGTCCAAACAAATCGTTCATCATTTTTCATCCTCTTTTTTTGCATCTACCATTTCAACTTTTTTGAATCCGCCACTTAACCAAACAATAAGGACTCCAAGTACGGCAGCTGAAACCACGATGATCACAGTATTCACCTTGAGGAAATACATCAGGCAGAAGGATGCAAGGTAAAAAATCACATGCCACCACTTCTTGATAGTTTTCTTTGCGAAATTCACAACCGCATAGGTCAGGAGAGCCGCCACGGCAACATTTATTCCCGCAAGGGCCTTTTGAACCCATACGATGTGCTCAAAGTTTTGAATGAAGACCGCAATCACCGAAATTATTATTAGTGAGGGGGTTACCATGCCAAGGGTCGCAAAAATTCCTCCCAGGATCCCCTTTTTCTTAAAGCCCACGAAAGTAGAGACATTCACTGCTATGACACCCGGAGTCACCTGTGATATCGCATAGTAGTCAAGCAGGTCCTCGCTTGTGGACCATTTTTTCTTTTCCACAAGTTCCCTTTCCAAAAAGGGCAGCATGGCATATCCACCGCCGAATGTCACCGCACCAATCTTAAAAAAAGTTATGAATAATTCAAACAGTGTCTTGATCATAGTACAGTGATTATAATTCATGTGGAGTTTAAAATCTAGAGAAACATTGAATAATCCGAATGCGGATTATTCAGTGTTAACCCTAATGTTCGTTATTTCGTAATAATTCAAGAAATTATGAGAAATAACAGGGAATCTCTGATTAATGCTTCCCGTATTAATCAGAGATTCCCGGGGTATTGTGATTATTGCACATTTACTCTATAATGTTGCGGTTGAAGAATTTGACTTTTTAAGGATAATTATTATGTTGAACAAGATGAGAAACATAGGCATCATGGCCCATATTGACGCTGGAAAGACCACTACAACAGAGCGCATACTTTATTATTCAGGAAAGATTCACAAGATAGGCGAAATAGACGATGGACAGGCCACAATGGACTTCATGCAGCAGGAGCAGGAACGTGGAATAACCATCGCTTCCGCCGCAATCACCACAGAATGGAAAGGCCATCAGATTAACATAATTGACACTCCAGGCCACGTTGACTTTACCGCAGAAGTTGAACGCTCTCTCCGTGTTTTGGATGGTGCGGTTGCCGTAATCTGTGCAGTAGGTTGGGTTCAGCCGCAGACAGAAACGGTATGGAGGCAGGCAGATGAATTCAATGTCCCAAGAATCTGTTTTGTAAACAAGATGGATCGCATTGGGGCAGACTTCTTTGGTGCAATGAATGACGTTCATGAAAAGTTCAAGTGCGAGACAGTTGCCCTTGAAATCCCTATTGGAGCAGGCGGAGATTTTGACGGTGTAATCGATTTGATAAGGATGAAGGAAATACACTGGGACGCTTCCACAGAGGGCGAGAAATTCACAGTTGAAGAAATATCTGCTGAAAACCTTGAGAACGCGAAAAAATGGCGTGACACACTCATTGATACTGTTGCATCAAACGACGACGAGCTTGGTGAGCTTTATCTTGAGGGAGCCGAAATTTCAAACGAAATGCTTGTATCTTCAATAAGAAAGAGCACGATAAACAGGACTATTGTTCCTTTCCTTTGCGGTTCAAGCCGCCACAACCAGGGTGTACAGCCGCTTATGGACGCAATAGTGGACTACCTCCCCGCCCCTGACGAAATTCC
The DNA here is from genome assembly GCA_016281495.1 of Treponema sp. GTDB lineage: Bacteria > Spirochaetota > Spirochaetia > Treponematales > Treponemataceae > Treponema_D. Next base: position 20,902 of record JAEEIU010000038.1, on the reverse strand, counting down.
TCCAGCAGAAGGTGTTCACGTCAAAAAGCATGACGAAGAAGAAAAAATCCAGGTAAAGTGTGATCCTGAATCAAAGACTCCAGTTGGTCTTGTATTCAAAATCCAGTACGACAGGGAAGCCGGAATCTTGAGCTACGTCAGGATGTACTCTGGAAAAATCAGTACTGGAACTCAAGTCTACAACGTGGGAAAGAAAAAGAGGGAGAGGATAAACCGCATCCTCCGCGTAAACGCCAACCACATGGAACAGATGGATAGCGTCAGTGCCGGTGACATAGCGGTTTTTGTAGGCCTTAAGATTTCTCAGACTGGAGACACACTGGGAAGCGAAGGCATGCCCATCCTTCTTGAAAACGTGAAATTCCCGGAGCCTGTAATCTCGATAGCGATTGAACCGGAAACAATGAGCGACAGGGACAAGCTCAACGAAACCCTTGAAATCCTTAGCCGAGAGGATCCGACTTTCACACACAGGGACGACGAGGAAACGGGCCAGCTCATCATCAGCGGAATGGGAGAACTTCATCTTGATGTTCTAGTCACACGCATAAGGGATGATTTTAAAGTTCAGTGCCGCGTTGGTGCTCCCCAGGTTACATACCGCGAGTCTGTTACGGCACAGGCAGAATATACCGAAAACTACAGCCGCATGCTTGCAGGAAAGGAAAACACCGCTGGAATTACGCTCAAGGTTGAACCTCGTGAGACAGGAAAAGGAAACCTTTATACATGCACGGCCAAACATGATTCAGCAATTCCAGATGAAATATTTGAGGCAATTGAATCAAGCATAAACAACTGTTTCGGAAGCGGAATAAAGCTTGGATATCCATGCACGGACATTGGTGTGACAGTCACTTCAATCGACTACAATCCATTGACTTCAACTCCACCGGCATTCTCGGCAGCGGCGGCAGAGGCTTTTGACCAGGCATGCAACAACGCAAGTCCTGAACTTCTTGAACCTGTCATGGCGGTAGACATCGAATCCCCAACAGAATTTGTCGGAGATGCAATGAGCCAGATAACACAACGCGGCGGAATGATAAGCAGCATGGACGAAAAATCAGGCGGAAACATTGTTCACGCTCAGGCACCTATGGCAAAGATGTTCGGATTCAGTACAACATTGCGTTCCGTAACACAGGGACGTGCAAGTTTCAGCATGACGTTCAGCCACTTCCAGAAAAAGGCAAATTAAGTCGATTCAAAAAAGCTCAAGCTGAATGTTCTGCGGCATGAGGCTTCCGCTTTGGGAGTGAATGTCAAAGTCCTTCTGCTTGGGAATGGTGTCCTTTATTATTCTCTTGAACAATTCCATTAGAACCCTTGCGTCATCATCTGCCCTGTGTGCGGCTAGAACCTGTATCTCAAAGCGTTTGGCAAGTGACTGAAGTTTATATGGCCCCTTTTCCGTTTCCTTTACAAAATCCGGATATGCCCATCTTGCAAGAGGAAGAGTGTCGATGCACTGGTTGTGAATTGTGGGAACTGCCATCCTTACAAGCTCCGCGTTGATGAATCCAAGGTCAAAGGGAGCGTTGTGGGCTAGAAGAACGGCATTTTTATCACCTATAAACCTTAGGAAATCAGGAAGCACCTTGTTGGCGGGAGGACAATCCTTTACCATTTCATTTGTGATGTGAGTCAGATTTGTTAAAAAAGGAAGAATGGGAATTGGAGGCTTTATCAGCTGGTCAAAACGGCTGATTTCTCCGTTGCAGGTAAATTTTATGGCCCCCACTTCCATAAGGTAATCAGTCTCTGAGTGAAGGCCAGTTGTTTCAGTATCAAAGGCTACAAACACCGCCCCGCTGTAAAAAAGCCGGGCAAGATGCTTGTAGTCCCTGTACAGATGCATTTTTGGCTGTGGTGCTTTTCCAAAAGAATTATTTGGCTGCATCAAGTATTGCTTTTATTTCAGTTGAAATGCTGTCACACAAGGCGGCGGCTTCAGTTCTGGCGGCTGCCAATGCATCATCACTTGCGGCTGAAACCGGTACCCTTGAGTTGATGTAGAACTTGATCTTTGGCTCTGTTCCTGATGGACGTGCGCTTACGATTGTTCCACCCTCAAGGAAGAACTGGAGTACGTTGCTCTTTGGCCATGGAAGTGATGTCTTTGCTCCCGGATTAAGGGGATCAAATTCAACTGACTGCTGAATGTCGCGGATCTTGAGTACTTTCTTTCCACCAAGAGTCTTAAGGCCTTCCTCACGAAGCTTTGTCATGATTCCGCCCATGATCTTTGGACCTGTGACACCCTCAAAATACTTGCTGATTGAGCGGTCCTCAAAATATCCGTATTTCTTGTACATGTCGTTCAAGTGCTCAAGGAGGCTCTTTCCCTGGCTTGCCCAGTAGAGTGTCATTTCTGCACACATAGCGGCGGCAGATACACCGTCCTTGTCGCGTACCTCTGTCTCAACAAGGTATCCGTAGCTTTCCTCAAGACCAAAGGCATAATTCTTTTCGCCTGTTTTCTCACATTCCCTTTCAAGATATGCAATCCACTTGAATCCTGTCAAAACTTCCTCAAGGGAAACTCCGTAGTTTGCGGCAATAGCGTCAACAAAGGGGCTTGTAACGATTGAGCGTATGAGCATGGGGTTCTTAGGCATCTTGTTGAATTCTTTTTTGGAAAGGAGCACATAGTCTGCCAAAAGGGCACCCATCTGGTTTCCCGAAACAAGGACATAGTTTCCGTCCTTATCGGGGAATGCTGTTCCAAAGCGGTCTGCATCCGGGTCTGTTGCCATTACTACATCAGCCTTTTCCTTCTTTGCAAGCTCAACGGCCATCTTGAGTGCTGGTGCTTCCTCTGGATTCGGCTTTTCTACAGTCGGGAAATCTCCGTCACCTTCCCTCTGCTCCGGTACTGTAATCACGTTAAGGCCAAGGTCGCCAAGGACCTTCTCTACGTGCATTGCTCCTGTTCCGTGAAGCGGTGTATATACGACTTTTACGGAAGATGCCTTTTCCTTTATCAGCTCTGGGCGATAGAGGTTGTTTTTTATCATCTCCTGGAATTTCTCGTCAACTTCCTTATCAACAAGAACGATCTTTCCTGACTTGATGCCTTCCTCGCGGGTGACGGTCTTTACCTCTGTTACTGCGTTTACTTCATCAATAATGCCCTTGTCATGCGGTTCAACAACCTGTGCTCCGTCATCCCAGTATGCCTTGTAGCCGTTGTATTTTGGCGGGTTATGGCTAGCGGTAACTACGACACCTGTCTTTGCTCCAAAGTAGCGGATGGCAAAGCTGAGTTCCGGGGTCGGCCTCATGCCTGTAAAAAGATATGCCTTGATTCCGTTTCCTGCGAAAACACGGGCGGTAATGTCGGAGAATTTATCGTGATTGCGGCGGCTGTCATAAGCGATACATGCGCTCAGTTTTCCCTCGGCAGCTTCTTTTGGGAAAGCCTTGATGATGTAATTGCAGAGTCCCTGGGTTGCCTTTGAGACGTTCAGCGTGTTCATGCGGTTTGTTCCGCCACCCATTACACCACGGAGGCCTCCTGTTCCAAACTCAAGACTCTGATAAAAGCGGTCCTCAAGTTCAGCCAGATCATTTTTTGCAAGAAGCTCTTCAACTTCCTTGCGGAATGATTCGTCCTTTTCTTCTGCAACATACTGTTTTGCGCGGGAAATTATTTCTTTTTCGTCCATATTGACATCCTCACCTTGAAAATATTGATATAGTGTACAACTATTACAATTAAGACATTATATCAGATGTTTGTTAAAATTTCCATATCGGATTATTGATTTTTATACAAAAAACCGTGGCCGATACATACGCAAGTTTGCCAGAACAATTTTTAAAATCTTTCATTGATTTTTAGAATATGGTGGTATATAATAAAAGGAACTATTAACAGCTAAGGGGCTAAAGAAACATCATGGTCAACATTCACAACATTATGGAAGAACAGGTCGTATCACGCATCAATGAGCTTTATGAGCAGGTAAAGAATCGGGAAAACACCTGGCTTGAATGCGACTGCGAGAACTGCAGGCTTGACACGGTTTCTTACGTACTGAACCGCATACCACCGCGCTATGTTGTAAGCGGACGTGGCATCACCCATAATTCCAACGAGGTTTTGAACGACAATCAGCTTATGGCAGACATAGACCGTCTTGGCTTAGAGGGAATGCGTCTTGTCAACTCTGCAAAGCGCCCTTACCATAAATCAGCCAAATTGAACGCTAGCGGTGTCTGGGAAACAAAAATCCCTGTATTCACATTCCCGACATTCCTTGGAACCGTTTACGACGGATCATCTTTTGAGCCTTTGGATTGTGCTGTCGTGACATTAAAGGATGAAAAAGGAAACAATGCTACAATGATGGATGCAAGCTGGTCAAACCCATGCCGCACATTCTCAAAAACCGACGGAAGCTATTCATTCTGGGTGGCACCGGAGGCAAGCCTTAAGGAAAAGGTCAGCCGTGAATTTACCTTTACGGTGGAAGTCACATGCAAGGGATATACAAGCACAAGCTACAGCTTTACCCTGCCCCTTGTAAGCGAAACCGAAGATCCTCACAAAATCAACTCAACATACAGCCTTAAGATTCAGGATTTGTTTTTGTTCCGCAACGATGTCATGAATGAACTGGAATAAACTAAAATTATAATAAAATCTTTTTTAAAAGAAAAAACCGTGGATACTGAGACTTTTTCAAGTTCAAGAACCACGGTCTTTTTTTTCCTGAAGCTGTTCTTATTATTTTGAGAACAATTCAACAACCATCTGTTCGTTGATGATTACAGGAATCTTCTCGCGCTGTGGATAGCTTACCAACTTTCCGCTGAAGTTATCTGCATCACGCTCAAGATAATCAAGTGGTGCAACATTGCTGTCGAACCAAGTCTTCTTGAACTGTTCGCTCTTGCGTGACTTTTCATCCAAAGAGATTGTTGAGCCAACCTTTACGTTGTATGAAGGAATGTTAACTTTCTTTCCGTCAACAAGGAAGTGCTTGTGTGAAACCATCTGGCGTGCCATGCGGATTGAACTTGCAAAGCCCAGGCGGTATACAAGGTTGTCCAAACGACACTCAAGGATGCTGATGAGTGCTGCACCTGTCTTTCCCTCTGCCTTTGATGCAAGGTCAAAGTAACGGACAAGCTGGCGCTCAAGAATACCGTAGTATGCCTTTACCTTCTGCTTTTCAATCAACTGAAGGCCATATTCAGAAGTTTTCTTTGTGCGCTTGAATGCAGGGTCATTTGCCCTATCCATTGCCTTTGGATGACCACAAACGTTTACACCCAATCTTCTACATTCCTTAAAACGGGGACCTCTTCTAGTTGCCATATTATTTGCTCCTTATTAATCTTAGACTGGCATTTTGCCTTAACTTGCCGCGGTCAGGGACTTATGCCTGTTCAGTTTGGACTGAACGGTTCAGCTTGAACTGAACAACGACGCTTACTCTGCGTCCTCTTTTTTTGCAGCCATACCATACCTCTTGTTAAAGCGATCGATACGTCCTGCTGTGTCAACAAGTTTCTGCTTACCTGTAAAAAATGGGTGGCAGGCGGAACAAATTTCAACGTGGATGTCTTCCACTGTTGAACGTGTCTCGATTACGTTGCCGCAAACGCAAGTAATCTTTGTGAGTTTGTAATCCGGATGGATATCCTTTTTCATGTTATACTCCTATTCTTGCCCGATATTAAAGAAAGCCCGGTCACCACTACAAAGGCTCATAGGGAAAGCCCGTATCATTCCGTCCCCGTTAACAATCAAATTAATACCACAAGAGAATTGATTCAAGAATTATATATAAAACAAACAATTAAGTCAATACTTAAAGGCATTTCCGTCTGTTTTCATCAAAATCTGGTAATTAAATGCTCGACAGTTTTAAAATTTGGGTCTATAATCAATTATATTAATTAACGTAGATTATAAAAAAGGGAGAAATTATGGCTGAATTATTAAACATCGAATCCGCTTTGGAAATGGTAGGCGGAGACAATGATCTGTTAAAGGAGCTTCTTGACGGTTATCTTAACGACAGGATCTTTAATGCCGATGAGCTGGAAAAACTCATTTTGATAAAGGATGAGAATGGAAATTCAACCGAGGCAGCCAAATACATACATTATTTCAAGGGTGCCGCAAAACAGCTTGGAGCAGAAATCCTTGGAGAATCAGGGCAGGCTCTGGAAGATGTCCTACGGGGCAAAAAAGAGGGAAACCTTTCTGAGCTGATCAAGGCTTTTTCTGACGATTATGTCCGCTCAATCGAAGAGATGAAAAAAATCTGTCAGAAATAATCCATTTAATTCTTTATATTAAACGCATTCATAAAATTCCCTTCAAGCAGCGTGCAAAGAGCGTTTATTTCACATTCGCGGAGTTTGGAGGCTGTTTCGTAAACTTTCTGTATGTCCGATACAGAGGTAAATTCTTCTCCCTTCAAGGTTTGAAATGGGGCGTCTGTTTCCAGAAGAATTCTGTCTGCTGGCAATTCCCTTACACAGGCAATGCTTTTCTTGTTGCCGTTCAAGATGGGCTTTCCAAAGCTGAAATAAGCGTTAAGTCCCTTGTCCAAAAGTGAATGTGCTTCCCTTGGTCCAAATGCAAAAGAATGAAATACGACACATTTTGCCCTTTTCAGTAGTTTAATGTCGGAAAACATCTGGTCCAGAGCCTTGCGGTTGTGAATAACAACAGTCTTTTTATATTCAACAGCCAACTCAAGACAGGAATGCCATGCTTCAATCTGATTCTGCCGGTTTTCCCTGTATTCCTGGGTAAAAAGGTCCATTCCGGTTTCCCCTATTGCGGAGATTTTATCCTCAGAAAGAAGGCTCTCAAGGAAAGGAAGAAGCGAAAGGTCTGGATTTTGGGGATGCAGGCCGAAAGACTGTACGACATTTTGCGGATAATCTTTTGTCAGTTCAAACTGAAAGTTAAACTCTTTTTCATCGTGAGAACATGTACAGCAGCGGTATTTAAGAGGAAAAGCCTCAGATATGGGTTTTGAAGCCAGTTCAGTGCACTGTACCAGATGAAGGTGTGCATCACAATATGTCAAATCCATGCCTCAATTAAAGCAGATAAATTAAAACTAATCAATCATTCAAAAATTCCGATTATCTAAAAAGAAGCACTGCTAAAACAGCAGATTGCCTCCACAGACGCGGAGGTCCATATAGCAAAACCTTAGAGGGGTTAAGATTAAAAGGAGCTACTTATGGGAACTTACACACTTAAAAGCATAGGACTGAAGACAGATTACATGACAATTGTCCGTGAGATGGATGACGGATATGTTGTTCGCATCGTACGTGACCAGGACGGTTACACCGACGTAAAAACAGACTACATGTCAAAGACATTGTTTGACAGCTGCGTACGTACCGGTTACATCACCAAGGTTGATGAGCCTGAAGCACGTCTGGCCGCAAACGCATAAATCTAAAAACCAGAGTTTTTCAACAAAGAAAGACAAGCCTCATATTTAGCTTCCCTGTCATTTTCGCGGGGGAGCCAGTTGATTTTTACGCCTTTTTTCTCCATGCTACGGAACCATGTTTCCTGACGCTTTGCAAACTGACAGATTGCATGATAAAGACGTTCCTGCATAGTATCATAATCCATCTTTCCTTCCAGATATTCGCTTACAAAACGATACTCAAGCCCCAGTTTTTCAAGACGCTCCCAGGAACAACCGCTTTCATGCAGGTTTTTGACTTCCTCTATCATTCCCTCTTTCAGGCGTTCCTTAAGGCGTTTTTCTATGTTTTTGTGCATTTGGTCACGCTCAAGTGTGGTTCCGATGACAAGGGCATTGATGTCAGGACGGGGTTCAAGTTTGGCACGCATTTTTTCACATTCAGGACTCTTCATGAACATGGCGATTTCTATTGCACGCACAACACGATCACGTAGCAAAAGGTCGCTCTTATTGTGAAGGTCAGGCTTTAATCCGATTAAAATTGAATCAAGTTCCTCAAGTGATTTTTTATCCAGCTCTTCCCGCAATTCCTTGTTTTCTGGAACTGGAACAAAATCGTATGAACGCAAGACCGAATCAACATACATTCCTGTTCCACCCACAACAAAGGGAACTGAGTTTTTTTCAGAGAGCATGCGAAACAACCTGTAGAATTCCTGCTGAAAGTCAAAGACATTGAACTCTCCGGCCAGTGTGGCTATGTCAATCATGTGGTAGGGAATCTTAATCTGAACGCTCTTGCCGTCTTTGTCCGTCTCGCTAATCGTGTATTCGGAAATATCCTTTCCGCTTCCAATGTCAAGGCCCTTGTAGACCTGGCGGCTGTCTGCGGAAATTATCTCCCAGTTGAATGCTCGGGCAATCCTCACTCCAAGGGCTGTTTTTCCCACGGCAGTCGGACCCACCAGCATCACACAGTTGAACGGCTTTTCTTCTCTCATACTCACATCACGCGGCAAATTGCACATTTAAGGTATGCGCTTTTGGGATACCCAAGGAGAACCGGATGATCAGGACCCGCACCCCTCTTTTCCAGAACCTGAACTTTTCTGTGGCTGTCAGATGCGGCATGAGAAAGCATTGAATAAAATGTCGTTTCATCAAAATATGCAGAGCATGAACAGCTTACAAGAATTCCGCTGGGGTTCAAAAGCCTCATCGCACGGAGGTTTATTTCCTTGTATCCGCCATAGGCCTTTTGAATCATCTTTGCGCTTTTTGTAAATGCGGGGGGATCCAGAATTATCACGTCAAACTTCTGTCCCTCAGACTCATATTTTTTAAGCAGGTCGAACACGTCCGCACATTCAGCCCTCATCACGTTTTGGGCATTGTTAAGCTGAATGTTATGCTCAACAAGTTTTACGGCATCCTCAGAGATGTCAACGCTGACAACTTCCCTTGCACCGCCCTTTACCGCGTTAAGTCCGAACGCGCCTGTATGTGTGAATGTATCAAGGACACGCTTTCCGTGGCAGTATTTCTGTATCTCCTTCCTGTTGAATTTCTGGTCCAGGAAATAGCCTGTCTTCTGTCCCCTAGCAATGTCAACCTGAAGCTTTATTTCATTTTCAGTTATTTCAATTACATCCTGTCCACCGCCAAAAATCCAACCGGACCTCTGCTCAAGGCCTTCCTTCTCACGTATTGCGGCATCACTACGCTCATATATTCCATCTGGCTTTACAAGAGATTTAAGTGCATTGATTATCTGGTCGCGGAAAACCTCACATGCAAGTGAAAGGAACTGCACGACAAGATAAAGAGAATCATCAGAAACATATTTTTCAACTACAAGACCCGGAATAAAATCAGACTCACCGTAAATAAGGCGGCAGCTGTCACTGGGAGAAAAATTCAAGGCTCGGACATTTACAGCCCTTGCAACGACTTTTTCCCAGTATGCGTCCTTGTCCTCCATGATTTTGTCGGCATGCTCGCTTCCAATTAACCTTACTGCTATGCGGGATTTTTTATTTATCACGGCTGAACCCAAAAAGGCTCCCTTGCTTGAATAGACTTCAACGACATCTTCGTCATTTACTTCTGCATCAACAAGAGAAGTTGTCTTTACTCCGCTTCCGTCCTTGGAGTTCCATTTTACGCTTTGAATCTCATTGTCATAGGCCCAGGGAAAGCCCTGAATAATCTCGCCTTCCTCGCCTGATTTTAAAATCACATGTGAAAAGTTGTTCATAAAAATGAGTATACCCGATAATTGAATGTTCAACAAGACAAGAAATCATACTATGGAAAAAAAGAATTGTCATTGCCGTGCTCGACACGGCAATCTATAAATGAGTATAATGTAATGATATAGATTATCGGGTCAAGCCCGATAATGACATTTTTTTAACTAATTGAACATCTCCATGACTGTTTTTTATTTTAACCCCATCCATGAGCGGACTTTGGAAAGCTTGTCAAGGAAAACCTCCACCTCTTTTTCCGTGTTGTAGAAGTAAAGGCTTGCACGTGCAGTGCTTCCAACTCCAAGCTTTTCCATAAGTGGTTGTGCGCAATGGTGGCCTGCCCTTATGGCGATATGCTCGCTGTCAAGAATCGAGGCGATGTCATGGGGATGGACGCCATCAATTGTAAAGGTTACGATTCCAGAATGTTTCTCTGGATCCGGTGAGCCTATTATATTGACATTATCCATGCCCTTCATTCCTGAAATCAACATCGTAGAAAGCTTCTTGTCGTTTTCCTCGATATAGTCAAGTCCAATACTTTTAAGATAGTCAATTGCAGATGAAAGTCCCACGGCATCAGCGGCGTTAACGGTTCCGGCCTCAAATTTATGGGGCAGCTCGGCATAAGTCACTTCTTCCCTTGAGACGTATTCTATCATCTCACCTCCACGCAGGAAGGGAGGCATGTTTTCCAGAAGGTCCTGTTTACCGTAGAGGACACCTATTCCCATGGGACCGCAGAGTTTGTGCGAGCTGAAAGCAAAAAAGTCCGCGTCAAGATCCTGGACATCAATTTTAATATGAGGAGTACTCTGGGCACCGTCAACAACAACAACGGCACCTTTACCGCCGTTTCCTGTCTTGTGTGCGTATGCAGTGATTTCCTTTACAGGATTTGTGATTCCAAAAACATTGCTTACATGAGTCAATGCCACAAGCTTAGTCCTGGAGTTGATTTTAGACTGATATTCTTCTTTGGATATATTTCCCTGATCATCACATTCAAGGAATACAAGGCTTGCACCTTTTTTCTCGCATACCATTTTCCATGGAAGGAAATTTGAGTGATGCTCCATTGCTGTAACAACGACCTCATCACCCTCGGAGACGTTTTCCATTGCCCATGTAAAGGCTACCAGGTTAAGGCTTTCGCTTGCATTGCGAGTAAAAATAACCTCAAGGCTTTGTCTGGCATTTATGAACTGAGCTATGTTGCTCCTTGCCTTCTCGTACATGTCGGTTGCCTTGACAGAGAGCGAATAAAGTCCCCTGAGCGGATTTGCATTGGCGGACTCGTAGAATTTTCCCACGGCTTCTATGACCTGGCGCGGCCTCTGTGTTGTGGCAGCGTTGTCAAAATATATTAAGTCACTGTATTCTTTTTGTCCGAACAGCGGAAAGTCAGATCGCATGTCATTCTTTAACATTGCAGGTTTTCCTCCAAATAAACCCGGATTCTGTCAAGGACATCCTGGTCGGGAATGTTTCGGGCTATGGAATTGATGCGGCTTTTTATCATCATTGTTTTTGCAGTGCGCTCATCTATTCCGCGGGTTTCCAGATACAAAAGCTCTTCCTCGCTAAGCTTTCCTATAGAACCTCCGTGGCGGCCCTCCACGTCTTCTTCATCGCAGAGGATGACTGGCATGGACTTGTTGACTACATCCGGACTCAAGAGGAGGACGTTTTCCTGTTCGTCGCCCTTTGCCTCTTTTGCGCCCCGCTTAAAGTCAATGGTTCCGCGCCATGTCTTTTTGGCCCTGTCCAGCAGAACTCCGTTGAACTTTGTAAAGCTTTCGGTCTGGGATCCGGTCTGGTTTGCAACATAGTTTATATCCAGCAGCCTGTCTCCGTCGCATACATAGCCTCCCTGCACGCTGCAAGAAGCCTTGTAGCCCGAAAGATTGTTGTAAGAGCCCGAGAAAGTTTCCCTTCCGCCAAGCTCAATCTGAACCAAATCAAGATGTGCACTGTCTTTTAATGAAGAGCCGATTCCGTTGAAATGTACAAGACCTGAACCGAGCAAATTGACTGTTACTAGAGTTACGCTTGCATTTTCCGCACAATAGACGCGTATCCTGTTTCCAAAAACACCTTTTGCATCAGATGTGCTTTCGTAATCGAATATGAAAGTGGAAGAACTTCCCTCACCTGCGACAATGACTGTATCTGAGGCAGAGAATGTATTATCCTTTACCTTGTAGCTTAACTTTACAGGCTCACTGGATGCCACACCAGGAGCCACCTTGATTTCCTGAACCTTGATGTCCAGGGACTTAAGCATGCCGTCTATGTCAGAGTCGAACTGTTTTCCAAGCTGGGTCTGTGCCGGATTATCAAAAGAATATGTTTCAGAAAGATTCTTTGACTCAAGCGTGATGCCATTTGGAAGTGCTGAAACTTCAGGTTGAATCCCGCATTCAAAACCACCTTCAAAATAACCGTGGTTTATGTGCAGGTGATGCCATGTGATTGAGGGAAACTGATTTACGTTGCCTGACAAATGTGTTTTAGCTGCCATCATAGTGTCCCCTTCATTTCAAGATTGATAAGATTGTTCATTTCCACAGCATATTCAAGCGGAAGCTCTTTCCTGACTGGATTTGCAAAGCCTGAGACAATCATTGCCCTTGCCTCATCCTCGCTTATTCCTCGGCTCATCAGATAAAAAATCGCCTTGTTGGAGATACGTCCGATTTTTGCCTCGTGTCCAACATCGCAGTCGTCGGTCATGATGTTCATTGCGGGAATCGTGTCGGAATTGCTCTGGTCGTCAAGCATGAGTGAATCACAGTTTACGGATACCTTTGAATGCTTTGCCTCTTTGTTTACGACAATGGAACTTCGCAGGGTGTTTCGTCCGCCGGATTTTGATATTGACTTTGAGTTTATTACGCTTGAAGTGTATTTTCCTATGTGAATCATTTTTGCACCGGTATCCAGAGCCTGTCCCTTGCCGCTGAAAGTGATGCCGGTATACTCGCAAAGAGAATGATCACCCTTGAGTATTGTCGTCGGATAGAGGTATGAGATGTGACTTCCGAATGAACCGCTTACCCATTCCATCTTGCCGTAATCGTCAACTATGGCACGTTTGGAATTGAGGTTGTACATGTTCTTTGACCAGTTTTCTATCGTGCTGTAACGGAGGTGTGCGTTTTTCTTTACCACAAGCTCTACACAGCCCGCATGAAGGTTTGCGACATTGTATTTTGGAGCCGAACATCCTTCGATAAAATGAACGTCAGCGCCTTCATCTACAATAATAAGGGTATGCTCAAACTGCCCCGCCCCCGCCGCATTCAAGCGGAAATATGACTGAAGCGGAACTGAAACCTTTACACCCTTTGGAACATAGACGAAACTTCCGCCGCTCCACACTGCACCATGAAGTGCCGCATAACGGTGGTCTGTAGGAGGAATGACCTTCATGAAGTATTCCTTTACCATGTCGCCCCATTCACCCTTTATGGCAGATTCCATGTCGGTATAGATTACGCCCTGTTTTTCTACTTCTTCCTTGACGTTGTGGTAGACGACCTCACTGTCATACTGGGCACCCACACCCGCAAGGCTCTGTCTTTCTGCCTCCGGAATGCCGAGCTTTTCGAATGTTTCCTTAATGTCGTCCGGAACATCCTCCCATTTGGCGGCCATCTCTGTCTTGGGCTTTACATAGTGAACTATCTGCTGAACGTCCAGGTCACTGATGTCCGGTCCCCAGTCAGGGTCCTTTAGTCCGTTAAAAATCTTGAGGGATTTAAGGCGCAGTTCCTTTATCCATTCAGGGTCCTTTTTTTCTTCACTTATCCTGAGCACGAGTTCTTCATCAAGGCCCTTTTCCACCTTGTAAAAGTCCTTGTCGCTTTCCTCGTACTTAAAGTCATAGCGTGAAGTATTTATGTCTGCAACTTGAGTTTTTTCTTCTGACATTACTTGAAGTCCCCCACATCGGCAGACTTAACTGCATCCATGGCAGCCTTTGCGGCGGCGGCAAGGCGTTCCTTTCTTTCCTGTTCCTTTATGTCATCCGGGATGAAAGGATCAAATCCCTTTTCGTTTATCTCCTGTACCAGGGAAGCATCCCCTTCCTTTACAATCCTTCCCCTTACAAGAATGTGGGTCTTGTCTACATGCAGGCTGTCCAGGATTCGTGTGGAGTGAGTGATTATCAGGAGCGCCCCTCCAACTTTTTTCTGGAATTCCTCAACTCCCTTGCTTACTGTGCGGGAAGCGTCAATGTCAAGGCCGGAATCTGTTTCATCAAGAATTGCAAATTTTGGCTTAAGCATCAGAAGCTGGAGAATTTCCGCCTTTTTCTTTTCTCCACCGGAAAAGCCCACGTTCAAGTCGCGTTCAGCATAGGAATGGTTGAAGTTAAGCACATCCATGGCTTCTTCCAGCTCTTTCTTGAACTTGATGAGCTTTGGCCTTTCCCCCGTAATCTGCTGGAGGCTTGTGCGGATAAAGGATTCAAGGCTTATGCCGGGAACTTCAAGCGGGTCCTGGAATGTCAGGAACATGCCGCTCTTTGCCCTCTTGTCGGTATCCTCTTCTGTTATATCCTTTCCTTCAAAAAGGATTTTGCCACCGGTCAGCTCGTACTCGGGGTTTCCCATAAGTACGTTACCCAAAGTTGATTTTCCGGCGCCGTTTGGTCCCATCAGAACATGAATCTCGCCGGGCTTTATATTGAAGGAAATATTGTGCAACAGGGTCTTCTCATGAACCGCCGCACTTACATTTTGAATCTCAAGCAGGTTTTCTGCCATATTATACTCCTGAGGGAACGGCACAGGCTGTATTCCTGCCGAACCCATTGTTTTTTGTAAAAGGCATGTGCCAAGTGAATAATCACTATAAACTACCAAAAAAGTAGGTAGTTGTCATTATACAACTTATGGCAAATCGCTACAAGAGTATAACATAAAAAAAATAAAATGGGAACTAAGGCAGAAAAAGGTTCACTGAGTTACAATTTTTTCCAGCATGTATCGTTTTAGAAGGAATGTGCAGAAATATGGGAATGTATAAAACTCTCCATTAAATCCTATGTTTTTAGCACACAGTTTTATGCCATAGTGAATATCAGTGTATTTATCCTTTTCTATCAAATTCTTTAGAGAAGCAGTTGCATTATCAGTTGCTTTTACTTCTACAGGAACAAGTGAATCTGCATCTCGAATGAAGAAATCTATTTCAACTGTTGATTTTTCATTTTTATAGTAGAACAGTTCATACCCCTGCTTTACCAGCATGTCTCCAATCATGTTTTCGTAAATTGCACCCTTGTAGGCATTAAAGTTTTTGTTCTGCCGCAAATCGACCTGTGCCTCTTCATCCAGAGAAGCTATCAAAAGACCTGTGTCGCTATAGTAGATTTTATATTCCGTTGGATTGTAATTCCCCTTAAGAGGAAGTTCCGGTTGAGCAAGATTGTAACAGACATTTATAATACCGGCATCTTTTAGCCAGTCTACTGTTCCAATGTATTCCCTGTTTCTGGCCCCTGTCGCGACCTTTGTAATCTGGTATCGCTTGTTTTCCTTTGCAAGAAAGACTGGAATATGTGCATACACATTCTTGATTTTTGATTTGTCAAGTCCTTTTGCATATTTCAGGATATCTTCTTCATAAGCTTTTTGGATCTGAATCTGTTCCTGCAGGATACCTGAATAATTATTCTGTTCAATGAATTTATTTACAACACGCGGCATTCCGCCTGTAATCATGTATTCCTTAAAGCAGTTCATCCAGACATCAAATTCATTTTCAGAAAATGGATCAAGACTTTTTATGTGAGCATAGATACTTTCTATCTGGTCTTGGGAATAACCTTTGGCCCAGAGAAATTCCTCAAAATCAAGAGAATGCATATCATAATCTTCTTTGTAGCCAACACTTACAGAAGTAATTTCCTTGTAATTAACACCAAGGAGTGAACCTGAACAGATGACATCAAAGCGCCCGTCTATCTTAAAGAATTTAAGGCAGGTTGCACAGTCCGGGCAGGCCTGCATTTCATCAAAAAGAATCAGGGTTTCGTTCGGAACAAATTTGAAAGATGGGTTTATCAGGGAAATTTCTTTAATGACATTATCCGGAGAATATCCTGAAGAAAAAATCTTTGAATACTGAGGTTCATCAATGAAATTGATTTCTACAAAGTTTTTATAGTTTTTGGCAAAGTGCTCGATGGAAGATGTTTTACCAATCTGGCGTGCCCCCTTAATAATAAGAGGCTTTCTGTCCGGATTCTGCTTCCAATTTATGAGAAAACCATCTATCTTTCTGCGAAGTTTGTATTCCATAATTTGATAATATCATGCTTTATCACAAAATTCCATATATTTTTAGGGTAAAAATCACATTTTTCCATATATTTTTCTGTTTTTATCACATTTTTCCTGTTTTTGGGTATTTTTTTATATACGCAAACAATAAAAGACTTAAGTGTTTTCTGGTGCCCATCTTATGTCCTCCGATTTGATTCCTGAATTCTTTAATTATCCAACAATTTTTTATTTAAAATTTCAGTTTTTGAAGAAGATCTTCAGAAATTGATAAGTTTTCTTCTGAATTATTATCTTCAAACAACAATTTTACAGATTCAGACACAGGTTTGAATATGTTTGATTCAAATACATAAAATTTATCTTTGTATTGGGCATAAACTTTATCATTTATGACACCAAATTTTGCTGATGGACAATAATAATCATCACAATGATATTCTTCTTTCGTTCGCAAATTAATTGCATTTAAATGTGGATTTGCCATTTCTGAGGAAAAAAACAAAAAGTCATTATATATAAACAAGTTATCAATGTAATGATACTTTATCTTAATACTAGTGATTGAATTGCTCCGATATTCATAAACTACGAGTTTACGTCCACCTTCCAGTTCATCTCTAAATTCACCTAGAACCAAATAGTTAGAACTCAAATAATACGGTGTGAAAGAATTAACTCTTTCAGCTTTTATGTAATTAATAACTTTGTAGTATTTATCAAAGAAAATAATTAAATTTTCACCAAGATCCTCATCCTTTGTTAATTCGACAAAATTAATGTCTTTACCTTCTGTTCCACATCGTACTTTCTTAAACTCATTAATCACAAAAGTGCTGTTTCCTGTCCGACAATTGCAAAATATTGACATGCATAAAACAACAATAGGGATTATGAATGATTTAATGTTTTGTTTGCATCGCATAGATATCCTCTTTATCAATAGTTTTATTCCTATCCAATTCTTAAATCCAAAAATATTATGTACTCCTTATCATCTACAACTTTGATTAAATTCCATAATTTTCGACTATATGTAAAATACAACTTGTAATACTCATTTTCAGAAATTTCATAGATTAAACCAGGCTTGTTTGTATATAAATCAAAAAAGGAATCTGGATTTCCAAGCTCTTCATATACTTTAGATTCTTTATAGCCAAGCTCTAATTTTTCTATTTTTTCCATTTTTGGATTTTCAAATATCTTTTTTCCATTGGAACCATCTTTAATGCGGCTATCTAAAAAAATAGTTATTTCAACTCCATCAGTATAAAATTTTTCTTCTGTTCCTCCTGATATTTCTGAAAGTTGCACAACACAGTCAGATAAACCAAAATAAAGGGCATAAACTGTTTTTTGATTTATAACATAATAGAAAATAACATAATTTCCCTCAAATATTTTATCAGGTTTTCCAAAAAATTGAATTATTTCATCACAATTTGTCCCAGGATGAATATTAAGCAACTCAGTTCTAGGTTTTTGAAAAACAGCTTGTAAACTCTCATCTTTTTTACTATTTTTTGAGCACGAAAAAAGTGAAATAATAAATGCAATACAAATTAAAGAAATAGTCAAATTTTTTATTTTCCAGATCATTTTTAAACCTCCTCCTATCGGGTAAAAATCACATTTTTCCTGATTTTGGGTATTTGTGGAAAGTGTCATGCGGATTTTTACAGATGCAATTCCTTATTCTCATCTGCAAACAGCATATATTTCCCATATTCCAATTTTGCAAATTTTTCAAGGAAATCCTCACCAAAATTGATTTTTGGAGCAATATTTACCACATTCTCTGTCCCAATAGTTACTATTTGTGTATTCTTGATAAAAACTGCCATTTTTGTTTTATCATCTAGGATTTCTTTTACAACTGATTCTTCAAATCCATTTTCACATTTCCTGCTGGCAAACAAAAAGTTTCCGAAAAAAGGCGAAATCATATAATGATTGGCTTTTAATTTGGGTATCATTTTTTCAAGCCATTTCTGAATGTCAGATTCATTTGTATATAAAACAATTATTTCATAATTATTTAACTCTGCCTTTTTGTTTAATTCAGCCATAACGTCTTCAGATTCAGCGTTATTAAAAACCTCAAGTATTTCCGATATTGATTCTTTACTTATGTATTTTGAAAAGTATTTTTCAATTTCTTTTGAAGTTCGTTTTTTCATATATTGACCTCTGTAATTTAATAGTCTTATCTAAAGGTAACCCCTAATACTGTTTAATTCATCGGTATCTCATTTATTTTGGAACATACCTATGGATTCTCCCCAGGCATCCAGTTCAGGACATCTGCATCTGTATCCGCCTTTGTATTCATTATCTTCATAATATAAGAGAACGACATTTACTCCATTTGTTTTACCGTTATCTAGAGCAAATAAAATTTCGAAAACAAAACCGGTTCCTTCTTTCATGTCATATAAAAACAGTTTGTTTAATGTCAACGGATGATTGAACCCTCCTTTTTGGGAAACTTTCAAAGCATCGCAGAATTGTCCAAAACGAAAGTCCTGAATACTTGTTTCCTTTGAAAACTCATACGGCATTTTTTCTAATTTTTCCGGACTAAGATTCTCTCTATATTCTTTGACTATTTCATCATATTGGTTTCTAATTCTTAGTTCATTCTGCTTTTTATATGCTTTAAAAATACAAAACGATGATATGAATATCAATAATAAGACGAAAAAAAGGAACTTTATATATTTCATGGATTTATCCTTTTATTTTAGTATTTGATTAAACTTAATATAATAAGACAATTTTTCTTTTTCATATCTTTCATAAACTTTTTAATCTCCCGGAAATCATCTCCACAAATTACTTGAGGAAACGGTCGTTTGCCAAACATTTTCATTTGATTCTGATAATATATTTCCTGTTTTTATTTCATCTTGAATTTCTGATTCTGACAGGCTAATTATTGATTGATGATTCTCTTTAGCATATTTTGCAAGTGAACTGCTGAGAGTCAGTCTTTTGAGGACTTTCTGTATGTTTTCAGCTCATATTATGCCATTTATTCTCCAAAACTGCCTGTTTTGAGGCATTTTTTATCTGAAATAACAATATTTTTACCTCTTCCCAAACAAATCCCTATTTGTGGGAAGAATAATCATATTCAATTCATTAAAATAAAATTAAAAATTTCTGGATCAATAGATTGATTACTTTTTGTTAATAGATATACGTCTCCATATAGACGAGCCGAATCCTTACCTTCATCTGTAAATTCTTTACAATCAATAAAAAATTCAATAATCTCAGATGACAAAATTTTTATATATCCATATGCTCTATTTCCGAATCCATCAATAAAAGTAAACACATACTTATCATTTTTTTTATATGCGATTAAAGTTTTATCAATAATTGGAGAAAGTGGTAACAAAGACTTTTGTATCTGTATTTCCATAGTATTTTTACTTTCTGAATTAATCGTCAGTTGAACAAAATCAACAAATCGCAATAAATCTGACTGTTCTATATAAGATACCGATACATAATTATCATTTGTATATACAAATGATAAATCAATTAAAAACAACATCAAAAAAAAAGCTAAATATTTTTTCATAATAAACTCTTAATTCTCTTCGATATGATTTCCTTGCTTTTTTCTTATTCACCTATATCTATATGGAAATCTGTCCATAGGGAAATTCCCCAAATGATCTCGAACATCTTTGTTTGACATTATAAAATTTATGAAAACCTCTCTTAAATCAGACAAAATGTCTGTATTATAACAAGTACCGTCATCACAAGTCATATTGTAATGGTTATTTACAAAATATGTTTTTTTATTTTTTCCATCATCTATGACTATTTTATAGGCCTCACCAATTATTATTTCCTTACAATAGCTCAATATATCAATTTCTTCTGAATTATTAATATCTTTCATTATACCACTTATAATTGACCCGCGATAGAAAACATACTCTTTATTTCCAAATTGATAAGTCAATTCCATTGTTTCTTCAGAAAAAATCAATTCTTGAAATCCTAAAATCATGGAAATTAACAAAATAAATTTTTTCATGATATTACCTCCGTTATTTATTCTTGTTTCATTTGATTATTCAATCTATATTCTACTGATTTGTTTACATAAGCATTATAAACAGCTTCCTCTATATAATAGCTTAGATTGTGCTCTTGTCGGCAATTATCACCCTTATTGTTGAAGTTTATTGTTTCTAAATCAGTTGTTCTATCAGGCCATCCAACAATAGAAACATTTGGTCCTGTTGCCTCTTGCCATTTATCTATGAAACTTCCTTGATGGCAAGCCTCAAATATAATCCGTTTTAATGAAGATGAAGAATCTTTGGGAACTTCATCATGATAATACCCCTCAGATAAGCCATTATCTTTCTTTGTATTAGGAAGGACTACTGCAGCATCTGTAGAAACACCATGACCGCTAAAAACGATTAATACACATTCAGGATCCCTAAAGGCTTCATCAATTGAGTCTCTTGTTGCAGATAAAATAACCTTATATGACATACAATGATTTTCTAAGATTTTTATTTCCTCTTCTATGGATGGTAATTCTTTATTTTGCACTTTTTGACTTTTGCTGTCATTACTATATAAATAAATAAAATAAACATCTTCTCTTCCATCCGGATCAACATATTTTATTGGATTGTTGTTTCCATAATGATAAAGGTTCAAATTTGTCGGATTGTAAATCCCACCAGAAGAACCATTAGAATTTCCACTTACAAAATCAGAAAGTGCCGGATCAGTACTGAGCCAGCGGCTGTACTTGGGGTCCAGGTATCTTGCACCATTGGGATTTTGGGAAAAGAGTTCCCCGGGTGGGGGAAATTGTCGTTTTAAGAAATTATTTTCAACTTTCTTTTCAGACAAAATAAATTCATATCTTACAAGGAATAAT
>JAEEIU010000037.1 GCA_016281495.1 Treponema sp. | reverse complement strand
TCGAACTCCCGACCCACAGATTAAGAGTCTGTTGCTCTACCAGCTGAGCTAATCGCCCTTATTTGTTTCCGAAAAATCGGAATCAAAAATCAATTCATGCGTCCGACACGGCTCGAACGTGCAACCTATGGATTCGAAGTCCATTGCTCTATCCAGTTGAGCTACGAACGCGAACATATGGCACTGTCCGAATCGTTCAGGAGGGTGCCTGGTGGGTTTCGAACCCACGACAACCAGATCCACAATCTGGGATTCTACCCCTGAACTACAGGCACCATGTAATCGACATGTGCTACTATATCAAAAAAAGTGCCAGCTTGTCAAGCGTAATATTCACATTTTTTTAACAAAATGTCAGATAACCTGTAAAAAACTTTTGAAACGGCTTTTATTGGTGTCTTGAAAGCCTGTTTAATTCTTGTAAAGCATGTAATCGGCTGTCAGGATGTTAAAAAAATAAATTGAAAAAAAACTAAAGGTGGATTTTCAGATTCCGATAATCGTATTAGGAAACCTGTAGAGGGGACAAATCATAACTCTAGGAGTATTAATATGGGTGAAGCCGTTATAGAAGAAAAAGAGGCGGAGACAGTAGATTCCGTAAAGGAAAAGGTGAATGAGTTAAAACGTAAGACCAAGGCAGCCCGTAAGGCAAAGAAGCAGGCAGCAGTAAAGAAAATCGCAGAAAGCGGAGAAAATGAGCTGCTTCAGATTCTTGTTGCCCAGAACGATGTCCTTGACTGCATGTTGACTCAGCAGAAAAAGATTCATGACAATGTCAAAGAGCGAAAGTGGGTGGAGCTCGAGAATTGTATAAACAGCATGCAGGCATACAGTGATGCCTTCGTGAACCTTGATCAGTGCAGGGAAAACTTTGTAGGGGATAACAAAGACCTGTATCTGATGCCGGAAGTGCGTGATGTTTTTGTAAGCGTGCGCACCAAGTTATCAAAAAGCAAGATAGAAAACAATGCTTTGGCAACATATGTCTCATCAACAAGGGAATTTGTTGACGGGGTTCTGGAAAACTGTATTCCGCAGTCAAGGACGAAAGTCTATGGCCGCAACGGAAAAATCATCCGTCCTACAGCAGAAAGCGTAGTATTGGATGCATTAGTATAGAAATTAATAGATAATGGATTATCTGGAGGAATAGAATGTCTGGTTCATTTGCTGGAATAGAAATTGGAAAAAGATCAATTATGGCTCACTCACTGCAGATTCAAACTGCAGGTCACAACATCTCCAATGCAGACACAGAAGGCTATACTCGACAGCGTGTTAATGTAACATCTTTTGATCCACTGTATCGCCCGGATCTGGAAAGAGCGGAAAGAGCCGGTCAGATCGGACAGGGAACAGAGGTAGAAAGCGTTAAAAGACTCAGGGACGAGCTTCTTGATACACGCATTGTAGCACAGACAAACGTGCAGTCATACTGGGAAACCAGGGAAAAATACTACACGATGCTTGAGCAGATTTACAATGAACCTGAGGAAATCTCTGTTCGTGGAAACATGGACAAGTTCTGGGAAAGCTGGCAGGAGCTGTCTCTTTATCCCGATCAGGATGCGGCACGCCAGGCAGTAGTAACCAGAGCGGACAGCCTTACAAATGCAATCCAGCAGAGGAACAAAAGCCTTGTTGCCATCGGAAACCAGATAAACGAAGACATCAACGCAACAGTAAGGCAGGTTAACGACTATTCAAGGCAGATTGCCGAACTGAATATGGAAATCGTAAGGAGCAAGGCCCTTGGTGACGATCCAAATGATTTGATGGACAGACGCGACCTTCTTGTTGAAAAGTTGGGCAAGCTCATAAACGTAACAGTCGAAAGAAAAGACCCGGATGAATTCATGGTGCACACAGCAGGACAGATTATTGTTCAGGGTGGAATTGCACGTCAGATTGAAGCCATTCCGGATATTGAAGATGGCGGATATTCAAAGCTCAGATGGCAGGATACACAGTATGACGCTTTCTTTGAGGGCGGTTCATTGGGAGCCCTTGTTGAATTGCGCGACAAGGACGTAAGGTCAGAGATGCAGTCACTCAACACAATGACATTGAATTTTGCAGATCTGGTTAACGACATCCACCGCAATGCCATTGGCAAGAACAATGTGACTGGACTTGATTTCTTTGTTCAGCATCCGTTTGTAGAAAACACCAACGGAAACTACGACAGTGATGGTGACGGTGTAATGGATACATCTTATGTATTCAGATTCACTGGAACTAATGCACTCAAGGAACATGAGCAGATTGGTCTTGAAGGAGAAATCACACTTTCAGGACATGACGGAAACGTAACACTTGCTTATCATGCCACAGATACAGTTGAAGAAGTAATCAACAGGATCAACAACACAGACGCAGAAGTTAAGGCATACCTTGATCGCGACAACCGTCTGGTTCTTAAGGCAACAACCTCAAATGACAAGGGAAATCCTGATTTTGTAATCCGCCATGTTGAGGATTCAGGAATGTTCCTTACTGGTTATGCCGGTATCCTTAATGCAAGCGGAGAAGAAGGCGCCTATGACTATGCACAGGCTGATGCAGTAAATGCTCTTGCCGGGGCTCAGTTTGGAACGGCTCCAGTTATGAATCCTTCCGCATACATTCAGGTAAATGATGCAATTCACTCCGACATTCAGTCAGTAGCAGCCGCAAAGCCTAACTTGCAGGGTGTGGCTGATGCAGGTGACGGTAGGGCAGCAGTAGAGATTGCAGCACTCCGCAACACAGGTGTAATGATTGGAAAGAGCAGGACATTTGATGACTACTTTGCAGATGCAGTAACCAATGTTGGATTAAAGGGTGAACAGGCAGAGAACATGCTTACAAGTCAGAATGCAATAATGGCAGATCTTACCGCATTGCGTGACAGCATCAGTGGTGTAAACATCGATGAGGAACTTGCGGACATAATTAAATTCCAGCATGGATATAATGCCGCCGCAAGATTCGTTACAGTGCAGGATCAGTTGCTTGATACATTGATCAACAGACTCGGAATCTAAGGAATAGGAGAAGAAAATGAATAGAATCAGTTCACAGTACAATAATGCAAATACACAGTACTTTCTTAGACAGCAGGAAGTAAAGGAAGCACGTAAAAATGCACAGATTGGAACTCAGAGCAGGATTACTGCATTGCGTGATGATCCGATTGCAGCAGGACATCTTGTACGCTATCAGTCATTCCTTAGCCGTGTAAATGTATTTGAAAAAAATGCACAGACTCTCTCAGACAACTATCAGGTACGCGAAGGATACATAAATCAGAACCTCCAGATAATGCAGCGTGTACGTGAGCTTGCTGTTCAGGGTGCAAACGGAATCAACACACCGGATGACCTTAAGAACATGGCTGTTGAAGTTGATGAGCTTCTTAAGGAACTGATTCAGAATGCAAATGCAGTCGGACCTGACGGAAATTCACTTTTTGCCGGAACACGCAATAACGTCACTGCCTTTGAAATCTCGATGGGTGATGTTGATGGAGCAGGTGAGCCTCTGATTACAAATGTTGCATACAACGGAAACATTGCAATCAACAAGGTGGAAGTTGACGAAAACGCATATCTTGACGTGGACTATTCAGGAAACAAAATCTTCTGGGCAGAACCACAGGTATATATGGGACAGAGGGACCTTAGCGCATGGCAGGCAAATGAGGACAGTGTAATTGCAGTTGACGGTGTTGAAATCCAGATCAACCGCGGTGACAATGTTTATGCACTTGCTGCAAAAATCAATGACAGCGGTGTTGCAATAAAGGCTTCAATTGACCCACTCAGCCGTGGCCTTAACCTCAGGACAACAGACGCACACCAGATGTGGCTTGTTGACAAGAGCGGAACAGTTCTTGAGGATATTGGAATGATAAAGGACAAGAGCCAGCTTCCTCCATATAATGTTGGCAACAGCGTTAGCGTTTCAGGCGGTTCTTTGTTTGACACAGTAATCGCACTCAGGGATGCAATGTACAGGGGAGACAACGAGTCCATCGGTGGCCGTGTTCTTGGTACAATCGACGAAGGAATGAACAACCTTACCGCACGTCTTGCAAAGTCAGGAAGTGATTACGAAAGGGCTCAGAATAACATTCAGAGACAGTCACTCAACAACCTTAACGTAACACAGCTTGTAAGTCGCGAAGGTGACATCGACATGAGCGAAGCAATCACTGACCTTAAGATGATGGATTATGTACATCAGGCTACATTGAGTAATGCAGGCCGCATGTATTCAAGTACTCTGCTTGACTATATGCGTTAAGGAAGGTTGAATGCTTGTTGAAACAAAAGCCTCTGGAACTGTAGAGGTTCCGGAGGAGCACATCATTACTATTCCCGCAGGTCTGTTTGGATTTGAGGAATATACCCGATTTGCACTTTATGACAGCTCTTATAAACCCTTTGTAAGGCTTCAGTCTCTTGAAGAAGTCAATCTTTCATTTTTGCTTATAGATCCGTTTCTTGTATGCTCAGAATATGAGACAAACATCGATGACAGGGAACTTTCAAAAATCAACATAAAGGATCCTTCAGAAGTTCTTGTCATGACTTTAGTTACAGTTCCTGGAAACGGAAATCCTGTAACGACAAATCTACTTGGTCCCCTTATCATCAACAAAAAAACACGCGAAGGAATTCAAGTTATATTAAATGATGCTGAATGGACTACAAAATATAATCTGGTAGAAGGACTCAAGCGTAAGAAGGAGGGCAAATAATGCTTATCCTTTCACGTAAAGTTGATGAAAAAATTATTATCGGAAACGACATTACCCTTACAATAATAGAAATACACGGTGATCTTGTTAAAATAGGTGTTGAGGCTCCAAAAAACGTAAAGGTTTTCCGTCAGGAAGT
The DNA here is from genome assembly GCA_016281495.1 of Treponema sp. Classification (GTDB taxonomy): domain Bacteria; phylum Spirochaetota; class Spirochaetia; order Treponematales; family Treponemataceae; genus Treponema_D. The sequence goes on along the minus strand of JAEEIU010000037.1, from coordinate 7,372 downwards.
CTATGAGGCTATCCAGGCAGAGAACAAGGCCGCCGCAACACAGACAAGTGATGACGCACTTAAAAATCTTTTCTCATAACTGGTGATTTTTTTCATAAACAATCTCTGCTTCACTTTTTCTTACATAGATGGGACCGTCATAATCCTTTAACGGCTCCAATCCTTCCCTGATTTTCTGCTCAGTCAATTCAAATAAAGAACTGCAAGCATCATAAAAGGGGGCATGTTGTGTAAATTTGATTAGCGGAGATATTTCCCTTGCACGATAAATGAATGAACCAGCACCTGGGCCGCATACTGTAATTTCATCTTCGTCTGTAAAAAGTGAGAGAATTTCGTCTATTGATTTGTCATCATCTTCAAAAATCTTTTTCCCATTGGCATAAATTGCAAGAAAGAATTCATCTTCTTTTGCTTCGATTAGGGAAAGGACTCTGTGCCTACTGTTCCTGTAGTCATAACTGTATGCATCAAGAGAAGGGATGCCGTAAACAGGAATGTCATGGCTTAATGTAAGGGACTTTAATGTGCTTAATCCAAGCCTTAGGCCTGTAAAGGTTCCAGGTCCCAATGTAAGGGTAGTGTAATCAAGATCGGAAGGCTTAAGTTCAATTTCTTTCATGACATAATCAATTGCTGGAAGGAGCTTTTCTGATTGCCTTATTCCTATGTCAAGGACAGATTTTACGGTGAAACTGTCTTTTTTTGCTGCTACGCTCAATCTTGAGGTTGCACAGTCAATTGCAATTGAATTCATTCCAAGCTCCCGTTGTTCCAGTTGTGAATTTCTATTTTTCTTGAACCGTCTTCTTCTGGTGTTATTCCAAGGGTGATTGTTTTTGACGGCAAAACCGGCCTGACTTTTTCGCTCCATTCGATAATGCAGACGCCCTGACCATACAAGAGTTCTTCAACTCCAAGATTCAGGAAATCTTCAGGTCCATCAAGTCTGTAAACATCCATGTGGTAAAGCGGCATTTTGTTCCCATAATATTCGCTTATAAGGCAGAATGTAGGGCTGGTAATGTTGTCTTCTATCCCCAATGCGCCTGCTATGCCTTTTGTGATTGTAGTTTTACCTGCGGCAAGGGTGCCTTCCATAGCAATGATGTCACCTGGCTTTAGCATTGAACCGATTTTTTTACCGAGTTCTATGGTTTCCTCTGCGCTGTTTGTTTTAAATGATAGATTGATACCTGACATTGTTTATGGCAAAACTCCGTCGGTATACATTGAATCGATGAATTCCTTGAGGGATTTTTTTACGGGCATCACGGGATAATTCAGGCTTGAAGGGAGGTTTTCCACCTCGATGTTTTTCTGTCCAAGAGGATTGATCTCTATTGAAAAAGAAACGGGGATTGAAACTTCTTTTGCAAGGATTTCTAACACGGCGTTTCCTCTGTAGCGGTTGATGTAATATATAAAACCGTCTTCTTTCGAAATTGAATTGATTTCCTTGACCTTCATATTGATAGAATAGCGTATTACTTGATTTTTTACAAGATATTTTACGCTTCCCCCTTAGTAAATAGTCTACCCCGTATACCCATAAACAAATGCATATATCTGGTTTTTAGCTGCTATTGATATATCGGTGAATTTTATGTGCAATATGAATTGATTGTGGTCCGGGCTTTTCTTTGTAGAAACAATCAGGCCAACAGCATTCTGTTCATTGTCGTTAATAGAGAACCTGATGTGTATGTACTGATCCTCTTTAATAGGCATTGAGCATGAAATCCTTGCTCCGTCTGCGGAAATATCCTGAAGGAATCCATCGTATTTGTTTTCCAGAATCTCGTAGCTTTTGGATGCATCCCCAGCTTTTTTTGCAGTAGGTTTGACGGCGGAAAATGCACAATGACTTACAAAAGAAAGCCTCTTGTATTTTCTGCGCTGAACCGGCTTAAGGCTGTTGGAGTTGGAGATGAAAAGGGAATAGACTCCTTCCTTGGCCTCCTCATAACGGATTGCCCTTGTCTGGAGTGTATAGCTGATGTTGCCTTTTGAATTAAACGACAGCATGAAACGTGACAGTGGTTCTGGTTTTCTGTCTGATTCGGCTAAAGCCTTGGGAATGTTCAATTCTATGAACTGTGGGGAGTTTTTGGCCATAGTTAAAAGCCAGTCCCTTCCGTCGATGTCCTTGAACGTAAATTCCTGTCCTACGCCCAGACTGTTTGTGGTTGTGATGAAAAGTGCCTCATCATGGGCTTTTTCCAGCTTGAACTGAAGCGAGAACAAGATGGCAATTTCTTCCTCACTTGCACGGCTTTCCACCATCTCGGTATATTTCCTTTTAAGGAGTTCCTGTATGGGACCTGTTTCCTTTATGAGGTATTCTATGTTTGTTGGTTTGTAATCAGAACAAATCTGTTGCAAAAGTGCCTGTTCGACTGCATCAAGTGAAGCCAGCCTGGAGACATTCTGTACATTCTTTTTTGTAGTAATCTCGTTCTTGTGCTCATCCACATACTTTTTTGAGGTATGATACTTATGCAAGTAGCGTGAGATCAAATGAAAAATCAAAAGTGCAAGTATGACTAATGCAACAATAATTAAAAAAGTGAATATAAAGGGGTTTTGACGTGCTGTAAGAGGAGAACCATTTCCATCTAATCCCATAATAAAGACTCCTGTAGACTTTTTAGCATTAAGCCAGTTTCAAAAGCTTGTAACTTCTAAAACTGGCTTTTACTGTTAACAATAATTATACACCCAAATTACAAAGTCTGCAATGCTTGAATTACATTTTTTAATCTTGGGCTTATTTCATATTCAGAAAGGTCCCCGACAGTTACTGAATCTTTCGATTCCATTGCCTGCTCAAAATCCTTGAGTATGGGGGAGAATTCCTCAAAAAATGACTGAAGGTTATTACCGTTTATGGTAATCTGCCCATAAAGTTCGGGGAAGAGTACAGACATCCTCGCTATATGGACAAAATCGGACATGGCGGTGGCAAGTGAATTGATTATGTCAGATGCTTCCCTGTCTTTTCCACTCTGAAGAAGGACGCTAATCTCCGGCAGCTTGGAGTCAATTTCCTCAAAGCAAGATGCACATTGATGGAAAGAATCTATTACTGTGGGTTTTGAGACAACTTCAAGCTCTATAAGGGTTTCCGGTTCAAGTTCCGTCTCCAGAATGCTGTCTATGTCCTCAGCGGGAATTGTTTTGCCGTTAAGCTTGATATTTGTTGTTGTAGCCTGATTCTTGGCGGCCTCAGATTCAAATGACTTAAGGAAATCTCCCACAGTCTTTTCGCTGTCCAAAGTTATGTCTACGTTCTCACCGTTAACCTTTAAGTGCACGATCTACCTCACTTCTTATTGTTGTTTAATTGGCTTGACCAATCGGTAATTGTGGATTTCTGGCTTTCAAGGTTGTTGAGTGTGCTTTCCATGGTTGAATACTTTGATTTGAGCTCGGCTTCCTTCTTTTCCAATTGAGTCTGGAGCTTGGTTATCTTTGTATTTGAGCTGTCTATGCGTGTCTTAAGTGTGGAATTCTTTGTGGAGATGATGCCTCCGGTTTTTGTCCATCCTTCAAGCTGCTTGTCAAGCAAATATCCGATGCCGCTGTCTATGATAAGGTCTCCGTCCTTGTCAAAACCAAAAAGGTCCTTTATCTGATCAAGGTTTGTCTCAAGCTGGCTGTCAAGCTTTTTCTCGTCAATTTCGAGGTATCCGCGGAGCTGGGAGGCATTATAGCCAGTACTTCTTCCGCTTGCATTTGTGGAAATTCCTATCTGGTTGAGCATTGTTATGTCAGCATCATAGCCGTAGTTGTAATTGTTTGAGACAATCTGCTGGAACTGGGATTTTCCGTTTGTAAGTGAGAAGTCACCCTGGAACATTCCAAGCTTCTGCATCATTTTTTCCTGCTCGCTTTCGCTCAGATAATCAAGCTCTGTTACGATTTCCGGCTTGTTTGAGGTAAGCACGTTCATTTCTGCGATTACCTGATTGTATTGGCCTACAAAGGTAATCAGTGCATTCTTTGCGCTTTCCCTGTCTGGATTTATCGTTATTGTTGCAGTCTTTTCGGTTTTCTCGTGGACATGAAGCGTTACGTCGGGTACAACATCATCAATATCGTTTGTGCCCCTTGTAATTGTTATGCCTTCGTATTTGATTATTGCGTCACTTGCTGTTGCCACAGGATGATTTGGAGCAAAGCCAGTTGCCTTTTGACCGTCATAAGTCTCAGGAACAGACATGGCAATCTCTTTACCTGTGTTTGCGTTCCTGATGATGATGCTGACTGCATCCGGATATTCAGGAAGGGATATGACCACCGTCATTGCACCATCGGGGTGTTTTGTAATTGAGTCATCTGATACGGCTTCTTCGCTACCGTCTGAATTCTTTACAAAAACATAGCGCTCGTCTTCTACTGGAACTACAGGATTTGACAGGGCGGCCTGTGTAAGGGTGCTGTCATTTTCCTCGTTGTAGACGGTTACGCCCTTGTATTCCACATAGCCTGGATTTGTCATGTTAGGGGAGGCGAGGCCTGCATTTATTTCGTCTGTAATATCCTCAACATCGGAAACTGTGATGGTAAATTCAATTTTTCCGTCTGGGGCATTTTTTGCTTCTTCCGGGATGGGAATTTCAAAACCACCGCGGGGAGAAACTTTTATAGTATCTCCATCAGATGTAGCTCCGCTTCTTGTGATTGGCGGAAGGTTAGACTGAGGATTAAGGTCATTCGTTGTAGGTGTAGTAAAAGACTCAGGTTTTGAATCAAGCTTTTTGACTCCTTCTCCTGAGGTTTTGCTGATCATGTCTATCTGCTGTGCAAATTCATAGGCGTCATCCTTGAAAATAAGGTGGTTCTCAAGGCCCGGTTTTAGGCTTTCGATTAAAAGGGCACGTTCATTGGAACTCACACCGATTACCGATGCCTTTAGAAGGTTTGTGCCTCGCTTGTTAAGGCCTGACACAAAGTCTGTGAGTTTTCCTCCCTTCCAGTTGTATGAGACTGTCTTGTCGCCTATCTGAAAAGTGTATAGCCCCCTTTCGACACGCATGTTCTTGTCTATGTTGCCGCTTAAGAAACGGTCTGCGGTTGCGGGCTGTATTACGTCGACTTTAAAAGATCCATAATCTGCATCACGGTCTGCATCGGCTGTGATTGCAAATTCATCGGAAGAGCTTGCTATTTTGTTGTTGAAGGGATTTTCAAATGAGTATAATGATTTTACACTCGTACGGAGCGTAGACATTTTCTGATTAACGTCACGCCACGCTCCCTGCTGCTCCTGGTATTGTTCCAACTGAGCCTGTTCCCGCTTTAACGGTATGCGCTCAGTCTCCATGAGAGCTTCTACGAGGTCATTTGTCTTGTATTTGTCGGTTACACCCGGTATGCTAATTCCGTCAGCCATATCCCCGTCCCTTCAAAAAAAGGTCAGTCTACGCTGTCCGGTTTGAACAGCGTAGGCAATTATATCATTTCGTCAAAGAGCAATCCAATGGCATGTTTCATCTGAATCTGTATTTTCTGCATGTCTTCAGACGGTATCTGCCTGATAACCTTGTTGGTTTCAGGATCGACTACTTCAACAATGACCTTGTCCAATTCATTGTTAATAGTGAACTGGAGCGTATGTCCTAAAACCATGTCGGAAAGCTGTTGAAGCTCTTGCACGGTTTTCTCTGTCTTGGCCAGATTATCGGCAAGGTTTTGTGATACTTCTGCAGCACTGGTAGGCAGCACATTCGTCTCGGGTAACGTTATTTGTGCTCGTGCGCTACTTGTGTTGAAGAAAGAACGGCCATCCATTGCCATTATCGGCCCAATCGTACTACTTATCGTATTCATGGACTTTTTCCTCCTGAAAAGAAAGAGCGGGGAAGGTGGCGCAACCTTCCTCCCCTTTACGCATAATTTGTCAAAAAGATGACATCCAGATATCTCTTAAACAAACCAATGCGGTTTATAACTACTGAAGCAAAGCCAATACGTTCTGTGACTGTGAGTTGGCCTGTGCCAACATAGCTGTACTTGCCTGTGTCAGAATAGAATCCCTTGTATATTCTACAATCTGAGAAGCCATGTCAGTATCACGAATGACTGATTCTGCACTCTGTGTGTTTTCAGCTGCGATAGCGATACCTCTTGATGCTGTCTCAAGGCGGTTCTGATATGCACCCAAGTCTGCTCTCTGTTTGTTGACCAGTTTAAGTGCGTTATCGATAGTACCGATAGCCAAGTTAGCTGAATCCGGTGTAGAAATGCTGATCTGCTCTTCCAGACCCTGAGCTCCCTTAAGACCCAAAGCTTCTGCTGTCATTGTGCCAACGAAAGCTTCTACGCGCTGGTCCATGTTTGCTCCGATGTGGAACTGCATGATCTGTCCAGAAATAGAGTTTTCTGCAAAGCGGCCAGTGAGCATGTTCATACCGTTGAACTGTGCGTGGCTTGCAATGCGGTCTACTTCTGCAACAAGCTGTGATACTTCAACCTGAATCTGCATGCGGTCCTCATCTGTGTAGATACCGTTGCTAGACTGGATTGCCAATTCGCGGATGCGCTGCAAGATGTCTGTTGTCTCCTGCAGGTAGCCTTCAGTCGTCTGAATGAAAGAAATTCCATTGTTGGCGTTTCTGTTGGCCTGGTTAAGTCCGCGGATCTGACTGCGCATCTTTTCAGATACTGCAAGTCCTGAAGCATCGTCTCCAGCTCTGTTGATTTTTTCGCCGGAACTAAGTTTTTCAATGTTTCCCAACAAAGATGCGTTGTTGATTCCCAACTGGCGGTTGGCAAACATTGAACTCATGTTGTGATTAATAACCATATAATGCCCTCCATGATTCACATTTCCAAGGCTTCATGCCAAGGACCTGCTTTAGTCCGTGTGAGCAAATGCCGGTTAATGCGCCCCCGGCATTGTTTTAGAACTCATCAGCAGGAATTGTCATTTTGTTTCCAAACTGACAATCCATACTGTCACAGACTTATGGAAAGCTGTTTTCAAAGATCAATATTCCATCTAAAATTGGAATAATTGCGACTATTAAAACGGATGATTGATTGCCATCAAAAGAGTCCGCACAGTCTGCAGGGGCAGGGGAAATAATCCACCGCTCCCTGCATTATATTATACTACACTATTGCAGTAATGACAAGACTGTTTGTGACTGTGCATTAGCCTGAGCGATCATAGCTGTACCAGCCTGCTGCAGAACCTGGTTCTTGGTGAAGTCTACAACTTCCCTGGCCATGTCTGTGTCGCGGATGCGGCTCTCAGATGCCTGGAGGTTCTCTGCACCGATGTCAAGTCCAACAACTGTCATCTCAAGGCGGTTCTGGTATGCACCAAGGTCAGCGCGCTGCTTGTTGATCTTCTTGATTGCTT
>JAEEIU010000036.1 GCA_016281495.1 Treponema sp. | reverse complement strand
TTTTGTACAACCGGCTGCATATCAATTTTATCTTTGATATGGTCATAGACTCCGGCTGGGTCATAAATATTAAAATGAGTTTTATTGATTTCCGGGCAGCGTCGTGTAGCACGACCAAGCATCTGCTCAAACAAAATGCGGGACTTAATGCACCTCATAAATACAAGATTTGAGATTGAAGGAACATCGATTCCTGTAGTGAGCAAATCTACTGTGACTACAACACTTGGAAAAGTTTCGTTCTTAAACTGTTTTATAAGATCTTCAATTTTCTTTTGATTTCCGCCGCCGGCGCTTCCTGTAATTTTCATTACGGCCTGTTCCGGAAGTTCGTTTTTCTCGCAAATCTTTTTGATGATATCTACAATCATATCTGCATGTTCATCGTTTACTGCAAATATTAAAGTTTTTCCGTGTGTATCCGGCGCATCAAGTGTAAGGTAACCGTTTTCGAAAAGTTCTGAAAATACAGCTTCATTGAATGGACGTGTAATAATATCTCTGTTGAATTTTTCTACATCGTAATCAACTTCATCAGGTTCTACTTCGGCTTTTACAACAGTCTTATTATTCGGGTCGTATTTATCTACAAGAGTTCCTTCTTCAAAGTGAATTCCATTACGAGTTTTATCTGTAGAAATAATATATGGAACATCATGGTCGCAAAGATAACCTTCGTAAACTGCGCGGCGATATGAATAAGTGTAAACTGGCTCACCAAAAATCTGAGTTGTCTGTAAAGCTGGTGTTGCTGTAAAACCGATTCTAACTGCATCAAAATATTCAATTATATTTCGGTACTTACTCTGATAATCTAGCTGGTCCCGGAAGAACAATTCTTCGTCAGCCATTTCTTTATCAAGAATATAACCGCGGTGGGCTTCATCTATAATTACTAAATCAAAATCTGTTACAGCAGGCATGCGCTCTCCATCATTATACAAGATGCGCTGAACCATTCCCTGAACTGTTGAAATCTGTAGTTTGGTTTCTTTATCAATTACCTTTTCATCAAGATTTTTAATATTGTATATGTCTGTCAGCGGCTGAAGCTGATCAAGTTTTACTTCGCTGAATACATCAAATGCCTGTTTACCAAGAGAGTTACGGTCTACCAAAAGCAATATTCGCTTAAAACGGCCGGTTTTTAAGAAGCGGTAAATCAAAGCAAGGAAAGTTCTTGTTTTTCCGGTTCCTGTGGCCATGGCAAGAAGAATATTTTTTCTACCTTCTTCCAGCGCTTTATCAACTGCATGAACTGCTTCTATCTGATAATCACGAAGACTCAAGCCATCTTTATTTCGCAAAAAGTCGTCATCATCAATCTTTATCTGTTCAATCTTTGAAGTGTCTTTTTCAAGAAGTTCTTCAATACCAATAGGACTCATCCAGCCCTGCAAAGCTTTGGGAGCTTCTGTTGGTTTTGTAAAATTAATGAACCATATTCCAGATTTTGTCTCAAGCTGCTTAAGATAAGGGCGACCATTTGTTGCAAAAGCAAATGGAACTTTATACTCTTTGTTGACTCCCCAGGCGCCCTGTATAAAATCCTTATCTGAACCTTTTATAAGGCTTGCATATTCTTTGCACTGCCCGTCAATTACACACGGAATATCTTTATGCTCTGCCTTAGCTTCAATTACACCGACAAGTTTTTCGCCAATAAAGAGCGCATAATCTGCATAACCATGATTGTAAATTTTTGAATCAGTCTGCCATTCTGCAATGGCCATGTTATGACCTTTTTGCGGTTTTGTACCATGCAATTTCTGATTAAGTATATTTGTGTCACATTCCCAGCAAACCTTACGAAGCTGATCATCAATAAGTTCTCGCGTTTCTGCTTCTGTAAGTGGTCGAGCACGGTTTGCTTTATATGAACGATTTTTACGTTCTGAAATTAAGATTTTTGGAACCTGAGCAGCTGCAATAGAAGCTTGTGCAATCAACTGATTTTCTATTTCATCATCCTTTTTTTCTTGAGAAGTAAAATCTGTCGGTTTCTTTATTTTTATGATGAATTTCTTTTTTGCAACTGCATTAAGTTTTTCAGGAGTTACATATTCTTTATATTCAGGATTTTTATTTGTTCCATAAGTTCCAGCAAACCACAAACAAAGACTATATGCAATTGGAAGGAGTTCTCTGACCAAAACAGAAGAATCCAAATCTTCATGAACTGCTTCATTTCCTATTTTTCTAAGGCGTGTAAAGGATTTAGCTAGAAGGTGACTTATGATGCCATAATCTTGAAGGGTGTTAATTCTTGTTATCTGGCTTACATCCTTTATGTTGCCTGTTGGACAAACAATATTGTCATATTGATAGATAAGGGTTGTTATCGTTTCACCTATTTTCCGAATTTTATAAAGGGCACCGTTCGGGTCAGTTTCACAATAAGCTTCCGCCAGCTTGCCTAACTTAGCCAGAGCAGGGAACTCCTTTTCAAAATAGTCAAAAGATGAAGTCATACAACCCTTTCCTTTCTGTGGTATTATTCTTTACATTATACCACAGATTTTGAAAAAAGTGTAAGAAGTTATCTGACCCCTTTATCTATTAACCTTTCCCACACTTTATGGGAAATGCCGCGATGACATATTCCTTTATCTCTTCTTTTGAATGTCCGTTTCGTGCCAGCCAGATTACGCTTGCAATTGATTCAGCTCCCTTGATTCCCGCCTTAAGGATTCCGTTGCAGACTGCAATCGTCATTACCGAATCATCCGTAAACTGCGGCTCACTGGAAAAAAGAGGAAGGTTTCCTACTCATGGCTTATTCCAAAATAATCCAAGGTAGCTTCCATTACATCCTGTGCGCTAAGACATGTTTCACGCAAAAAGCCGCGTTCATTCTTCCACTTCGCAATACCCCGGTAGTAGAACATCTTGAGCTCGTCCGTGATTATGAACGGAACAATGTTATGCTTAAGGCATTCTTTGAACATAATCAGGCGGCCAACACGACCATTCCCATCCTGAAACGGATGAATGGATTCGAAGCGTACATGAAAATCCAGAATGTCATCAAAAGTAATTTTTGATTTGGAATCATATTCCTTAAGCAGGGCCTTTATTGCACCAGCGACTTCCGCAGGCTTTGTGGTTTCCGTTCCCCCTACTTCATTCGCCATCATCTTATATTCACCAACATTAAACCAAGATTTCTGACTGTCTGTGGTACCGGATTTTAGAATGAAATGAAGCTGCTTAATAAAGCTTTCCGAAAGTTTTGTGTGGGCGCCTTCGATTATAAGGTCAATGCAGCGGAAGTGATTCACAGTCTCAACGATATCATCAACCTTTACCGCCTTATCGGTAACCCCAAGAGTTTTTGTTTCAAAGATAAAACGCGTCTGGTCATGGGTAAGCTTTGAACCTTCTATGTGATTTGAATTATAAGTAAGATCAACCTGAATTTTATGATAGATCCCGTCCTTAAGACCGGCTTCCTTTTCGCGTTTGAGAAATGCCAAAAGATTTTCTTCCACAGAAGAATGACGGGGCTTTCGGTCAGGCTTTTGTGCATCAGACGGAATCTTCCAGATTTTCCCTTCCAAAAGAGCCCCTGCAACACGCCCCTGAGCACAATAATTCCGGACACTGCGTTCGCCAATCTGCCACGCCCGAGCCACCTCTTCCACAGAAATATATTCAACCTTACCCATAGGAAAGATTATACCACATTATCGGCAAAATATAAAGGGTATTTTGACCGCAAAAGAGGGAGTTATTTTGCCGATAGAGGGTTTGGTATTATTCGGCAATGCTGCGGTTAAGAACATCCAGATCCTGATTCTTAAGTTCATTCTTCTCCCCAAGCAACATATTTCGGAAGAACTTTTCCAGATATTCTGTGTTCATGTAGATGCCTTTGGTCATGTTTGTATAATTTGCGCGAACCAGGGCGTTGCGGAAATACCAGTTTCCGTGAGCGCTCTGATGCCATACGCAGATATGAGGTTACGGAAACAAACGAATTCCTTACCCAGATGGAAAACCAGAGATGAATCAGGCTAGATATGCCCTTTATGTAGACGGAGTTCTGGTTCAGGACAGCTGCATGGATGAATCACAGAAAACAATTGTCGTGTTCAAGGGTGACACCGAGCGCGATGCAATAGTTCAATTCCTCAAACTGTCGGAAGGCACACAATCATATTTACATCTCAAACACAGGAGGAAGGCTTCGGTTCCGACTTTCATCCCTCAGAAGCAACGCAAACCCGCTGTACCATGGAGTTCACGAAATTCCTGAGGGAGAAAATGGGGAAAGGCCTCGGAATTTTGTAGACCATTCATTGCCCGATCAAGCAGTTTATTCCGCACCCTCCTTTACTTCTTTAGACGCTTCATCCTGATATTCCGGGAAAGCAGAAAGCATAGGCTCCTTGTCCTTTCCGTGAAGTTTCCTGTCCACATAATTCTTTGTGATTTTTGCCACAAGAGGACTTAGAGAAAGAACGCCTATCAAGTTTGGAATCATCATCAGGCCGTTAAAGGTATCGGAAAGATCCCACGCAAGAGAAAGACTCATTGTTGAGCCAAAGAATATAATCACGACAAAAATTAACTTGTAGATTATCTGTGTCTTTTCGCCAAAAAGATACTGCCATGCCGTTGCACCGTAATGACTCCAGCCAAGTACTGTGGAAAATGCAAAGAGAAGAATCGCAATGGCAATGAACTTAGGTCCAAATGCACCAAAAACCGTGGCAAAAGCCTCTCCAACAAGACCAGAACCGGCATTTGAAGAAATCATCTGTCCAGTTTCCAGGTCAACAAGTCCAGTAGAAAGCACCGCAAAGGCTGTCAGTGAGCAAACAACGATTGTGTCCGCAAAGACCTCAAAAATGCCCCACATTCCCTGACGTACAGGTTCCTTGACATTTGATGATGAGTGAACCATAACAGAAGATCCAAGACCTGCCTCGTTGGAGAAAGCGCCCCGCTTAAAGCCCCATGTTATAGCTTTCTGAAGGCCATAGCCCACAAGACCGCCGGCAGCAGATTTAGCCGCAAATGCCCCCTTGAAGATGGCCCTGAATACCGCGGGAACAGCAGAGATGTGAGTGAAAAAGATTACCAGTGCTCCAATGATATAGATTATCGCCATGAAGGGAACAAGTTTCTCTGTTACGGATGCAACTCTCTTGAGTCCTCCCAAAATTACGATTGAGGCGATTATAACGAGAGCAATTCCACATATCCATGTCGGAACTCCAAAAGCAGATTCCATGTTGCCTGCAATAGAGTTTACCTGACTCATGTTTCCGATGCCAAAGCTTGCCAGAAGACAGAACACGCTGAACAAAATTGCAAGAACCGTTCCCACAACTTTCATTCCCTTGTAGCTTCCGAATCCGTCCTTAAGATAATACATGGCACCGCCACGCCATTCACCATTGGCACCCTTGCGGCGGAAATAGATTCCAAGAACATTTTCTGAATAGTTTGTCATCATGCCGAATATTGCCATAACCCACATCCAGAAAATGGCACCTGGTCCACCAAGGATAATCGCCGTGGCAACACCTACGATGTTTCCTGTTCCGATTGTTGCGGCAAGTGCAGTACACAGGCTTTGGAACTGCGAGATGGCCTTGTTTTCTTTTCCGGTATGTGCGGTGATTTTTTTGTCCTTGAAAATGGCTCCTATTGTCTTTTTGAACCAGTGTGGAACATGAGTAAACTGAAATCCTTTGTTGACAATGGTCATTACGATTCCTGCCACAAACAAGAGCGCGATACCAAAGGTTCCCCAGACAACGGAATTAACCGAATCATTGATTTTTGCGATTGTCTCAATCATATGAGCCTCCTGAAAAAGAGTGAGTTTAAAATAAAAAAAGGCAGAACTGGAAATCCAATTCTGCCTCTTTGCATTGTTACCTGATTATAGCAAAAAAATAAAACAAATGTCTAGTCCTGAGACACATGACCGCTAAAATAACACTATCAAAAAAAATCTATTTATGATATAATTATTCAATCAACTTTGGAGGACTGATTTTAAAAATGCCCATCACTGATTATCTGGTTCGCAATGCAAAACAATATGGAGACGAGGTAGCGTTAATTGAATTGAATCCTGAACAAAAGGATACCCGCCGTGTTACATGGAAGGAATATTCCCTTATTCAGCCTAGTCCTGATGTAACTTACCGCCGTGAGATTACATGGCAGGTCTTTGACGAAAAGGCAAACCGCATGGCAAACATGCTTTTAAGCCGCGGAGTTAAAAAAGGTGACAAGGTTGCAATCCTTATGATGAACTGCCTTGAATGGCTCCCGATTTATTTTGGAATTTTAAAGACTGGTGCGATTGCGGTTCCGTTCAATTTCCGCTATTCGTCTAATGAAATAAAATATTGTGCCGACCTTGCAGAAGTCAATGTCCTTCTTTTTGGCCCTCAGTTCATTGGACGTATCGAAGCGATTGCCGATGACCTTGCCAAAAACCGCCTTTTGATTTACGTTGGCGAAAACTGTCCTACTTTTGCAGAAAGTTACCGTGAGCTTGTTGCGGACTGTTCAAGTGTCGCTCCTGACATAAAAATTTCCGACGATGATTTTGGTGCGATTTATTTTTCTTCCGGTACTACCGGTTTCCCAAAGGCAATTTTACACCGCCATCGTTCACTGATGCATGCGGCAACTGTTGAGCAGAAGCACCATTCAACTTCAAGGGACGACTGCTTCCTCTGCATTCCTCCGCTGTATCACACTGGAGCAAAAATGCACTGGATGGGTTCACTTGTTGCAGGAAGCCGTGCAGTTCTTTTGCGCGGAACAAAACCCGAATACATTCTTGATGCCGTAAGCAAGGAGCACTGTACCATCGTGTGGCTTCTGGTTCCCTGGGCGCAGGACATTCTTGACGCAATCGACAGGGGTGACATAAAGCTTTCTGACTACAAGCTTGACCAGTGGAGGCTCATGCACATTGGAGCTCAGCCTGTTCCTCCGAGTTTAATCAAGCACTGGAAGGAATACTTCCCCAACCATGCATACGACACGAACTATGGCCTTTCAGAATCGATTGGTCCGGGTTGCGTTCATCTTGGCGTGGAAAACATTCACAAGGTTGGTGCAATCGGTGTTCCGGGTTACGGCTGGGAATGCAAGATTGTTGATGACAATGGAAACCCAATCAAGCAGGGTGAATGCGGTGAGCTTTGCGTAAAGGGTCCCGGTGTCATGGAATGCTACTACAACAACCCCGAGGCAACTGCAGAAGTGCTTAAGGACGGATGGCTTTATACGGGTGACGTTGCAAAGCAGGATGAAGACGGTTTCATCTTCCTTGTTGACCGCAAGAAGGACGTCATTGTTTCCGGTGGCGAAAACCTTTACCCTGTTGAAATCGAAAACTTTATCCGAAAATTTGACAAGGTGAATGACGTTGCAGTCATCGGACTCCCGGACAGGAGGCAGGGTGAGATCGCCGGTGCAATCATCAGCATCAAGCCGGGCATGACCTGTACGGAAGAAGAAATGAACGAGTACTGCATGGAATTGCCGCGCTACAAGAGGCCGAGAAAAATCATCTTTGCCGATGTTCCGCGCAACCCGACAGGTAAAATAGAAAAGCCGCTCTTGAGGAAAATGTACGGCAAGGAGCATTTGGTCGCATACGAAAACGAAGGATGATTTTTTTCAATTCTTTCATAATCTACCATATTACAGTTGAATAATATTTGATTTTACATTATTCTTTATTATATGGTTTATGCGTCACTTGCACTCTGTCTTATACCGCTGGTAGTTTTGTTTATCTGCCTGGCATTGCTTGTGCAAGACTTTAAATGTTCAAAAGGATTATGGGCTTGTGCTCTTGGTTTGCTTGCCGTAATTCCTTGTGTTTTGCTGCACATGTTCTTCATCGATTCAGGTGGATTGCCGGTGCAGTCCTTGGTTGCATTGCTGCTTGAAATGCTACTTGTTGCATTGATTGAAGAGTCGATGAAATTCGCAGTGATGTTTGCCATGCCCGCACGCAAGAGTTCGCTTCTTGCATTTTTTTCGTATTCGATGTTGTGCGGATTTAGTTTGGGATGCTTTGAAACGCTTGTATATATACTGACAGGAAAAATCAATGCGGGTGGCCTTACCTTTGTGTGGAGGCTTCCTACAATGCTGATTCACATGGCATGTACGGGTCTTGCGGGTATGACGGTTTTTTCAATCCGAAAAAAATCTGTAAGAATTTTGCCATTTTTATTTGCAGTTTTGTTCCATGGGGTGTATAATTATTTTGAGTTGTTCAAAGATGACTTCCGCCAGTACTTTGCGTATGTGGTGGTTCTGATAGCCCTGTTTGAATGCAGGATACAATATGCCAACTTGAAATCCAAATTCGAGGAATTGAGTTTGGTAGAAACTGATAAAAGTATAAAAGGAGATGTGATCAAAATGAGCGAAGAAAAGAAATCATTTTGGAGCAAGTTCAAAGGAGTGTTTGCAAAAAGTGAAGAGCCAGTTGAAGGATCGGCCACACCTGAGCAGACTGTATTTGGAAGTACTGCAGAAGAAACCATCGTAGACAAGGTTGAAGAGACTGTACATGAAGCAGTTGAAGAAGTTGCTACTGAAATTCATTCTGTAGTCGAAGAAAAAAGGGACTCGTTAAGTTTCAAGAACAATTATCCGAGAATAGATAATCTGTTCAATGACGATCATGATATGGGAGGCTCTATGTCTGAATCAATCAAACCAACATCAGTTGAGCTTACAGAAGTTGCAGACAAAGCAAAAACTGATGCAAAGAAGACGGTTACACGGGCTAAGACCGGTGCAAAGAAAACAACCGCAAAGGCAACTGCTGGTGCTAAAAAGACAGCAAAAGCAGCTGACAAAAAGGCTACCGCAGCCAAAAAGACTGTAAAGAAGACTGCTACAAAGGCAGCTAAGACTACAGCAAAGGCCGCAAAGACAACTGCCAAGAAGGCTACAACAGCAGCAAAGAAGGCAACTACAGCCAAGAAACCAGCAGCTAAGAAAGAAACTGCTGCCAAAAAGGCAACAACTGCCAAGAAGCCAGCAGCAAAGAAGACAACTGCTGCCAAAAAGCCAGCCGCTAAGAAAGCTACTGCTGCTAAAAAGGCAACAACTGCCAAGAAGCCAGCAGCAAAGAAGACAACTGCCGCTAAGAAACCAGCTGCAAAAAAGACAGCTGCAAAAACAACAAAAAAGACAACAAAATAAGTTGTAGCCCAGCGTCACTAAAATACTCAAAAAACGGTCTCAACATATTGACTATCTTTTGAGTATGCACTATAATCTTGCACATAACGACGCTGGGTAGAGCAGTTGGCAGCTCGTCGGGCTCATAACCCGGAGGCCGTAGGTTCGAGTCCTACCCCAGCTAAAGAGTCCCACCTGAAAAGGTGGGTTTTTTATTTTAAAATCTGTAGGACTCGAAGTGTAGTGAGCGCCGACCAGGGGGAGGAAAAGCCGCCATGGACGGCGGCGTCAGCGAGTGCAGCCGGGCTGGAAGGAGCAAACACGACGTTTGCGACTGGAAGCCGAGTCCTACCCCAGCTAGAAGAGAAAGCTCCTGTTATTATGCAGGAGTTTTTTGTTTTTAAACGGATTTGGGTAGGACTCGTATTGCCAGCGAAGCTTCAAGGCAGTGTAGTGAGCGCGCCGACAGGCGAAAAGGCGACAGGAAGTCGCCGCCAGCGAACGGAGCCGGGCTGGAAGGAGCAAACACGACGTTTGCGACCGGAAGCCGAGTCCTACTTTCCCTGTGCAATTCCCCTGAAGTCATCCAGTGTTTTGTAGCCTTTTCTTTTCATGAATGAGGTCAGGCCCTTTACGATTTTTTTGGCAACGTCGGGGTCCACACAAACTGCTGTTCCAACCTGAACGGCGCTGGCTCCGGCCATGATGTATTCAACTGCGTCCTGCCATTTTTCTATGCCGCCGATTCCGACAACGGGCACACGTTTTGATTCCGGGAGCTTGTTGATTGCTTCCACCACATCATAAACTATGCGCAATGCAATTGGTTTTATTGCGGGACCACAGTAACCTGCGCGGATGTTGTCAAAGAAGGGCTTTCCTGTTTCTATGTCTATCGCTGTTGACTGGAACGTATTCACAAGGCTCAGGGCATCGGCTCCGGCTTCTATGCAGGCAAGGGCAACAGCACGGATGTCGGGTGCATTGGGAGAAAGCTTTACCATAAGGGGCTTTTTGGTTGCCTTGCGGACTGCTTCAACACACTCACGGGCAACATTTGGATCCATAGACCATGCCTGACCGCCCGCCTTTACGTTGGGACAGCTGATGTTCAGTTCTATCATCGGAATGTCGCTTTTGTCCGCAAGTTCAATTGCCTTGATGTAGGACTCAATGTCATGCCCCGCAATGTTGATTATGCAGGTGACGCCAAGGGTCATCATATTCGGAAGCTGAATCTTGCTCACTTCCTCCATGCCGGGATTTTGAAGTCCAATTGAATTGATGTCTCCACGGCTTTCCTCGATTACACGCTCACCAGAGTTTCCGTCCCTCGGCTCGAATGTAGTTCCCTTGGAAGAGATTCCACCCCACCAGCTGATATCCGAAACGCCACGGTAAATCTGGCCGTAACCGAATGTTCCAGATGCGGCAATCACGGGATTCTTAAAATGAACGCCTGCAATGTCCACGCTCAAATCCGGTTCAACATTTTCTTCCAGAGGCTTGTTTCTTGCACATGGTGACGGGAACTGAATCTCTGTTGAATCAAAGACAGGACCTTCCTTGCACACACGAACGGTTCCCTTTGTCGTCTGAATCGTACAGCCAAGACATGCACCCAAACCACAAAGCATCCTGTGTTCAAGACTAAGGTAGCATTTAACCCCGGCTTCTGCGGCTATCTTCTGGACATAGGCAAGCATGGGGGTTGGTCCGCAGGCATACAGAGTTGTGTATCCGTTTTTCCTGATTGTCTCTGCATCTATTGCGGCAGGCAGCATTCCCTTTATTCCCACACTTCCGTCATCTGTTGTTACCGTAAGTTTGTCCGCCGAGATATGCTCAAGTCCATAGGAACCTGTCTTAAAGCATGCGTAAAAATCATAGCTTTTTTCCGGAAGGGTTGAGGCAAAATTGGCAACAGGAGCTATTCCTATTCCGCCACCTATGATGCATGCCTTTGTCTTTCCCTTAACTGGTTCCGGCTCTTTGAACGGCATTCCGCAGGGACCTGTAATCATCAGGCCCGCACCAGGGAGCATGTGGCATAATTCGCGTGTTCCCTCGCCTTTTTCAAGAATCAAAAACTGGAGCACAAGCCGTCGCCTTCCACTTCCCCGGTATTCCATGGATCGATAAACTGAAATTGGCCTCTTGAAGTAAACGGAACTTGCGGCGCTCCTTATCATGTAGAACTGACCTGGCTTTGGAATCAGCTGGCTCTTGCGTTCAAGCTCCACGACCGTCTCCAAAAGGTAAACGTCCTTCTGCCCTTCAATTTGCTTTACCACACTGACAGGTACAATTCCGTTAAACTGAATGCCTTTTCCATCTTCGTCTATCAACGGCTCATCAAGCATGTTCACTCCTACAGTTTTGCTTTTGCGGCCAAGAGGTCATTTTTTGCATTGATTGAGGCAATCGCGGCTGCATCGGCTATATCTTTCATCGTTAGTTTTGATTCATTCTGTTTTTTAATGCATTCCTCGGATTTTTTCCACGCACAGAGGATTCCCCTGGATGAATTGACCGTTCCACCTGCCTTTAGTAAAAGTGTTGCGGCAATTCTGGCATCCCCACCCTGAGCCCCGTAACCTGGAATCAGGAAAAATATGTCGGGATAGGTTTCGCGGAGGACTCTGGCATTTTCTTCTTCCGTACAGCCAACCACCGCACCAATGGGAGAACAGGTCTGTCCCGGATATGATTCATTCATCTTCTGAGAAAGACGGTTCAACTCGGCGCCCACTCTGTCCAGAACACGACCGCCATCTTTAAGTTCAAGGTTTTCCAGATCATTCATTCCGGGATTGCTGGTTCTTAGGAGGACAAAAACACCCTTTCCCTTTGACTTGCAATATTCCGTGAACGGTTCAAGAGTTTCAAAACCCATGTAGGGATTTACAGTCATGATGTCGGTTTCAAAATCTCCGGTAAAATGAGCGCGGGCATAGGCCTTCGCCGAAGCCGCTATGTCACCCCGCTTTACATCACTTATGCATATAAGCCCTGAATCTTTTACAAGCCTGAGGGTCTGGGAATAGACCTGCATTCCTTCTAAACCCATGGCCTCGTAGTATGCCGCCTGAACCTTAAAGCAACATGCCGACTGGTCGCTTTTTACCCGCTGAATGATTTCCTTATTGTAGGCAAGAACAGCCTGAGCCGGTGAGGAATAAAGGGAGGCCACTTCTTCCGGAATATAGGAAGGATCCGTGTCCAGACCCACGCACAGGGGACCGTTTTTGGCAGCCAGCTCCTGTAATACCTGCATGTTGTGTTTCATGTTTATTCAAGTCCTATCATCAAATTATTTCTTGTAATTGCGCTTTACCTTTAGGGTTGTGGTCATCTCAAGCGGCTTTTCAAGGATTGTGATTTTGGTTATGCGCTGATATGGAAGCAGGGTTTTGTTCACTTCCTCTACATCCTTCTTGATTTCGTTGTAGACCACAGTTGCATTGGCACCATCACGTTCAACACCCAGCCTCTTGAACAGGTCGTCTGCCGGGTAAATGAGGGCCTCAAGTTCCTCACTCTTCTTAACCTCATCCGCAATGTATCCCTGAACGGTTATCTGCTGCACATCAGACTGAAGCTGGAACTTGTCTTCGATTTCCTCAGGATAAACATTCTTACCGCCTTCAGTTACAATCATGTTCTTTACGCGTCCTGAAAGCATGAGGTAGTTTTCGCTATCCAGCCATCCCAAGTCACCGGTCTTGAACCAGCCGTCTTCCGTAAACATGAGCGAAGTTTCCGTAGGCATGTTGTAGTAGCCCTGCATGACCATGGGACCCTTTACCGCAATTTCACCTACACCGTCTTCGTTGGGATCCAGAATCTTCATCTGCATGTAGTCCACAAAGTATTTTCCGACGCTTTCTATCTTAAAGTGATGAACCGGATTCAATGCAATGATTGGGGAAGTTTCGGTAAGTCCATAGCCCTGAACAAAATCGATTCCCATTTCGTTGTACAGCTTGAACACGGACTTTGCCAGAGGACCTCCACCACAAATGGCGATACGGATTGTGGCAAGGTTTGCCTTTTCCAACACAGACTTGAACATCTTTTTGCCCGGATTCACCTTGAACACTTTCTTGACAAAGTAGGAAATTCCCATCAGGAAGCGGATCAGGCCATAGACAAAGGCGCCCTTTTCCTTTACGCCCTTCATTATTCCCTGAATGAGCTTGTTGAACAGCATCGGGACGCCAAGGAGCATTGTGATTTTTCCTTCCTTGAGCTCGTGCATAAGCCTGTTGACTGCCATGCTCTTTCCGAATACGACTTCCGCACCAACGCTGATTGTTTCGATAAAGACCGCAAGCATCGTGTAGGCATGGTGGATTGGAAGGAGGGCATAGAAGACGTCGGTATGATAGATGGGCATGTGGGTCTGGGCGATGTAACAGTCGCTTACAAGGTTCTTGTGGCTAAGCATAACACCCTTGGGTTTGCCCGTGGTTCCGCTAGTAAAGAGTATGGCGGCGGTTTCATTTTCTTCCGGGCGCTTAATCTCCGGGTCTTCATCCGTGCTCAGGTTATAGACATATTTGTCCTGATATTTGGGCGAAAGTGCATAAACCTTGTATGAGGCGCTCTTTTCTATATAACGCTGGTATTTTTCGTCATCAACAAACAGGTATTTCGGTTCCGCAACAGACAGAAGGTTTTCCTGTTCTTCTATTTTTAGGGCATAATCCAGAGGACACACGATTGCACCTGCGTAAAGGGCCGCAAGATAGACCACAGCCCACTCCGGGGAGTTTTTTCCGGTAACAGCAACCCTGTCTCCGTGCTTTACACCGTTTGCCGCAAGCCATTTTGAAAGCTGAACGATTTTCTCATGAGCCTGTCGGTATGTCAGAGTGTTTTTTGCTCCATTCGGGCCTTCAAAATCGGTAAAACAGGCTCGGTCTGGATAGCGTTCCGTGGTAATGTCAAACATTTCCGGAATTGTGGGCCATTCTCCGTTAAAGACTTTTCCCCTGTAGTCATCAAGGAACTTAATTGGATCATGGATTTTCAATTTACTCATTTTTAATACTCCTGAAGAAAAAAGTTCAACCTATACATTATCTCACAAAAAGCCCATTCTGTCAAAAATTTATGGAGTTATTGGCGGGAATTTGTCATACGGCTATAAAACCCAGATATCGATGGTTTCTATAACTTTCATTACCAAATGGTTTTTACCGAATATAATGGTATATTTCCATCAGTTGTTATTATTGTCAAATCGTTTTCAATGGCTTGTGAAATCAGAATTCTATCAAATGGATCATTGTGTTTCACATCTTTTTGGAAGGGTAAATTCCTGACTTTGTTAAAATCATCAAGTGTTATCGGGAGTTTTCTAAATCCTGCTTTCCTACACATTTCATCTATTTCGTATACTGTATGCGTAAATTCCAATTTCTTTAAACTCTGCTTTATGGAAATCTCCCAAAACGAAGCATAGCTGTAAAAACAAATGTTTGATTCAATTATTTCTTTTGCTTTTTCTGATAATCGTGCATCTCCAAATAAATATCAAAGAATTGTATGAGTATCAAGCAGGTATTTCATTTCATGTACTCCGCAAAATCTTCCAATGGTTCGTCAAAATCTGGGGACATATAAAACGAGTCATTTTTCCAAATGCCATAAAGAGATTTCTTTGGGGTTACGGTATCATCTTCTGGAAATTTAAGTTTAATAAGACGAATAAAATCTAAAACCTCACTTATTGCGGCATGAGGAAGAGTTTCTATTTCTTTTTCCAATGCTGCATACGGCATATCATGTACCTCCTGTAAATCAAGTATATTTTATTTTACCACGATAACTGGGAAAAGTCGACATGGAGTGTGGTAATTTGGGTGTTATATAGAGATTCTTGATTAGTTTGTTTATTGTCGGAGTTGATTGGTGAGTGAGGAAAGAGGTTGTCACGCGGATTCGATTTTGCTACGCAAAATCCCGTGAGAGAGATGTCTGGCTGGATTTGTTTTCATCTTGCTGACTGGCATTCTGCTAATGAGCTCAATAGTTTCATGTCTTAATGTAATTACTTTCTTTTTCTTCATCAGGAACTATCTTTATGGTTTCTTTGTTTTGTTTAAAATATGTATAACTAGAATCATATTCAGAATTGTTTTTATCATCTTCATCTTTATTCCCAGGACTTCTTGTAAAGAAAAAAACTGTAAACAAGACCAAGAAGAGTAAAAGAACAAGAATTATAAAAATCTTCAGCAGAAAAAAATTTGACAATGCAGGTATTTTAAAATTTATCAAGTCTAGGATTAAAAGTATGATATGAAAAACAACCAATCCAAATGAACATATACTGAGTAACATTGAACATAAAAGAGCTATCTTGCTTACGGAATAATCATACGCTTTCGTTACTAAAAGACACTTACTAAACTCTTGCTTATTATTAGTATCAAGATGTGATTCAAAGAGTTTGCCGATACAGTCCTTTTCAAGAAGACTAATATGTCTTTCCCAGTTCTTTTGCCAGAATTTTGAACCCTTTTGAACTAAAAGCCATGCAACACAAAAAATAAAGCAGATAAACGACATAATACAAAGTACAACCTTTGCTGCAAAGCTCATTTTTAGAATTGCACTAATTCCAATGGCTATTTTTGATCCATCCTCATTTTTTAGAAAAACATTGAATAAAGCCATGTATGCGCCGAATGATGCTACAATAAATCCCCAGAAATATAGACCTCGACTCCAGAATCTATCAATTTCTTTGTCACGGCATGCGTTTGCAACCTTAAAAGCCTTTCCTATAATGTCATCCTTAGTAGAATTCGTCTCGTTGGAATTGTTATTAGGGAAGTCTATCAGTTCTTTATATGTTTTTTCAACCATCTAATTCTATCCCATATTATTAATACATTCTTTTGACTATCATGAATAATCTTTAAGTATTTTTATAATACTTCCTTATAATCAGGATGACAGGAATTTTTGCACCCATCACACCAAGATACAAAGGCATTTCGACCGAAGTCTAATTTGCCTTTGCTATGATTTACTGCTGTAATTTAATTGTGGAATATTTTGAAAGTATTCTACAATTTTCAACAGGATCATTCATTCTACCACTAGACTTGATTGTTGATCCAGCATAGAAGTCCCAAATTACTTCTGTATCCTGGAATACAATATACTCAAGATTTTCATACTGAGCACATTCAACACAATTAATGTTGTCTGGCATTTTTATGCTTTTCAGCATTGATCCATATATCGATGGAACACGACCATTTTTTACTGTAACATGTGACAAGTCCAACCTAATAGGTGGAATGTCTTCACGTCTTTCATAGTAATATGTGAATCGTTTGTTCAATGCCTGCTGAATCTTTGTCAAATCAGTATAAGTGAATTCTCCTGCAATTATGCAGTCCTCTGAAGAGGTATAAATCTTTTCGATATTTGAGCTATCATATTTTGCCCAAAATGCATAAAGATCTACATCTCCGGTCTTTCCAGCATTCCAGCCAGAAATTTGATTTTTAACATAGCAGTCTTCTGTTGTATGCCATCCAGCAAAAATCCTTTTGTCTTTTGTTGGAGTTACAAGTTCAACTGCATCTTCAATTGTATATACTGTATCCACATTTTCTGGAAGAGTTCCTCCATCAACATGATATACAATATGATATTCAATTATAGTCCAACTTTCATCAAATGTTACATTGTCAGAAACAATATAATCTGTTGTGAGTTTTGTTGAACCATTGAACCAGCCGTCAAGACTGTATCCTGTCCTTCTCAAAACTGGTATTTCTGAACTTGCCAGCTTTTGTCCCGTGTACTTTTTTATGCTGGGTACCGTTCCGTATGCCGAAGTAAACGAAACTGTCGCCGTCTGCCATTTTGCATATAGGGGGACATCGGCGCTTATTTCATCTCCCGCCTGTGCCTGGATTCCGGTTCCATTGTCATCATCGTCCTTTTCATAGAACCAGCCAAGGAATGTGTAGGGGCTGCATGTCATGGCATTCAGGTTTTCTTCCGTCAGGGTCTGGTTCAGTTCCCTGTCAAAGCTTTGCGGGACGGTTCCAAACTTGCTGTGGTAAGAGACTGTTGCCGTAGCGGCCCAGTGTGCGGTAAGCGTTACGTTTCCTGCTACCTGATATTCGCCTGCAACGGCCTTTACATTGTTGACATACCAGCCCTTAAAGACCCATGTCCCGTCAGAAAGTGCGGGCAGCTGTGATTCTGTTAGGATTGTGTTTTCTTCAACAGAAATCGCTCCCGGTGCCGTTCCATGTTCGGATGAATATGTAACCGTGTAATAAGTTGCCTGTGCTTCCGGCTCTGGTGTCGGCGCAGGTTCTTCGACTTCTGCCTTACATGAAATAAAACCAAATGTCATGAGTAAAATGCCGGTTAAAATGATAATTCTGCTTTTCATGGTCAAACTCCTTGTCAGTGTGTTGCTACCTTTGCACCCCAAAATTGATGCAAAAATACTTCAATTGAAGTTATTCAACATATTATAATCCGCATTTTGCGTACTGGTCAAGTAAAAAAACCGCACTTTGAAGTATTCTGTAACCATGGGCAATAATTTCAAGGAAAATCTTAAAGAACTATTGGACTATGAAGATATGACGATAAAGGAACTTGCGTTTAAGACAGGTATTTCAAAACGGTCCATTGAAAACTATTTGGGTGCACGAGCATCAATGCCACCCGCCGATTATGCCTGTAAAATAGCCTCTGTCCTAAACACAAGCGTTGAAGCCATGGTTTATGGAAGCAAAAGTCCGGTCCCATCCGCAGAAGACATAAAAATCCTTGAGCTACTCAGACAGGTATCCGTTGCCGACAAATCAGCCCTCCTGCACATCATGGAATCCATAACACGATGATTGTGTGATTTAAGTTGATTTTTTCCGCCCATTAATCCCTAGTATAATTTTTCACTCAAGCCCGACATTTATTTCCAGCCTTCCCATGTTTTTTGGGCAAGACCTACCGTCGCCAGATTCTTTCCATTGCGGCACACGGGCTGTTTTAGGAGTTTAAGCTGGTTTTCAAAGAGCTTTTCGGCCTTTTCCCCGTCTTCAAGATAGGCAATGCTGGCATAATCCTTTGACTTTGTGTCGGTCATCGCTTCGATTGCATCTGTCCTGCTTCCTGCCTCCCTGGCAATTGCATCCACCACGCTGTCAAACTCACCGCGGCTCATCTCCTTTTCCTTTAGGTCAACGAACTGAAATTGAATGCGCCGTTCCTTGAAAAAACGCTGTGCAGTCTTAACGTCAAAGTTTTTGTTTGTCCCGAAAATCTGTATCATGCGGAAAGTCTAGCATAATTGCAGAAAAAGGTGTATTGGATTTCACACCATCCCTTACACCTTCAGAACCGCTTTCCATTCACCTTCTTTAAAGCCCGTGCAGACTGTATCGTCCGTTACAAGCAAAGGTCTTTTTACCAGCATGCCGTCACTTGCCAAAAGCTTAAACTTCTCGTCCTCGCTCATGCCCGGGAGTTTTGTAGAAAGTTCCATCTCACGGTAAAGGATTCCGCTGGTATTAAAAAACTTTTTAAGCGGTAGCCCGGATTTTTTATGCAGCGCACGCAATGTCTTTTCGTCCGGATGTTCACCCTTGATGTCGATTTTCTTGTAGTCCACACCCTTTGCCTCAAGCCAGGCAAGAGCCTTTTTGCATGTGGAACATCGGTCGTAACAATAGACTTTGATCATGGGAGACTCCTTTTTATTTTCTTGAATGGAACAAAACGCAAGTTGAAGTTGCGATTTGTACCGTTTTTAGGCATTTCAGCTATCATTTCACCGTCTTTACAGCCCGTGCCCGTGCGGTGGCTTCCTGCGTCAAATCCTTTATGATTTCACTTGCGATGATTAGGCCTGCTACTGACGGGACGAATGCGTTGCTTCCGGGGATGTCGCGGCGTTCCGTGCATTTGTGCTGGGCTCCCGGCGGGCAGATACAGTGCGCTCGGCAACTGATTGCCATGTCCTCAATCGGGCGG